>CAJMPY010000004.1 GCA_905215385.1 uncultured bacterium | reverse complement strand
CCGAGGTCATGGGCATCATCGGTGACATCAAGGGCAAGACCTGCATCATCAACGACGACATGATCGACACCGCTGGCACCCTGTGCGCCAACGTCAAGGAACTCAAGGCTATGGGCGCCGGCGACATCTACGTGTGCGCCACCCACGGCATCTTCTCCGGTCCGGCCATCGAGCGTCTGAACGACGCCCCCATCGTCGAGTGCGTCGTCACCGATGCCATTCCCGTCGAGGTCGGCGGCAAGATTAAGACCATCTCGGTCGCCGAGGAGTTCGCTCAGGCCATCTCCGCCGTTTACCACGAGGAGCCCGTCTCCACGCTCGTCGGCGGCGACTTCGCGCTGTAGTCCAACGCGTATCGCATCATCTTTGATGTTTTTAAAGGGTCGGAAGCTCGCTTCCGACCCTTTTTCTATTCCTCGCCAATCCGCCCTGGACAGTTAGTTCAGATACGTATTTTTTAAAGCTCCAAAGGTCCGTTCGGAGCCTTCTGAGCTCCCCGGCGGATGCCATGCCGCCCGAAGCTCATCGTTTTCGAGTACAACCGCCGCATATATTATCTTCAAATCGCCCTCGAAGGCCCTTAGAAACACCTCGAACGCCCGCCGCCTTATACGTATCTGAACTAACTGTCCAGTAGCCATCGTCAACCTTCTCGGCAGAGCTCAATTTCCTGCAATCCCCTCAACCGATTCCACCGATTTCCTAACACCCGGCCGTTCATGGCGCCCAGCACCCCGCTGAGCGAAAAGAACGGTATGGCGGTCGCATTCTGCCGCCAACTTAGTACGTTATAGCTATGACGACCGTGATTTCACATTTCTCCGCCCTCCGCGCAATTCGTCGCGCACGACGGGCGTACTCTGCCCTACCCTGGAGCTCCATTGATAGTGAACAGCAAGCACAGGCCTTGGCTAGCTGCATTCCCAATAATGACGCGATAGACTTTGGCGCACTTTCGATACTCGACGCCTGGAATGAAGATGATTCCGAGCTGCTCGATCTTCTCGTTTCAAACGAAGGCAACCGACGCCCCGACAAGCGACTTCTTCAGCATATTCTCTCCGCTCCGCTTCCTGAAGGTGCAATTATGCACGCCGAGGCCGACATCTACGCAACGTCTCCTGCCATGACAGCCATGCTTTGTTCTAAAAATGAATCAGTCGCCAAAACCTTGATGCTTCTCATGGAACTGGTCGGAACTTACTCCCTTCCTCCCGGGGCAACATACCCCATTGCCCATGACGACATCTGGCCCAAGGGCGATGGCTACGAAGCGACGGGCGATCTTGATTGCCTGGGCAACCAGTCAGCGGCCGAACAACAGAACGAAACCCGCTATGAACAGGCGCACTACAAATGCGAGCCCGCCACGACCATCGAAGAGCTCGAGGCGGTCGCACGGTTCGCCAAAAGTAGCTCATACGCCTCGTTTCGCACGGCAGTCAAACTCGCCCGGGCTGGATCCGCATCCCCAGCCGAATCCCTAATGTTTGCCGTTCTCGGAGCGCCCATGCGCTTTGGCGGATTCGGATGTTGCAGCCTGCCCATGGGAGGCCTGCTACTCAACCATCGAATCGACTTCGATACTCTTGCGGTCAACATGTCCTCGGGCATCCCCTATGCCATCTGCGACCTATATTGCCCGGCAGCCGGAGTCGACAACGAATACAACGGAATTGGGCATGAGCTTCAAAACGCTCGCATCCACGATGGCAATCGAAATAATGGCCTCAAGGCCATGGGCATCCACGTCCTGGTTATCAATCGCGACCAAATGAAAGACCTTGTTGCACTCGAAGCCTTCGCCCAAACGATGCATCGACTCGCAGGAGTCCGATTCCGGTACCGTATCAAGGGCTATCGCAAGCGTCAGGCCGCTTGGCTCAACGCTCTGCGGGCCGGAACCGGCCTCGCGCCGGTCTAAACGGCGAATCACCCGTGCGCCGTCGAGCAGGGCTGGGCAGTTAGTTCAAATACGTATAAATGGACGCATTGAATTAGACTGTTTTGCAGCTATCTCTATACCATTCGCCCTATTTGAAGGCAGGGTAGACTTCAAAACAGCGCCATATGGACTAACTAAAGCTCCAAAACAACGTATCGGCATTGAATTGAGTAATTCGAGTCCTCAGAACTTATACGTATCTGAACTAACTGTCCACCTCGGATTTCGACGTCCGTCCAAACGCCCCCAAACGCCCTCAATTACCCTCCATTTGACAGCGGCAACAGGGTCGCTCACCATAGCAGGCGACAAATCAACGAAAGGATGAACATGGCAGCTGCACAGCCGCTTAAGATTCGCATGGTTGCCGGGCTTGGCAACCCGGGCGAGGAATATGCCGAAACCCGCCACAACGCCGGCTTTAAGGCGATCGATGAGCTGGCCCGTCAGGCCGGTGTCACGTACTGGAAAAACCAGGCCGGCGCCGAGGTCGCGCTCATCAACATCAACGATCCCGAGGAAGAGGGCGGCAAGCGCCAGATTGTACTGGTCAAGCCTCAGTCGTACATGAACACCTCGGGCGGACCCATCTCCAAGCTCTGCCGCGAGTACAAGATCAAGGCCGAGGAGCTGCTCGTCATCCACGACGAGCTCGACATTCCCGCCGGTGACGTGCGCGTCAAGGTGGGCGGAGGCCATGCCGGTCACAACGGCCTGCGCTCCATCATCGACAAGATGGGCAGCCGCGACTTTAGCCGTATCCGCACCGGCATCGGCAACCCTCCCGGCAAGATGGCCGTGGCCGACTACGTGCTCAAGCAGCTGCGTGCCCGCGAGGCCGAGGATTTCCAGGACACCTGCGCCCGCGCGGCCGACGCCGCGGGCCTCGCCATCGTGCACGGCGTGATCTATGCCCGCGACCACGTCAACGGCGCCGCTTCCTCCAACGGCAAGCACTAAAACCTACCATTTAGGGATGTTTATTTTGGCAGGTTTTATCTACAGAAACGCCCCGGTGGCCGCATCGCAATAAACCCCGCGCTGCCATACACGCATAACACCCCAAAGGGGGCCGGCCTCATCACAACCCGAGGCCGGCCCCCTTTGCCGTTTTGCCTGATAAAACCGACCAAAATAAACCTATCCCTATTTGGTAGGTCGAAGTGGATAAACCCTTTTCCCAACCGCCGAAGACACACGTAAACAGCATGTCCATGAGGGTATAATTTGCACCGTATGTCTGCACAACGCCTGTGCGCGTACGGTTTTACTCGGGCTACCGTCCATTTCCGTGGAGGCACGGTTCGGCGGCCCTAACAAGAGAGGGGTTCTATGTATAAGATCCTGGAGAAGACGCAGTTCTCGGAGAAGGTGTTCAAGTTCCGCATCGAGGCGCCCGCAATCGCCAAGCATGCGCACGCTGGACAGTTCCTCATGGTTCGCGCCAACGAGACAGGCGAGCGCGTCCCGTTTACCCTAGCTGGCTGGAACGGTGACGAGGGCTGGGTCGAGTTCATCTTCATGGTGATCGGCAAGACCACCGAGATGCTTTCCACCTACGAGGCCGGCGAGTCGCTGCGCGACGTCGTGGGCCCGCTGGGCGTTCCCACCGAGATGGCTGAGGGCCCCTGCGCCGTCATTGGCGGCGGCGTCGGCCTGGCAATTGCCTTCCCGGTCGCCAAGCACCTGGTCGAGACCGGCCACGAGGTTCACGCCATCATGGGCGCCCGCACCAAGGACCTCCTGCTCATGGAGGACCAGTTCCGCGAGCTCCTCGACGAGGACCACATCCACATCACCACTGACGACGGCTCCTACGGCGAGCAGGGCGTTGTCACCGCTCCGCTGGAGCGCCTGCTGCAGGACAAGGCCGTGAGCCAGGTCTTCTGCGTCGGCCCCGTTCCGATGATGAAGTTCTCGACCCTCACCGCCCAGAAGTACGACACCCCCATCACCGCGTCCCTCAACCCCATCATGGTTGACGGCACCGGCATGTGCGGCTGCTGCCGCGTCGAGGTGGGCGGCGTGACCAAGTTCGCTTGCGTCGACGGCCCCGACTTCGATGCCACCCTGGTCGACTGGGATGACCTTCGTGCCCGCCAGGCCGCTTACCGTTCCGAAGAGGGCGAGTCCCTCAAGGCCTATGAGGAAAAGAGCTGCGCATGCCACTAGTTAACGGTCGTTTCGTTGCCGATATGAAGTCGCCCCGCACCCCCGATAACGAGGAGCCGGCTGCCGAGCGCGCCTGCGACTTCCGCCCCGTCGACAAGGGCTTCACCGAGGAGATGGCGCTGGCCGAGGCCGAGCGCTGCCTCAACTGCAAGAAGCCGTTCTGTGTTGAGGGTTGCCCCGTCAACATCAACATCCCCCGCTTTATCGAGCAGATCCGCGCGAAGGACTTCGGCGGCGCTCTCGATACCATCCGCGAGGACTCCATGCTTCCCGCCATCTGCGGCCGCGTCTGCCCGCAGGAGAACCAGTGCGAGGGCAAGTGCATCCGTGGTAAGAAATCCGAGCCCGTGGCCATCGGCCAGCTCGAGCGCTTCCTGGGTGACCGCCCCGAGCTCGCCTCCACGCCCAAGATGGCCCCCAAGAACGGCAAGAAGGTCGCCGTCGTCGGCTCCGGCCCGTCCGGCATCACCTGCGCCGGCGAGCTCGCCCGCAACGGCTTTGACGTCACCGTCTTTGAGGCCTTCTTTACCGGCGGCGGCGTGCTGGTCTACGGCATCCCCGAGTTCCGTCTGCCCAAGGCAGTCGTCAAGCGCGAGATTGACGGCCTGGAGGACATGGGCGTCAAGTTTGAGTACAACTCCGTCGTGGGCAACATGGCCACGGCCGAGGAGCTGTTCGAGCAGGGCTTCGACGCCATCTACGTGGCGACCGGCGCAGGCCTGCCCAAGTTCCTCAACGTCCCCGGCGAGAACCTGCCCAACGTCTTCTTCGCTAACGAGTACCTCACCCGCGTGAACCTGATGAAGGCCAACAAGTTCCCCGAGTACGACACCCCCACCAAGCACGGCAAGAACGTCGTCGTCTTTGGTGGCGGCAACGTGGCTATGGACGCCGTCCGTACCGCCAAGCGCCTGGGCGCCGAGCACGCCATTATCGCTTACCGCCGTACCGAGGATGAGATGCCTTGCCGTCGCGCCGAGCTGCACCATGCTAAGGCCGAGGGCGTCGAGGTCCTGCCACTCGTCTCCCCGCTCGAGTTTGTCGCTGGCGAGGACGGCTCCGTGTGCGCCGTCAAGGTCCAGAAGATGGAGCTCGGCGAGCCTGACGAGTCCGGCCGTCGTCGCCCGGTGCCCATCGAGGGCGCCATCGAGGAGATCCCCTGCGACGTCGCGATCTCGGCTATCGGCACCAACGCCAACCCCTTCGCTGCCAAGATCGGCGGCAAGATGGAGCTCAACAAGTGGGGCTACATCGTTGCCGATGCGGAGACCGGCCAGACCACCGATCCCCGCATCTGGGCCGGCGGCGACATCGTCACCGGTGCCGCTACGGTCATTCTGGCGATGGGCGCCGGCAAGAAGGCCGCCGCTTCCATCACCAAGAGCCTGCTGGGCGAGTAATCACCTGCAGTGCTAGCCATCAAACGGCAAAGTCCCCGTCGAGCACACGCCCGGCGGGGACTTTTTCTATGCCGGCCGCCCCAACCACCACAAAGGGGACAGGCACCTTTGTGGTGGTTGGGGGCCTGACCGACTAGTTTGTCTCGATCTGTAACACCTGGAGCCCGTTGAGCATCGTAGTTGTTACAGATCGAGATATTGCGCCAGCCGCCTCCGCTTTATCTCAATCTGTAACAGTTAGAGACCAAATATGCCGCCTGGTGTTACAGATCAAGACGTTGGGCTGACGGCCGAACGGTTCATCTCAATCTGTAACAGTTAGAGCCATTTTCGCTGGCTTGGTGTTACAGATCGAGACTATGCAAAAGCCGAGGATAGGCACTGCCGCCAAGGCCTTCCCCTCGGCCTAAAACAAAAACCACCACAAAGGGGACCCTTTGCGGTGGTTTTTGGTCGGCTAGCCTTCGAGTTGAGCCACTTTGTAGCGGTAGGCAGCGGCTATGACGTCTTTGCAGCCTTCGCGGCCCAGCTTGGCGCGGTTGACGACGATGTCCTTGCCGCTCGTCATCTTCCACTTGCCGGCGCTATAGCGCTTATAGAACGCCTCGCGCGCCTTCTGCTGCTGTTTGACCAGCTTGGCGCCCTTCTTTTTGTTGAGGCCACGCTTCTTGCGCACAATCTCGACGCGGTCCTCAAAGGGAGCGGTCACCAGCACGGCGATGTGGTTGGGGTTGTTGCGCAGCAGATAATCGGACAGACGACCCTCGATAATGCAGCTCTCGGTCTCGCCCAGGTCCAAAATCACCTGGCTCATCTTTTGGAATAGCTTGTCCGAGTACGAGCGTGCGTCGTAGCGGTCGGGCAGAAACGCCATGTTCTCCACGGCCAGGCGCTCGTCGTAGGCAGCCATCTTATCGAGCGACTCGCCCGCACGCAGCGACGCGCGCACCAGCAGCTCGTTGTCGTACAGCGGAATCCCCAGCTCGTTGGCAAGCATGCGGCCAATCTCGTGACCCTCGGCACCAAAATCGCGCGCGATGGTAATGACCACAGGATTCTTCTTATTCTCCAGATCGCTCATCGCGATTCCTTTCTAACAACATGAAAAAAGGGCTGTGTAACCCTTATTCCCACGATACCGTACCTGGGTTTTCCTGGTGCCCAAGATTGGCCTGAAAGAGGAGCGACGCGTACTTTGGTACGCGAGCGACGGTTTGAAGGCCAAGGTTGGGTGCCAGGGAAAGCCAGGCTATGCGGCTACAATGCGGCGCTGATACGCTCTCACCAGCAGCGAGATACCAAAGTTGAGCACAAAGTACATCGCAAACACCAAGCCGTAGAGCATAAGCACCTGCGACAGATCGATCGCATGGGCCATCACGACGTTTGCCGTGTACATGAGCTCGGCCACGTTAATGCCCGAAAGATACGAGCTGTCCTTAATGACGGTCGTGCACTGGCTAAACAACGCCGGAATGATCGTCTTAAACGTCTGCGGCAGAATGATGTAGCGCATGGTGGCAAAGAAGCCGAAGCCCTGGCTCTGCGCCGCCTCAAACTGGCCGCGCGGAATCGAGTTGAGGCCGCCGCGCACAATCTCGGCCATAACAGCGCTGGTAAACAGCGTAAAGGCGATGGTCGAAATCACAATGTCCAAACCCTGCACCGTAAAGTAGATGAACAGGATCCACAGCAGGTTCGGCGTGCAACGGAACAGCTCGATATAGGCGCTCACCAAAATACAGAATGGGCGGGGCGCATAGCTTTTAACGAGCGCCAGGACCGTGCCAAAGATGAGCGAGAAAAAGATCGACAGCGCCGAGATCTCTATGGTCTTAACAAAGCCGCCCCAAATGTAGAGCAGGTTGGTCGCGTTGAAGATTTCCATGCGCTAGGCCTCCTCTACGTTGTCGAGCCCCAGCTCGGCCAGGCTCACGCCGCGCGGACGCTCCTTGGAGCGGCGCTCGAGCCACTGCACCAGCATGGCGAGCGGAAAGCAGATGATGAAGTACATAAGGCAGCAGACGATGTATCCCTGCAGGTAACCGTACAGACTCACAAAGTTGTCGGAACGGTACATAAGGTCGCCGCCGGCCACAAGCGCCAGCACCGACGTGTTCTTGACCAGGTTGAGCGCCTGGTTACACAGCGGCGGCAGAATGATCTTGAATGTCTGGGGCAGCACGATGTACCAGTACGCCTGCGCACGGGTGAAGCCCTGGCTCTGCGCCGCCTCCATCTGACCGCGCGGAACCGCCTCGATACCGGTGCGGATAACCTCCGAGATGTAGGCCGCGTGATACAGGCCCACGCCCAAGAAGCCCAGCACGAACGGCGCGATGCGCACCGGCTGGTCGGCACCGGTTATGGCCTGCAAAAACTGCGGACCAGCCATGTACATAAAGAGCACCTGCACGGGCAACGGGGTGTTCTGGTAAAACTCCACGTACACGCGGCTTATGGCGCGCAGCACGCGCGAACGGGTGGTCGAGAACACACCCAGCAGCGTGCCCAGCACCAGCGACAGCAGCAGACCGGCAACGACCACCTGTAGCGTCACGCCAAAGCCCTCCCAGAAGGGCCCCATGTTTTGAAATGTCGTCGACCAACGGTCGGCGTCAAATAATCCTTCGAGCATTTGATTCCTTCCTTGGACGATGCGCCTATACAAGACCCCAGGTCTTGACCTCTTGGTCGAGCCAGCCGTCGGCCAGACGATCGCAAATCACCTGATCGACCACGGCCGAAAGGTCGCAGCCCTTCTTGGTCGCCACGCCGTAGCCCTGCTCGCCAAACTTGACCTCGGGCTGCAGCAGCTCGACGGTCTCGTTCATGTAGCCTGCCAGCGTAGAGCGGTCCATGGCAAAGACGTCGATATTGCCGGCGTCGAGCGAACTCTTGATGATGGGGTAGCCGCTAAAGGCCCTAAACTCGGGCTTGCAGCTAAAGCCGTTGTCCTTGATCATCTGCTCGATCAGCCCCTGCGTGGTGGCACCCTGGCTCACGCCAATGACCTTGCCGTCCAAGTCCTCAATCGAGGTAAAGCCCGAACGCTTCTTGACCATGAGTCCCACGTAGTCGGTGCGGTACGGCGTCGAGAAATCCCAGCTCTTCTTGCGCTCGTCGGTGATGGTGTAGGTCGCCGCGACCACGTCGAGTTGGCCGTTATCGATCAGCGGGCCGCGCGTCTTGGGCGTTACGTCGGTAAACTCGACAAGCTCCTGGGCGCGGGCCTCCTTGTAGCTCACGCCAAAGACGGCAGCGGCGATCTGGTAGCACAAATCGACTTCCATGCCCTCAAAGCGGCCCTTGGCGGTGTCGTAATAGCCATAGCCGGGAACGTCCTTCTTGACGCCGGCATTCAGATGTCCACGCGACTTAATGGCCGCAAGCTTGGACCCCTTGTCGGAGCCCTCGCCGCTGGTGGAGTTGCCGCAACCGGTAAGCGCGGTCCCCGTCAGCGCAAGCATGCCGGCGCCCGCCAGCTGCAAAAAGTGACGGCGCGACACGGCCGCCCTCGTCATATCCGTCATGTCCATCACCGCGCCTAGTGCAGAATCTTGGACAGGAACTCGCGGCAGCGCGGGTTCTCGGGGTTATCGAAGAAGTGCTCGGGCGTGCCCTCCTCCAGAATGCGGCCGTCCTCCATAAAGATGACGCGGTCGGCCACCTGGCGCGCAAAGCCCATCTCATGCGTCACGCAGATCATGGTGATGTCCTCCTGCGCGAGCTCAATCATAACGTCCAGAACCTCCTGGACCATCTCGGGGTCGAGCGCCGAGGTCGGCTCGTCAAACAGGATGATGGGCTGCTTGGTGCACAGGGCACGGGCGATGGCGATGCGCTGCTGCTGACCGCCCGAGAGGTTCTGCGGATACTCGCCGGCCTTATGCGCCATACCGACGCGCTTGAGCGCGGCGATGGCGATCTCGGTCGCCTCCTCCTTGCTCTTCTTTTGCAGCTTGATGGGCGCGAGCGTCAGGTTGCCCAGCACCGTCATGTTGGGATACAGGTTGAACTGCTGAAACACCATGGAACTATACTTGCGAGCCATCTCCAGGTGATTCTTTTTTGTGAGCGGCGTACCGTCGATGACGACCTCGCCCGAAGTGGGCTCCTCCAGATAATCGACGCAACGGATGAGCGTCGACTTACCCGAACCGGAAGGCCCGATCATTACGAGCTTCTCGCCGCGCTTGACGGTAAGATTGATATCTTTGAGCACATGCAGGTCGCCAAAGTACTTGTTGAGATGCTTGATCTCGATCATGTCTGCCATGAATGTCCCTTCCCTGCGTTTACACGAGTTGAACTATTGTACGGAAAGAACCACGTTTCCGCAGCCCACACTACATTCCCGTAAAGAACCCGCAATCTTCCACCCACTCATTGGGGACAGACTTAAATGAGTACCTGCTCATTGGGCACTCATTTAAGTCTGTCCCCAATGAGCGCCGAAAATAGTACAACCGTCCTTGTTGAGCATAAGTCAGCGAAAACCCGTACACGCGAGCAAGGTGACGTGAAATGAAAGGGCGCAGACCTTATGGTCGCGCCCTTGAAATTGAACGTCAGATTGCCGCGTGTACGGGTTTGCAGCGTCGAGCCGTTACGCGGTTTGGTAAAACCGCGTAACAAATTACGCGAGTTTTGCGCCGACGATCTTTGCCGCGGCCGGCTTATCGAAGTTGCCGCCGGTGGCCTTGCCGAGTGCTCCCATGACCTGGCCCATCTGCTTCTTGGACGTGGCGCCCAGCTCGGCGATGACCTGCTCGATCAGAGCCTCGAGCTCCTCGCCCGAAACCTGCGCGGGCAGCAGGCTCTCCAGAATCTTGACCTGCTCGGTCAGGTTGTCGGTGCGCTCCTGGTCGGTGCCGGCCTTGATGGACATCTCCAGCGTCTCGCTCGTCTGCTTGATCAGACGCTTGATCATGCTGTTGACGTCTTCCTCGGTCACATCGCGGCGCTCGTTAACCTCGATATTCTTCACCTCGGCCTTAACCTGGCGAATGATGGACAGGCGAACCTTGTCCTTGGCCTTCATGGCGGCGATCATTTCCTGCTGCAGCTCTTCGTTGGTCATCTGCAAATCCTCCTCAATAGTGCGGGCGGCACTCGCGCGAGCACCGCCCCATGATTACTCAGTCGTCGACGAATTGTCGGTCGAGCTCTTGGTGACACCCTTCAGGCTCACGTTGTAGGGTACGTCCTTGGGCATGGGGTTGACGGTGATGTCGGCGTCCTTTTTGTACTGCTCCAGCCACTCGCTATATGCAGTGCTGGCCGCCTGCGTCTTCACCACGTTGGAGACGTACTTCTTGATGGCCTTGGGTACCTGCTTGATATCATCGACCTGGCTATCGACATGGAAGTAGTCAGTGCACTTGATAACGTGATAGCCGTACGTCGACTCGACCACGCCGCTCACATCGCCCTTGTTGAGCCCCTCGAGTGCCGTCTGGTAGCTGTCGACGAAGGTGGTGAGCTTGTCCCAGCCCACGTCGCCCTTCTTCTCCTTGGAACCGGTGTCGTCGGAATACTGCTTCACAGCGTCTTCGAAGCTCAGCTCGCCGGAGTTAATCTTGTCCAGGCACTCCTGCGCCTTGGCCTTGGCGGCAGCCTTGTCCTCGTCGGATGCCTCGGAATCGACCTTGATCAGGATGTTCGACGAGCGGCGGGCATCGTTGTACTTCGACAGGTTCTCGTTGATGTAATCGACGATCTCGCTGTCCTCGGGCTTGCTGGTAGGCGCCACGGCTTCCTTGAGCTTTTGCTGCGCCAGACTCTCCTTGAGCGAATCCTTGTAGGTATCCTCGGTATAGCCGTAGGTCTTGAGGGTCTTCTTAAAGGCCTTGGCACCGCCCGCGCTCTTGCATGCGTCCTTCCAAGCCTTCTCGACCTCCTCGTCCGACACCGTCACGCCGTTCTCCTTCTGTGCCTGTTGAAGCAGAATCTGCTGCGTGTAGGAGTCGATGAGTTGCTTGCGGTACTTCTTGGGCGTAAGGTCGTTGTTGACCAGGTACTGCGCCCAATCCTTGTCCTTGGTATAACCATAGGACGTGCGCATGCTCATGATCTGCTTGGTCACGGTATCCTCGGTGAGGTTGGTGCCGTTGATGGTGGCGGCAACGCCGCCGGTGAGCTTGTAGCCCGAGGTGTCCTCGGTCTGCGACATAAGACCGGAGCACGCCATGGCCGAGACGGAAAGCAACATTGCCAGCACGCCGATAACCACCAGAACAATCTTGACGGTCTTAGACACGTACGTCTTGCGCTGCTTCTTACGAGAGCTGGAGGCAGCGCGAGTCTGCTGCTCGGGCGTCGGCGCGGCCTCGGAGTTCTTTTTCTTATTTGCCATAGTTGGCCTTTCGCATAACGAATCGAACAAACGCCATTGTGTCACAACGCGGCCCCCGCGACAAAAGGAACGTCCCCAGGGGCCGGATTTAAAAGTGGCGGCGGATGGCTTCGACCATGCCTTGGGGCGTGGTCTGGCCGAGCACATCGGCCGCGGTGTCCGCGTCCATAAAGATATTCATAAGCGCTTGCAGAGCCTCGACCTGGCCGCCCGGCTCGGCAATGCCCAAGTTGATGACGATCTGCGCCGGCACAGGGGCACCCATGCCCGCCATAGCATTGAATGTCACGGGCGTGGCCGGCTTCACCACCGCGATGTAGGGCTTAGCCACAAACCCCGGATCGGTATGCGGGATGGCAATGTTGGCCGCCGGCATGGCAAGCCCTGTGGGATAGGCATCCTCGCGCGTGCGGACGGCGTCGAGCCAACCGGTGCCAATGTAGCCGCGTGGAGCAAGTTCGCCTTCGAGTCGCGCAAACACCTCATCAGGCGTCGCACACTCCCAATCAAAAAACACCAGCTCAGGCGTAAACAGCGCTTCGTTATCCGCCATATCGTCCTCCAAAGTTGCATGAGGGCCACAATGCTCAATATGATAGCGAAACGGAGTATGCAAGGTTAGCCGAGGATCCCGATGAGCTCGAGTGCGCGCGCGGGCGTCAAGCATACCTCGGGCATCGCCTCCAACATGCGTCGGTCGCTCGTGATTACGTAGTCGACATCCGCCGTATCGCCCGATGCAATGATGAGATTGTCCTCAAGGTCCGGCATACGCTTGCCAAGCATACGCGCCATCTCGCATTCCGCCAACGAAAGCGGAGAAGCCGTTGCCACCTGCATCATATGCTCGATACAGGCCCATGCAGCCGGACCGAACGGAGCGTTAACCCCATTCACATTCCGCTGAGCTAGACGCCGCGGCACAATGTAGAACAGGTCCTTTGCCGTCGTTGGCGCGTACAGAAGGTCAATCTTTCCCGCCTCGGCCAACTCAATCAATCTTTTCGCCTCGTCGAACGCTCCCTCTTGCAGGTAATAATCGAGCCAAACGTTTGTGTCTACCAAGAGTCGTTTTGCCGCAATCATCGGCAATTCGCCTCTATGCCAGCGATCATCGCATCGTACATGTCGTCGCGTACGGCACCCCAGTTGTCTGCCGATGATTCAGCTGGCGCAAAATCCGCCGCGCTCAACCCCAATGAGAAAAAAGCCAGCCCGCATCCCTGCTCGGCCAGACTCTCCGCACGGGGTGCCTCGCACCTATCCTCCACCATAAATCCTGGCAACGTCTGATGCTCGACAAGGTAGGTCCAAAGCGCACGAATAGCGTCACTCGGCCCCAGCCCATTGCGAGTCAGGACCGCATCGCCGCCAGCCTTGAGCATAGGGTCGATTCGCGTGTTGAGCTGCACTGTTGCTGTTGCCATGGCGACTCCTCTCTGCTTGCTAGCAGTATAGCAAACTTGAGAGGCCACACAAAAAGAGCCCCGCCCGCGTACGGACGGAGCCCTATCAACTTTTTTCGATCGCTTGCGTCCCAAAGAGCGCTCAGCGAACTCTCTTACACGCGACTAGCGTGCCGCATCAATTGCCACTTTGCCGCTCTCCAGCACGTGGACGCGGCCGTCGGCGAGCATCTGCACGACCTCGGGATACAGTACGTGCTCAATCGCGTGGATGTGTTCCTCGAGCGTGTCGACATCCCAGCCCTCCTCGACAGCCAGCGCGCGCTGGGCGATGATGGGGCCGTTGTCGTAGACCTCGTTGGCAAAGTGCACGGTCACGCCGGTCACCTTGACGCCGCGCGCAAAGGCATCGTCGATCGCATGCGCGCCGGTAAAGCTCGGCAGCAGCGCCGGATGCAGGTTCACCACGCGGTTGGGAAACGCCGCCAGCAGCGGCGTGTGCACCATGCGCATGTAGCCGGCCATGACCACATACTCGCAGCCGCGCTCGAGCAGCTCGTGCGCGATGATCTCGTCGGCGGCGATGGGGTCGGCATAGACATCCTTGGACAGCGTCAGCGTCTGGATACCCGCACGCTCGGCACGCTGCAACCCCTTGGCCGAAGGACGGCTCGACACCACCAGCTCAATCGAAGCATTGAGCTTGCTGGCAGCGATCAGGTCAATCAGCGCCTGCAGGTTGGTGCCAGAGCCACTGATGAGCACGCCGATCTTGAGCGGCTCGGCCGTATCGGTGCCGGTCGGACGGGTGTAGGGCACAAAGCCCAGGCCCTCGGCAGCAGCCATCTGCTCGCTAGCGCTCATCGGAGTACACGACCTTACCGGAACCCTCGACGCACTCGCCCACGCGGAACGGCTTCTCGCCCAGCGCGACCAGGGCCTCGGTCACGGTAGCCTCGTCCTCGGGGGCAACGATCAGGCACAGGCCGACGCCCATGTTGAAGGTCTTGCATGCCTCGTTGGGCGCGAGCTCGGCCTGACGCGACACGTAGGTGATGACGGGCGGAATATCCCAGCCCATCTCGGCACCGTTGCGGGTGACCACGGCATCGACATCGTCGGCGAGCGCGCGGTTGAGGTTCTCGGTAATGCCGCCACCGGTGATGTGAGCAATGGCGTGCACGTTGACGTCGCCACGCAGCAGCTCCAGAATCGGCTTCACATAGATGCGCGTGGGAGCCAGCAGAGCGTCGGCCAGCGAAGCACCGCCGAGCTCCTCGAGCGGACGGCTCAGCTCCTCGGCCTTAGCGGCGGCCTCGGGCGTGCCCGGTTTGATGCCGTCGACGCCGATGACCTTGCGCACGAGCGAGTAGCCGTTGGAGTGCACGCCGGTGGAAGGCAGACCCAGGATCACATCGCCGGGGCGAACGTTCGCGGGGTCGAGCATCTTGGGACGGTCGACGACGCCCACGGTAAAGCCGGCGAGGTCGTAGTCGGCGGGAGCCATGACGCCGGGGTGCTCGGCCATCTCGCCGCCCACGAGCGCGCAGCCCGCGAGCTTGCAGCCATCGGCCACGCCCTTGATGATCTTTGCCATGTGCTCGGCCTCGATGTGACCGATGGCAACGTAGTCCAGGAAGAACAGCGGCTCGGCGCCCGAAGCCAAAATGTCGTTGACGCACATAGCGACCAGGTCCTGGCCCACCGTCTCGTGACGGTCCATGATCTGGGCGAGCACGAGCTTGGTGCCCACGCCGTCGGTACCGCTGATCAGGATCGGGTCTTCCATATCCTTGAGCGCGGCAGCCGAGAACAGGCCACCGAAGCCGCCGATGCCGCCGATAACTTCGGGACGATTGGTGTCCTTGACCATCTGCTTAATCGCGTCGACGGCGCGACCGCCCTCGGCGGTATCGACGCCGGCGTCCTCGTACGTCACATGCTTGCTGTCGCTCATCTGAGCCTTCCTCTCCCACTACCGTGGCGCCGCGCGGGCGCCAAACGGTGCTCATAATTGCGTTCATTTCGGCGTGTGCCATAACAGCACCCGCCGTCATATCAACAAAACAGCAGGTAAAACCTACCAAAATATACCTGTCCCCATATGGCAGGTTTTATGCCTCGCCGTGCTCCTCTTCCCAGCTGCGGTCGTCGTATTTCTCGATCACGGCGTCGTCGTCAAAGTGCAGCGGCTTGTCCAGGTTGCGGGGCTTAAAGCCCTCCATAAACTTGTCGCGGCCAAAGCTCTCGGGAATCGCCACGGGGTAGCGGCCGGTAAAGCACGCATCGCAGTAACCGCCCTTGGGCATGACCTTAAGCAGGCCCTCGACCGAAAGGAAGGCCAGCGAATCGGCGCCGATATACTCGCAAATCTCGTCGACCGTCTTGTTGGCGCTGATAAGCTGCGACTGCACGTCGGTATCGATACCGTAGAAGCACGGCCAGATGACCTCGGGCGAGTTGATGCGGATATGAATCTCCTTGGCGCCGGCGTTGCGCAGCATCTTGACGAGCTGAACCATGGTGGTGCCGCGCACGATGGAGTCGTCGATGACGACCAGGCGCTTGCCCTCGATGTTGTCGCGCAGCGGGTTGAGTTTCATACGCACGCCCATGGCGCGCAACTCCTGCGTAGGCTCGATAAACGTACGGCCCACGTAGCGGTTCTTGATAAGGCCCTCGCCAAAGGGAATACCGCTCTCGTGCGAATACCCCTCCGCAGGCGGCAGGCCGGAGTCGGGCACGCCGATGACCAGGTCGGCCTCGACAGGCTCCTCATGTGCCAGCTGACGACCCATGTCGTAACGGCAGGCATAGACGCTCTTGCCGTTCATGATGGAGTCGGGGCGGGCAAAGTAGACCTGCTCAAAGATGCAGTTGGCGGGCTCTTCGGCTGCAGGCACGCCCTGCTCGGATACCAGGCCCTCGGCGCTGATGCGCAAGATCTCGCCGGGACGGACGTCACGGACGTACTCGGCACCCACGATGTCGAGTGCGCAGGTCTCGGAAGCAACGACCCAGCCGCCGGCGCGCGTGACACGGACGGCGGAGTCGACCGTCGCGGCGCCGTCCTGCGACGGCAGCTGCGAAACGGCTGCGGCATCGGCCTGGTCCAGACCCTCGTCCACCAGCTTGCCCAGCACGAGCGGGCGAATGCCGTGTGGATCGCGGAATGCGTAGAGCGCCTGCTCGTTGATGAGCGTCATGGCGTAGCCGCCGCGCACGAGCTCCATGGTCTTGCGAATACCCTCGCGCAGGTGGCCCGTACGCTGGGTAAAGTAGCCGATAAGCTTGGTCGCGACCTCGGAATCCGAATTGGAGAGGAACGGCACGCCCAGCTCGATCAGCTGACGGCGCAGCTCGTCGGTGTTGACGAGGGTGCCGTTGTGCGCGAGCGCGATAATGACGCTATTGATGGTAGAGAGGTGCGGCTGAGAGGCTTCCCAGCTCTTGGCGCCGGCAGTGCCGTAGCGCACATGACCCACGGCCAGCTGGCCGGAGAGCGTCGACAGGTCGGCGTTGGAGAACACGCGGTCGAGCAGGCCCAGATCTTTGCGGACCATAACCGTGCCGCCGTCACCCACGGCGATTCCAGCCGATTCCTGGCCACGGTGCTGCAGCGCACGCAGGCCAAAGTACGTCAGTCGAGCCACGTCGCGATCGGGCGCCCATACGCCGAAAATGCCACATTCCTCATGCAGCTGGTCGGAGTCCGGATCATACGTCGACATGGTGTTCACCTGTCCCGCGGCACGCTCGGCCGCGCGGATGGTTTCTTGAGACATGGTATCCCCTCAGAGCCTCGTATTTTTGGCGTTACCCGCCTTATTATACGCACGGCG
Organism: uncultured bacterium; assembly: GCA_905215385.1. Lineage (GTDB taxonomy): Bacteria > Actinomycetota > Coriobacteriia > Coriobacteriales > Coriobacteriaceae > Collinsella. The sequence goes on along the minus strand of CAJMPY010000004.1, from coordinate 87,959 downwards.
CGACGTGCTCCCCAGCGCATGAGCAGCGCTTTTTAAAAGCCCACCGAGCTAATAATCAGTTTTGTTGCCAAACATTTTATCGGTCTGTCCAGTGTAAGTGCCCGCGCCCCCAGATGGCCGCCGCGTCCGCCGTTGGGGATTACAAAGTTGCAATTGGGACGTTCATCCTGTCTTTTGGCAGGTCGGCGGCGTATCCTTATAACCTACAACAAAGCGAGAAAGGTTCTGTATGGATCGAAACGAACTCGACCCCAGCGTCCCCAGCGCCACAGAGGTCAAGAAGATTCCCCTCATCATTAAGGTGTACGCCGTCCTGTGCATCCTTTCCGGCGTGGGCACGCTCCCGTCAGTCGCTGCCTTTATGTGGCAGGTCATCACGGCACTTGTTAACGGCAACGCCACCGAAAAGCTCGGCGATAACACGCTCGTCGCAGTCGGCCTTATCGTCGCCGGCATCATGCTCTCTGCGGCAAGTGCCGTCATCCTAATCATCTTTGGCCTGGACCTTATCACAAACCAGCGCCGCAACGCCGCCCGCCTGTCCTACATCCTTATTGCATTCACGGTCGTCGAGCTTTTGGTCGACGTGATGCTCCAGGGCATCGGGCCCTTCCTGCTGCGTCCCGCGATCCAGCTCGGCATCCTTGTTGCACTTTCGGCAACCGTCGACCCCACGCTGCGTCAGGAGCGCGAACTGCAGCGCCGCCTGCAGGAGATGCTCGATCGCGACGCCGCCGCCGAGGGCATGCTCGGGCGCGATGAAACCGGCGAAGGCTACATCAAGCTCAACTACTTCAACCTGTTCTGGGTATTCTTTGTCTGCTGCGTGCTCGGCCTGATCGCCGAGGACATCTGGCACATGACGGTCGACGACCCGGGCGTCTACCAGAACCGCGCCGGCATGCTGTTTGGCCCCTTCAGCCCCATCTACGGATTTGGCGCCGTGCTCATGACCATGGTGCTTAACCGCTTCTACAAAAAGAACCCCATCATCATTTTCCTGGTGAGCGCCCTGCTCGGCGCCAGCTTTGAGGTGTTCGTGGGCTGGTTTATGCAAACCGCGTTTGGCGTGGTCTCGTGGAGCTACTCGCACATAACGCTGTTCGGTTTGCCCGATCCGCTCGTGGTCCTCACGGGCGGACGCACCTGCACGGGCTTCGCCTGCCTGTGGGGCCTGGGCGGCCTCATCTGGATCAAGCTGCTGCTGCCGAGGCTGCTTAAGCTTATCAACAAGATCCCCTGGAAGAGCCGCTACTCGGCCACCGTCATCTTTACCGTTATCATGCTGGTCGACGGCGTCATGACGCTGCAGTCGCTCGACTACTGGTACCAGCGCGTTAACGGCACGGAGCCGGACATTCCCGTCGCACAGTTCTACGGAGAGCACTTCGATAACGAATACATGGAAAACCGCTTCCAGAGCATGACCATGAGCCCCAAGGATGCGACGCGCGTGTAGCGCTCACCGCGCCCAAAACGCAAAATGCCCGCCGGTATCACACGTACCGGTGGGCATTTTTATAAACGATCCTTCTATCGACGCAAGCCTCTATGCCTCGCGCTCGACCTCACTCACGCATTCGTTCTTGATGGTGCCAACGAGCGCCTGCAGCGCATCGACCACGTGCGGGCGAATGTCCCCGCCGATAAGCACGAGCATGATGTCGTCACCTACGGCAAGCTCGCCGCTTGCCAGCCACACGCGCACATAGCCGATACCCGGCATCGCGCGCGCAGCCTCGATAGCAGACCGTACCTTTTCGGCGTCGTAGTCAAAGACCATGCCGCCCACCCTGTGGCCTGGCGCCACGCCATCGGTCTCGACTCCGCGCACCTCAGCCTTGGGTGTCGCGCGCACCACACCGTTATGCGTCAGATACATCCCACAGCCTGCCGCCGAAGCATCGGCCTTGGCCTCGCGCAGCCAAGTATCAATCGAAGGCATCAATTTGCCACTCTCAAGCATCGTTTCTCCCTTACCGTCGTCGAGTAGCCAATTTGGGACGGGGCCTTTTTAGCTACTCTCGAACAACTTATTCCTCGACCGGCGTGAGAACCATGACGGCGCGTGTGTTGCTCAGCGACAGCGAACGACAGGTCACGAGCGTTACAACCTTAGTTGCCGAAGCGGCACGATCGGTGGCATCACTCGCCACGGCAGAAGCGCCGTCGAGCATCTCGGACAGGTAGTTCTTGAGTCCGTCGTCGCCCTCAAAATTGGTCGTGCGCGCCTTGGCATACGTGTCCTCGACCACCTTGGTCGCCAGCGGACGCAACTTATACGTCGCATCGCGCGTGATGTAGTACACATATTCAATGCTATCGAACGTTGCCTGGTCAGTCGTATCCGAAATCACGTTGAACATCGACCCATCGTTCATATGGTGGCCGTAGATCGTGGTCTGCTGGTCGACCATTCCCGGCGCGGTGTCATCGCTATCCAAGAAGATGGCACCCGAGGCGTTAGACGTGCCATCGAACAGCGTGTTGAGGTATTTGGAGTTGTTGCTGGTCTGCACCACGGGATAGTTGATGTTGGTTCCCGGCACGTAAATCCAACCCACAATCTCGGGGTTCGTCTGAGCAAGTGCATCAAAGTCGATAATCGGCACGCCGCTGGCGTCCTTATCGCTTACATATTGCTTCTCGATTTTCTGATACGAATCGCTCGCCTGCTTATAGCCAATCTGGGCATTGATAAAGATGGCAGCGGCGGCAACAATCAGACCGATGCCCACGATGATGAGCAGAATAGGAATGATGGAGCGGCGCTTTTTACGCGGCGACTCGGTGTAATCCGACGGCGTGGCATGCGATGAAGACCGGGGCGGCTTCTTAGCGGTGCTATAAGATGAAGGTCGATATGCGGCCGGCGCGTCCTGTCGACGATGCGTCGCCGGTGTCACGGGGCGCGGCGTGCGCGGCTGCTGAGGAGAGGATGTCCGACCCTGCTGTGCCGCATGGGCAGCACCCGGCTTCGACGGATCGGGAATCTGAGAAGCCTTGAATCGTTTTCCCTGATAGTCGGACATGGCTCTCCTTATACTGCGGTGAAACGGCGGAACGCCTAGGCGTCAGCCATCTCCTGCTTCATCTTCTCGATAACCTTGCGGTACTCGGGGTCGCATGCGCCCAAGATCTGCGTGGCATAGATGGCGGCATTCTTTGCGCCGTTGATGGCAACGCAGGCCACGGGTACGCCCGAAGGCATCTGCACCATCGACAGCAGCGAATCCATACCGCCCAGGTCACTCGTCTTCATAGGCACACCGATAACCGGCAGCGGCGTAAAGGCAGCCACGACACCACCCAGGTGAGCAGCCTTGCCGGCGGCGGCGATAATCACTTTGATACCGCGATCGGCGGCAGTCGAGGCCCACTCGTGGACCTTCGCCGGCGTGCGGTGTGCGCTCGCAATGACGAGCTCATAGGGCACACCGAGCGCCTCGAGCTCGGCGGTGCAGCCTTCCATAACACCCAGATCGGACTTGGAGCCCATGATGATCCCGACAACCGGCTTCTGATCTGCCATAAACAAAGACCTCCTGTTGAGAGCGGTGACGCGGCGAATCCGCGACCCTTAACTACTGAGAGTAGTATAGCTGCCGATGCTGATGTGTTCGGCGGGAGACGGAACGCTTTGCGAGATTAAGGCCGAAGGGTCGGAGCTTTCCGCCCACATTCAAAAAGCGTGCCCACCGTCCTTGGGTGGGACGGCGGGCACGCTTGCTTAGCTGTTGCTGGGGCTACTTAGCCTTGCTGCGACGATGGAAGAGAGCGCCGATCGCGGCGATGATGGCGCCAAGACCACCGACGGTCGCGACGGTCGCCGCCGTCTGGTCTCCGGTATTGGGAATCGCCGAACCGTTCTTCTTGCTGCCCTGGGCCTTGTCGCCTGCGGGCTTGCCCGCCTGGTTGCCGCCGTTCGAGCCATTGCCGGAACCCTGGTTGCCCGAGCCGCCCTGATTGCCGGAATCGGCATCCTTGAGGCTCTCAATAGCCAGCTTGAGCTGGTCATAGGCCGCCTGGAGCTGGGTGTCGGAAGCATTCTCATCACCCAAGACGTCCTCGGCGTAGGTAATGGCATCCGTCAGGGCCTTGACAGACTCGGCCGTCTTGCCCCTGGTGTCAGTCTCCTTCGCCTGCTTGACCAGGGCCTTGAGCTGCTTCTTAGTCGGATTCTCGACCGGGGCCACCGGGGTCTTCTCGAGCGCGCCGCGGGCGCTCTCGAGCGCCCTGAGCGCCTGGTCGACCTCGTCCTGCGTGGCGTTCTCGTCGCTCAAGATGGCGCGGGCGCTCGCCAGGGCGTTCTCGAGCGCCGTCCAGGAGGCCTCGGTGTAGTCACCGGCCTTGAGGTCGCCGGCAGCAACCTCGGCATCAACCTTTTCGATCGCGGTAGCGAGATCATCCTTCGACACCGGATCGGGAACGGCCGTACCGTAGAACTTGAGCTCCGCCACGCTGCAGTAGGCATCGACGTCGCCACCGCCGGCGTGAATCACCTTGACGGTCACGTAGCGACCGCGCGCGGCGCCAAAGCTCATCTGTTTCCAGTCGCCACGGTCGGTGAGTACGTGGCCGTCGTTGTCGAAGGCAAACGTACCCATCGATACGGCGGTGCCCATCTCATAACCGTCGGCAGTGTCGGAGACCAGTATCTCGGCCTCGAAGATATCGCCGTTAGTGCCGCCGTCCTGGCGCGGCAGGAATGTAACGTCGGTGAGATCGTAGTCGCGGCCCAGGTCGACACTCAGATACTGGGGCATACCGGTCCCATGGGCCCAGTCGCTGTGCCAAAGCGTCCGCTCGTCGCCGTCGAGAGCGTTGACGGCGTTGCTGCCCTCGTAGTCGGCCTCACTCGAGAAGCCGGCCACCTTGACGTTCTTGCGGTTCTCGGGCGTGTTGATGAGAATCTTCTCATCGACAGGGCGCATCTTGAGGCCGTCGATTGCCTTCTCGATCTTGGCTGTGGCGTCTGCGACATCCTTCTTGCTATAGCTGCCTTGGCCGCCGTCGAGGAGCTTCCGAGCCGCCTCGACCGCAGTGGTGAGAGCTGCATAGGAATCCTTAGTGTAGACGGACTCGCTGTAGCCCATGGCCTTGGAAAGCGCTGCCACGAGCGCAGAGGTATCGACACCAGCCTTGACCTCGACCTCATAGGATGCGGTCTTGGAGGGGTCGAGTACCGACGCCACCGTGATCTTTGCCTTGCCGGCCTTGTTGGCACGCAGGTAGTAGCTCACGCTATCGCCAGCCTGAACAGCGGAGACGCTTACCACGGAGGGGTCGGAGCTCTCGACCGTCACATAGGGGTAGCCGGCGCTCTCAGGCGTGGCCTTGGCGTCGACGAGCGTAACGTCGCCTTCAAAGAACTCGGTCTGGTTCTTGCCTAGCTCGACACCCTCGATGGCCTCGACACCCTGCGTGTAGTTGAAGTTGACCTCACGCAGTGTGAGCATCTGGTCACCCGATGCCTCAAGCGGCGTGACCTCGACCTTGGTCGCCTTCTTGCCCTTGTTCTCGGCAGAGAGGCCAAAGGCGTAGCGAGCCCGGAAGGAATCGTACTCCCCGCCCGCGAACTCTTGGGTCGAGCCATCCTCGAACGTCACGACAGCCTTGATCTTCTGCACGGTTCCGTTGCCACCGTTGCGGTTAACGACCTCGACACTATCGAGTTTCGACGGCGTCTTAAATGCGAATGTCATCGTGGTGGGAAGCTTCACGTAACTCGGAAGCTTACCCTCGCTGTCCCAGTTGCCGCTCCAGTCCCATAGGAACTCAAAGCCGTTGTCGCCCTCGTTATTATCGAACAGCGCGTTATAGCTCTTCTGCTGGATAAGTTTCTCGACGTTGGTCCCGTCGTCGGTCGTGAGCTCATCGTTGGTCATCGTGATGTTGAAGGCATCCTGACCGTACTCGGCGACCGTTGGCTGAGGAACATCCGGCATCGTCACCGTGCCGTCGCTCGCAAACTCAAGCGCGTCGCATGCCGGACCGATGAGCCAAGATGTCGAGGGCAGTTCGACCTTGCCGGCGGTCTTGGCCTTGAGCTTGAAACTCGCCACCGCGCCGGTACCGTTGTAGAGCTTGCCATCGCCGCGGTTGGCAAAGGCGAGATTGATAGTCTGCGTTCTGTCCGCGAACTGGACCTTCTCGCGAGACAGGTTCTCCATGCCGGCAGTCGAGCCGTCCTGCGCGATGCTCTCGGACACAAACTCGAACTGGTCGCTCTTGAAGTTGACGAGAGCGCCCAGGGCGTTGACGTTCTTGGCGTCGGCCGCATAGACATCAACGGTGATCTCATCACCGGCCTCGACCTCGGTCTTGCTCGGAATCACCGCGAGCGAACCTGCGACCTTTCCCTTTTGTTTAGTGCCGCCGTCAAGACCCGCCATGGTGAACGAGTAATCGTAGACGTCGTAAACGCCGTTATCGTTGAGGTCGGCGAAGTGGTCGCGGATCTGCGAACCGAACGTCGGGGTATCGGGCTCGCGATTCTCGAGGCCCAGATAGTTCTTCATGTTGGAGTAGTCTCCGTCGGAGATCGTGGCCTTGTTGAGGTTGGAGCCCACGGCGAAGCCATCCGTGCCGTCGGTCTTGTAGATGGCAATCTCGGACGCGGAGAAGAAATTGCCGACCGAGGCGAGCGGTGTCATGCGCACGTAACGGGCGGCCACGGTGCCGTCAAACGCTACCGTCTTACAATCAGCGGAACGTGCCCAATCGACCTCCTGGCTCGTCCAGTGGACGCCATCGAGACTCGTCTCAACACGCATCTTGGTCACGGTGCCGTTGCCGGCGTCATCGCGCGGATAGTACTCGAGCTTATCGAGCTTGTAAGCGCGTCCATAGTCAACGGTAAGCGCCTTGCCCAGATCGTTGCCACCGGAGTGGAAACCGCCGTCGCCCGACTGGAACTCATGGTCGAAGGCGAGCTCGGCCTTATGGCTGCCGTAAAGTGAGCCCTCCCAGGTGATTTCCTCGGCGTCGGGGACGTTCCGCCACGGATCGAGTGCGGAGTTCGCCTCGAGCACATCGCTCCAGGCGGAGTAACCTTCGGCGTTGCGCGAACGAATCTGGTAGGTGTGCTTGCTATTGTAGGCGAGGTCGGTGTGCGTGAACTCGGCCGCATCACCCACGGCAAACACAGTGCCGTCGACCTTAAGGTCGTAGGAGGTAGCACCATCGACCTTTCCCCAGGTGAGCTTGATGCTCGTTGGGGTCGTGGCGTCCTCGGGGGCAGCAAGGTTCGTGGGTGCGGAGAGGTTCTCGTTGAGGCGATCGGCTGTGAGCGTGGCGTCGGCGTTCACGAAACCGCCCAGCTCAAGCGTCTGCGCCGCTGCAGCAACATCGGTCTTCGCGAACTTGACGTAGACCTTGGGGTTCGTGGTGATCTTGGTGTTGTTGAAGCTCTCGCCCTGCTCGGCCTCGGTGCCGTCCGCATCGCTGCCGTAGTGGTTGAGGTTGGGGGTCTCGCTGTAGAAGTAGACCGCCTGGCCGGCCTCGGGGGTCGCGGCGTCAAAGGTCTCCTGCGAGTCGACCTCAACCACGTTGAGTGCGGATCCGCCGTTCTTGGCGACAACGCTCGTGGGCTTGGCGGACACATTGGCCACGAAGGTCGTGGTGCGGTTGGAGTCGTAGCCGTTGTAGCCGCCCTGCGAGGCCTCGGCGGTAAAGGTCGCGGTGCCACCTGCGGCCTTGGAGCTGTAGACGGTGCTCACATGCTCACCGTAGGAGATATTGTCGATCGTGCCGTAGGAATCGTCCTCAGTCGTGTTGTTCTCGATGGAGGAGCCGTCGTCCTCGTACTGCGTAAAGGTGCCGTCGCCCTCGGTGGCGAAGAACTCGACGATACGCTGGCTGCGGTCGGTACCCTTGGTGTTGGTGTCGCTCACGGCCTCGGGGTTGTTGTTCTCGGCGTACATCGGCACGATAGCGTTGGCCTTCACAAACAGCGGCAGCTTCCAAAGCGGAGCCTCGTAGTTGTTGAGAACCTGGCCGCCGCGATACTGCTTACCCGAGAAGTAATCGATCCAGATGGTGGGATTCTCGTCGGTGCCGTAGTTGGGGAGGTAAATCCCATTGCGAATGTCGTTGCCGTTCTCGTCTGCCTGGGTATCCTGATACACCGGTGCCACTAGGAAGTTCTCACCGAACATATACTGGTACTGCGTCGAGGTGCTTGCGGCGTACTCGGAGTTATCGGAAAGCAGCATGGCGCGGATCATGGGCAGGCCGGCATCGCCGTTACCCGTGTCGATGTTGGCCGCCGAGGCCGCGCTCGTGTAGATATAGGGCATGAGCTGCGCCTTGAGCTTGAGGTAGAAGCGCGAGATGCCTGTGTAGGGATCGCCGTGCGTCATGGGCGATTTACGGTAGGTGCCCCAACCGTCCATGTCGAGCATAGAGGGCGTGAACGTCTTCCACTGGTAGTCACGCGCAGAGATGATGGGGTCGCCGCCAAAAATGCCATCCATGTCGGAGCCGATGTTGGGGTTGCCCGAAAGACTCTGACCGATATACGTGGGGATATGGAAGCGAATGTACTCCCAGTTACCGCCATACTGGTCGCCGGTCCAAATGCCACCAAAGCGCTGCGTGCCGGCCCAACCATCGAGCGTGATGATGTTGGGGCGCTTGTTAGCGCCGGTCGTCACCGTGTCATAAGCTGTCTTGATGCCATTAAGACCAAAGGAGTAGCCAGATCCAACCCAGGCAACGTCGGTCTTAAGGGTAGTGATGCCTCCCGTCTTGACCTCGGCGTCGAAGTCGCGAAGCAGATGCCACGGGGTCTCAGGGTTGCTGTCGGGCTCAAGGTTGGACTGGGTCCACAAGCCCGTGCTCACACCCTTTGAGTTGGCATACTCGGTGAACTTCTTAAGGTTGTCGACGTTGGCACGCACAGCGTTAAGACGGTCGGCCGAGCTCGCTCCGTCGGAGTTGACGCCGCCGGTCTTGTAGTAACCGTTCTGGCCATAGCCGGCGCCGTAGCCGTCGTTCGGCAGGAACCAGCCGAGCGGCATGTCGCTGTCCTCGTAGTCATCGATAACCTGCCGAGCAGAGAACTGGCGGTCGAAATCGGTCGCTTTCATGTTCTCGGTATCAACCGTAGGGCCCTCACCGTTGAGCGTCTCGGCCGCAAGTGTGCCGTCGAGCTTGTAGCCCGTCGACATGCCAGACTCGTACTTAACGTCGCCCTTCTCGCTCGAGGACTTGCTGCCCTTGGTCTCCCACTTCTTTTGACCCGAGGTCGTTGACCAGCCATCACGGTTATAGGCATTAAGATGACCAAGGTAGAACCCGTACTCGGGCAGCAGTACCGGGTTACCGGTCACCTTGTAGTAGTCCTGCAGCATCTCAGTTGCCACGTTCGAAGCTCCCTCGTTGGTCGCCACGAAGTAGTAGGCGTCAAACTCATTCTCGCTGTGCAAAGTCGTGACCGTCGATGAGTCCGTGGAACCGAAGTCGTAGGAACCCTCTGCAAACGTGTTTCGGAGCACGCCGTAGCCGTCACTCGTCCAATAAAACGGGTTGGGCGAGGCAACGCCGCCATCGGTCCAGTTGTTCGTGTTGGAGATGGCGATGGTCTGGTTGGTGTGCAGGAAGCGTCCGTTCTGGGTGCCGCCGCCAAAGAAGTTCTCGGACTTCTCCTTGGCGAGCGTCTGGACGGTACCCTTCTTATCAAGGTCGAGGGACGCGGACTCGGAAACCACGACACGGTCGCCTGACTTGATACTCATCTTGCCAGTCGCCTTGTCCAGGATCACGGTCGCCTTTCCGCCGGTGATCTCGATAGTGTCGCCCTTGTCGGCAACCGTCGCACTCGGCTTGCTGTAGGTGTCCGAGGTATCGGGCTGAGCCTGGATCTTAGCCGTGTGGGACTTACTGCGCGGCGTGGCGTACTCGGAAAACTCACCCTTGGGGTCGACGTTATAACGGAAAATACCGTCCTCGAGGAACGTAATACGGCCCTTGATGCCGTCAGCGAAATCGATGTCGACGACATTCGAGGCAGACTGGGACACGGTCGCTGAGTCGACGCCCTTGAGTGGCGTGGCAATCGCCTGTTGGGGATTGGCAAACACGAGCGTCGCTGCAGTGGCAACGAGGACCGCGCTTCCCTTCACCCACCGTTTCGTAAAAATGGAATTCCTGCGCACCTGGTCTCCTTTCTTCCGAGATGCCGAGGACGCCCCCCGGCAGCATGGGAAAACGTATCAAACGGGGATGTTCGGTACATTCCGCACAATGGGGCCACCCGTTACCAAGGGGCCAACTGGTAGTAACCAGATAGCCACCTACTAGGTCATATCAATATATGGGAGCACTTGCGCAACCAAGTTCGGAAGTCCACCAGCGGCAGTAAAATGAGCGTCAACGGCAAGGTGGGCTTAATAAGCCATACCAATTGGTTCTTCAGTCAAATACCAATCTAGCAAAAATGTACTGTTTATCTGGTATTACACAGACCATACCTTTCCCTCGGGAACTGGGCTTCGCGAAGTTTCCCGAGAGAAAAGCTCGACCGCCGCCCTGCGACCTACCGGAGATTGCTATGCCGTACGTTGGCTGATTTGGTTTGGAATGAGATGCTGACGGTAGTCAATGGGCACAACTGTCCCGGGTGCATTTCAAGATGCACCCAAATGTCTGCCTTTATCCTTATAGATTGTCCAGGTAATCGTCGGCATCATAGGTAAGGCTATAGGCTTTATTCAGAATGCGCACGAGCTCCTGGGCATCGTGCTCGCCGAGCGCTGAGAGTTGTTTCGAGAGCGATGCCACACTCTCGGCATTTTTTTTCGCCGCGAAATCACGGCCTTCCTCGGTAATGCTCACCAGCACACGCCGACGATCGTTTGGATCGGTCCTGCGCTGAACGTAACCCTTGCTCTCGAGTGAATCCAAGATATGCGACATGCGCGCACGGGAAAATTTCAGCTTCTTGGCAATCTCGGAGGGAATGACATCACCGTCAATACCCGATAGATACTGTAAAACCGGTGCCTCGCCCACACTGGCGCCGCCGGCAGCACTCAAGGATCCCTTGGCAAGGGAACGTGAGTACACAATCAGTTTTCGAGCGACGTCATCGTAATCCACTGGGGATATTGTCCTTTGCAACTCTAGAAGGGCCATAAAACCGTCATTTGCCGTACATTAGTTAACATTCGCAACAATTATTTATGATACCCCAACGCGGAAGTCTATTGCTCGTCCTTCTTGCGTCGCATAAGCTCCTCAACGTCGATACCCGCGGCCTCGAGCATACGCTCAACATTCTTTTTGGCGTTGGTCGTGCCAACCTTAAGCACAATCGAAAGCGGAGTGCCCACCACCAGGCACACGATGCCCGCGGGGACGCCCCAGCCGGGACCGCCCTGCATACCCCACATCCCCACCAAAAAGCCAATAGCCACGAGCGAATAGCCCAGGCGCAGCCAAACGTTGAGCCGCTGAATAGCATCGGTCTGCATCTTTGCCTCGCGGATCAAGTCGTCGCGCGAAAGGTCGTGTCCGTGTTTCTCGTGCATATGGGTCCTCCTCGTGCATAGCGTGCATCATGTGCAAGTACATCGTTTATCGAATACGTCATCTTTCAAGAGCAATATAGCGGGTGTCGTGTAGGCGATGGAGGTCGCTGGCCATATTGCCCTTGAAGGGCGGCGTAAAATCAGAAGGCCGTGCGGTTGAGGCCGCACGGCCTTAAAGGGGGTCAAAGGATGATGACTAGTAGCTCAGCGCCGGGTCGAAGAAGCCAATAACAACGCCCACAAATGCGATCACAACGAGGATCAGCATCATAACGATGGGGTTGACCTTCTTCTTGGTCATCATGTACCAGCAGAAGATGATGAAGACCATCGGCAGCAGGTGCGGATAGATGCCATCGAGCGTGTCCTGGAACTTACCGCCACCGGGCAGCACCAGGTTGGGGCTGCAGGTGATGGAGACCCAGGTAGCACCGACTGCACCGATGACCATGGTACCGACCATCACGATGGAATCGCGAAGAGCCTTTGCCTTGGGGCCGACGAGGGCCTCGACTGCCTTGCCGCCGAGCTCATAGCCCTGGTTGTAGGCAAAGCGCATGCCGAGGTACATGAGCAGGTTCCACACGACGATATAGAAGATAGCGCCGAGCGGGGAGCCGCCGGTCGAGAGACCGAGGGCGATACCGAGCAGGATCGGGATCAGGGTACCGACGATCAGCGAGTCGCCAAGGCCGGCGAGCGGGCCCATGAGGCCGGCGCGGATGCCGTTGATGGCGTCGTCGTCGATGGCCTCGCCGTTTGCGCGAGCCTCCTCGAGGCCGGCGGTGACGCCGACAATCATGGTGCCGATCTGCGGCTCGGTGTTGAAGAACGCTGAGTAGGTCTGGAGGGCCTGCTTCTGCTCCTCGGGCGTGTCGTAGAGCTCCTCGACAATCGGAAGCATGGCGCACAGGTAACCGAAGGTCTGCATGTGCTCCTGCGAGAAGCAGGTCAGGTTGCCATAGGACCAGTTACGGAACGACTTGGCAAGCGTTTTCTTAGAGAGCTTTTTCTTCTCTGCCATTAGATGCCCTCCTCTTCCTCATCATCGGAGCCTGAGGCGATAGCTGCCTTGGGAGCGTTTGCGAGGTCGATCTTGAGCGAAGCGATCTCATAGTTGATCAGGGCGAAGAAGCAGCCGATGCCGGCGGCGGCAATCAGGTTGCATCCCATGACAGCGGACAGGGTGAAGCCGAAGAAGAACGTCAGGAAGTCCGTGGGCTTAGAGATGACCTGCTTGAGCAGGATGGCGATACCGACGGTAGGCAGCAGCGAGCCGACGGTGAACAGCGTCTTCATCGCGATGCCGTCCATGGGCATGTAGGTCTTCATGAGGTCGACCATGGCGGTGCCGCCCATGGTGATGATGAACGTCGGGAGGAACGAGCAGACGATGTGACCGATCCAAGGCAGAACGTCGTTGACCAGGTAGAGCTTGTGGAGATCGCCCTTCTCGAGCCACTTCCAGCCCATGCCCTGCCACACCAGGTTGATGGTGGCGGTGCCATAGAAGAGCACAGTGCCGAGCGTGCCGACGGCGGCGCCGAGGGATGCGGCCATGCCGGCAGCCTCAGCGGAAGCGGGATCGATGCCCGAGTTCTTGATGGCGAGGATCGCCAGCGGGATACCGATATAGGACACGGCGCGGACGTCGGCGGAGACGGTTCCGCCAGGGGTCACGAGAGCGATGTAGACAACCTGGATGGCAGCGCCGACGAGGATGCCCGTCTGCATATCGCCCATGATGATGCCGACGATGAGGCCGGCGACTAGAGGACGACCCAGAGTGTAGTTGCCGATCGTCGTGCCGCCCATGCCAGGCAGTGATGCCAGGCAGGCGAACAGGCCGAACAGCGCGGCTTGGAATGCATTGATTGCCATGCTTTCCCCTTTCTTTATTCCTCAGCCCCTTTCCCCAGGGCTGTAGGTACCAAAATGCAGTTGGCGCCTAACTAGAAGCCAAACTGACCGCGGAACTTGGACCACTCACCAATGGATTTCTCCTTGATAAGGGCGAACTCGACCGTGTAGCCGGCGTTGGTGAGATCCTCGAGCGCCTGGGCCTCTTCCTGCGTGATCGACTGGTTGTTGCCGAGCTTGGTGGCACCGGGACGGTCGTTGCAGGGGCCGACGATGATATGGCGCATACCCGGATCGAACCCGAAGTCGACGAGAAGCTCCTTCATGTCCTGCGGGTTCTTGGTAATCAGGAAGTACTTGGTGTTGGACTTGAGAACCTTCTCGGAGACCTCCTTGAAGTGCTCCTTGGTCCACACGAACGTCTTCTTGCCCGAGGCACTCTTGTAGGCCTCCTTGAGCACGGGATTGGACGCCGCGGCGTCGTTGACGGCGATAAGACCGTCGCAGGGATACTCGAGGGCCCAACGGGTGACGGTCTGTCCATGGATCATGCGGTCGTCAATGCGGATGAACGAAATCATGCGTTCTTCCTTTCCTTATCACCGGGGGTCTTTCCTCTTAACCCCCGCTCCATCACAAAAATTGGGGCGGATGCGCTGCCTAGATGTCGTCGTCCTCGTCGTCGGCGTCATCGGTCGGGACAACGAGCTCGGACATACCGTTCTTGCCCTCCTGCAGCATCATCTGCTTGAGGGAATCCAGGTCCATGGTGGCAAGCCCCATCATGGCGGTCATAGCCATGGGCAGATTCATACCGCCGAAGGCAATGGTGTGGGCGAGCAGGCCCTTCTCGGCCAGCGTGTTCATGGCATTGGTGAGCGGCGATCCGCCCAGGATGTCACCAAGCAGGACAACCTCGTCATCGGCGGTAACGGGAACGAGCATCGCCTTGACGTTCTCGACATACTCGTCAGCGCCCATGCCGTCCACGAGACTCGTCGACAAGATGTTCGGGGCGTCATTGCCGAGCATCTTGAGGACACTGTGCAGTCCGGGAGCGAGCGTTCCGTGACTGACCATTACCAGATACCGCATGCGGTCTCCTCTCGACCTGCCGTGTGTCGCACGGCTTTGTTTTTTGCTGAGATTATTGTTGCGCCGGGGCATGTTCGGTACAAGAAAATAGTTGCGAACGGCAACTATTCATCGGTTAACGGTAGCAACTATTTTTGTGCCTAAATTATTTTTTCTTCCAATTATTTTTAAAATAGCAGGTAGATTGCCTGGTAAATGTTTTATGTTCCTTGTGTACCATACATACCAACAAGAATCGGGCCTGACATCACCGGTTTGTCCCGCAGTGTCAGACCATGTCACGTATGCTCACGACATGGAGGTACCCCATGGACATGATCTCGTTTCTCGCCTCCGAACCCTTCGATCGCAGCGGTGATACGCCGCTCTATGTCCAACTTAAACATCGAATCGCTCTGCTTATCGCCAGCCAGGCGTTCGACACCAAGACGCCGCTGCCACGCGAGCTCGAAATCTGTGAGCGGCTGGAGTTATCGCGCGCGACCGTGCGCCGTTGCTTCCAAGATCTCGTCATCGAGGGGCGCGTGGTGCGCAAGCGCGGCCAGGGCACGTTCATCAAACCCCAAACCTCAGCACCCGGCATCGACCTAGCCCTGAATTTCAGCGCGCGGATGCGCGAAGCGGGACGGGTTCCGAGCTCGCAAATTCTCGCCTTTTCAAGCATACCGGCCGTCCGCGGCATCGCCTCCGGGCTCAAAGTGCCCGAAGGGACACCCGTCTGGGAGATTCGCCGTCTGCGTCTCGCCAACGACAAACCCATGGAGCTCAACTACGTCTATATCCCCGTGTCACTTTGCCCCGAGCTCACACGCAAAGACGTGGATGGCTCACTCTACGCCTACATCGCGGAAAAGACCGGCATCCTGCCCGCAAGCGTCGATGCCGTCTACGAGACGGTCAACCTCGACAAGCATGAGGCGCGCCTTTTGGGACAGAACACCGGTAAGGCGGCGATGCGCATCGTGCGTTCGACCTACGACAAGACGGGAACCCCGTTCGAGGTAGGCGTGCTCATCAGCTGCGACGGTCAGGCAAAGCTGCACGTGCACATCGCCGCCGACAAAACAACCTTCACCGCCACAGCCCAATAAATCCAAAACGTGGGCGCCGTCGTTCAAACAAACGACGGCGCCCACACTCACTTTTTATTCAGCCCTAGTCATCGCGCAAAGCCCCTTCGGCAGCACGCGGTGCAACCGAGTCACCGTAGGCCGGGGCGGAGGGGGCTGAGTTTCTCACTGAGCGACTCTGCTTGCAGCCGGAGCGAAGGGGGAAACTCAGCCCCCCGCCCCGGCCGGCCAGCTCAACCTACACCGTGTGCTGCGGCAGGTCCTGCAGGGCGATGACGTCCATGCCCATGTCGTTGGCGCTGCCGTGACCCTGCTGGTCCTCACGCACCGCCTCGATGGCACTCACGTACGTGTTGGCGGCAGACATCGCGGTCACGCAGGTCACACCGCGTCGCACTGCCTCGGTGCGCAGCAGATAGCCGTCGCCGCGCGAGCCCGGACCGTACGGCGTGTTGATGATCACCGCGATCTTGCCATCGGCGATGAGGTCGCCGATGTTGGGGCGCTCGCCGTCGTGCGGGCCGCTAATCTTCTCCACGATCTCGCACGTCACGTTGCCTCCACGCAGCACGCGCGCCGTACCCTCGGTAGAGCAGATGTCAAAGCCCAGATAGCGCAGGATACGGGCGACCGAAAGGATATGGCGCTTGTCGCGGTCGCACACGCTAATGAACACCTTGCCGCAACTCGGGTCGGGCAGCTTGTAGTCGATCGCCAGCTGCGTCTTGGCGTATGCCTCGGGATAGCTCTTGGCGATACCCATGACCTCGCCCGTCGACTTCATCTCGGGCCCCAGGATGACGTCGGCGCCCGGGAAACGGCCCCAGGGCATAACGGCTTCCTTCATGCAGAACCAGTCCAGCTGACGCTCATCGCTCGGCAGGCCCAAGCTCGCGATGGAATCGCCCGCCATGATACGCGCCGCGCACTTGGCCAGCGGCACGCCGGTGGCCTTGGAGATAAACGGCACGGTACGGCTGGCACGCGGGTTGGCCTCGATCACGTAGACGGTCTCACCCTTGATGGCATACTGCACGTTGACCAGGCCGCGTACGCCCAGCGCCATCGCGATGCGGCGCGTGGTCTCGCGGAGCTTCGCCTGCAGGCTCTCGCTAAAGCTAAACGGCGGAATGCAGGTCGCAGAGTCGCCGGAGTGAATACCGGCCTCCTCAATATGCTCCAGGATGCCGCCGATGTAGACCTCTTCGCCGTCGCACAGGGCATCGACATCGGACTCAATCGCACCCTCCAGGAAGCGGTCGAGGTACACCGGGTAGTCGGGGCTAATGCGCGCAGCCTCGGCCATGTAATCGCGTAGATGCCCGGCATCGTAGGCGATCATCATGCCGCGGCCACCCAGCACGTAGCTCGGACGCACCAGCAGCGGGTAGCCGATGTGCGCGGCCACGGCCTCGGCCTCCTCAAACGAGGTGGCCTGACCCGCCGGCGGGTACATAATGCCCAGCTTGTCGAGTAGGGCGGCAAAGCGCTCGCGGTCCTCGGCAAAGTCGATGGCGTCGGGCTTTGTGCCCATAATGTTGACGCCGCTCTCCTCGAGCATGCGCGCCAGTTTAAGCGGGGTCTGGCCGCCGAGCGTCACCACGACGCCGTCGGGGCGCTCGACATCGATAACGTCCATGACGTCCTCGTAGGTGAGCGGCTCAAAGTACAGACGGTCGGACGTGTCATAGTCGGTCGAGACGGTCTCGGGATTGCAGTTGACCATGATGGTCTCGAAGCCGCGGGCCGCCAGCGCGTAGCTCGCGTGCACGCAGCAGTAATCGAACTCGATACCCTGGCCAATGCGGTTGGGGCCGGCGCCCAGGATCATCGCCTTGGGCTTGTCCGCCGGCGTGGTCTCGTCGGGAGCCACGCACTTCTTGGCATCCGGGCTCGTGCGGTAGATGTTCTCGTACGTCTTGTAGTGGTACTCCGTGGCGCTCGAAAACTCCGCAGCGCAGGTATCGACCGTCTTCATGCTGGGAACCACGCCCAGACCCTTGCGATAGGCGCGCACAAAGCGCTCGTCCGAGCCGGTCAGCGCGGCAATCTCGGCGTCGCTCGTGCCGTACTGCTTGAGCAGGCGCATCGCGTCGGCGTCGATATCCTCCACACGCAGGCCGCGGATGCTCTCCTGGACCTGCACCATGTCGTTGATACGGTTGAGGTACCACGGATCGATACCGCAGATGGCATGGATGTGGGCGATGTCCCAGCCACGGCGCAGGGTCTCGACCACAAAGAAGATGCGGTGCTCGGTCGGGGTTGCCACGGCCTGAGCGAGCTCATCGTCGCTCAGCTTGTCGGCACCCTCCTTGCCACCGGCGCAAATGCCCTGGTGTCCGTCCTCCAGCGAGCGCATGGCCTTGCCGAAGGCCTCCTCAAAGGTGCGGCCGATCGCCATGATCTCGCCCGCGGCCTTCATACGCGTGGTGAGCGTGGGGTCGGTACCCTTAAACTTCTCGAAGGCAAAGCGCGGCACCTTGACCACACAGTAGTCGATCGTGGGCTCAAAGCAGGCGGGCGTTGCCTTGGTGATGTCGTTGACGATCTCGTCGAGCGTGTAGCCCACGGCCAGGCGAGCGGCGGCCTTGGCGATGGGGAAGCCCGTGGCCTTGGAGGCCAGTGCGGACGAACGGCTCACGCGCGGGTTCATCTCGATGACGATCAGGCGGCCGGTCTGGGGGTTCACGGCAAACTGCACGTTGGAGCCGCCGGTCTCGACGCCGATCTTCTCCAGAATGGCGAGCGACGCGACACGCATGCGCTGATACTCAAGGTCGGAGAGGGTCTGCGCTGGCGCCACGGTGATGGAGTCGCCGGTGTGCACGCCCATGGGGTCGAGGTTCTCGATGGAGCACACGATGATGCCGTTGCCGGCGTGGTCGCGCATGACCTCCATCTCATACTCTTTCCAACCCTCGATGGACTCCTCGACCAGCACCTCATGGGCAGGCGAGAGCTCAAGGCCCTGGCTCACGATGGAGACGAGCTCCTCGTGGGTATGCGCGATGCCGCCGCCGGCGCCACCGAGGGTAAAGCTCGGGCGCAGTACGCAGGGATATCCCACGCGCTCGGCGATAGCCTCGGCGTCGGCCACGCTGTAGGCATAGCCCGAGCGCGCGACCTCCAGGCCGATCTCGGCCATGGCCTCGTTAAAGAGTTTGCGGTCCTCGCCGCGCTCGATAGCGGCCAGGTCGCAGCCGATCATCTCGACGCCGTACTTGTCGAGCGTGCCGTCCTTTGCCAGCTCGACGGCGGCGTTCAGACCGGTCTGGCCGCCCAGCGTGGGCAGCAGCGCGTCCGGGCGCTCTTTCTTGATCACGCGCTCGATAAACTCGGCGGTGATAGGCTCAACATAGGTGCGGTCGGCCAAGCCCGGGTCGGTCATGATGGTCGCCGGATTGGAGTTGACCAGGATGACCTCAAAGCCATCCTCCTTGAGCACCTTGCAGGCCTGGGCGCCGGAGTAGTCGAACTCGCAGGCCTGGCCAATAACGATGGGGCCCGAACCAATAACGAGGATGCGCTTGATGTCAGTACGTTTAGGCATGTTAGTTCTCCTCGGTCGCAGCGTTCTCGGACTCGGCGAAATTCCAGCCGGCGAGGCGGTCCTTCGCGGTGTCGATGTCCAGGTAGTTCTCCTCGCCGTCCATGAGTCGCGTAAAGGCGGTAAAGAGATAGTGGGCATCGGTGGGGCCGGGCGAAGCCTCGGGGTGGTACTGGACCGAGAAACACGGGGCGTCGAGCAGCTGGATGCCCTCGGCGGTGCCGTCGTTGAGGTTCACATGTGTCAGGCGAATGCGGCCAAAGCGCTCGTTCATCACGACCGGCGCGATACCGCGGCGCACCCAGGCGCGCAGGTCGCCATCGGCCGCATGCTCGGTTTCGCCGCCGGAAAGCTCCGGAATCAGTTTGCCCAGACTGGGGAACAGCAGGCCAAAGCCGTGGTTTTGCGCGGTGATCTCCACGCGACGGCTCACCAGATTCATAACCGGCTGGTTACCGCCACGGTGACCGAATTTAAGCTTTTCCATTTGGGCGCCGCAGGCCAAGCTGATCATCTGGTGACCTAGGCAAATACCAAAGACCGGCACCTTGCCGATCAGCTGCTGCACCTGCTCGTAGGTCTCCACCACGGCGTCGGGGTCGCCGGGGCCGTTGGACAAAAAGACGCCATCGGGATTCATCTCGAGCACCTGCTGGGCGGGAGTATCCCACGGCACGACGGTAAGGTCGCAGCCGGCGCGGACCAGCCCCTCCAGAATGCCGCGCTTCACACCGCAGTCGTAGGCGACCACTTTGTGACGGGCAGGAGCGGCAACCGCAAGCGCAAAGTCATGCGTGGCAGGCAGGTCGGCGGCCACAAACTCGTGAGGCGCGGGGCAACTTACGGTCTTGACCAGGTTCTCGCCTACCAGCGTGGGCGCTGCGGCCAGACGCTCGGCAAGCTCGTCGACGTCGAAGATCTCGGTCGAGATAATGCCCATTTTGGAACCATTGTCGCGCAGATGGCGCACCAGAGCGCGGGTGTCGACACCCTCGATAGCGACGATGCCGTGAGCGCGCAGGTACTCCGGCACGCTGACGGCCGAGCGCCAGTTAGAAGGCGTGGCGCACATGTCGCGAACGATCATGCCGCGCATAGCCGGAGCGCTCGCAGGGCGCACGGCGTCGCCAGGGAAGGCCGACTGGACATCGGTCTCGTCGATACCGTAATTGCCGATCTGCGGATAGGTCATGGTTACAATTTGGCCGGCATAACTCGGGTCGGTCATGACCTCAAAGTAGCCCTCGAGCGAGGTGTTGAAGCAGACTTCGCCGGTCGCGGTGCCCTCGGCGCCGCATGCACGTCCATAAAAAATGGTCCCATCCTCAAGATACAGGATACAGGGACCGCAGGTGCCCTTGCTGGTTTTGGCCAGCATATGCTGGCAAAGCTCGCTGGGCGCGAAGGTGCGGGCGGCAGCGCCCGCGGTATGGTTGTTCGCCATAATTCTCCTTCCCGGTCTCACAGGACCGGCTTAAAGGTGTGTAGTTAGGCCTCGCGGTATTGTAACCGCAAGCATGCCTCATGGCGTTAATTTCATCAAATTGTTTACGAAATGATAATTATGACTTTCTATGCATAATGATTATTTAATCCCCGTCCCAGAAAAATCATCCCGCGGGGCTTGTGGCTCACGCGGGATGATGGCGTCTTACTTTTTCTTGTCCTGTTCCAGCAGATCGGACGGTGAGCGATCGGGCTTGCCGCCGCGGAAAATCTCGCGGCCATGCAGACGATGCTCCAGGTCACGTTCGGCCTTTTCCTCGTCAATCTTGGTCTGGCTCACCACCGGGTCCTCGATCAGCGACGAAACCGAGTTCACCTGTTTTTGAATGCGCTCGGCAATGGTGTCGTCCATGCTTACGATGCGCATCTTCCAGTCGATGCTCGTGGCGTTGGATGAGCTCTTGGTCCACACAAACGTCAAAATGGCGCTCTGATGACCCCGCGCGGGGAACATGCCAAAGAAGGAATCGTGCTGAATGTTGCTATCCTCGTCGATATAGGCGTGAACGTTATACACCACGCGGTCAATCTTGTCGTTGAGCAGGGCGTTGGTCGCAAGCGCCGCGGCCTGGATCTGCCCGTTGGACAGCAGCTCGAGCTCATTGGCAGACGACGTGTCCAACACCGTCACCTCAACCGTGCCCGTACGCTCATCGGCCTCGTCGACAGAAAAATCGAGCGGGAACTGCGTAAAGCCGTTGCCCCATTCGAGTCCACCCTTGAGCGCGGTCGAGACGGTATCCACCGAAACGCTCTCGGACAGGTTGGCGGTATTCAGACGGCGCATCACGCCGTAGCCGATCTGCATGCCCACGATCAGCACCAAAATACCAATGACTACGGCCATCGCGGTCTTCGTAATGGTATGGCTCACCTGCGAGCCCGAAGGATCGTCCTCGGACAGCGGGTCGATATGTTTTGCCTGGCTCGCGCGGTCCTCGCTGCGCAGCTGCGCTAGCGCCGCTTTGTCACCGCGCTTGGCCGCAGCCTCCTTCTCACGCATGCGCTCGGTTCGCTTTTTGGCAAGCGTGGGATCCAAGACGCCGGATGCATCGATTTCGGAGAATAACTCCGTCACTTCTTCCGGAGTCAAAGGGTTCTTGTCAGCCATAAACTTCCTGTCATATCAATCAGTCGAGCTCGTGCGCACGCGCACCTTCGAACTGCATTCGATAGTAACGGGCATAGGTGCCGCCACGGGCGAGAAGCTCCTCGTGCGTGCCACGCTCCACAACGCGACCATGCTCAACGGTCGCAATCTCATCGGCATGCTTAATGGTCGAAAGACGATGGGCGATGATAATCGTGGTGCGGCCGCGTGCCAGCTCTTCGAGTGACTCCTGCACCGCCTCCTCGCTCTCGTTATCCAAAGCACTCGTCGCCTCGTCCAAAATCAGGATCTTGGGGTTCTTGAGAAACACGCGCGCAATGGCAACGCGCTGCTTCTGTCCACCCGAAAGACGGCTGCCGCGCTCGCCCACCACGGTGTCGTAGCCCTGAGGAAGCGACTCGATAAAGGCATCGATGTTGGCGCGACGGGCGGCCTCGGCGATCTCTTCTGCCGTAGCGCCCGGCTTGCCGTAGGCGATGTTCTCGCCGATTGTTCCGTCAAACAGGTAGACATCCTGCTGCACCAGGCCGATGGCGCGGCGCAGGCTCTGCTGCGTCACATCGCGCACGTCCTGGCCGTCGATGCTAATGGATCCGGCAGCCACGTCATAAAAGCGCGGCAGCAGCGAACAGGTCGTGGACTTGCCACCGCCCGAAGGGCCAACCAAAGCGATGGTCTGCCCGGGCTTGATGGACAGATTCATATGGTCGATAACGGGACGCTCGTCGGCATCACCCTCGCCCAGCTCAACGTCCTCGTAGTTAAAGCACACGTCGTGATAATCCACGGCGCCGGCAGTCACCTGCAGATCCGTAGCGCCCGGCTTGTCCTGGATATCCGGCGCGGTCGAGAGCACCTCGTCCATACGCTTAAAGCCGGCGATAGCCTTCTGATACGTTTCGGCCGAATTGACGAGTGTCTCGAGCGGCGTGCAGAACAGCGAAATATAGAGTGCAAAGGTCGCCATATCGACCGCCTGCAGCTGCCCCTGGGCGACCAGCCAGCCGCCCAGCAGCACCACGATCACATAGAGCACACCCGAAAGCAGGCCATACGTCGCGGTATAGACGCCCATGGCGTGATACATGTTCTCCTTGGACGAAAGATAGCGATTGTTTGAGGCGCGGAACTTGAAGCGTTCGGTCTCCTCATTGGCAAAGCTCTTGACCACGCGCATGCCCGCCAGCGAATCCTGCAGCTGCGCATTGATGCCGCTGATCTTTTTGCGGTTGTCGCTAAAGACCTCGCGCATGCGCATGTTCTGCCAAAACATGATGGCCGAAAACGCCGCCGTCACCACGGCCATGGCGAGCGCCAGCACCGGGGCGATGGTAAAGAGGATCACAAACGAGCCGATAATCTCGATGCCGCAGATGATGATCCACTCGGG
Organism: uncultured bacterium; assembly: GCA_905215385.1. Lineage (GTDB taxonomy): Bacteria > Actinomycetota > Coriobacteriia > Coriobacteriales > Coriobacteriaceae > Collinsella. The sequence goes on along the minus strand of CAJMPY010000004.1, from coordinate 64,843 downwards.
CACGTGATGCGCCGCCTCGCAGATATCGAACAGGTCGTTGACCACGCGGCTCATCATGTCGCCCGAGCTGTTGCGGTCGAAGTACGCAAAGCTGAAGCGCTCATACTGGTCGAACAGGTCCTCGCGCATCTTGGACTCCATGCGCGCGCCCATCACGTGACCCCAATAGCTCACAAAGTAGCGGCAGGCGCAGCGGACGGCATACATCAACACCAAGCCCACCGCGATCATGCCGAGCGCCTGCATAATGGCAGCCTGACCCTGAGTAAATAGCCCACCGGTCAAATTGCGCAGGATAATGGGGAACGCCAGGTCAATGGCGGCAAGCACCAGAGCGCAAACAGTATCAGCAACAAAAAGCCCCATCTGGGGCTCGTAATACGAGAGAAACCTTTTAAACATGCAATCCTCGAAGAGAAATAAATAGCGTGAGAAATCCGGTTGAACCGGCCAGGCTGAAAACAAAGCGTCCCAACAAGCATAACGCCGATGTTCTGGCAGCGTCAGCGAAAACGTCCCTAAGCGAGCAAGGTGCCTTGAAAGAGGAGCGACGCGTACTTCGGTACGCGAGCGACGATTGAAAGGCAGATTGCCGCTTAGGGACGTTTGCAGCGTCGACTCGTTACGCGGTTTGGTAAAACCGCGTAACCTAGAGCTCCGCTCCGCCCAAGCGGTGCGCGATGCTATCGCAGGCCAAGGCGCCCACGACGGTCTTGGCGTCTTCGATCTTGCCGTCGAGTACGGCGTCGATCAGCTCGTGAAGCGGCACCAGGTCCACGTTGACAAACTCGTCATCGTCGGGGTTGGGCGCATCAAACTCGAGCTTGGTGGCCAGGTAGATATGAATGATCTCATCGCAAAAACCGCAGGACGTGACAATCGACGTCAAAAAGCGAATGCGACCTGCCCTAAAGCCCGTCTCCTCATGCAGCTCGCGTTTGGCGCAATCGAGCGGGTCCTCGCCTGGATCGAGCTTGCCGGCGGGAATCTCGACCGTCACGCGGTCGATGGCGGTGCGGTACTGACGCACCAGTACGATCTTGCCACTCTCGGTCAGCGCCACAACGGCCGCCGCACCCGGATGGCGAACGATATCGCGGGCGCTGCGGCGACCGTTGGGCAGCTCAACCTCAAGACGGTGGACGTCGAGGATCTTGCCCTTCCAGGCGCACTCCTCCGAAAGAATCTTCTCGTGCAGCTCGGCATCGTGCGGGTCATCGTCGCCCAGCACCAGCGCCGGCTCGTCAGCGACCTCGCCACCAGGTTCGCCCTCGGCGTGCCCATACACGCGGCTGTCCTCCTCGACGATCTGCGCATCCACGAGCTCTTCGTTCTTTTCGTCCATCCGTCTCATTCCTCTCGGACTTTAGGCATCCCAAGCGTCGCGGCCGCGCAGCGCGCGCAGGCCGATGTCGTGACGCAGGGTCTTACCCTCAAAATCAATCTTCTCGCAGGCCTCGTAGGCAAGGTTGCGAGCGTTCTCGAACGTGTCGCCCAGAGCGGTCACGGCAAGCACGCGGCCACCATTGGTCACGAGCTGGCCGTCCACCATGGCAGTGCCCGCGTGGTACACGGTCACGTTCTCCATGGCCTCGGCGTCGGCGATACCGGTGATGACCTTGCCCTTCTCGTAGCTGCCGGGATAGCCCGCGCTCGTCAGGACAACGGCCACAGCCCACTCGTCACGCCAGTCAAGCTCAATCTGATCGAGCTCGCAGTTGGCGCAGGCGAGCATGACCTCGACCAGGTCGTTCTTAAGGCGCGGCAGCACGACCTGCGTCTCGGGGTCGCCAAAGCGAGCATTGAACTCCAGCACCTTGGGGCCGGCAGGCGTGAGCATAAAGCCGCCGTACAGGCAGCCGCGGTAGTCGATGCCCTCGGCAGCGAGCTCGGCCACGGTCTGCTCCATGACCGCCACCATGGTGGCGTGCTCCTCGTCGGTCACGATGGGCACCGGGCTGTAGACACCCATGCCGCCGGTGTTGGGGCCCTTGTCGCCCTCGAGCGCGCGCTTGTGGTCCTGCGAGGTGGCCATGGGGCGCACGGTCTTGCCGTCGGTAAAGGCCAAAAGCGAGCACTCGGGGCCGGTCAGCATCTCCTCGATAACCACGGTGTTGCCGGCATCGCCAAAGGTGCCGCCAAAGCACTCGCGCACGGCCTCCTCGGCCTGCTCAAGTTCGGTCGCCACGATAACGCCCTTGCCCGCGGCAAGGCCGTCGGCCTTGACGACCAGCGGAGCGCCCTGCTCACGCACATAAGCAAGAGCCGAAGCCTCGTCGGTAAACGAGCCGTAGGCTGCCGTCGGAATGCCCGCGCGCTCCATGAGCTGCTTGGAGAACAGCTTGGAGCCCTCCATCTGGGCGCCCTCGGCACCCGGGCCAAAGCAGAGAATACCCGCCGCGCGCACGGCGTCGGCCACACCCGCCACGAGCGGACCCTCGGGGCCAATTACCACGAGTCCGCATCCGTGGCTCTGCGCAAACGCCGCCACGGCCGCAGGATCGCAGTCGTCGAGAACAACGTTCTCGCCGCAGCTCGCGGTGCCGCCGTTGCCCGGCGCGATGTAGAGCTTGCCGGCGCGCGGTGATGCTGCGAGCTTAGCTGCCAAAGCATGCTCACGGCCGCCGCTGCCCAACAACAGGATGTCGATGGTTTGAGTGTCCGCCTTCAAGGGTGCCTCCTCTATGGATGAATGGCCCGCTCCGCGCGAGCCCTTTGCAAGCAAATATACCCCTCGGCCGCCCGCTTGGGCTGCAAAGGGGTATATCGCAATAACCAAATAGTCCCGATTACTTCCAGAATCGGTTGATGATCTGCTCGCGACCGGCGCCGACGCCAATGAACGTCACGCGGGTGTGTGCCAGATCCTCGATAAACGCCACGTAGTCCTGAGCCTCCTGCGGCAGCTCATCAAAGCTGCGGCAACCGGTGATGTCGCACTTCCAGCCGGGGAGCTCCTCGTAGGTGGGCTTGGCATGCTCAAAGCGCACCTGATGCTCGGGCACGCTGGTGTAGCGCTCGCCATCGACGTCGTAGGCCACGCACACCTTGATGGTGTCGAAGGCCGAAAGCACGTCGAGCTTAGTCAGGGCGATATCGGTGAGGCCGTTGACGCGCGAGGCGTAGTTGGCGATGGGGCCGTCGAACCAGCCGCAGCGACGACGGCGACCGGTGGTCACACCGTACTCATAGCCCTCCTCGGTCAGCGTGTGACCGGCCTCGGACTCATAGGAAAGCTCGGTGGGCATGGGGCCCGAACCGACGCGGGTGATATAGGCCTTCATGACGCCCAGCACGCGGTCGACGTTCTTCATGCCCACGCCGGAGCCGGTGATGGCGCCGCCGGCGGTGCAGTTGGAAGACGTCACGTACGGATAGGTGCCGTGATCGATGTCGAGCAGCGTCGCCTGGGCGCCCTCAAACAGCAGGTCCTTGCCCTCATCGATCATGTTGTTGAGCAGCAGGCTCGTCTCGGTGATGTAGGGACGCAGGCGCTCGGCCATGGGCAGGTACTCGTCGCAAATCTGGTCCACGGTGTAGGTGGGCAGGTTGTAGATGAGCTCAAGCTCGGGGTTCACGCGGGCGAGAGCGGTCTCCAGCTTGTCGCGGAACAGCGCCTCGTCCAGCATATCCTGCATGCGCAGGCCAATGCGGGCCATCTTGTCCTGATAGCACGGACCGATACCGCGCTTGGTGGTACCGATGTTCTTCTTGCCGAGCTTCTGCTCAAAGGCGCCATCCAGGTCGATGTGGTACGGCATGATGACATGCGCGTTGCCGCTAATCTTGAGGTTCTTGGTGGTGATGCCGTCGGCCTCGAACATGTCGATCTCCTCAAGGACAACCTTGGGGTTGACGACGCAGCCGTTACCGATCACCGACACATGGTCGGAATACATGATGCCGGAGGGCACCTGGTGCAGGCCGTACTTCTTGCCGTTGACGACGATGGTGTGGCCGGCGTTGTTGCCGCCCGAGTAGCGCACGACGGCATCGAAGTCGCCGGCGACCAGGTCGCAGATCTTACCCTTGCCCTCATCGCCCCACTGGGCACCGACCAAAACGGTTGACGGCATGTTTACTCCTTACATTCATGGACTGTCTACGCGCCACGCCGGCACGCAGAAGCACAAAACATTCCCAGTATACCCGTGCAACGGGCGCCTGTCCTACTCCTCGGCATGTGCCCCATCAAGCTCATAGAACTTGGTGGATGCCGGCAGGAACATCAGGTCGACGTCGCCGATCGGGCCCGAACGGTTCTTGGCCACGACGATACGCGTAACGCCCTCGTCGGGTCGATCGTCGCGCGAGGCTTCGGCCTCGTCGGCGGAGCGGTCCAAGAACATAACGATATCGGCGTCCTGCTCGATGGAGCCCGATTCACGAAGGTCGGAAAGCTGCGGGCGCTTGCCGGTACGGGATTCGACCTGACGCGAGAGCTGCGACAGCGCGATGAGCGGGATCTTGAGTTCCTTGGCCATGATCTTCAGACCACGCGACATCTCGGAGACCTCGACGGTACGGCTCTCGGAGCGGCGTCCCGGCGGAGGACTCACCAGCTGCAGGTAGTCCAGGATGATGATGGCCTTCTCCTTGTTGTGGAGCATGCGGCGGCTCTTGGCGCGAATCTCGGTCACTGTGGTGCCGGGCGTATCGTCAATCAGAATATCGAGCTTGGACAAGGTCTGCGTGGCCTCGTTGATATTGGCCCACTGCTCGGGGCTAATGCGGCCCATGCGGAAGTCACTGATCGAAATCATGGCGTAGGCGCAAATCAGACGCTGGGCAATTTCCTTGCCCGACATCTCCAGCGAGAAGAAGCCGACGGTATAACCGGCCGCGGCAGCGTTGAGCGCCAGATTCAGGGCGAACGACGTCTTACCCACAGCAGGGCGGGCGCCGATGATGATGAGCTGGCCCTCGCGAAAACCCATGAGCATGCGGTCGAGCGACGGGAAGCCCGTGGGCACGCCCGCAGCCTGGCCGCCTGCCTGGCACACTTCCTCGGCCTCGTTATAGGCCTCGACCATAAACTCGGTCAGCGTCTTGTAGCTCGACTTGACCTCGCGCGCCGTGACCTTGAGCAACTTGCTCTCGGCCAGCTCCACGACCTCTTTGGTATCGGTGGGAGCGTTATAGGCCAGCGCGTTGATCTCGTTGGTGGCGCCGATCAGCTCACGCAGCATCGAATCGCGGCGAACGATAGCGGCATGGTGCTGCCAGTTGACGAGCGACAGGGTCTGACCCATCAACTCCAAAATGTAGGCCTCGCCGCCCACGGCATCAAGCTTGTTGATGCTTCGCAGGTAATCGATCAGCGAGATGGAGTCGATGGGAATGCGGCTGTTGTACATATCGACCATCGCGGTATAGATGGTCTTATGAATGGGCCGGTAGAAGTCATCGGGCTGCAGCTCGACCTGGGCCTCTTCGACCACCTCGGGCGATAGCAGCATAGCGGCCAGTACATTGGCCTCTGCATCTTGGTTTTGGGGAAGACCCAACTTGGAGCCGCGGTCCTCAACCGTCAGCCCGGTCTCCCTATCGTCATATGCCATGAGCATCCTCATTCATATCGCTTGCGAGCATCCATAGTATCAGCCACGGTCCCAAAACGCGCCGCGCGCCGCCAATCATCACCGAACCAAACGGATGAACGGTCCTGTATATAGGACTTCGACGCAACGTTCACCATGACACTCACTCAGCGCAAAAAACAAAAGGGCGCCCTGGTTTCCCAGAGCGCCCTTCTTAGAACAAGATTGTTGCGTTGCAGCAAATGCTACTCGGCAGCAGCCTCAGTCTCGACCTCGGCGGTCTCGGCCTCGGCGACCTCAGCGGCCTCCTCGACCTCAGCCTCGGCAGCGAGCTCCTCGGCGGTAACGCCGACGAGAACGACAACCTCGGCCTTGATCTCGCGGTACAGCGAGATGGCAACGGTGTGGGCACCGGCAACCTTGATGGGCTTACCGAGCTCGACGCGCTTGCGGTCGATGTCCATACCGAGCTGAGCCTTGATGGCGTCAGCGATCATAGCGGCGGTAACGGAGCCAAAGAGGATGCCCTCGTCGCCGACCTTGACGTCAACGGTGACCGTCTTGCCCTCGAAGGCAGCCTTGGTCTCGTTGGCGGTAGCCAGACGGACGGCCTCGCGCTTGGCGATGTTGTTGCGACGCTCGTCAAGCTGCTTGAGGTTGCCCTTGGTGGCGGCAACAGCGAGCTTCTTGGGGAACAGGAAGTTCTCAGCGTAACCCTGAGCGACCTCTACGACGTCACCCTCGCCGCCCTTGCCCTTGATCTCATCGAGAAGAATAACCTTCATGATGCGTCTCCCTTCTTAGCCGCGGTCGCGGTTGCCACGAGAGGAAACCACGGGGACGGTGTACGGCAGGAGAGCCATCTCGCGGGCGCGCTTGATGGCGTTGGCGATGTCATGCTGATGCTGCGTGCAAGCGCCAGTGACGCGACGGGGCTTAATCTTGCCACGGTCGGTCATGTACTTACGGAGAAGCTGAGTGTCCTTATAGTCGATGAACTCAGTGTTCTCCTTGCAGAACTGGCAGTACTTACGACGCGGCTGACGTGCAGAAAAATCATTAGCCATGTCAAAATACCTTTCGTTTGGCAACTTCGGCGAACCGAAGCCGCCTCTCACTCAAAAATAGGTGAACAACCCTTAGAACGGGATGTCCTCATCGTAGACGTCGACCGCGGGCGGCGTAGCCACCGGTGCGGCAGGACGTGCTGCGGGCGCGGGAGCTGCGGGGGCGTAACCGCCCTGGTCGTAGCCACCCTGGCCACCACGGGAGCTCATAAACTCGATCTCATCGACGATGACCTCAAGCTTGCTCCGGCGCTGGCCGTCGCGCTCCCAAGAGCTGTAGCGCAGCTTGCCCTCGATCGCGACCTTGTTTCCCTTTGCCAGGAAACGGCTCACGGCCTCGGCGCGGGTGCCGAACATGGTGCAGTCGACAAAGTTGGGATAGTCCTCCCACTCGCCAGTCTGCGCGTTGCGGCGACGATCGTTCACGGCGACGCCAAAGGACAGAACCTGGGTTCCGCCGGCGGTGGCGCGCAGCTCGGGATCGCGGGTGAGGTTACCGGTGATGTTCACTCGATTGATGCTCATAACTCACTACTTCCTCTTGGGGCACAAGCCCAGTCCAAAACGACAGTCTTACTCCTGGTCGTCGCGACGGACGATCATGTGGCGGACCACAGCGTCGGTGATGCGCAGGACGCGATCAAGCTCGGCGATCTGGGTAGGATCTGCGTGGAAGTTGATGAGGGTGTAGTCACCATCGGTGAGGTCGTTGATCTCGTAGGCGAGCTTGCGCTTGCCCCACTCGTCAACGGAGTCGACCTTGCCAGCGCCCTCAGCGATCGTGGTATCGATACGCTTCATAACAGCGAGACGAGTCTCGGGGTCGAGCGACGGGTCAACAAAGAACAGCAGTTCATAAGCCTTCATATTGTCACCTCCTCTGGGCAAATGTGGCTTCAGGTCGTGAAGGTGCGCCTGAAGCAGGAAAAGACTTGGTAATAATATCTTTCAACCTCCTAGGCTGCAAGAATATGCAGCTACAACCTCATGACCTCCACATATGTCCATGCTCACACGGCACTTCATGCGCATTCCAACCAAATGCTGACCAAATGCTTGACGGATCTGTGTTCAAGATACGGTGCCGTGGGGACAAGCTGAGCCAAGCCGCAGGTCAGCGGGCACAAGGCTGTGGTCGCAAAATGCATACCAGTGGCCCACAGCACCACCCAAAGATTTTTAAATTCATTGCCAAGTCGCTTATGAATACCCTTTTTTGAACAATTGAGTTGATCAACCACGCTGGTCGGAAGCCGTTTTTTGGGACCTCAAGCCCCACTGCAGCGCCAAGCACGGCCAAGCGTTTTAAAAAATGCCAACTTTTCTGTTTGCACTTTGCGATTCCTCGTGTATACTGACTTTCGCATTTAACGGAGAGTTGTCCGAGTGGCCGAAGGAGCACGATTGGAAATCGTGTAGGCGTCAAAAGCGTCTCCAGGGTTCAAATCCCTGACTCTCCGCCAGTTAATTCCTAAGCAGGCCTTCGAGCCTGCTTTGTTTTTGCCCCACGCGGAGGGGTGGCAGAGTGGTTGAATGCGGCGGTCTCGAAAACCGTTTGGCCTGTATAAGGTCACGAGGGTTCGAATCCCTCCTCCTCCGCCATTTTGGTTGAGAAAGCTCCCGAAAACGGGGGCTTTTTTGTTTAGAGTCCCTTACAAGCAAATACGGCGGAGGAGGAGGGATTCGAACCCGTCAGGACGCGGAGCGTAAAGAAAACGCGCCAGTGGCGCGTTTTTAGCGCAGCGCGGTCGGCGCAAGCCGACCGAATAAATTTTGAGCTCCGCTCAAAATTTGGACATCCCTCCTATTCAGCCACGTCCCCCATTGCTTTCGATTTCACCTTGAATCTCAAACATGTACATCACCCTCCAAAAACGACATTTTTCGGCATCTTTGGAGGCTGATGTACATGTTTGGTACCCATGACCGTTCCCAGTCCCTACCGTTTGCCGAGCAATAGGGTCTCAATCGCCGCCAACCATGTACTATGTACGGGCATTGTTCAAACCCGAGAATCAAAGGACCTCATCTTGCCCGTCGTCGCCGCTATGACTGTTACTTCACACGCCTCGGATGCCATGGTCGCTATCCCATTTTGGCTCGAGATGTTCGCCGTTGTCGCGGCATCGATCTCGGGCGTGCTGGTCGCTCGCGAGCACAAGCTCGACCTGGTGGGCGCGGTCGCGCTCGCGGTGGTCTGCGGTCTGGGCGGTGGTCTTTTGCGCGATATGACGCTCCAGGTCGGCAACGTCTACATCCTCAACCAGCCCATGGCACTACCGCTCTCCATCGCCACAGCCGCCATCATCTATATCTTCCCGGCAATCGTCGATAAGCCCGAAAAACTCATTCCCCTGCTCGACATCATCTCGGTCGGCATCTACGCCGCCACTGGAGCAGACAAGGCGCTGGTCTACGGCTTTGCGCCGGCGGTGTGCATCATGATGGGCTTTTTCACCGCGGTGGGCGGTGGCATGTTGCGCGACGGCTTTATGGGCGTGGTTCCGGGCATTTTCCAACGTACTAACTTTTATGCCATCGCCGCCATCGCCGGATCGACAAGCTATGTGTGTCTCGTTATGAGCGGCATCATGAGCAATGTCGCCGCGCTGGTCGTATGCGTTGTCGTGACCATGGGTCTGCGCTGGCTCTCGCTGCGCTTTGACATCAAAAGCCCCACCGAAGAGGACATCGCGCGCTTTTTGCACCGCAAAAAGTAGATTGCGCGGGCTCATCCTTCGAAATACAACCGAGAGGTTCTTTTAGAGCGCCCACGCGTTGGGTACCCTGTTAGATGCATATCGAGCATCTAACGAAGGATTCACTATGCCCCGCAATCAATTCCCGTCGACCCAGCGCTGTAAAGCGTGGGGCCGCATCACCATCCTATTCGCACTCATCGCGCTGGCGATCACCGCGCTTCCCACGGCGTCGTTCGCCGGCACAGACACCGCAGGCAACGTACTTGCGACCGACAATGACGCCAATTCGTCCGGCGTCGAAGGTGACCTGTACTGGGCAGGTCAGGCCCTCAACTTGGACGATGCGTCCATCGGCCGCGACATAATTGCAGCAGGCGAGAGCCTCTCCATCCGCGACTGCACGGTGGGCGGCGCCGTCCGCTTGGCGGCGCGCACCATCGACATTGCCAAGACTACGGTTGATGGCAGCGTGACCGTTGCCGGCCAGCATGTCGTGCTCAATTCCGACAGCACCGCCAACTGTTTCTATGCGATAGGCGAGACGGTTGCCCTGCGCGGCTCTACCAAGTCGGCAGCGCTTGCGGGCGATACGGTGACTATCGATGGCACCGTCGAGGGCGATGTCGAGGTTTGGGCCGATAAGCTCATCCTGGGCAAGAACGCCCACATCACCGGCACCGTGAACGCGCACGTCTCCGAGGACCCCGAGCGCGCCGCGGGAGCCGAGGTCGGTGCGCTCAAGATCGACCGCACCGAGAACGAAGATACTTCCACCGTTAACGATGTCATCGGCGGTATCGTCGCCGCGGCGCTTTCCACCTGCTTTGTCGCCCTACTGCTCGAACTCGTCTTTCCGCGCGCAACCGCCAGCGCCGCCGGCATGCTCCACCAGCGCCCCATGCCCCTGTGGGTGAGCGGTCTTCTGGGCACGATTGCTATCGTCCCCGCCGTCCTACTGCTAATTATCTCTATCGCTGGTCTGTCGCTTGCCGGAGCCCTCATGTGCGGTGTTATTGGCATCGCGTTGGTGTCGAGCGCCTTTGCGGGGTGCGCGATCGCCCGCATGGTCGGACACAACCAGAACCGCTACGCCATGGCAGCCGCGGGCGGCGTGGCCGCGGGCGCGCTTACGGCAATCCCCCTCGTAGGCGATTTCATCAGCGGCGTGGCCTTTGTCTTCACGCTCGGCTATGTTATCCAGATCATCTGGCGCAACGCTCACCTCAAGTCGCAACAGCCGGCTAATACGCCGGAACTCCCCACCGCCTAGCCGCCAACCACCACAAAGGGGACAGGCACCTTTGTGGTGGTGCAAGCGAACCTGTCCCCCTTGCACCAAAAAGGGCGCCGACCATCGCGGTCGACGCCCTTTCTTGTTAGTCGCTATAAAGCCCAGCGCCTATTTGTTGACCTGGCCGGCGCGGACGGCAGCCTTCTTGCGGTCGGTGGCGTTGAGCAGACGCTTGCGCAGGCGGATGTTCTTGGGAGTAATCTCCACCAGCTCGTCGTCGGCGATGTACTCCAGCGCCTCCTCCAGAGAGAAGGTGCGAGGCGGCACCAGCTGCACGGAGATGTCGGAGGTCGAGGAACGCTGGTTACCCAGGTTCTTGGTGCGGGCGATGTTGACGACCATGTCGCCGGCCTTGCTGCGCTCGCCCACGATCATGCCCTCGTAGCACTCGGTACCCGGCTCAACAAACAGCTGACCGCGCTCCTGCAGCGTACCCAGGGCGTAGGCAACGGCCTTCTCGGTGGTCATGGAGATCATGGCGCCGTTCTGGCGGTTGCCGATCTCGCCGGCGTAGGGGCCATACTCCAGGAAGGTGTGGTAGAACACGCCCTCGCCGTGGGTGACGTTCATGATGCGGTTCTTAAGGCCCATGATGCCACGCGTCGGGATCTTAAACTCAAGGTGCGTCACGATGCCCGAGGTATCCATGCTCGTCATGATGCCACCGGAGGTGCCGAAGACCTCAACGACCTTGCCCGAGTACTCGTCCGGGCACTCGACGACGGCCTGCTCGACAGGCTCCATCTTGTTGCCGTTCTCGTCCTTCTTAAACAGAACGCGCGGACGACCGACCTGGAACTCAAAGCCCTCGCGGCGCATGGACTCCATCAGAACGGACAGGTGCAGAATGCCGCGGCCCGAGACCTCGACGCCGCTCTTGTCCTCGAGCTCCTCGATCTTCATGGTCACGTTGTTCTCGGCCTCGTTGAACAGGCGCTCCTTGAGCTGACGGGCGCCAACGATATCGCCGTCGCGGCCGACGAGCGGGGAGGTCGAAGCCTCAAAGACGATGGACAGGGTCGGCGGGTCGATCTCGATGGGCTCGAGCTCGACGGGATTCTCGGGATCGGTGTAGACATCGCCGATGTCGGTGCGGTCGATACCCACGACAGCGGCGATGTCGCCAGCGCCGACTTCCTGGCACTCGGTGCGGCCCAGGTAGTCGAAGGTAAAGAGCTGCTTGACGGTAGCGGTGGCGCTGGAGCCGTCGTTCTTGACAACCAGGATCTGGTCGCCCTGGTGGATGGTGCCGGAGTACACGCGACCGATGCCGATACGGCCAACGAAGTTGGAGTGGTCGATGGTCACGCACTGCATGGCCAGCGGAGCGGTCTCGTCAACCTCGGGCGCAGGCATGTCGTCGATAATCATGTCGAGCAGCGGGTACATGTCCATGTTGCCGTCGTTGGGGTCAAGGCGGGCAAAGCCGTTGACGCCGCTGGCGTAGATGACATGCTCCATGGCAAACTCGAGCTGGTCGTCGGTGGCACCCAGGTCCGCCATAAGGTCCAGGCAGTCGTTGTAGGCCTTCTCGGGGTTGGCGCCCGGACGATCGATCTTGTTGATAACGATCATGATCTTGAGGCCGGTGTCGATAGCGTGACGCAGCACGAAGCGGGTCTGGGGCATGGGGCCCTCAAAAGCGTCGACCAGCAGCAGGGCGCCGTCGGCCATACGCAGCACGCGCTCGACCTCACCGCCAAAGTCGGCGTGGCCCGGGGTGTCGATGACGTTGATCTTGACGTCCTTGTACTCGATAGAGATGTTCTTGGCGAGAATCGTAATGCCGCGCTCGCGCTCCTGGTCGTTAGAGTCCAGGACGCGGTCCTCGACCTGCTGGTTGGCACGGAAGGCGTCCGTGGCACGCAGGAGCTTGTCGACCATCGTCGTCTTGCCGTGGTCGACGTGGGCGATGATGGCGATGTTCCTCAGATTGTCTACGCGCATGTAGTTCCCCTATCTTCTATCCATATACAAACGGCACGCGTATGCGGCCCGCCCAGCGATACAACGCTCAGCGGGAATATTGAGCCTTTTACCGAAAACTCGTTTATTTTAGCGATTTTAGATAAGAGGGGTTTCCTCACCTGCAGGTTCAGGGTCGCTCCACATAAAACCATCGCCGGCACCCATGCCCTCATACAGCACGTATGCCGAAAAACCGCTCTCGAGCGTGGTTTCGAAGAAGCTCACGAGCAGGGCGTCGTGATAGCCGCCGTCAATTTCGACACAACCGGTGTAGCCGATGGCATAGCGGGCGATGCGGCCCAGGCCCTCGTCCTTAAGACCCATCTTGTGCTCGGAGATAAAGTTGGTGGCCGCCTCGAGGCATGCCTCTTCGCCGTCCTCGTCGAGCGCCGCCAGATATCGGTTGGAAGCAGCGTCCTCGATCGCCACAACTACGCCCGGGTTCTCGCCGGCGGCAAGGTCGTCCAAGAACGCACCAATCAGGTCACACACCATGGCGTCGAGCTCGGCGGAGACGTTACCGGCGTCCTGCATATCCTGTGCCATCTTTAGACCTTCCCATCGAGTCTGGCGTCGTTACAGTTCTTGTGCCTCGGCAGCGATCTTGGCGGCAGCGTCGCGGGCGCGCATCATATCCATCGCGCGCTTGTCGAGTACCTTGATCTGGTTGGTCAGCATTACTGCATCGACCACACCCCAGATTACCAAGCCTGTTGAAATCGAAAACCCAAGCGCACCAACTGTACCACGAAGGCGCGAGCAGATTGCCGCGACAAGGGCGGAGACGACAACCATCTTGATAAACGAGCCGCGGCGCTCGCGAAGCGTGCGGGCCTGCGTCACATAGGCAATGCGTGCCGCCTCGGATGCCTCCGAGCGCATCTGGGCCTCGCGCGCAATGGCCGCCGCCTCAGCCGACATACCGCTGGCCATCAGCGAACACTCCGCAACCCTGCCGCCCCGCATTTAGAAGTCATCGGGGGAGAGCGTATGGACGAACTCGTCGAACTTCTCGAACTCCTGCTCGTCGTCGACATCCTCGGCGTGGGTGGAAACAGTGCCCAGGCGATTCATGATGTCGTCCTCCACAAACATGGGAGCATTGCTGCGCACGGCAAGGGCAATGGCATCACTGGGACGAGCGTCGATCTTGCGCTCCTCGCCATCGGCCAGTACGACGATCGTCGCGTAGAACACCGGCGGCTCGGCGCGAACGATCTCGATGCGCTCGAGCTTGGCGCCCAGGGCGTCAACGGTATCGAGCAACAGGTCATGGGTGATCGGGCGCTCGGCGCGGCCGCTATCGATGCCGCGGCTGATGGCAGCAGCTTCAAACGAACCAGTCTGAATGGAAAGGGAACGCAGCGGCGCGGGCGAGTCCGATTTGCTGCTGCGCTCACGAAGCACGATAAGCGATGGCACGGGACCGGCGGCCATGACGATGGTCTCTATGTCGACACGAACCATGGAACACCTCCGGTACGTAGCGGTTAACACGCGGCAGCCCGCCGCATTGAATAGCTATACTACCCAAACTTTCGCACAGCACACAAAATCAAAGTAGTTAATTTGGGACGGGGCTTTTTTGACTACTTTCAGTAGGTAAGAAAAAAGCCCCGAGGCAACGCCCCAGGGCTCTTCACAGTTTTGATGGTGGACCTGACAAGATTCGAACTTGTGACCTCCCGGTTATCAGCCGGACGCTCTAACCAACTGAGCTACAGGTCCATCATGGTGGAGGTTAGGGGGATCGAACCCCTGACCTCAGGCTTGCAAAGCCCGCGCTCTCCCAGCTGAGCTAAACCCCCACGGAGACAGTAATAAACACCCCAGCGGCGACTCGGCTCTCGCTGGGGTGTTTATTGCGAAAGAAAGTGGTGGACCTGACAAGATTCGAACTTGTGACCTCCCGGTTATCAGCCGGACGCTCTAACCAACTGAGCTACAGGTCCATCGCGCAAGGGATATATTAGACGAGTCGTTACGCGCGCGTCAACAACTTTTTTGAAAATCTTTGAGGGGTGTCGGCCCCGGCTGCCCGGCGGCATGCGAAGTCGCCTGCTCGGACAGTCCTGCTCGCACGGAGAGCACATTAAGTGCTCTCCGGCTCGTGCGGAACTCGCGATCGACTTCGCATGCCGCCGGGCAGCCGGGGCCGACGCGAGGTTCAAGATTGTCAAAAAAGCGGTCGGCGCGCAGTGCGCCGACCGCCGATATATGGGGTCTGATATTTTCTATCAGCTAGGGCCTCTTACTCGTCTAGGAGATCCTCTGGCATGTCGTTGCCGTCGCCTAGGTCGACTGGGGCCTCTTCGGTGTCGGCTGCGGCCTCGGCGCCTTCGCCTTCGGGTTTTTCCTTGGCTGCCGTCATGCGGGCTACGGCGCAGATGCGGTCGTTGTTGTCGACGGTCATCATCTTGACGCCCTGGGTGGCGCGGCCGGTCTGGCTGATCTCGTCGGTCTTGACGCGAATGACCGTCGCGCCTTCCGTCACGATGAACAGCTCGTGCTGCGGGCCCACCGTCTTCATGGCCGCGAGGTTGCCCTTACGCTCGGTCATTTGGATGGTGTAGACGCCCTGGCCGCCGCGATTCTGCTCCGGGTAGTCCGCGACCGGCGTGCGCTTGCCGTAGCCGCGCTCGGTGATGACGAACAGATCGCCGTTGCCGTTAGTGACTTCCATGCCCAGAACGCTCACGCCGTCCTTCATACCGATACCGCGAACGCCGCTGGTATCGCGGCCGGTGGCGCGCACCTGCTCCTCGGAGAACATGATCGCCTTGCCCGCGGTGGTGGCCAGGATAATCTTGTCGCCCTCGCGCACGCGGCGCACGTTCAGCAGCGCGTCGTCGTCACGCAGGTTGATAGCGATCAGGCCGTCGCGACGGCTGCGGTCATATGCGCTCATCACGGTCTTCTTGACCATGCCGCTCTTGGTGGCAAACATCAGGTACTCGTCAGCAGGGAACTCGCGGCAGCTGATGACGCTCGCGATCTTCTCGCCCTCCTCGAAGGGCAGCAGGTTGACGATCGCGGTACCGCGCGCCTGGCGCGTACCCACCGGCAGCTCGTGCACCTTCAGGCGATAGACCTTGCCCTTGCTCGAGAAGAACAGCACGTACTCGTGCGTGGACGCGATGAACATCTCGTCGATGACATCGTCCTCTTTGAGGTTGACGCCCGACACGCCCTTGCCGCCGCGTTTCTGGGCGCGGTAGGCGGCCACCGGGATGCGCTTGACATAGCCGGTGTGGGTGATGGTCACGACCATATCCTCGTCGGCAATGAGGTCCTCGACATCCAGGTCCTTCTCAACCTGGCTGATCTCGGTGCGGCGCTTGTCGCCAAACTTCTTGGAGATCTCGCGCATCTCTTCCTTGATGACGCCCAGGATTTTCCCCTCATGCGCCAGCAGGTCCTCGTAGTAGGCGATGGCGCGGCGCAGGCCGTCCAACTCTTCTTGGATCTTGTCGCGCTCCAGGCCGGTCAGGCGGCGCAGCTTCATCTCGAGGATGGCCGTGGTCTGCTCGGGCGTAAAGCCAAAGCGCTCGATCAAGCGGCTGCTGGCCTCGGAGTCGGTCTGCGAGGAGCGGATGATGCTAATGACCTCGTCGATATGGTCGAGGGCCATCAGGTAGCCCTCGAGGATATGGGCACGCGCCTGGGCCTTCTTAAGGTCGAAGCGAGTGCGGCGGGTGACGACGTCGACCTGGTGGTCGATGTAGTGCTGCAGCATCTCGCGCAGGCTCAGGCATTTGGGAACGCCGTTGACGAGCGCCAGGTTGTTGGCGCCAAAGGTCGTCTGCAGCGAGGTGTACTTATACAGGTTGTTGAGCACGACCTGCGGAATGACGCCCTTCTTGAGCTCGATGACCAGACGGATGCCCTTCTGGTTGGACTCATCGCGCATATCCGAGATGCCCTCGACGCGCTTGTCGTTGACGAGTTGGGCGATCTTCTCCTGCAGGGTGCCCTTGTTGACCATGTAGGGAATCTCGGTAAAGACCAGGCGGCTGCGACCGGTCTTGGTGGACTCCACATGTGCCTTGGCACGCACGGTAATGGAGCCGCGGCCGGTCTCGTAGCTCTGCTTAATGCCGGCGCTGCCCATGATTATGGCGCCGGTGGGGAAGTCCGGACCTGGCATGATCTGCATGAGCTCGTCGACGGTGGCGTCGGGGTTGTCGATCAGGTAGCAGGTGGCCTCAATCGCCTCGGTGAGGTTATGCGGGGCGATGTTGGTGGCCATGCCGACGGCGATGCCCTGGCTGCCGTTGACCAGCAGGTTGGGGAAGCGCGCAGGCAGCGCCACGGGCTCGGCAAGTGATTCGTCGTAGTTGGGCTGCCAGTCGACGGTATCCTTCTGCAAGTCACGCAGCAGTTCCATGGCGGGCTTTGCCAGGCGGCTCTCGGTGTAACGCATGGCCGCCGCGCCGTCGCCGTCGATGTTACCGAAGTTGCCGTGACCGTCGATGAGCGGCGTGCGCATGGAGAACCACTGCGCCAGGCGGACCATGGCCTCATAGACCGCGAAATCGCCGTGCGGGTGGTACTTACCGATAACTTCGCCGACCGTCCAGGCCGACTTCTTATGTGGGCGGTTGGGGTAGATGCCGCTCTCGTTCATCGCGTACAGGATGCGGCGGTGCACCGGCTTTAAGCCGTCGCGCACGTCCGGCAGGGCGCGCGCCGTGATGACCGACATCGAATACTCGATGAACGACTGCTTCATCTCGCGGCCAAACTCCGAAATCTGGAGCTGGCCGCCGTTGATATCCTCGCCGGCCGAGGCGCCGCGATCGACTTCGCCAAAGCTCTCCTCGAGCTCAGCGTCGTCGTCTTCTTCCTCATCATCATCGGCATCGGGGTTATAGGCGTCCGGATCGCCGTCCTCGCCCTGCTCAGCACGGGCAAGCAGGCGCTTCAGATCATCGGGCATACCGGCATCGCCGGCCTCGTCCATACCCTCGTTATTGTTGATATCGTCTGCCACGTTACCTCCTCTTAAGCGTCAAGGAATCGTGCATCATGTGCATGCTTCTCGATGTACTCGCGACGATAGCCGACCTCGGAACCCATGAGCTCGCGCACGGCGCGGTCCGCCACCACGGCGTCCTCGATCGTCACGCGCTGCAGGATGCGGGTCTTGGGATCCATCGTCGTCGAGGCAAGCTGCTTGGGGTCCATCTCGCCCAAACCCTTGTAGCGCTGAACGGTATAACCCTTGCGCTTCTTGGTGATCTTGCCGTCCTTGGCCTTGCCGTCCTCGTCGTTATCGTCGGGGTTCAATCCCAGGCTCTGGATGGTGTCGCGCAGGATCTCGTCTTCGGGCTGGCGGCCGTTGGGATACACGTAGTGGATCTTGTTGCGCACCTTAATGCCAAAGATGGGCGGGCAGGCAACATAGACGTAGCCGGCATCGATCAGCGGACGCATGTACTTGTAGAAGAACGTCAGCAGCAGGATGCGGATATGTGCACCGTCGACGTCTGCATCGGTCATGATGATGATCTTGTGGTAGCGCGCCTTAGCAATATCGAAGTCTCCGCCGTCGCCGGCGCTCGTCGTAACGCCGCAGCCGATCGCGGTGATCAGCGACTGGATGGTGTCACTCGAGAACGCGCGGTGGTCGCCCACGCGCTCGACGTTCAGAATCTTGCCGCGCAGGGGCAAAATCGCCTGGATGTCTCGGCGACGGCCGTCCTTGGCCGAACCGCCTGCCGAGTCGCCCTCTACGATAAAGAGCTCGGTCAGCTCAGCGTCGCGCACCGAGCAGTCGGCGAGCTTGCCGGGCAGCGACGCCGTCTCGAGTAGGCTCTTGCGGCGGGTCGCTTCGCGCGCCTTACGGGCGGCGTTGCGGGCCTTACATGCCTGCTGGGCCTTCTTGACGATCTCGCGGGCGGGCTTGGGATGCTCCTCCAGATAATCGGTAAGACCGTCGGTCACGATCTTGAGCGTGAGCGCGCGCATGTAGGAGCTGCCGAGCTTGGCCTTGGTCTGGCCCTCAAACTGCGGATCGGGCAGCTTGACCGAAATGACGGCCGAGAGGCCCTCGCGCACATCGTCGCCGCTCAGGTTGGCGTCCTTCTCCTTGAGCAGGTTCTGCTTGCGGGCGTAATCGTTGATCACGCGAGTGAGGGCGGTGCGGAAGCCCTCGAGATGCATGCCGCCCTCGGGGGTATAGATGTCGTTGGCAAACGACATGACGTTCTCGCCGTAGCCGGCATTCCACTGCAGGGACACCTCGACCTCGCCCATCTTGGTCACGGGCGCGTCCGCATCCGACTTGCCCTCGATGTAGATGGGCTCCTTAAAGGCCTCGGGGACGTCCTTGCCGTCGTTGAGGAACTTGACGAAGTCGATGATGCCGCCCTCGTAGCAAAACTCCTCCACGTGGGGAGTCGCCTCGCGCTCGTCGGTCAGCACGATCTTGAGGTTCTTATTGAGGAACGCCGTCTCCTGCAGACGGTTGTGCAGCGTATCGAAATCGTAGATGCAGGTCTCGAAGATCTCGTCGTCGGGCCAGAAGGTGACGGTGGTGCCCGTCGAATCCGAGGTGCCCACGACCTCCATCTTCTTGACGGTCTTGCCGCGCGAGAACTCCATCTCGTAGGTGTTGCCATCGCGACGGACCTGAACGACCACGCGCTTGGACAGTGCGTTGACGACGGAGATGCCCACGCCGTGCAGGCCGCCCGAGACCTTATAGGCCGAGTTATCGAACTTACCGCCGGCATGCAAGATCGTCATAACGACCTCGAGCGTCGGGATCTTTTTAACAGGGTGCTCGTCGACGGGGATGCCGCGCCCGTTGTCGACGACCGTGATGGAGTTGTCGGCGTGGACCGTCACCTGGATCTCGGTGCAGAAACCGGCCATGGCCTCGTCGACGGAGTTGTCAACGATCTCCCACACCAGGTGATGCAGACCGCTGGCGCTCGTCGAGCCGATATACATGCCCGGGCGCTTACGAACGGCCTCGAGACCTTCGAGAATCTTAATCTCGCCGCCATCGTAATCGTTTTCGTTTGCCACACGTCCTCCTTCAGTCAAGAAAATGTGTACAGCCTTACTAGTTTATCGTAAAAAAATACCCTCGGGAACGAGGGTATTTGGCTCTACAAGGCCACCAGATGCGATTTAAGGCTCTTTTTTGCTTTGCACGCCCTTGGCCCACTCGGCACTGGCTCTCATGGCATTCTCGAGGGCCTCGCGCAGTTTTTGGTCTTCGATGGGCGCCACTTGGCGCTCGATCTCGGTACGCTCGGCCTCACTTAGGTCGGCGTGCGGGGCCGGCGGTCGCTCGGTCGGCGCCGGGCGCAGGCGTTCCTTGGCGGCGGGCGGTGTGTGACCGGGCGCGGTGGTTTTGAACACCAGGCCGTCCACATGCGCACCGGCGCGCTCCATGCGTGCGCGGATGATCTCGCGCAACAGCGTCATTTCCTGCGTCCACGAGGGCGAGTCGAGATATACCAGCAGCTCATTGGACTCGGGCAGGTAGCGCAGTCCCGTCACATGCCGTCCCTCGCGCGTGCCCGAGCACACCGCGTTCCATGCGCGATAGACCGTGCGCGACTCCTCGGCGGCCTCCATCTGCGCACGGCGCTTAGGCGTTGCAGCCGCCAGGATGCGCTGGCGCTCTGCGTTCAAAAACCCGCTGAAGGCGACTGTCTCGCTCTCGCGCTCGTAATTAGCACGTCTCACCCATGCTCACCACCTTGGCTCGATTAAGCAGGTCATCGGTAAAGTACCCCAGGTTGGTCGTGGTTATGACCGTCTGGATATCATCGCCGATCAGCCGCAGGAAAGCGCCGCGACGCTCGCCGTCGAGCTCGCTCATCACGTCGTCCAAAAGCAGCAGTGGGGCGGTGCCCAGGACATCGCGAGCCACGGCAACCTCGGCCACCTTCCAGGACAGCACCAGCGTGCGCTGCTGTCCTTGGCTGGCAAATGAACGGGCGGAGCGACCCGCCACGGTAAACTCAATCTCGTCGCGATGCGGTCCCACCAACGTCACGCCGCGGCGAATTTCCTCGTCGGCATGCTCGTCAAGGGCGGCCAGCATGCGCTCGTACGCCCAACCCTTCAGCTCTTCGCGATCCTCGACCTGGGGCAAAGCCCCCAGCGTGGACGCATAGGTCACGTTGGCGGCCTCACCTGACGCTACTTGCCCGTAGGCAGTGTGCACATGGCCCGCCAGCCGGTCGAGCAGGGCCAACCGGTGCACGAGCAGGGCCGAGCCCGCGCGGGCAATCGAATCGTTCCACGCGCCGAGCATCTCGCGGCAGCACCAGGTCTCCTTGAGCAAGGCGTTACGCTGGGTCACGCAGCGCCCATAGGTGCTCGCAAGATCGGCATAGCGTGCGCTCAGTTGCATGCCAAAGTCATCGAGGGCGGCGCGGCGCACACTGGCGCCACGCTTAACCATGTCCAGATGGTCGGGGCAAAACAGCACGCTCGGAAGAACCCCGCGCACACCGGCGGCAGAGCATCTCTTGCCGTTGCGGCTAAACGAGCGCTTACCGTCCTCCGCGCTCAATCCCATATCAAGCACGCGGCCGTCGCCCTCGAGCCTCAGCTCGATCTTGCACGAGCCCACGCCGTCATGGACGAGCTCGGCTGCGGTCGGATGCCTAAACGAGGCGCCGCTCGTCAGCAGCTGCAGCGCCTCTATGAGATTGGTCTTTCCCGCCGCGTTGGGTCCCGCAAGTATCGTCACGCCCTCGTCCAGGGCAAGGTGATAGCTATCGAAGCTGCGGTAGTGCGCGACGGAAAGATCGCGGGCGAACATGGTCATGGCGCAGCGCTAGATGCGGACCGGCATGACCAGGTACAGGTAGTTGATCTTGTCGTAGGACTTAAAGATGCCCGCCTGCGAGTAGCTCTTGAGCTCCAGCGTGATCTCCTTCTCCTTGGACAGGGCATTGAGGCAGCCGAAGATGTAGTGGTAGTTGAAGGCGATGGTACCCGACTCGCCCTCGGCCTCGACATCGATCGTCTCCTGCGCAAGGTCTTGGTCATTGGAAATGGAGGACAGGCCCATCTGCCCGTTCTCGACATCGATCTCGAACTTGACGGCGGGGTTGGCGCTCGCGATAACGGCTACGCGCTTGAGGGCGGCGTTAAAGGCGGCGACATCGATCTTGACGCTCGTCACGCACGAATCGGGGATGAGCTGCTTGTAGTTGGGGTACACGCCCTCGATGCGACGCGACACGTAGGTGGTGTTGCCGGCCTCGAAGACGACCTGGGTGTCGGTAGCCCCGATCATGATGGTCGCTTGGCTGGCCATGATGCTCAGCGCGTCGTTAAAGGCGTCAGCCGGAACGTTGAGCTCAAAGGAGCCCTCGAGGGTCGAGGTCTCGACCTGCGTATCGCACACGGCCAAGCGGAAGGAATCGGTCGCCACCAGGCGTACGGTGTTGTTCTCGACCTTCATGTGCACGCCGCCCAGGATGGGGCGAGCCTTGTCGGTCGAGGTGACGCGCCACACGCGGCCGACCATTTCGGACAAGACATCGGTCGGCAGCTCCACGGCACTCTCGATGGCATAGGCCGGAAACTCGGGGAAGTCATTGGCATCGAGCGTGTTCAGCCTAAAAGAGCTCTTCTCGCAACCAATCAGCACCTGGCGCTCGGACAGCTCAAAGGTGACCGGGGCATCGGGGAGGGTCTTGGTGATATTGGAGAGCATCTTACAGGGAATAACCATCTCGCCCTCTTCTTCGACATGCGCCGCGATGCGATGACGGATCGAGATGGTGTAGTTAGAGGTCTGGAATTCCAAGATGCCGTCTTGGGCCTTAACGAGCACGCCCGACAGGATGGGGAGGGTGGATGCCGAAGCGACACCCTTCATAACGACGCCGATGGCTTGTGTAAGCGAGCTCTGGCTGACGGTGAACTTCATCTTTTAATACCTTTCTATAGATATAAATATCTTAATAATAGTAATAGCACTGACGAAACTGTTGATTACTCCCAAAGACGCAGGTCAGACCCAGAAAGAGAATCGACAGCAACCTGTGTGCAACAGGGGTGGTTTTCCACGTTCAAAACCTGCGCAAAACTTTTCATCACCGCGGGTTGGGTTTTAGACACCTTATGCCCGTGGTTTCGACAAGTTTTCAACAGGTGTCTCTATTTCCCTACGAGCGCAGTGTAATTTTATCGCGCAGCGACTTGAGGTCTTCGGTGACGGTGCGGTCTTCCTGGATCATCTTCTGGACCTTTTTGTAGCTCGTGCTGACGGTCGAGTGGTTGCGGTTGCCAAATTCGGCGCCCACCGCCGTGGTCGTCATCTCGCACATCTCGATGGCCAGATAGATGGCAATATGGCGTGCTTTGGCGATATTGGCGTTGCGACGCGGGCCGATGAGCTCCTCGTGCGTCACGCCGTACTGCTCTTCGATGACGGACTGAACCGTCTGGACGTTGATCTTTTTGGCCGATGTGTCGAAGTACTGGCTGGCGATGGCGTCGATATCGTCAAAGGTGAGCTCCCCGCCCTCGCGCTCGCGGTCGCCCGCCTCGCCGGCGCAGCGCTCGCAAAAGCTCTCGAGTTCGCGGATGTTGGTGCCCGAGACCTCGGCCATGTGTTTAAAGTGGTCGTCGGTCAGGTGCCCGCTGTCGCCCCCATAGGCCGCCAGCAGCGAGTCGTCGCCTGCCTCGGGAGCGGCGACGATGGTGTTCTCGTAATAGCGCTGCAAGATCTTGTATTTCATCTCGTAGCTGGGCTCTGCGACCAGGCAGAGCATGCCGGCGTTGAAGCGGCTGGTCAGACGCTCGTCCATGCTCAGGTCCTTGGGGGCGCGGTCTGCCGCGATGACGACCTTCTTGTTGTTGCGGATGAACTCGTCCATGAGCTGGAAAAAGTAGTCCACGCTCGCGCGCTTGCCGATGATGTTTTGGATGTCATCGATGATGAGCACGTCCACGCCGTGGTATGCCTGCATGATAGGGGCGTTGCTCTTCTTTTGGCGGTCGAACTCGGTCATCAGGTCGTCCAGATATGCCTGGGAGTTGGCATACTTGACCTTGATCTCGGGCGACTTCTCGGCGAGCTCGTTTTTGATGGCAAGCAGCAGGTGCGTCTTGCCCAGGCCCGATTTGCCGTAGATGAACAGTGATGTGCACGTGCCGCGCTCGTCCGCGAGGGCGGCAAACTTGAGTGCCGAGCGATAGGCATGGCTGTTCTCGGGGCCGTAGACAAAGTTCTCAAAGGTAAATTTTGAGTTCGCGACGAGTGGGGCTCCATCCGTATTCTGCTCGGCCGGCACGGTCGGTGCTGGCATGGGTGAAGCGGGGGTCGCGGCTTGCGTGGACTTAGTCGGCGCTCCGCCCTTCATCTGGTTCATCATGCGACGAAAATCATCGGCCGAGAGCGTGTTCTTGATTGCAATGCCCGAATCCGCGCCCGCCGCTGCGTCGTGAGCGATAGGCATGTGCGTGACGGGTGCGTTCGTTGACGTCGCCGCCGCGGTCGGCAACGGTGCCATGGTTTCACGGGAAACATCGCCGTGCTGGTGCTCGATTGTCGGCACGTCGCCTGCGGAGGCCGGCACCGCCGGGGAAGCAGCGGGAGCCGTGGCGGGCGCCGTCGCGGCAGCAGATTCGGCCGTTGCGCCTTGCGGTGCCACGATGTCGAGCGCGATCGGTGCAAAGGCGATTTCTTCCAGATAGGCCTCAATGGTCGGCTGATGCTTTTTGAGCTGCGCGATGGCAAAGCGCGAGGGGGCCTCGATCGTGAGCGTATCTTCGGTCAGGCTTATGGCGCGCGATTGCCCCAGCATGTTGATGAGGCGTGCATCTTGGCCGTCGCGCTGGCAAAAGGCGATGGCATCCCCCAGGATGATGCTTGCTTCCTCGTCCACTGTCTCTCCCGTTCTTTAGCTCTGAGCTCGCACGCGAGCGGCGCCGA
Organism: uncultured bacterium; assembly: GCA_905215385.1. Classification (GTDB taxonomy): domain Bacteria; phylum Actinomycetota; class Coriobacteriia; order Coriobacteriales; family Coriobacteriaceae; genus Collinsella. The sequence continues at coordinate 40,355 of CAJMPY010000004.1, read as the reverse complement.
GTTCGGTCAGATGGTATTTCTGGCCATGCTTGATGACCAAGCCGGCCTGCGCCAAGTCATTGAGCGTGCGTGACCAAGTGGGGGCCGAGTTTCCAAACGCCCTCGCCAGATCGGTTGCACCGCACGCTTGATTTTGCGCCAGATAGCCCAGCGCGGCGTTGCCGCGATCGCTTACGAACACGTCCGGCTGTGGCTGCGCATACTGATTTGCTGCATTAGGATACATCATTTGAGCTGCTGATTGTTGAGAACTCTGCATCGGCGGCATTTGCTGTTGAAAACTTTGAGGCCACTGTTGGTAAGGCTGCGGAGTCATCTGCTGGGCCCAGGGGTTGTACTGCTGCTGCGGCATCTGCTGGTACGGCTGCTGATATCCCTGCTGGTACTGCTGTGGGAACTGCTGGCCATACCCCAGTGGCGGCATCTGCTGATATGGATATCCCTGTTGGTACGGCTGATATCCCATTTGCTGGCCACCCGGTGCCCCCGTCGCCTGCTGCATTGCTGCTGCATCCTGATCCGCCAGCGGCATGGCCTCTGGCGCGTTTGGCGGCATCGACATCGACGTCGCCTGGGACTCTTGTGTAGGAAGCATTCCGGGCTGCTGCATCTGTCCCACGCGGGGCTGCATCTGTTGCGTTGCCATGGGCTGCTGCGCAAAAGCTCCCGGCAGGGGATATGCGGACTGCTCCGTCTCGGGCCGCACGGCAGCACCGCGCCCGCCGGCGCGTTCGATTTCCTGCACGCGTTTAGGATCCAGGCTTACCGTAACCACGGTGCCGTTGCCCATGTTGTCCTCGATGGACACGGCCCCGCCGGCGTTTTCCAAATACTCCTGCACCATGGGAAACCCTGCTCCGGTTCCACGGATATAGCGCTTCATCTTGCTGTTTGCGCTGGTAACGCCAAAGTCGAAAGCGCGCTCCTTGTCGTCGATGCCGGGTCCTTGATCAGCAAAGCGGATGGTGTCTCCGCCGTCCAGAATCGAGATGATGGGCTCGGCAAAGTGCGCGTGGATAAAGTTTTCGACAATCTCGCGGATGACCATGAGCGAGATATGGCCACCTTGTTCTTTCATGCACTGGTAGACGGTGTTGGTCGTCTCTTCCAAATACGTGCGGACATCTTGCGGATCAATGACGATCACACGCGGTGTCGACAGCATGTCGTCATAGACGGCGATGCGCGCGGCGTACATGGCTTTTGGCGCCTGCGTGGTCGTCTGCTCGCCTTCCTCACGCTCTTCGCGCACGCCGGTGATGTGCTCGTTGTCGGGTGCCGGGTCTCCGGAATCGACCATGGTGTAAAAGTCGTCAGACATGCCGCTCGCAATCTTTCAAAAGGTTTCGAACAAATAGTAGCTCACCGTGCAATGTTTCTCATCTTTCGACAACTTTTCAAAACCTGTTGAAAACTTTGGAAAACGGACGAAAAGTTCTCAACATTGCCAACATGACCTGTTGAAAACTCGATGAAATATCGTGAAAAGTTGCCATGCACCGCTAAATCGAGCTCGGCTTATGGGGGAACCGTGTGAACTGCGCAACCTTTTACCTTTGATTTCTTGACATTTGAACATTGATTTCCCTACAATCTTCAAGCTCACGTGTCTATATCTGCGTCCGCGCCCCCGCGGACACTCGAAATGCAGCAGGAGGAACTTAAGATGAAGCGTACGTATCAGCCTAATAAGCGTAAGCGTGCCAAGACCCATGGCTTCCGTGCCCGTATGGCCACTAAGGGTGGTCGTGCCGTGCTCGCCCGTCGTCGCGCCAAGGGCCGCAAGCGTCTCACTGTCTAGCAGCGATACACACATCTCGCATGAAGACTATTAAGTCTCGGCAAGATTTCGAGCATGTGTTCAGTCAGGGGCGTCGTTTCAATCACCCTCTGATTCGAATGACCATATGTGAATCGGTTGGCGAAGGCGACTCCGGAAGGGTCGCCTTCGTTGGTGCTAAACGGCTCGGTTGTGCTGTCGTGCGCAACCGTTCTAAGCGTGTGATGCGCGAGGCCGCCCGCAGCTGTGGATTTCCCGTTGCGGGTTATGACATCATCTTGTTCGCAACTCCCAAGACGAGGGTTTCTTCGCCTCAGGAGATGGACAATGCATTGCGTTCGCTTATGAAACGCGCCGGCGTTGCCGGGGAGGAGCGATGAGCAATCACGTTTTGCGACGTGTTGCCATCGCTCCTATTCGCATATATCAACAGGTTATTTCGCCCTTATTGCCTGACGCCTGCATTTATTACCCAACGTGCTCGCAATACGCCGTCCAGGCGATTGAGAAGTACGGTGTTTTGAGAGGCTGCTGGCTTGCCGTGAGGCGCATCGCTCGCTGCAATCCCCTGCACGTCGGCGGTTATGACCCTGTGCCCTAGCGGGCACTCGCTATCGGAGGAAAACTTACATGTGGGATTGGATCGTTAACATCCTTTTCGAGCTGCTCAAGCTCATCCAGACCTTTGCGGTCGACTGGGGCCTGTCCATCATCATCCTGGTGGTCATCATCCGTCTGCTACTGACGCCGCTTATGCTCAAGTCGACTAAGTCGACGGCACGCATGCAGGTGCTGCAGCCCAAGATGCTCGAGATCCAGGAGCGCTATGCCGACGATCCCCAGCGTCAGGCCGAGGAAATGCAGAAGTTCTACAGCGAGAACAAATTCAACCCGATGGCTGGTTGTCTGCCGCTGTTGATTCAGATGCCTGTCCTGTTCGCCCTATTTACGCTGCTGCGTAACCTGCCGGACTACTTTAACGACGGCACGTTCTCGTTCTTTAATATTCTGCCCGACCTGACCACCACGCCGAGTGCCTCCTTTGCCGATGGCTTTATGGTCGCGCTGCCTGCGCTGGTCTGCCTGATCCTGTTCGCTGTCCTGACCCTGATTCCGCAGCTCTATATGTCGCGCAACCAGACCGGCCAGCAGGCTCAGAGCATGCGTATGATGGCCGTTGTCATGACGGTCATGATGCTTTGGATGGGCTGGAGCCTTCCCGTTGGTGTTCTGCTGTACTACGACGTCTCGTCTGCTTGGCAGGTTATCCAGCAGATTTTTGTGACGCAGAAGGTCATCGACAAGGCGAAGGCCGATGAGGAGGAGCGCCTTAAGAACGCGCCGCTGCAGGTTGAGGTCACTCGTCGCGAAAAGAAGCCGCGCCCGCACAAGAAGAAGTAGCGGGATATCAATCTTATTTAGGTACCTAACTTTTGGAGTACGTTATGTCTGAAGAGATCATCGAGGATATGCTTGAGGAGGTTGCCCCGCAGGTCGCGGGCGATTATCCCGAGATTGCACAGCGCTACAAAGCCGGTGAAGAGCTGACCGACGAGGAGCTCGACACCATTGCCGATGTCGCGATTTCCATCCTGCGTTCCATCCTTTCGCACTTCGATGCCGCCAACTCTCCTATCGATGAGTATGAGGGCGACGAGGGTGAGCTGATTCTGGATGTAACGGCTCCCGACCTTGCTGTTCTCATTGGCCGTCATGGTCGCACCCTTGATGCCCTTCAGGTTATGTTCTCTTTGCTAGTGAGCCGCAAGCTTGGCTTTAGGTATCCGGTTGTAGTGGACGTCGAGGGATACAAGAGCCGCCGTCAGGACAAGGTTGCCTCCATGGCTCAGTCTGCAGCCGAGCGTGCCATCCGCACTCATAAGAGTGTTTCGCTTCCGCCCATGAATGCCTATGAGCGTCGACTGGTTCACATTGCACTTCGTGGCAATGATGCCGTCGATACTCATTCTGAGGGTTCTGACCCTGATCGCCATGTGGTGATTGTTGCTCGATAATCTGCTCGAGCTTATGCTAAGGGGACGTGGTTTCCACGTCCCCTTTTTTTGTCAAAAGTTCTCGATACACTGATTTTTGTCAGAAAGGAGCTTTCGTTGTTAGTACTTACTGATCAGCAGGCTGACAAGATGTTGAGTCGTCTAACTTCTTATTGCAAAGAGTATTCCTTGAGCGTAACTGATGTTGAGCTGAGGAAATGTATTCAGCATTTGGATTTGGTTCTGGAATCAAATAAGACAACCAATCTTACCCGCATTCTTAATGTAGAAGATGCTGCGGTACTTCATATCCTCGACTCTCTTGTGTTGCTCCCCTATATCAATAAGGCTCCTGAGGGAGCTTTGCTCGATATGGGAACAGGTGCGGGCTTCCCTGGTATTCCGTTAACCATAACCACGCATCGTAAAGCTACTTATATTGACTCTGTTGGTAAGAAGGTTGATGCCGTCAATTCTTTTGTTCATGCTCTTGGGTTGAAACATGCTCATGCGGTCCATGATCGTCTTGAAGAATATGCTCGAAGCCATAAGAAGCAGTTCTCTGTCGTAACTGCCCGCGCACTGGCTCCTCTACCGATTCTTGTTGAGTATGCAGCTCCGTTCCTCAAGGATAGAGGGCTATTTGTTATCACCAAGGGCAATCCTTCGGATGAGGAGCTTGCTTCTGGCATGTCAGCAGCTAAGATTTGTGGCTTCACTTTGCTTCTGAATGACGCAATCGATTTGCCTGAGGGCTTGGGCCACAGGGAGTTCATTGTTCTTAAGAAGAGTCATCCAGCATCTGTTTCATTGCCTCGTGCAAATGGCATGGCAAAGAAGAATCCGCTTGCCTAGATGTTTCACGTGAAACATAATGGATACTAACAACTTGCAGTGTTTCACGTGAAACATGGCGGTTGATATCGAATCGGAATGTTTCACGTGAAACATCCTCCGTTTGACAGCTTTAATACACACCAGGAGGGACCGTGGGATTTCGCGACGTTAAGCGTTCTAAGAGCGCAAAAGACACGCGTATCATTGCAATCATCAATCAAAAAGGCGGCGTCGGTAAGTCAACGACGGCTGTAAACCTTGCAGCAGCACTGGGTGAGCAGGGTCGTAAGACACTGATTGTCGATTTTGATCCGCAGGGAAACAGCACCAGTGGATTTGGAATTGAAAAAGAAGACCTTGATCACTGCATCTATGATGCATTGTTGAATGATGTGCCGGCAGAATCGCTTGTTCTTGATACAAATTGCAAAAAGGTATTCGTAATTCCAGCTACGATTCAGCTTGCAGGTGCCGAAATTGAGCTCGTAAGTGCAATTGCTCGTGAAACCCGCCTCAAAGATTTGCTTGAGCCGATTCAGGACGAGTTCGATTTTATTTTCATTGACTGTCCTCCTTCGCTCGGCCTGCTTACTATCAATGCCCTGACCGCAGCAGATAGCGTTTTGATTCCAATCCAGTGTGAGTATTACGCACTCGAGGGCGTTACGAAGCTGCTTGAGTCAATGAAGATGGTCAAATCACGTCTGAACAAGGGCTTAGACACCTATGGCGTGCTTATGACCATGTATGACTCACGTACTTCTTTGTCGAATCAGGTTGTTGAGGAAGTTCAATCGTACTTTGGTGATAAGGCGTTTAAGACGCTGATTCCCCGTACGGTTAAAATCTCTGAAGCTCCGTCTTTTGGAGAACCGATAATTACCTATGCACCTCAAAACAAGGGTGCAAAAGCGTATATGAACCTTGCAAAAGAGGTGATCAAGCGTGCCTAGTGCAAAGAAACGTGGTGGATTGGGACGCGGACTCAATGCTTTGGTCTCAGAGGCTGAGTATGAGACCGGTGGTTCTGCTGCATCTGCTTCAAATGCCGCATCTGAAACAAAGCTACCTATTGAGGATATCGTTCCCAACCCTAATCAACCGCGAATTCACTTTAATGAAACTGAACTTCGCGAGTTGAGCGAGTCAATCCAAGAACATGGCGTTTTGCAGCCGCTCTTGGTTCGCAAGCATGGAAACGGCTATGAGATCATCGCTGGTGAGCGTCGTTACCAGGCGTCAAAGCTTGCTGGTCTTGAGGAACTGCCTGTCATCATTAAAGATGTTAATGATGAAGAGATGCTGGCTCTTGCTCTTATCGAAAACCTTCAGCGTTCTGATCTGAATCCCGTCGAAGAGGCTAAGGGCTATCGCCAGCTCATCGATGCTAGCGATATGACCCAGGAGGCATTGTCGAAGGCCGTAAGCAAGTCGCGCTCTGCAATTACAAACTCGCTGCGCCTTCTCGATCTCCCCGAATTAGTTCAACAGATGATTTTTGAGGGTAAACTTACTGCTGGTCACGCACGTGCAATTCTTGCAGTTCCCTATGAGGATGCTCGAATTCGACTTGCAGAGAAGGTTGTTGCGGAGGGCCTTTCCGTAAGAGCGACAGAAAATCTTGCTCCATTGTTTTCTGCCGGAGAGACGCCTAAGACGCCGAGGCCTGCAACGCCTCAGTCTTTTAAAAAGGCTGCGCGTGTACTTCGTCAGGTATTTAATACCAACGTGCGCGTGAAGAGCTCGCGTGGAAAGAATAAGATTGAGATTGAGTTTAAAGACGAGGAAGAGCTCTCTCGTATTCTTGGTGAAATGATTCAGTTTGATCAAGGAGGCCACGATGAGGAATAAGATTATTACTGCGATTGCGTTGGCGACGACTGTCGCGGCTGGTGCCTTTGCTGGCTTTAAGATCGCGACAGACGATGAACTTCGAGGTCGTTTGCTTCGTAGTGCGCATGATATCGTTGATACATCCAAGAAGAAAATGGATGTTATGACAGAAGATGTTGCCATGCGCACTGCTCAGGTAACGAAAAATCCTAAGATTAATCAAGGTTGAGTTAGCAACCAATGGGAAAATGTAGGCTATTAGGTACCTAACAATTACCCTGCATATTTTGAGCGGCCCTTGTCTGATTCATGAGACAAGGGCCGCTTATTTTGTCCGTAAAAAATGGGAAAGCTAGCAACGGTCCAAAATTGAGGTCAATAAATGAAATGGCCCCGGTTGCATATCCTGCAACCGGGGCCATTCGATGTTTCACATGAAACGTTTTGGAGTGCGACTCCCCTATGCGTTCTTCTGAACTTTGAAGCGCTGTTTCAGCTGTCCGCAAGCGGCGTCAATATCGTTACCGCGGGAGTTACGAATCGTGGTCTCGATGCCACGGGACTCAAGACGACGCTGAAGATCCTCAACCTTATGAATCGGCGACGGCTTGAGCGGGCTGCCCTCGATGTCGTTAAGTTGAATCAGGTTAACGTGGCACAGCGTTCCCTCGCAGAAGTCGCAGAGCGCCTGCATCTCGGGATTCGTATCGTTGACGCCTTCGATCATGGCATACTCATAGGTCGGGCGGCGGCCAGTCTTCTCGGTGTAGAGCTGAAGCGCTTCGTGAAGGCGAAGCAGCGTGTACTTCTTAACACCGGGCATGAGCTTATTGCGCGTCGACTGGATGGCGGAATGCAGGGAAACGGCAAGAGTGAACTGCTCGGGGATATCGGCAAATTTGCGAATACCGGGAATAACGCCGCTGGTAGAGACGGTGAGGTGACGAGCGCCGATGCCGATGCCATCGGGGTCGTTGAGGATACGCAGTGCCTTGAGAACCTCGTCGTAGTTGGCAAACGGCTCGCCCTGGCCCATGAAGACAACGCTTGTGGCACGCTCGCCAAAGTCGTTGGATACATGAAGCACCTGGTCGACGATCTCTTGAGCGGTCAGAGAGCGCTTGAGGCCGTTGAGACCGGTAGCGCAAAAGGCGCAGCCCATGCCGCAGCCTGCCTGGGTGGAAACGCAGACGGAAAGCTTGTTACGACGGGGCATGCCGACGGTCTCGACGGAAATGCCATCGTGGTACTCGAGCAGATACTTGCGCGAGCCATCTTTGGAAACCTGCTTGGTGATTTCAGTCGGCGTATCAAAGGCAAAAGCCTCTTTAAGCTGCTCACGGAAAGCCTTGGGAAGGTTGGTCATATCGTCAAACGAACAAACGTTCTTCTCAAAGACCCATTCGATGAGCTGCTTCGCGCGGAAGGCGGGCTGGCCAAGTTCGGCCACGAGCTCGCGAATATCGTTTTGGCTCAAGTCGCGAATGTCCTGAGATTTAGTCCTGGGATTCATGGAAGCCTTTCGATTTTGGGGAAACGTAGAGGGTATCGCTACAATATGGTATCAGCTGCAGAAATTATAGAGGAGGAGTCTGCCCATGCCGGGTAAAAGCCTAGAGAACATGCACGTAGCGGTCTTGGCGGGCGGTCATTCCGCCGAGCGCGAGATTTCGCTCGATTCGGGAAAGAACGTTGTGGTGGCACTGAAGGAAGCCGGCTACACCTCGGTGGAGCTGCTTGACACGGCCGCTGATGACTTTATGGTAACCATGGCGAACGGCGGATTCGATGTGGCATTTATCGCCATGCACGGCGCCGGCGGTGAGGATGGCGCCATGCAGGGTGCCATGGAGACCCTGGGTATCCCCTACACGGCCTCGGGCGTACTTGCCAGCGCCTGCGGTGCCGACAAGGAGGTCTCTAAGCTCCTATACGCCAAGGCGGGCATTCCCATTGCCCCCGGCCTTGCGCTCGAGGTGGGCGATGAAGTCGATATCGATCATATCGTCGAGGTTTGTGGCGAGCGCTGCTTTGTGAAGCCGGCCGTCAACGGTTCCAGCTATGGCATTTCCCTGGTCCATGAGCCCTCCGAGCTGCCCGCGGCAATCGCCAAGGCGTTTGAGTACGGCGACAAAGTGCTGGTCGAGAAGTGCATCGAGGGTACCGAGATCACCGTCGGCGTATACGGCGAAGATGACGTACGCGCCCTGCCGATTGTCGAGATTCGTAAGCCCGAGGACTGCGAGTTCTACGATCTGGACGTGAAGTATGTCGACCCTACGGATATCCATCGCATTCCGGCGCAGATTTCACCCGAGAATTACGCTCGCGCTCAGGAACTTGCCTGTGCCGCTCACAAGGCCCTCGGTTGCCTGGGTATCTCGCGCAGCGACTTTATTGTGAGCGAGGACGGCCCCGTTATCCTCGAGACCAATACCATTCCCGGCATGACCGATACGTCGCTGTATCCGGATGAGATCCGCCACACCGACGACATGACGTTCCCGCAGGTCTGTGACAGCCTGATCCGTATGGGCCTTCGTCGAGCGGGCATTGCATGCTAATCGAGGACGCGGTTTCGTCAGGAACGCCGCAGTTTGTCATCGACTCCTATGCCACGCTTGCCGACCGCGCCAAAACGCAGTCCTTCGGCCTTATCGAGGAAGATGTGATTATCCTCGATACCGAGACCACGGGTCTTTCGGTGCAGGACAACGAGCTGATCGAGATCTCGGCGGCCCGTCTTTCGGGCCGCGAGGTCATCGACCGCTTCGATACCTTCGTGCATCCCAAGCAGCTGATTCCCGCCGAGATTACCGAGCTCACGAGCATTACAAATGCCGATGTGGCAGATGCCCCGTCGGCCGTTGAGGCCGTCGCCGCTCTCGCCGATTTTGTCGGTGGTTGCCCGGTGATCGCACATAACGCCACGTTCGACCGCTCGTTTATCGAGTCGGTCAAAGGCGGCGTCAACGTGAGCGATATTTGGATCGATTCGCTGGCGCTGTCGCGCATCGCGCTTCCACGCCTGGCCTCGCACAAGCTGTCTTTTATGGCCGATCTGTTTGGCTGTGACTCGGTATCACACCGTGCCAATGCCGACGTCGACGCCCTGTGTGGCGTATGGCGCGTGTTGCTCGTGGCGCTCACCGACTTGCCCCAGGGCCTCATGGCGCGCCTAGCCGACATGCACTCGGATGTGCCTTGGTCCTATCGTCCCATCTTCTCGTTCTTGGCGGGACAGAACCCTGGTTCTATCTTCTCTCTCAGCGCCGCCCGCGCCGACGTACTCAAGGCCGATCGCGCCGACGATCGGGTGGACGCCGACGAACTGCCGGTACTCAAGATGCCGAGTCGTGAGGAGATTGAGGCAGACTATGCGCCAGGCGGCCTGGTTAATCGCATGTATCCCACGTACGAGCCGCGCGATGAGCAGATCGCGATGGCACTCGAGGTCCGTGACGCACTCGTTACGGGAACGCATCGCGTGATTGAGGCGGGCACAGGCGTCGGTAAATCGATGGCCTATCTGGTGCCTTTTGCCGAGGCTGCGCGCCGCAACAACATCACGGTTGGTATCGCGACTAAATCGAATAATCTCGCCGACCAGCTCATGTACCATGAGCTGCCAAAACTTGCCGAGCAACTGGACGGTGGTCTGTCATTTTGCGCTCTCAAGGGGTATGACCACTATCCGTGCCTGCGCAAGCTTGAGCGCATGAGCCGCGGCCAGGTCGAGATTACCACCAAGCGCGATCCGGCGGACACGCTCACGGCGGTCGCGGTCATTATGGCGTACGTCTGCCAATCGGCCGATGGCGACCTCGACTCGCTTGGCATTCGCTGGCGCAGCGTCAACCGTCCCGACTTTACGACGGCGTCGCGCGAGTGCGCCCGTCGCCTATGCCCGTTTTTCCCTGATAAATGTTTGGTCCACGGCGCTCGCCGTCGTGCGGCGCATGCCGACGTGGTGGTCACCAACCATTCCCTGCTGTTCCGCAACGTAGCGGCCGAGGGCAGGATTTTGCCTCCGATTCGTCATTGGGTAATCGACGAGGCCCATTCCATCGAGCGCGAGGCGCGCCGTCAGTGGGCGCGCGTGGTGTCGGCGGACGAATCACGCGTCCTGTTCGAGCGCCTGGGTGGCTCGAGCACCGGCGCGCTAAGCCAGGTTTCCCGTGATTTGGCAACCTCCGAGGGCTCTACGCTCTATCTGGGCCTTACTGCCAAGGCGACGTCGACGGTTGCCCGCGCGAGCATGGCAATCGCCGACGTGTTCGATGGCGTTCGCGAGCTCGGCCGCCGTGCGCGTGGGGGTTATGACAATGCCAATCTATGGATTGGCCCCGAGCTGCGCGAATCAGACGACTGGCATGATTTCTTACAGTCGGCCTACACTGGCATCGACGCATTGGAACAAGCTGACAAGAGCGTCGACGCGCTGGTGCAAGCCGTCGCCGCCGACAAGCCCGAGGTTGTTGTCGACCTGGGTGATATCTCGCGCCGCCTGCACGAGCTGGCCGAGAACCTCAAACTCATCATTGATGGCACCGATGATCACTACGTGTATTCGCTGCAGGTCAATCGCAGACTTCGTGCCGGCGGAGAGTCGATGACCGCAGAGCGCATCGACATTGGCGAGGCTTTGGCAACCGAGTGGCTACCCGAGGTTCACACGGCTATCTTTGCCTCGGCGACCATGACGGTGTCCAAAAGCTTTGAGCACTTTAACCATGCGGTCGGCCTTGATCGCATCGGTGCTTCAACGTCGTCATCGCTGCACTTGGATTCGAGCTACGACTTCGATTCGAACATGGCTGTAGTCGTTGCGGGCGATATCCCCGATCCGCGCGATCGTGAGAGCTATCTTACGGCGCTCGAGCGCGTACTGGTCGACGCCCATCTTGCCATGGGCGGATCGGTGCTCACGTTGTTCACCAATCGGCGCGACATGGAGGACCTATACGCCCGCGTTGAGCCCAAGATGGCCCGTGCGGGTCTGGAGCTCAACTGCCAGCAGCGCAACTCATCTCCTCGTCGCCTGCGCGACCGGTTTATCAACGAACCGACCTCGTCGCTTTTTGCGCTCAAGGCCTTCTGGGAGGGGTTTGATGCCAGCGGCGAGACGCTGCGCTGCGTCATCATTCCCAAGTTGCCGTTCTCGAGCCCCACGGACCCGCTCTCGTGCGAGCGCAACCTGCGCGAAGACCGCGCATGGGCGCGCTATTCGCTGCCCGAGGCGGTGCTCGAGGTTAAGCAGGCCGCGGGGCGTTTGATTCGCTCGTCGACCGATAGCGGTGTGCTGATCTTGGCGGATCCTCGCCTGGTGACGAAGGGCTATGGCAAGAAGTTCTTAACGTCGCTGCCCACGAGCTCCTACCAGCGCATCGAATCGGCGCAGATTGGGCACTATCTACAGCTGTGGCGTGCACGCCACGAGCGGCGGCGCTAAAGCGGACAGACGAGGGTTTTTGCCATATCGCACAGACGCTTTGACAGGGCGGGGTCATCCAAGATGCGGATGGCTCCGCCCGCTGCGATTATCTGGCTCAGCAGCCAACGCTCGGAGCCGTAATGTACGGTTACCGTTGCCATGTCTGTCCCGCTGCGCTTGATTAGGGTGATGCCGGCCCAGTCCAGATGCTCCGCCATATCGAATGGCATCAAGAGCTTTGCGCTGCGCTGCGTCCGGGCAAGGGAATCGTGGAGGGATGCGACGTCCGGTGCGTGAGGCACGACGGAGTCTTCCGTTAAGGCGAGTCCCTCGATTTTATCCATGCGATAGGTGCGCTGCTCATCGACTGCGATGTCCCAGGCAATCAGGTATGTTTGGTCGCCGTTTGCCGTAATGCGCAAGGGGTCGACCAGACGCTCGCGTGGCCGTGCATCGTCCATCGAGCGATACGAGATACGGCAGCGAACGCCGTCCTGAATGGCGCAGCTCAGCTGCTGCCAGTGCGACCCGTGGTTGACGGTGTCAAAGACGCGCTGGTTATAGCCGAGCTCTTCGGGTAGAAGAGCAAATCGAATCCGAGCCGCCGTCTGCGGCTCGATCCCCAACGATTCAAGCTCGTGGTTGAGCACGGCGCCCTCGGCGGCACTCAGGCGCAGCGGTAGCACACGACCGGCGTCACCGGTGAGGACCACACGCTCGCCGTGGCATTCGCAGATGATGCGCGCGCCCGATTCTCGGTCCGCGAGCGTCGAGACGATCTCGAGAATCTCGTCGAGCGACGCCCCCGTGATGTCAAAGCGACTGCAAATCTCGTTTCGAGTCATGCCGTTCTCGCCGGCGGCGTAGAGGGCCTCCATGATGTCGATGGCGCGCGAGAGCCTCTGCTCGCTGGTGAGTTTACGCACGGGCATGCTCGTGCACCGTCCTTTCGATGAGGTGGTTCCACGCCTGTTTGAGCGATTTGGGGGCCATGGGCCTCATGCCGTCCATGGCGTGGGCCATGCAAAATGAGGCGGCGGCTTCAAGGTCGCGCACGTCAACGGTCCAGATCCATCCCGCATCGGTGTGTGCGAGCTTACCTCGCCCGCGCGTGAGACCGTTGATCATATCGATCTGCGTCTGAGGGGCGAATGAGAACGTAGCTGCAACGGGCGGTCGGTCGGCAAAATCGAATTCAAAGAACAGGTAGTCGTTGAGGTTGAAGTCCGCAGGGATGGTGTAGGCCTTCGAAGGACGCCAAGCGCGAACGATACGGTCGCAGCGGAATGTCCTGATGTCGTCGGTGGCATTGTCGAGGCCGCAGAAGTACGCCACGCCCTCGCGCTCGAACATGCCGTAGACGCAGACGGTACGCTCTTTTTGCTCACCGCGTCCGTTCTGATATAAAAATCGCAGCGCGCATCGCTCGGCAAAGGCGCTCCATACCGCATCGACGGTGGGAGAGCGGCGGATCGGTGCTTCGTCCGCCGTCGTCCTGCCGGTGAGGTAGGCAATCTTGGAACGAATATCGGCAAGCGGCGCGGCAAAAGTGGATGAGCCGGCCGCTATTGTCTGGTCGATAGCGTTGAGCAGGATATCGGCGTCGTCTGCGGTGATGAGGCCGCCTGCTGCAAACGTGTGCTCGCGGTCGATTGTCCACGAGCTTTCCTCGGTCTCCTGCGCGCCGGCAGGGCGAACCTCCTTGATTAGGATGCCGCGTTCGAGCAGTTTGTCACGATCGCGCCGAAACTTGCGCTTATCAGAGTCGATGTTGCCCGAGCCATATCCCAGGTCAGAATCCAAGACGATCTGCTCGGTCGTCAGCGGTTCGGGGGAGCTGTTGAGCACAAAGAAAAGATTGAGGATGCGCTGAGCCGTTTTATCGAAACTGGGCTCCGAATTTTCCTTTTTAATTGTCGCGGTCGCGTCGCTTGCCGTCATAGAGTCCTCGCATGAGAAGGTGGTTTGCTGCCATGATTTTAGTCCGATATGGAGATTAGGCTATATCCTTGTCCGCTCGGGGCGTTAAGATGGCCCGAATTCGGTCGTTTGCGCTCGCTCGGGGTATACTTTCGACTATATACGGTTCTAATGTGCATGCATTGGGCCTATTTGTCGGATTATGGATGTGGAGCGCACATGGCGAACACCCAGAACTATATTAACCACCTGCTGCAGAACACCGGCATTACGCCGGCATGCAGCGAAGAAGAGCGCTTGGCTGCCGAGGATATCGCTCAGATCTTCCGCAACCACGGCTTTGATCCCGAGGTTCAGGAGTTCAATGCCCCGGCGCCCAGTAGGTTGGCATTTGCCGTTACCGGTATTCTTGCGTTTGCCGGCGCCCTACTGATGGGCATCGGCGGCGGCATCGGCTTGGTCGGCACCTTGCTGGCCATTGCCGGCGTCGTTCTTTACGTGCTCGAACGCATGGGCCACCCCGTGGTTTCGCGCCTGGGCAAGACGGGCGTGAGCCAAAATGTCATCGCCTACCACAAGGCCTCGGGCCCGCTCGCGTCTCCGCGCAACCGCCCGGTGGTCGTTGTCGCACACTACGACTCTCCCCGTGCTGAGCTGCTCGCCCGCGAGCCCTATGCTTCTTATCGTGCGCTCATCGCCAAGCTGTTGCCCGTTGCCACGGTTGCCCCTGCTGCCGTTGCCATCTTGCGTATCCTGCCGCTCCCCGGCGCGCTCAAGGTTCTGCTGTGGATTGTCGCGATCCTCGCTTCCCTCGTTGCGCTCGCCAACGCGGCAAACATCATTTCTAACCGTTTTGTGCTTCCCTATACGTCCGGCGCAGTGTGCAACAAGTCTTCTGTCGCCGCTATGCTCGGCGTTATGGACAACGTTGCTCCCTTCCAGGGCGAAAACGAGTTTCCCGACGATGTTCCGTTCGATACCTATTTTGGGGAGCAGAAGCGTCGTGCCGAGGAAATGGCGCGCGCGGCGGCGGAGTATGCCTCGGCCCAGCAGCAAAACGACTACGGCAACACCATCGAGTATGAAGAGCCTACCTACGCCGAGGACGAGTTCGGTCAGCCGATTGCTCCCGACGCTCCGGCCGAGCCCGAACAGGGTGAGGCTTTCGACGAGCAGATCGAGGGCTTTGAGGGTGCGTCTGCCGACGAGACGCTGATTGGCGCCATTGTGCCCGAGGATCAGAATCAGGCTGTCCAGGCCGAAGAGTTCAATGACGAGGTTCCCTCTGCCGAGCCGGCGGAGGAGCCTGTCGCGGCCGAGCCCGAGCCCAAGCTCTATCGCAATGCCGCCGGCAACATCCGCTTTGGTTCGGATGCCATCCGTGCGCTCGGAATGCTTCCCGAGTCCTGCACGCTCGATTACGAGGAGGGCGAGGAGCCGACGTTTGAGCCCGAGCCTGCCCCCGTCGTGACTGCGCCTGCGCCTGTTGCCACCGTGGATGATGAGTCTGCCGCGGTTACCGCTGCCGTTGCCGAGCCCGAGGCAGTGTCCGCGATCGATCCCGCGGCAGGACTGGACATTTTGGCTCCCGCCGCGCCGGCGCAAGACGTTGCGGACGAGTCTGACGACGATTGCGTTGAACAGCCGAGGCGTGTGTCTTACGAGAGCGATACTGATTTCTCGGCCGAGATTCCCGCGGCAACGCCCCATGCCGATATTGCATCCGCGTTCTCTTCGATTGGCGCCAGCGCTTCCAACTTCTTTAAGGGTGCGCTTGCAAAGGGCAGGAAATTTGTCGACGATTTCGAGGAGAAGCGCGCTGCCGCACGCGAGACTGCCGAGCAGGAGGCTATCGCTCAGCAGCAGGCAGCCGAGGCGGCACGTGAGCGCGCGGCGCAAGAGTTCGAGCAGAACGAGGCTGTGCAGTCCGTGCCCGTCGACGCTGCCGAAGCTACGACGTCCTTTGAGTCCCAGCAACCGGCGTCCGCGGATGTTGTTGAGGCGACGACGTCTTTCGAGGCTCAGCAGCACGTCGATAGCACCATGTCGTTTGATGCCGCGCAGTTCGATTCCACGATAACGTTTGAAAAGCAAGGCACCGCGATTGCCGAGTCCCTTCCTGTTTCCGATGAGCGGGGCGATGCGGCAGACGATGACGAGCCTATTGATGCTGCCGCAATCCAAGATGCCGCCGAGGACGAGCCCGTCGAGGCCAACTCTGACGAAAAGCAATACGCAACAGCCGAGCAAGATGATTCGACCGAGGTCGAGCAGGAGGAAGTGCCTGCGGTTTCCGAGGCTCCCGAGACAGATGAGTCGAGGCCTTACTCCACGCAGATTTTCACCATGCCGACCCCGAGTGGTTCCGGTGCCACGGTTGCCGATGTTGCTCCCACCCAGGACGAAACGGTCGATTCCCTTATGGCCCAGATTTCCTCCCAGGCATCGCCGCGTCCGCAGATGAATGTTCCCGATCCGGCGTCAGCTCCGTCGCCTGCACCTTCCTCGTCTCCGCTGGCTTCGGTCCCCGATCCGTCGCTGCCGTCGATGAAGCAGGCAAACGTTGCGTCTCGCACGTCGCTGTTCGACCTTCCCGACCCCTCCGCACAGGTCAACGACCCCTTTGCTACCGCTCAGGGTCCCGAACCCACATCGGCACCCGTTGCGCCTCCTATGCCCGTTGCGTCGGGCGCTCATCCGATCGAGACCATTTCGGCTCCCGCCCCGGCGGCACCCAAGTCTCGCAAGCGCGGCCTGGGCGGCCTGTTCGGTCGTAAAAAGAAAAACGAACAGGACAGCATGAGTGATTGGCTGGGCGTCGAAGACGATTACGATGCCAAGAAGTCCGGTCGCGGCATCGGTTCGTGGGATAATTTCGAGGACGATAACGATGGCTGGAAGGGCGGCGCTACGTCTTCCGACGGCGCTTCTTCCGAAGATATGCTCTCGGCTGTCGCCTCTATGGGTGACGATGAGCTGCTCGGTCACGATATCTGGTTTGTGGCAACGGGCGCCTCGGATTGTGATGGCGCCGGTATGAAGGCCTTCTTGGCTTCGCATCGCGATAAGCTCCGCGGCGTATTCTTCATCAATCTTGAATCCGTCGGCGCCGGTAGGCTTTCGGTGGTGACGGTTGAGGGCGAACAGCAGCTGCTCAAGGGCGATCGCCGCATCATGAACCTGGTCAGCAAGGTGTGCAAGTCGTTCCATGTCGATTGTGGCGCGCTCGAGATGCCCTATGCCAAGACCGATGCCTATGCCGCGCTCGAGGCGAGCCGCCGAGCCCTCACCATCGCCGGCGTGGACGGCACGCGCCTGGCTTGTGCTCGTACCGAGGACGACCTGCCCCACAATGTCAACCCGACGAACATTGCCACGGTATCCGAGGTCGTGACCGAGGTTATCCGCCGTTCGTAGACGGAGCTCTAGGGAGTCAACGTGTTTTCGTATATTAAGCGCCATTGGCCTGTCTACGTGATTTTGACCTTGATTGCCATTGCGTTAGGATTTGGGGCTGCCTACATCGTGGGTGCGAAGGGCTCGACCCCCGCCTCCGCAATCAGCGAAGAGGTGGAGCAAGAACAGAGCACGGGTGCCGATGGGATTCCTGAGTCCGAGCAGGCAATCGTTGATGGTGGATCTTCGTCTGCAGAGTAGATACGGCGATTTAAATGATTGAAAGCGGGCGAGCCGGGGGACTGGCTCGCCCGCTTTTTTATCGCGCTAGCGCTTCTTTGGGATCGACCTAAGGCGAGCGAACCATAGGGCTGCGGCACCCGAGGTCAGAAGCGCGGTGATGCAGGCGGCGATGGGAACTGATCCTGTTGCCGGTAGGTCCTGCGGTAGGGTACAGCGTTGAATGACACGGTCCTCGTCATGTGACTCAAGTTTATCGCCGCCGCCGTTGCGGCAAAGATCGACGCGCGCGCTGTTGGTGAGTGCGGTTTGGGGCGTATAAGCCGACGTTGCCTGCATGTGCACGGCTGCGCCCCGAGCGTCTGTGCCAAGGATTGCTTTGGCATCGTCAAGGTCGTCGTGCTCATCTTTGAGATCATCACGGGTCCAAGAATCCACATCGCTTCGAGTCGTAAAGTCGGCGGCTACTGCACCGTATTCAATGCGAATGCCCGTTACGACGGTATTGGATGCAAGGTCAAGTTCTTTCGCCTCGAGTGTGGTGGATTCCGTGGTCGAGACATCCGCCTTCCAGAGGTGCCAGCCGTCGTAATCGACGAGGCGGCAATCCTCACCCAGACTCTCTTTTACTTCGTCGGACTCAAGCCAAGGATTTTCGTGCCCATCGTCAAGCGTCGCGTTTGCCGGCCCATCGACGTCTGTCGAGTCCAACGGCGTCGTGCGATACCACACGTTGCACAGACCGTTGAGGTCGCCGATGGCGACGGGGGTTTCGATTGAGACGAATCTCGCCGTGCCGTCTTTGGCACACTCAAGATCATCGGTAATTGTGAACTCATCAACCCGGGTAGCTGAATCGTTTCGAGCGTCGATGGTATAGGAGAAAAGTCCGTCCGTATTGGTTTGCGTTGCGGCGCGATTTTTACCATCGCCGTTGGCCAGCAGACCCTTCCCGATAGGTTGGACAAGCTCCTGACGCTTGTCGACCTGTCCTTTGATCTCGATGGGCGCATCCTTCATCGCGACAGATTGGACTTCTCCCGTATCCTTTATTTCAAACGTTATCTCCTCGGCAAGGTCATAGGTCCGCGGAGACATCATTTCGCGCAACGAGTAGGTGCCGGGTGCAAGATGTTCGACGCGGTGCGGCTTGTCGGATGAGGTCCAGGAGTCTATTTCGGTTTTATCGGGACCATATAAGGTGAGTTGTGCGCCTTCCACTTCCTGCTCACCGCTTGCATCGACCTTGGAGATATCAACCTTAGTGTAATCGTCGGATACGTTAAGCCGTGCTTCCACAACGGGCGTTTTCTGGTCGGCATAAGCGAGGTCTACGATATGGGGCGTTCGGTCGAGCAGGAAGCCGGCCGGCGCTTGAGTCTCGACAACCTCGTAGCGTGCGGTGCCAGATCCCAGCGGGAGGTCGTCCGCGCGTGCTTCTCCAGTTTCATCCGTTGTGACGGTAGCAACAGTCTCACCGTCGAGCGCGGCAATGCTACCGTCGGGGCGCACGATATCACCCGAGGCACGGATCTCAAAGATGGCGCCCGCTAGGCTGCTGCCGTCTACGGCATCGGTTTTAACGATCCTGATGTTTCCGGTCGCGGCGTGGTCATAATACGAGGCGATTGCAACGGGCGTTAGGTTCATGTCGGCGGGTATGTTTACCTTGATCTCTTCGCCGACAAGATAGGGCTCTTTGGCCGAGGTTTCGCGTACATAATAGGTGCCCGGCACGAGCGATTCGGGCAGTGTGACGGTCCCGGTCGCGTCAGTCGTAAAGGTGTCCATTACGTTATGTGCTGGATACCAGCAAGTTTGTGAGACAGGTTCGTGATTGCTGTCGAGGAGTTGGAAGGTGAATCCGGCTAGTGGAACAGAAGCGCCTGTTTGGGCATCGCGTTTTACAATCTGGAGATGCGTCGACAGAGCGTGGTTGTCCACGATATATTGAAGCTCGGCGCCGTCGGAAATCTGATTGGCCCCGACGGTCCATTCCCCTGCACGTTTAAAACCCTCGGGGACGGTTTCCGGAACCTCGCGAACCGTGTAGCCGGCGCGGTCGTATGGGATGGCTCCGTGGACACCGGCGGGTCGCTTGCCTGCGCCAAACCATGCTTCTGACTGATCTTTGGTGGAGGCAAAGCCATAGATGTTTGTGGTCAGTGTGCCAACAACCTGCTGAGAGCTGTTGCTGACAACCTCAAAGACAACACCTCCCGCCGGCTGCTCCAGGCCGGATTGGTCGCTATTGCCGTAGTCCTTGAATTTGGAAATCTCAAGGTCAAACGCAATGGGGATATCGGAAACGCGAGATTCGATCTCGACCACGCCTGAATCGCCGAGCTGGTCGGCTCCAACGGTATAGGTCCAGCTGTCGTTGGATGGCAGGTAGCCCTCGGGGGCTTTTGATTCGTAGATGGTAAAGGTTCCTAAGGGGACATCGGCGAGAGTGGCCCGACCGCTTTCGTCAGTCGTGAGAATTTGCGACCATCCAGGGGTTGATTGCGACACACACGTGAACTCTGCTCCTGCGAGTGAAGATCCCACCTGGGGGCCGGCATTCGTCGCGGCATCGAGTTTTACGACATGCAGGGTGATGGCGCCGGGTTGTTCATCGATGGCGACCTGCCCGCCGTCATTCCCCGTGGTAAAGGCAATACGATCGTGGCGGGGGACATAGCCGGCCGGCGCCTTCGTTTCAACTAGGTAGTATGCCGTGTTGGGCAGAAGTACTGCCTGCGCTCGACCGTTGCTGTCCATCTGGACGGTGCCGACACGCGCGCCGCTGGCGCTCTCAAAAACATCGAATGTTGCCCCGTCAAACTCATAGGTATTGTTTCCGCTGGTAATGGCAGCGTTTGCAGACTGCTTTTGGAAGGAAACAGAGACCGTCGGCAGTACATAGAGCATGTCTTGACGTTTGCTGCCGCCCGATACGGTTCCTAAATAGCGCCGCGCGCGGTGCGGAGCGGCTTTGATGCTTCCTGATTTTGCGCTGTCGTGGAGCCATCGCGCAGCCGCCACGACTTCATCGTCGGCGGTAAAGTGCCCACTCTTGGTTTTGCCCTGAGCGGTCGTGTAGGAGTAGGTGCCGTCGACATGGGTAGTGCCGTTGAGCATCCATACGGCAAGCTGGGTGGCGGCGCGGGCGCGATCGGGTGAAAGATGGTAAGCGCCAAACGACGTGGCGGTAGGATATCCGTGACAAACGATTGCCGCGAACTCGTCGTCGAGCCACACCCAGCCTTGATCAAAGTTGAGCCATGGGCCGCCCGGCTTGGTGGGGCCGGGGCGCTCCTGGTTCATGCAGTAGGCAATCGAGGCGTCTTGAGCTTCATACTTGCCGATAAAGAAGGGCCCACAATCATCGCTAATAGTGCGGAAGCCGAGCTGGTCGTAGCCATCGACGGCAAATGCGGCTCCCGGTGCCAGGCAGCCGAAAAGCAGGAAGAGGAGCAGGAGCAGCGGACCTGTTGCGATTGCGCTGTGGACAGAGTGCGTGGGTGCGTTGGACATGGCTGCTCCTTATCCCTCGTGCGCCGCACGGGGAGGCCGCGGCGCTTGGGATGAGGCTACCGCCATGGTTCATGCGGGTAGGTACCAGAAGCTGACCAAAAGCTTGCCCGATTTCTGACAAATCGAGCCCAAATACAACAATCAGATAAAAGTGCAGGTAGAAGATAGGGAGAACAGGAGGTCAAAGGTCCTCGTCTCCACAATTGACATGTTTTCCAAACGAATCTCCACAGCTAAAACAAGCATCGACACCCTTGTATCGAACAAGACAACCGCGTTATACTAGCCAACACACAAGCGGGCATCGCCAAGTGGTAAGGCATCAGCTTCCCAAGCTGACACTCGCGGGTTCGAGTCCCGTTGCCCGCTCCAGTTAAGAGCACAAGCACGGCACCATCACGGTGCCGTGCTTTTTTCAATAAAGTGCTGGGATTCGAACCCGACAGGGTGCGAGCGTTAATCAAATGTCCAAGTGTGAATTCTCACACTATGCCGTTAACCAACTTACTACGATACGCGTTGCATTTTGTTTGTGTTGAGGCTATAGGCTTAACGGCGGTTAAAAGGTCGCCTCACTAGGTGTTGGAGACAACCTTCTCGATGGCGATATCGACCTGCTCCTGTGCCAGCTTGGTAGCCTCGTTCTCAAGTTGGTCAGCCTTGGCCGAGGTGCTCACGCTCCTGTCCATAAGGTCGGCGATGGCAGATTCGACGTCCGCGCCAAGACGGGGAACGCGAATTTTTTTGATATCGATAGGGCTAAGTTGAGGCACCGAGGTTCCGTATGCGCAACGAACGACCGACGGCCTGCCAACGGTGGGACTGTTCAGAAAAGCAAGCAGGTAGCCAGTTCGAATCTTTGTAACGTCGGGATAGATTCTCAGCAGATGGTTGCTGCCAAACATTCCCTCATGATTCTCCGTGAGCAAAAGAGCTCGTCCTAGGATGCCGTACTTTTGACCAGAACATGCCATGACGAGAGTTCCCGGCTTTAGGATGTAACGCTCCCAGTTTTTAATGAGCTTGGCGTAAACAAATTTTGTCGGTTGAGTGTTAACGTCAAAGACCTCGGACACACCCACAAAGGGAACGTTGGAATCGCCATAAAACCGCTTGAAGCGAGGAAGCTCTTCGACGTCCTCTACAAGTTCAGCAAGTGGCGCATACTCCATTACGTCAACCAATGAGTCTACGGCGCTTATAGAGCCGGCATAACTGTCAGCATCAAGGCGCGATCTGTTGTCAATAACTTTGGATAAACTCACCACGCATGTTCCTGCAGGACTTTCCGCCTCACAAGCAATACCGACCTCCTTCTCCAACAGCTTAAACGCCCCGTCCCGCAGCTTCCAGGCCTCGCCGCGCAGGCGCACAGCCTCGGCAGCTTTGTCGCCGATGGCTTTGCGCGTGGCCGCATCGGGCATGATGACCGGAAACTCGTTGGCGTGGGCCACCTCGATGTGCTTGATCATGTGACCGTACTGAGACGCTCGTGCGATCTGCTTGAAGAAGTCCGTCTTCATATACGCGTAGAGCCAGCCGTACTCGTCTTGGTCCTTCGGCTCGATGCGCAACAGGTCGTCCGTGATGACCTTGTTCAGGTGATGCGGGTACACGGCGGTAACGTTGCCCACCACGCCCGAGCGCGAAAGCAGCAGCCAATCCTGATTGACGAATCTAGAATCAGCCTGGGGCACGAAAGGCGCGGCGAGCCACTTCCTCACTCGGGGAAAGTCCTCGAACACCTGGCCGGCGGTAAAGAAGGGTAGCCCTTTGCCTTCCGGCACGGTATACCCCGTCAGTCTGCTCGGCTGCCAAATGTCGGTAAGGTCACCGAGCCTCTTGTGGTTGTCGCACTGGTTGGCAAGGCGTACGAAGCCGTACCCGTCGCGCAGGTAGGTTGACGCCTCGAGCCTCACGTCGCCGCCCAGCACGGTGGAAAGTCGGACGCTCTTCACCAAAGGCGCGATCGTCATTGGTCTCGCCTCCATTCAAAGAAGGCGCCGGCGATCGCCATCGTCTCGTCGTCCACCACGCGCTCCTTCGAGGTGTGGCTGCTCTCCTCTTCGGAGCCCACGTTGCCCGTCACCGCGGTGGTCTGCTCCTGCACAATGGGGTAGCCGTCATCGTCGCGTACATAGGTGGTCTGACCACGCTTGTCGTGCCCTACGTGGTCACAGATGGCCATAAATATCTTGTAATCCTGGAAGGTACCGTCCTTGCAGTATGCCTCTTCCTCACTGTCCCAGCGTCTCAGCACAAGGACGGATGTCTGCACGCCCACGTTGGGTTGGAACGCATCCGGGTGCATGTCTACCGAACCCAGGATCTGCGCATGGCGCAAAATCCACTGGCGCACGTAGCCCAGACCCGGGTTGCCCAGGATGCCGTTGGGAATGACGAGCGCCGCCACACCCACGCCGGGCTCAAGCAGGCGGATACACCGCTCGATGAAGAGGATCTCGGGCGGCTGAGATGAGAAGAGCTTGGGTTCCATGCTCCACTCGGCATCTTCCTCGGACCACGACCAGGTGTGTCCAAGGTCGAAGGATTCCAGAATCGCCGGGTCTTCGATAGGAATCTTGGAGCCAAAAGGTGGGTTGGTCATAATCGCCGTAACGCCGTGCCCCGGCTGCAGCGCCTTATTTGCCGCAATGTCGGCGGCGTCCAGGCGCAGCGCCTTTTGCAGTTTGGGTTCAAAGCCCGAGAACGGCTCGAGCGAGTTGGCGTGGAACAGCTGTCCGGTGCCGTCGTTGTTCATAACCATATTCATCTTGGAGGCACGCACTAGGATGGGATCAAAGTCGATGCCCACGATATGCTTGGACAGGAACTCGCGCTTGCGCGCGATCAGAGCCTCTTGCTTGGCTGCTTTGCTGCGCCCGCTCACCTCGACGGAGTCTCTGATCTTCTCAAGCACGTAATTCATGGCCGTGACCAAAAAGCCGCAGGTGCCCATGGCGGGGTCGAGGATGACGTCGTTTTCGGACGGGTCGACCATCCGCACCATCATGTGGCACATGTTGCGCGGCGTGAAGAACTGGCCCTTGTCACCACGCAGGTTGGAGCCCACGATTGTCTCGTACGCGTGGCCCTTAACGTCCACGTCGCTCTCGAGCAGGGAATACATTTGCAGCTGCGCCACGATGTAGGCGAGCACATCGTCGGTTAATGCGATGCGCTCGTCGGCCTTGAAGATGGTCTCGTACGACTGCTTGACGTTTCCAAAGAGTGCCTCGATGCGCTTGCGGCACTTCTTCTTACCCGCGGCGCCCTGGCGCTCGGTTGGCGTGATGTAGAACGTTGGCGTCTCGGAGTCGCGCTCATCCTGGATTTTGCAGAAGATGATCTTGAGCAGTTCAAGGAATGCCTCGGCCTTTTGGATGCCTTGGTTTCCGGCGATGTAGTTGTGACAGCGGCGGAACGAGTACAGCAGCGAGTCACTGGCGGCGGGGCGCAACTGGTCGAAGCGCGGCGCGTCGTCGGGTACCTCGCCACCAGCATGTGGCAGATCGGGCACGGCCTCGGGGCCGCGCTTGCCGGCATCGTCCACCACGTAACGGAAGGTAAGCAACTCGTCGCCGTTGGTCCACATGCCATAGGTCGAGTTCATGCAGGCAGACGCATAGGAGTGCATTTGATCTACGCCGTCTTTTTTGCCTTTGGCCTTGGTCTTGGGGTCTTTGCACTCGACGATGATGTGGATGTTTTCCTGGGTGTGCGCTTTTCCCGGCTCCCAGATGGCGACGTCGACCGCTTTTCGGTTGCTGCCGAACTTGATCGACTCCTCGACCCCGATCTGCTCCTTCTTGTAACCGTACTCACGCACGAGGGACTTTAGGATTTCCTGGCGCACTCGCTCCTCGGGGGTGTCCCTGCGCTGCGTCACGCCGTCGATGAAGTCCAGTATAGTCTCCGGCTGGATGACCGAAGTCTTGCTCACTTGCGACATTACGATTCCGTCCTTCCAACCTTGGTGTTGGTATCAACGCGTGCGGGGCCGCCCGATGCGACGCCCATCTCGCGGCTAATCAAATCTTTAAGAAATCCCTGCTTGTTTTCCTGTGCGGAGAGGAATGACCAAATCTCCTCTTCGGCGGGATAGAACCGCAGACAGAACTGCTGGGTCTTGTCGTGCTTGTACTTACGATCGGCTCGCTTCTGAGCTTCTGACGGCATGGCACCTCCCAAGGACATAGCTTAGCCATAATAGGAATTAGTATAGGTCTACACCTATATGTAGACAAGCAAAATATCACGAATCAGCAGGTAAAGGATGATTTTTAATTAAAGAAATAGAAGCCAACAAATGTAAAAACGGCCTCTAAGACATTGGACGTTTTTACGGTTGAGGAAGGTGGAGCTTGAGAAATGATCCGCCATGAGCGCTCCCTGCCGCTCGTGCATGGAGTGGCAGGGAACTATTTTTGTTGTATGAGACTGCCGTCTCGCAAGGTTGCAATGCCCGATTGGATGTCGACTTCAGTTGGATCAACCATATGCGCTGTTGCCTGACGCTGCGCGATGCCAGACGACGGAGGATGCGTCCTATCACGACTGGTAGTCAGGCACATTCTGGGCTAGTTGCGAACTTGGCTTGGAATGTGCCTGTTTGGCAGAATCGAAATCGCGAGCCATATCACTCGACTATGTGCCACTCAGCTGCCGAAGTGCTTCCAGCGTTGGTGATGCGGCCAGCTTTCCGTAGGCTTTGGAGCAGATAGCTTACATGGTCGCCTTTTTGCTTTGCCGTAAGGTCTGCCGGCAAGGCATGATCCAGCCCTGCGATAATCTCCGCTCTTGAACATGGGCGCACGCGCAGGAGCTCCAAGATCAACTCCTTGAAGACGCTATTGTCTACGCCCTTGTTTCGCACATACTCGCTGTGGGCACCGGTGGCTGCTGCCACCTCGGCTGAGACCGTCAGTTTGGGGTAACGGCCCCTAACGAGGCCTTGTTCGTGAAGCAGACGTGACTGTTCCTTTGTGACGGGTAGTCCCTTCTGAACGAGGTCCAACAGCAGTACTGTCACCAAATCAAGATTTCGATTGCTTGCGAGAAGTCGAGAATAGTCCTCGTTGAGAACCGTACCGTACAGCGTTACGGCAACGCGCCCAATCTCAGATAGATCGTAGGTGGGCATTGGTAATAGGCGGTTGCGCTGAATATCGAAGACGTTGCGAATGCCTATGGCGTTGCGGTCCATCATGCCTGTTTTGTTCATAGCGCTTGAAAGCAGGGGGTTACGGTAGTAGGGCGGCTTGTAGCCGCTCGCGAGCGCGTTCTCTATCGTCTCGGGGATAAAGGCACCCTCGTTCTTGAATATAAGCTTGTCCTCATACTCAAGGACATTGATCTTTCCTGACATCCTGAAATCTTGATGCGCAATAGCGTTGTGGAGAAGTTCTCGAATGACTTCGGGACTGTAGCGATGCGCTTCGGTGGGAAATAGCGTCTCTTCGCGGTCGAAGAAGCGATACTTTTCGTTTCTTATCTTTCCCAGGATACGATCGACCTGCAGAATGAAGGGCGGCTCAAAGTGTTCATAGGCCATAGTGGAGCCGTCGCTCGCGTAGAGCGTCCAAGTGATGCGCGGCTCAATGCCACCCAGAAAGACACTCGATTCCGGTTTGCCCAGAAGAACGAGCGCCGCATTGCTCACGTGGCCGTGGATCACAAGCGCCATCTTGCTAAGGATAGATTCTTCGTCGAGGCTACTAACGGCAGGCTGGCTTTCTCCGAACTTTTCGACGAATTTGGAGCATGCAAAGCTAACTGCATCTGGATCAAGGTCACCGAAGTTTGCCTCGTAGGCAATCTGGCGCGACCAGTCGGGCCGGCTCTGCCCGTAAATGGCGTCGAGTTTGAACTTGGGCATCTCTACGAGGGACTCATTCTCTCGTGACCAAGGGATTCCGTGCCAAGTCGTTGGCGTTGCGAAGCTGCCAGCCGGTATCTGGAAAGCAATGACTCTTTTGTCATCAACCTCAAACTCGTAAATCTCTTCGAAAGTCATGCCGTTGTTGGTGTATTGGGCGATTTCGTGCTTTAGGCGTCGCAGGCCGACACTTGGCGATTGGGGTTCTTTACGGTAGGCGGTTCCCTTTATCTTGCGGTCGTTTGAAATGCCAAAGAAAAGCCATCCGCACTCTGCCTTGCGTAAATTGGCCTCGTTGCTGAGGGCGGAGAAATACCTGCCAATGTCCTCGAAGTCATAGTTCTGCTTTGCTGCCTTGTATTCGACGACCTCGGTCTCGACGTCTGCAATGATGCGCAGAAGTAGGGAGGGCATTTCGCTCGTTTTCCGTATCATGACACTCCATATAATGTAATTTTATCCGCAACTAATGTAATTATATCTCCTGTTACATTAGCCGCCCGTGCATAAGGCTGTAGGCCGACTGTAAGGTCATATATTTCAGTGCATATAATGTCTGTACTTTTAATTTACCTCGCAGATTAGCTGCCAGGGGAAACGGAAAATAATGTGTCTTCTTCTAATGTAATTTCGCATGTAGCTTCGCGGATAACGCGTGAAATTACATTAGTACACGGAACTATTGCCGCCTGCTGCGGTGACGCTGCTGTCCATCTTCGTTGCCCGCTCCAATTCCAAAATGTTAGGTTCATGCCTGCTGCCCATACTTGCACCTGCGCACGGTACAATGGTTGGGTTACGACCAACGTGCCAATAACCAAAAAGGAGCCGCTATGATCGATCGCTATACCCGCCCGGAGATGGGACACATCTTCTCCCTCGAGAACAAGTACGCCATTTGGCAGGAGATCGAGGTTCTGGCCTGCGAGGCCCAGGCGGAGCTCGGTAAGATCGGTATTTCCAAAGACGAGGCCCAGTGGATCCGCGATCATGCCAACTTTGAGAAGGCGAAGGTCGATGAGATCGAGGAAGTCACGCGCCACGACGTCATTGCCTTCCTGACCAACATGAAGGAATACATCGATG
This sequence comes from uncultured bacterium, assembly GCA_905215385.1. Lineage (GTDB taxonomy): Bacteria > Actinomycetota > Coriobacteriia > Coriobacteriales > Coriobacteriaceae > Collinsella. The sequence goes on along the minus strand of CAJMPY010000004.1, from coordinate 12,438 downwards.
CCGATGTTCCCGAGGGCGACCCCAAGCCCAGCCGCTGGGTTCACTATGGCATGACCAGCTCCGATCTGGGCGACACGGCTCTGTGCTACCAGCTCACCCAGGCCTGCGACTTGATCATCGAGGACGTCAAGAAGCTCGGCGAGATTTGCAAGCGTCGCGCCTTTGAGGAGCGCAATACGCTCTGTGCCGGCCGCACTCATGGTATCCACGCCGAGCCGATGACCTTCGGCATGAAGTTTGGCTCTTGGGCCTGGGAGCTCAAGCGCGATCTGGATCGTCTTGAGGACGCCCGCAAGAATGTTGCCTTCGGCGCCATCTCGGGCGCTGTCGGCACCTACAGCTCCATCGAGCCGTTTGTCGAGGAGTATGTCTGCGAGCACCTGGGCCTGGTTCACGACCCGCTGTCCACGCAGGTTATTAGCCGCGACCATCACGCCTATCTCGCCGGTGTTCTTGCCACCACGGCGGCCACCTGCGAGCGCATCGCTACCGAGGTTCGCAATCTGCAGAAGACCGATACCCTCGAGGCCGAGGAGCCGTTCCGCAAGGGTCAAAAGGGCAGCTCCGCCATGCCGCACAAGCGCAACCCCATCACCATGGAGAAGGTCTGCGGCCTGTCGCGCGTCGTGAAGGCCAACGCGCAGGTTGCCTTCGACAACGTCGCCCTGTGGCACGAGCGTGACATTTCGCACTCCTCTGCCGAGCGCGTCGCCCAGGCCGATAGTTTCATCGCGCTCGACCACATGTTCCAGTGCCTCATCCGCGTTATCGACGGCCTGCAGTTGTATCCCGCTCGCATGATGGCCAACCTCAACAAGACACGCGGCCTCATTTTTTCCTCCAAGGTCCTGCTGGCCCTCGTCGACACGGGCATCACCCGCGAGGACGCGTACGCCATTGTGCAGGAGAACGCCATGGCAACCTGGCACGAGGTACAGGATTGCGTCTCCGGCCCCACCTTTAAGGAGCGTCTCGAGGCTGATCCGCGCTGCACCGTCAGCCAGGAGAAGCTCGACGAGATCTTTGATCCGTGGGACTTCCTCACCCGCATCGACACGGTCTTCGATCGTCTGGAGCAGCTGAGCTTCGAGTAGGGTTGACCTAATTCGACCGCCTGCGGATGCATTTCAACCATTGGCGCCTTGCCCGTTTTGGGCAAGGCGCTTTTTTCACTGCCGCATTGGCTCCCGGTAATAAAATGAACTTTACTGCTGTTTCGATGAAAGGAGGAGCGTGCCCAGACGTATCAAGCGAGTCGCCATTGTCTCGTTTACGCTCATGCTCCTTGTTGCTGCCTGTGTGGTCGCCCTGACGTATACCGTTCGAAGCAGTTCTTCCTCCTCGAATGAAGCCGACAAAGATCTCCCAGTACTCAAAATCGGCGTTACGGATAACGACCCCTATGTGTATATCGATACCACGGGCGATTACGTCGGTATCGATATCGACATCGCCCGCGAGGCCTGCAAGCGTGCGGGGCTCAAGCCACAGTTTGTCGATATTGACTGGAACGATCGCGACCGGCTGCTCAAAAACGGTGATATCGATTGCCTGTGGTGTGATTATTCTCCCTGCTATCGCGAGGATAAGTATTACTGGACCGAGCCGTATTTAACCGTGCCGGTCTCGGTTGCCGCCAAGAAAACGAGCGGCATCAAGTCCTTGGCGCATCTCGATGGAAGCAAGACCATCGCGGTGATTGCGGGCTCGGTGAGCGAACGCCGATTGCTCGCAGGGGATCTGGAAATCTCGCCGGACGTGCAAATCAAATCGTACGGTTCTGCCGAGCTCTGCAAAGCCGCCCTCGCCAAAGGGTATGTCGACTGTTGGATGGCGGACGTTCAGTCGCTTGATCGACTTGTCGCCCAGTATCCCGGCCTTTACCGCGTGTTCGCTGACAACGTTATGACGGTTGACCTTGGCGTCGCGTTTAAGGACGGCTATGAGGGGGAGTACGTCAAAAACCTCAATACCGTGCTGTTCGAGATGGATCGAGATGGCACGATTGAGCGCATTGTGGGCAAGTACAAGGCAGGGGCGACGACGGACGGGCAAGGAGCGGAATCATGACAAATGATGAGCGCCGCTTGCGCCGAAAGGCATTAGTCACCGCGGCTATCTGCGTTGTGGTCAGCGCTGTCCTGTTGGGTCTGCTGTATATGGTCGGCACGCATCGCTGTCTCGATAAAACGCTTGGGTTTGGTCAGGAAACCATGGTGTTTTTAAAAAACGCCTGCGAAAAATATGACCGATATGAACAGGGAAGAAAAACCGAAGCGACGCACAATTTGGATGCCGCGCTCGAGTCGTTTTCGACGTTCTTGCCGTCTGATCACGTTGAAGTCAACGATGACCTCGTCGAGGAGTACGTCCATACCGAGCACCTTTCGGGAATGTTGGTCATGGACGCCGACGGCCATATGGCCGCTCATTACGATATTGATGGTCGCGATCCGCTGATGCTGTGGCGAGAGGAGCTGGCCTGTTCGTCGGTCGCATCGATGTATCGAGGATCCAAGGTGTCCTACTCGACGGTCGTTGAGCGTCGCGATGTCGACTTTGCCGTGAGTGTTGTTCCGTACGGTGATGGCGTAGCGCTGGGGTATCGATCGCTTGCGCCCGAGCCCGCCGATGATTATTCGTATACGATCGCCGACGTGCTCGTGAACAACACATTCCATCAGAGCCCAACGGTGCTCGTGATGCGCGATATGCAGATCGTTTCCTCAAACGATTCGAATGTCGATCTAACCCTTGCCCGGCTTCTTGCCGATAGCGGAATTGATTGGAAAGACGAAGGCTTAACACGTATCGAATATCGGGGAAGTACCTGGTATGCCGTGCGTGCGGCGTATGAGGACTATCGCCTGTTTGCGCTTTATCCCAAATCTGAGGTCATGTCGGGCAGGATTTCATTTATCGCTGCCGGCGTGCTGGTGTGCTTGGCGTTTTGGGTTGTAGTGCTGTTGGCGCGCAACATTGCCGATCGTCGCAATTTGGCCGAAAAGGACAAGCAACTCGGCATCATCAATGCTATCAGTTCCATATATGAGTCGACCTTCCTGCTGCATCTCGATACGCTCGAGATCGAGGGAATTAACATGTCGCCATCGGTGGCAAAGATATTTTCCGAGCACGCCGAGGTGTATGACTTTTTGACAACGGTTTGCCGAGACATCGTGAGTCCCGAAAGCCGCGAGGCGGTCATGGAGCTAATAGATATAAGCACGCTTCAGGACCGTATGGAGGGCATGCCGTACTTGGATGCCGAGGTACGAGATTGCCGAGGTACGTGGTATTCGCTGCAGGTTGTTCCACAGCGCCGCGATGAGCAGGGTCGACTGGAATCGGTCGTCGTGGCGACGCATAACATCTCGATGACAAAGCGCGCCGAGGAGCTTTCTTTCCAGGACAAGCTGACGGGACTTCGCAATAGAAATTACCTTGAGTCCCTTGGCGACGACCTGGTGAACGAGTCCCTGCCCGTGAGTGTGATCATGATGGACTGCAATTTCCTCAAGCGCACCAATGATCTCTACGGTCACGAAATGGGCGATGAGCTGCTACGGCGTACTGCATCTGTATTGAAGCGGACGGCAGGCGAGAAATTTGTACCCATGCGCGTTGGTGGAGACGAGTTCTTGCTGATTTGCCCTCACACCGATCGCGAATCCGCATGCAAAGTGGTGCAAGATCTTCGCCTCAGCCTTGCTGCTGCGAGCGATGAGGTGCTGACAGTCAGTGCGTCGTTTGGCGTCGCGACGGCAGAGACACCCGGATGTTCGCTGACCGAGATGTACCACATCGCTGACCACAACATGTATCAAGAGAAACGAAAAGTTCACGCTCGGGAAGCAGATTGCTAGTATTGCTACCGCCGGTTTGCGCATTGGGGAATGTTGAATCGGTGCCCGCGATACTTTATCGGTTCGGACGGGGATAATAGACGTCTGAAATTGCTTTACGAGAGGGGAACGCAATGATTAGTTTTGATTACAAGCCTCAGGGCGTATGCACTCGCAATATCCACCTTGACCTGTCCGATGACGGCAACAAGGTGGTGGGCGTCGAGTTTACCGGTGGCTGCAACGGCAATCTCAAGGCTATCTCTAAGCTGGTCGAGGGTGCTCCTGCCGATCGCGTCATCGAGGTTCTCGCTGGTAATACCTGCGGTATGAAAAAGACTTCTTGCGCCGATCAGCTCACGCGCGCTATCGAGGCCGCTCGCGCCGAGATCGCCTAATGAGTATCGCCGACCACGTCAAGAACGGAATATCGCGCCGCGGCTTTGTGCTCGGAGGGACTGCCGCGGGCGCTGCCACGGTGCTTGCCGGATGCTCAAAGAAAACGGGTACCAGCGACGACGCCGCCGGCGAGCCGCAGGTTATCAAAGACGACTCAAAGATTGTCTCGATTACGGATGAGTATGAGGCCGTCGATATCGATCTTGAGCCCATGGCGACATGGACATTGCCCTTGGGTACGCTGCTGTACTACTGCGACGGCGATTACGCCGCGGCGATGATGGCCCCGGCGTCTGCGCTGCATGCCAACACGCTTGGCGTGCTCAACTTGGGCGACGGCTCGCTCACGACGCTCATCGAGGATCCTATCGAAGGTGCGGGGTATTCGTTTTACGATGTCCGCGCCGGCGATGGCGTGTTTGCGTGGGTTGAGATGAACTTTGCCAATTCATCGTGGAAGCTCTACGCTCAAAATCTGTCGGGCGCTTCGCTCTCTGGCGACGTGGTTGAGCTCGATCGGGGTGGCAAGGACTATGATCCGCCCCTGTTTACGGCGTTCGGGTCATCGGTCATCTGGTATAAAATGCCTTCGGCAGGCGGCAATAAAACGAGTAGTGATTCGTTTTGCTATCGTCGCTCGCTTGATGAATCCAAGGCCGAGACAATTTGGAAATCGACGGGCCGCTTTGCATCGGCCCCGCGTGCGAGCGACGGCATTTTGACCATCTCGCCGCGTGTCCGCAACGACGAGGGCGTCTACTACGGCATAACGGCAATCGATCTGACCGACGGCAACAACACCAAACGTGCCCAGCTAGTCCTTCCCTCGTCAGTCTCGCCTTTCGAGGCCGTATATATGGGCGATACCTTCGTGTTTTCTATCGAGGCGACCTATAGTGGCGTGGGCAGCTTGGGCAACATGGGCACGTATATCGGTAATGAGGGAGGGTCGTACCTCTTCCTGTCACGCGAGCCGCTCGCATGTGCGGCTGGCAAGAAGAATAAATACCTTGTTAAGGTGCAGGCATCGCATTTCCTGATCGACACCTCTGCCAAGACCTATGGCTCGCTGCTGTCGCCCGACCGCGCTTTGGAGTATGGCGATTATCCAGCTACGGCGGGAAAATCGGACTCATTCCTTACGTACGCCACGGTGCGCAACAGCCAGGGTATACCAGAGACGGTCACTGCACGCCTATTCTCTCTTTAAGCTTAGAGGGGTTAAAAAGGCGCCAACAGGGGAATAAACGCGTTGTAATTGTGAGTACCGCCCGCCGAGCTGCCGCGTCATAGCGGCATCCGGCGGGCTCAGGTGCGTTAAAATGGGCTTGTTCTTAGCTAATTGAGACAGGGGGGCCGTGTTATGGCTTCAGATGCAAAAAAGATTCTGCTGGTCGAGGATGAGAAGGCAATCCGTGACGCCGTCGCTGCCTATCTCGAGCGCGAAGGCTACTGGGTTGTGGGCGTCGGCGACGGCCAGTCCGCGATCGAAGAGTTCGAGAAGCATCAGTTTGACCTGGTCGTGCTCGATCTTATGCTCCCCAAGATCCCCGGTGAGCGCGTTTGCCGCACTATCCGCGATACCTCGGATGTGCCCATTATCATGCTTACCGCCAAGGGTGAGATCGAGGACCGTATTATCGGTCTTGAGCTCGGCGCCGACGACTATCTGATCAAGCCGTTCTCGCCGCGCGAGCTCGTCGCCCGCGTTCGCGCTCTGTTCCGCCGTGCCCATCAGGCCGACGAGCCCGCCGTCGAGGTACTCGACTTCGGCGATCTGGTCATCGATATCTCGGGCCACAAGATCTTGGTCGAGGGCAAGGAAGTGGACCTGACCGCTTCCGAGTTTAAGCTGCTCACCACGCTTGCTCGTCATCCCGGCCGTGTGTATAACCGCATGGAGCTGGTCGAGAAAGTGCTCGGGTATGACTTTGAGGGCTATGAGCGCACCATCGATAGCCACGTGAAGAACCTTCGCGCCAAGCTGGGCGATGATCCCAAGAAGCCCAAGTGGCTCTACACCGTCCACGGTGTCGGCTATCGCTTCGAGGCTCCGGCCAAGACCGATAAGTCGGACGAGAAATAGGGAAATCACATATGACACCTGCGCGCTTTGAAATCGGACAAAAGCACAAGCAGGAGAGCGAGGCGGGTTCCAAGGCTAGTTGGAACACGCCTCGTTCCGATTCACGGCCAACGATGAGCTATCCCTCGCGCATGGCACTTGCTTTTGCTCTGACATCGCTCATGACGGTATTGGTGCTGGTGGGCGTTGTCTCTGTTGTGTGGGGCACGGTCTTTTCGGATTACACGCGCTCCAATATCGTCGAAATCGCAAATTCCGCAGCCGAAAAGCTTGCGACGTCGTACGAGGAAAACGGCAATTGGACTGCGGGCGAGCTGCGCACGGTCGCGACATCGAGTTTGGTGTCCGACGATTTGGGCATGCAGGTCGTCAATAAAAAGGGCGTTGTTGTCTATGACGACTCGTGGCCTTCGGCAAGTGCGACTGCCGATGTGCGCGAGAGCGAATCGGCGTCTCGCAGCTCGAGAGGTAAAAAGGCCTCGCATAGCCCGGTTTCGTCGGCGCCCACCGACTCCGATAGCGTGGCCAACGTCGAAATCATAACGCCTTCCGGCCAGCATGTCGGACAGGTAAAGCTATGGGCCATCGGCTCCGATGCTCTGCTCACCAAGGCAGATTCTGCGTTTAGAGAGAAGACCTTTAACGCCATGGTCCTTGCCGCGGTTGTTGCAGTCTGTATCTCGGTCGTTATCGGATCGTTCATGTCGCGTATGCTCACCAAGCCGATTCATCGTATTACCAGCACGGCCAAACAAATTCGCGATGGCGATTTGTCCGCTCGCACGGGCTTGCGCGGCGATGACGAAATCGATCAGCTGGGTGAGACCTTTGACGAGATGGCCACTTCGCTCGAGAAGGATATGAAACACGAGAAACGTTTGACCTCGGACGTGGCTCACGAACTTCGTACTCCGCTTATGGCCATGCTCGCAACGGTCGAGGCCATGCAGGATGGCGTATATCCTACCGACGATGAGCACTTGGAGACTGTTGCTTCCGAGACGCGTCGCCTGGCTCGTCTGGTGCAGCAGATGCTCGACCTGTCGCGCATGGAAAACAGCACGGCTCCGCTCAACCTTGAGCCGGTGGACATGGTTCCTTTCGTGCGTTCCATCGTCAATGCCCAGGAGCGCCTGTTTGTCGACCGCGATCTGCGCTTGCGCTTTGCTGACGAGACCCAAGGTCACGACGATGTCGTCGAAGCCGATCCCGACATGATCACACAATGCGTCATCAATCTCATGAGCAACGCCATGCGCTACACCCCCGAGGGCGGTTGGGTCGTGGTGTCGGTGCTCAGTGACCGCAAACACGTCAGCATTGCCGTTTCTGATACCGGCATCGGTATTGCCAAGGATGACTTGTCGCGCATCTTCGGCCGTTTTTGGCGCGCCGATGCCAGCCGTGCCCGTGAGGCGGGCGGTCTGGGCGTGGGCCTCGCCGTGACTAAACAGATCGTCGAGCGCCATCACGGCTACATATCTGTGGAGTCGGAGCTTGGAAAGGGTACGACTTTTACGATTCATCTGCCTCGCGAGCACACGGCGGACGCGGCATCTACTACAATGGAGCACTAGCTTTTCGCTATTCGGTGAAGGAGGGGTTTCGTCCCTGCCGCTCCGAGTTTGCGAAAACGTGCGGGAAAGAACCCGCATTACTGTCGTATTTTGGTAAGGAGTGACTCACGTGACAACGATGGAGCGTCGTCCGGATTCCCGTGGCAAGGTTCGTGATATCTACGATGCCGGTGAAAACCTGCTGATGGTCGCCACCGACCGCATTTCTGCGTTCGACTTCATTCTTCCCGACGAGATTCCGTTTAAGGGAGAGGTGCTCAACCGCATCTCGGCATTCTGGTTCGATAAGTTTGCCGGCATCGTTCCCAACCACCTCGTTTCCATCGACCCGGCGGATTTCCCCGAGGAGTTTGCTGAGTATCGTGACTACCTCGCCGGCCGCGCCATGCTGGTTAAGAAGGCCCAGACGATTCCTATCGAGTGTATCGTCCGCGGCTATCTGACCGGTTCGGGCAAGAAGACCTACGACGAGAACGGCACCGTCTGCGGCATCCAGCTGCCTGAGGGCCTGACCGAGGCTTCCAAGCTTCCCGAGCCGCTGTTCACGCCGTCCACGAAGGCCGAGATCGGTGACCACGACGAGAACATCTCGTTCGAGCGTTGCTGCGAGATCGTGGGCGAGGATATCGCCACGCAGATTCGTGACCTTTCCCTCAAGATCTACAAGGCCGCTGCCGAGTACGCCGCGACCCGTGGCATCATCATTGCCGACACCAAGTTCGAGTTTGGTGTCATCGATGGCAAGGTCACGCTGATCGACGAGTGCCTCACGCCCGATTCCAGCCGTTTCTGGCCTGCTGCCAGCTACGAGGAGGGCAAGATCCAGCCCAGCTACGACAAACAATTCGTCCGCAATTGGCTCAAGGCCAACTGGGATATGACGGGGGAGACCCCGCACCTGCCCGCCGAGGTCATCGATGGCACGTCCGAGCGCTATCGCGAGGCCTTCCAGATCATCACGGGCTCCCAGTTCACAAGCATGAAGGAGAACGCATAAGTGAGTACCCGTAGCGCCACGAACAAGCGCACGCAATCCCACGAAGTTACCGGGGTTGCGCGCAAGTCTGCCGCATCTGCTAAGCCCGCCCGCCAAGCAGCGAGCTCCGTTCGCGTCGTGCCGGCTTCGTCTAAGGCACGCCGCAAAGAGCTCGAGAAGGGCGAGAACCTCGAGGGCCTCTCTAAAGAGGAGAAGCGCGCCCGCAAGGCTAAGCAGCGCGCCAAGGAGGACCGCATCTATACGGTGTCGAATATCCTCCTCAAGCAGGACGAGGACTACACCAAGCGCCGTCGCATCTGGTGGATTGTGCTCGCCATTGGCATGGTACTCGTCGTGGCAATTTGGGCCTCGCTGTACTTCGCTCCCGCTGGCATGGTGTCCAGCCCTGTCCAGATGGTCGGCATTGTTTTGTCCTACGTCATCATTTTGGGCGACTTTATCTATGACTTCGTGCGCATCCGCCCCCTACGCAACATGTATCGCACGCAGGCCGAGGGCATGTCCGAGAACAAGCTCAACGCTCTTATCGAGCGCGCTGCTGCCGAGGAGGACAAGAAGGACTCCAAGAAGAAGTAGCGTTTGCATACATACTTATCGCTAAGATATAAGGCGCGTCGTTTTTGCGGCGCGCCTTTTTACTGTTCTATAGATAGATGGAGTGGCACATGATTCGAGCTGCCCTGACGGTCGAAGAGGCTCTGGAGGGCATGAAGGCCCTGGAGCCCAAGATTAAAAACTACGCGCGCCTGGTCGTCCGCAAGGGCGTAAACGTCAAGCCCGGCCAGGAGGTCGTCGTTCAGTCTCCGGTCGAGTGCGCGCCGTTTGCGCGCGTGGTGGTCGCGGAGGCCTATGCTGCCGGCGCCGGCCACGTGACGGTCATTTGGGCCGATGATGCCGTGACGAGGCTCACGTACGAGCATGTCGAGAAAAGCTATTTTGAGCAGACGCCCGAGTGGAAGCGCATGCAGCTGGATTCCCTGGCCCAGGACGGTGCCTGCTTTGTCTTTATCGAGGGTGCGGATCCTGCGGCCCTCAAGGGCATCGATCCAGCCAAGCCAGCCGCGGCATCAAAGGCGAGGAATACGCAGTGCAAAGTTTTCCGCCGTGGACTGGATTACAACATCAATCCGTGGTGCATCGCCGGCGCTCCGGTCGTGGCTTGGGCGCACGAGGTGTTCCCGGGAGACGCCGATGAGGTTGCAATCTATAAGCTGTGGAATGCGATTCTGCACACCGCTCGCGCCGATGGGCAGGACCCAGAGAGCGACTGGGAGCTCCATGACGCCGCATTCGAAAAGAACCTGCGTTTCCTGAACGACAATCGTTTCGACTGCCTGCATTACACCGCGGCAAATGGAACCGATCTGATGATTGGCATGACGAAGGGTCACGAGTGGGCCGGCGGCAAGGGCAAGACGCCCGATGGGCACCCCTTCTTCCCCAACATTCCCACCGAGGAAGTCTTCACTTCGCCCGATCGCATGCGCGCCGACGGTATCGTGTACTCGGCCATGCCGCTCATCCACCACGGCAATAAAGTCGACGATTTTTGGATTAAGTTCGAGGGCGGCCGCGTGGTGGACTACGACGCCCGCGTGGGCAAGGCAACGCTCGCAAGTATCATCGATACTGACGAGGGCGCTGCTCACCTGGGAGAGGTCGCGCTCATTTCCAAGAACACGCCGATCCGCGAAAGTGGTGTTCTGTTCTACGATACGCTCTATGACGAGAACGCCAGCTGCCATCTCGCGCTAGGTGTCGGTTTCCCCGAATGCATCGAGGGTGGGTATGACATGTCCAAGGAGGAGCTCCTGGAGCATGGCGTTAACGTCTCGAGCACGCACGTCGATTTTATGATCGGCACGGACGACATCGATATTGCGGGCATTACGCCTGATGGACGTGAAGTTGTGATTTTCCAGAACGGCCAATGGAGTTGGGAATAGTCCCAGACCGTGGTACAATGCCACCCGCGGGCCGTTAGCTCAGCTGGCAGAGCAGGGGACTTTTAATCCCAAGGTCCAGGGTTCGAACCCCTGACGGCCCACCCAAAGATTGTTGAGACGGTCAACTTCGGTTGGCCGTCTTTTTTGTCGCCTTTTCATGGGTTCGAACCCGTCGGGGCGCGGAGCTGAGTAAACGCGTGAGCGTTTGCCAGCGCAGCGCGCAAGGCGCGAAAGCTCCGCAGCGGCCGCCTGCGGAGCAGGCTGAACCCCTGACGGCCCACCCAAAGAAAGGAAAACGAAATGAAAACAGATAGATGCGGAATTAGCGGCAGCACATTAAAGATAATAGCAGCCATTTCGATGGTTCTCGATCATGTAAGCAGGATCGTCCTGACCGATGGAATCATGACTCACGCATCGTACAATCAGATATCAGACGAACAGTGGGCGATTCTAAGCGAGGCTTCGGATGTGCTTCATGTTCTTGGCAGAATTGCATTTCCCTTATTTTGCTTTTTGATAGTTGAGGGATTTTTGCATACTCATGACTTAAAGAAGTACCTGCGAAATATGCTTGTCTTCGCAATCATTGCGGAGCCCATATACGATTTCGTCCAAACCGGGCAACTATTTGACCTTCGGCAACAAAATGTTATGTGTGAGCTCCTGCTTTCTTTGGTCTTTTTGATTGTTCTGGAAAAGATACAAAGTCTTTCAAAACGGAAAAGATACATCGCAGAAACTGCTCTGATTGTTTTGACAGCACTGGCAGCTGAATACACTAAACTAGATGGCGGTGTGTATGGCATTCTGCTTGTGGCTGCATTCTATTTATTCCACGACAGCAAGGCCAAGATGTTCTTTGCTGCAGTATGTGCAGTGCTCCTTTCGTCATGCCATATAGTTGGCGGCGGATTTGAGTTTGCTACAGCTAATGTATTTAATCCTGATGTTGCTGCCGCGGTCGTTTCGTTGCTGCTTATCAATCTTTATAATGGTAAGCGAGGGCTGAAGCTCAAATATTTCTTCTACATTTTCTATCCGGCACATCTTGCTCTGCTTTATGGTGTCTCACTTATTGTTTTGAACTGTCTTTAAAAACTCTCAAACAAGTCTCTGAAAACGGAAACAAATTGACTCTAAGACTGCTTGTGAATTTCCGGAAGACCTGTGAGATACGAGGATAGACAACGAGGGCTGTAGAAAGATGCTTCGAAAGCATGAATGGCAGCGAGAAAATGAGTTCGGAAGAACCCCTCTGGATGCTCCAGCATAGAATAGAAAGCGATCGGCTCCGGCTGGTCGCTTTTTTGTTACCGATGCACGGTTCGAACCCGAACTTCTATATATAGGAACGCTTGGCGAACAAAACCTGCCTTTTACCGACGGGAAACAAATAACCGATGCTTTTGGAGTAAAGTGGCGCTCCAGAGATGACCGATGCCTCAACATCTATAAACCAGCTGGTCACCGCCAATATCAGAAGCCAATGCTTCAGTTTTAACCTCAGTGATGCGACTGAGGGACCTATTCATTTGTGAACAAAATATGGAGTGCGCGATTCCCGCCCCCGGCGCCCCTCCGGTCT
>CAJMPY010000003.1 GCA_905215385.1 uncultured bacterium | reverse complement strand
TGCGGCTGATCCGGTCCGACCGGGCCGCGCGGCAAGGAGATATATTGCCAGACCGCGAAGCCCTGTGGGTCGTCAATTCCACTCTTCACAAGTCCTACACAACATATCGCTTTCTATAGCTAATAGAAAGACTGGTGCGGATCTTCCGCACGTATCAGATGATGACCCTTTGGTTTAGAAATATATAGAGATCGGTCACCTGTAAGTGTCTATCTACCCGCGCTTTTAGCAATGTAAACCGCGCTTCAGATAAAAAGAGGGAGCGCCGCGCACAACGCGACACTCCCCTAGCGATTCAAGAGAATCTATTAGGCCTCGAGAGCCTTCTTGGCAATGGCAGCCAGCTCGTTGAAGGACTCGATGTCCTCGTAAGCCATCTGAGCCAGGACCTTGCGGTCGAGCTCGATGCCGGCAACCTTCAGGCCGTGCATGAACTGAGAGTAAGAGATGTCGTTCAGGCGAGCAGCAGCGTTGATACGGGTGATCCAGAGAGAACGGATCTCGCGCTTCTTGTTGCGGCGATCACGATACTGATACTGCAGGGAGTGCTGGACCTGCTCTTTAGCATGCTTGTAAGTACGCGAAGCGGCACCGTAGTAACCCTTCGCACGGTGCATAACGGTACGGCGCTTCTTCTTGGCGGCAACAGCGCGCTTAATACGTGCCATGTTCTATCAACTCCTAGACGGTAAAACGAAAAACGGGAACGCGAACTTAGGCGAGACGCGACTTGATGACCTTGCGGTCGGCAGCGGCGATCTCGGTCTCCTGACGGAAGCCACGCTTACGCTTGGTGGACTTCTTGCTCAGGATGTGGCTCTTGAAAGCCTTGGCGCGCATAAGCTTGCCGGTACCAGTCTTGCGGAAACGCTTCTTGGTGCCGCTGTGGGACTTCATCTTAGGCATGAAATACTCCTTAATCGGTTACAGAACACTAGTTACTTGCTATCGCTTGCCGCTTTATCCTCATCGAAGGCGCCCTTAATCGGGGCGAGCAGCATAAGCATGTTACGGCCTTCCATCTTAGGCTTGGACTCGACCGTAGCGTAAGGCTTGAGATCCTCGGCGAGACGCTCGAGAACGTTAAGGCCCTGCTCCGGGTGAGCCATCTCACGGCCGCGGAACATGATGGTGATCTTAACGCGTGCGCCCTTCTTGAGGAAACGCAGAACGTGGCCCTTCTTGGTCTCGTAGTCGCCAACGTCGATCTTGGGTCGGAACTTCATTTCCTTGACCTCGACCTTGGACTGGTTCTTACGAGCAGCCTTGGCCTTCATGGCCTGCTGGTACTTGAACTTACCGTAGTCCATGACCTTGCAGACCGGCGGCTCCGCGTTGGGAGCGATCTCGACCAGGTCGAGACCCTGATCGTCGGCGACGCGCTGGGCATCGCGGATGGCGAACAGGCCGAGCTGAGAGCCATCGACGCCAATCAAACGACACGAAGATGCAGTGATCTCGTCGTTGATGCGGGTGTCATCAGACTTAGCTATTTTCCCTACCTCCATTCATAAAAAAATAACCCGGCGCTTCTCAGCAACCAGGTCGTACACATAGACTTCCTCGATTTGAGGAAGGGAATCTAAGTTGTATGACCAGTCAGCTGCTCATTGGCGCCAAAAGGTGGGAACCCTCAGGTTCCTCTTTAGGGCATTGCGGGAACAACGCCTTGCGAATAATAACACGTACAGCGCGTTATCACATTACGTACACGAAAAAGGGACCTTGACCCCCTTGAACGCTCGCTTGCATGTATGGTGCTCGAGGCGAGACTCGAAGGGCCTTCGCTTCGCGAAGCCCCGGGCTTCGGGCGCGTGGCGCCCTCGCCACGCTCCGCTACAAACAGGCCACAGGCCTGTTTGCTTAACGCTTCGCGCGCTCACGCGAGTTCGGCACGAAAAAGGGGGCCGCAACCCCCTTGAACGCTCACTTGCATGTATGGTGCCCGAGGCGAGACTCGAACTCGCACGTTGTTGCCAACGGTGGATTTTGAGTCCACTGCGTCTGCCAATTCCGCCACTCGGGCACGCAATGCGTGAGTTAGTTTATCACAGCTTTCTACCGATTAGTCCGAAAATGGAACTTCGAGCATTTCGATGAGTTCGACCGTGCGGAGCATCTCGCGCCGACGGCATCCGCGACCGTCGACCGAAGCCTCACCCATCTGGTTATCGTAAGGGTCCTCGCGCATGCCGTCGAAAGAGGGCTCAAACTCTGCCTGGAATCGATTGTTGGCCACCATACGCCACGGGTCGAGATTGCCAAAGTAGTGACGGCGGCGCCACTCCTCCCCCATCCTGCGAGCAGAAGATCCAAATGACACGTCGGCGTTGAGCCATCCGGTCTGCGGCGTATAGAACTCTGCCCAGTCGTGCGACCCCACCGAATCGGGCGCAACATACAGGCCGCTCTGCCAACGGGCAGGCACGCCCGCGATACGGCACATGGTGATAAACGTGAGCGCCATAACGCCGCAATCGCCGCGGAGCGAATGCGCGCAGTCATCGGCAATAGATCCCAAAAGCAAGTACGGCGGCTGATAGCGATAGTCGATATGCTGCGTCAGGTAATCATAGATAGCACGGGCGCGATCGAGCGGATCCTCGAGTCCGTCAACAACACTGGCCGTCAGCTGCTGCAGATACGGCGTAAATGCAATGTGCGGACGGTCCTCGGAAATATCCTCGGGCAGAGGCGCGTCCATACGCGGGTGAACCGGAAGTGTGCCACCGTAGACATCACAATAAGCAGCATCGATGTGATAACGATAGGTCACCGAAAATAAGTGCTCGCTCGAGGAAGACCACGAGGCGGTACGCGCCGAAGCATTCGCGGGAGCAACAGCGCCCTCCGGCGTCATGTCGAGAATCTCGACCCGAGACTGCTGACGGCAGGCAGCCGCGACGGGAAGCCAAGCGCAAACGGTCTCCCCTTCCAGAGCGCCGGGGACAGACACGGACGCTTTAAGCGTAATGACGCGAGCCAATCCGTTTTGCGACTCCATCTCCTTGAGCATCTCGTTGCGCAGTGCTACTCCGTCCGTAGAATCGGGCCGCATGCCGGGAACCTCTTTGGGATATACGCGAAGCGAATCGAGGAAGTTGTCGAGAACGAACAGTTCGCCATCGATAAAGCGCCAGTCAATACGCTTACGATTAATCAGGTCATCAAACTGCTCTTCGGTAAACTCTGGCCACTCCTCGCGAATCATCGCAATAGCCTGATCGCGCGACACCGAAAAATGAAGCGGCGTCTCGAGCATGCGATACCGCTCGGCACGAACACAAGCAGCCAGCGAAGGCTCGGGGTTCTGCTCCAAAAGGCGATCGCAGGCAGCAACAGCCTGCGTCAAATACCCCGCATCCTTAAGACGAAGAATCTCGGGCGGTAGCCCAATATCGAGATGACGAAAGTCATCACAGCAAACATCAACAGAGCAACCAACTGGACCCTCGTCAATAACCTTCCCATCCGAAGGCAGCACATTAATAACAGCCATACCAAAACTCCAAGTCACTAGAACGCTTGAAGCCCATTGTAGCGAGATAAAAAGAAAGCCCCAACAAGGGAGCCATCAACACCGCTGAACGGTAACCATATAACTAAAATCAGACCAGTAACCCTGTAGCAAGTTAACAAAGGAGGCCCCGTTTCCCCGGAGCTGTTTCCGTCGCGCGACTTCTGGCAAAGCCAGTAGCCATCTTAATTCAGACTCGTAACCCTGCGGCGTTAAACGAAGGAAGCCCCGTCCCCCGGAGCTGTTTTCTTGGCGCGACTTCTGGCAAAGCCAGGTGAGCGCAAAGGAAACAGTGTAGGGGGACGGGGCTTCCGGCGGGAAGTTTAGCGACGCTTACGCCTTGTTGACGGAGCCAAACTCCTCCATGAGCTCCTTGGTGCGGGCAACGATGTTGTCGCGACCAGGCTTGAGGAGCTTGCGGGGGTCAAAGCCCTTGCCCTGCTGATCCTTGCCAGCCTCGATGTACTCGCGGACGCCCTTGGCGAAGACGAGCTGCAGGTCGGTGTTGACGTTGATCTTGGAGATGCCCAGGGAGATGGCCTTCTTGATCTGATCCTCGGGGATGCCGGTGCCACCGTGCAGAACGAGGGGCAGGTCACCGGTCTGGGCCTTAATCTCGCCCAGACGCTCGAAGGAAAGACCAGCCCAGTCGGCGGGGTACACGCCGTGGATGTTGCCGATGCCGCAGGCGAGGAAGTCGACACCCAGGTCAGCGATCTGCTTGCACTCAGCAGGATCAGCGAGCTCGCCGCTGGAGGTCACGCCGTCCTCGGTGCCGCCGATGCCGCCGACCTCGGCCTCGATGGACATGCCCTTGGAGTGGGCAAGCTCAACGAGCTCCTTGGTGCGGTCGAGGTTAAGCTGGAAGGTCTCCTCGTGAGAGCCGTCATACATGATGGACGTGAAGCCGGCCTCGATGCACTTGAAGCAGTCCTCGTAAGAACCGTGATCGAGGTGAAGGGCGACGGGAACGGTAACGCCCGTGGCCTCGACGGCAGCCTTGACCATGTCGGCGCAGACCTTGAAACCGCCCATCCACTTAGCGGCACCAGCGGTGCACTGAAGGATCAGCGGAGACTTGGCCTCCTCGGCGGCCTGGAGAATAGCCAGGGTCCACTCGAGGTTGTTGGTGTTGAAGGCACCAAGACCGTACTTGCCGGCCTCGGCCTTCTTGAGCATGTCTGCTGCGTTGACGAGCATAAAAGAAACCTCCTGTAAGGTTGCTCCGATAACGCCTGAGATTTTACCACGGCGCACCCGAGCATAAACGTTCGTTTGTTCACGAATATCGTCCAAACAGACTTTTTTGACCGTTTGCCCTACGAAATCGACCCGTTGGGGAAAAATAGCTTGACGTTTGGACGCTTCTCGTGCTTCAAAAGCCGACAATTAAGCTAAATCTGCATGAAAGGGTTCTGCATGAGCTCGCGTGCCATGGTGGTCGAATCGCCATGACCGGTTAGGCAAACGGTATCGGGCGGGAGAAGCCGGGCGAGCTTGGAGAGCGAGCGCAGAATCGCCGCCTCGTCTCCTCCAGAAAGATCGGTGCGGCCGTGCCCACCCGGAAACATGGTGTCGCCCACAAAGGCAATGTTCCCCTGCTCGGTGGCGGCAAACAAGACGATCCCGCCCGGCGTATGCCCTGGCGTCTCGATCACCTGCAGGTAGATATCGCCCACCTTGATAGCATCTCCCTCGGCGAGCAGGTGCGTCGGCTCCCCGGGGTCAGGCGTCTCAATGCCCCACATAGCTCGCTGTTCCTCGATGTTCGCATGCGGCACCGCCACATCCTTAGCACACAGCTCATACTGGCAGCCCTCGCCAACGGTGGTTCGCACGCCTGCAACACCACCAACATGATCGGCATGGCCATGAGTGCATACGGCGCCAAACACGCGTACGCCGGGATGCTCGGCTCGAATATGCTCCACCAGGCGTTCGCCTTCCCATGCGGGATCGATAATCACGCACTCATTGTCCGAAATAACAGCATAGCTATTGGTCTGAATGGGACCGTTTACGAGCGTCTCGATCTCGACCGATCCCTTGGGAGTTAAATCCAAGGACACAGCACTCATGTCCCTCTCCTCTCTATAGAACTCGAGGCATCAAACGATGCCTCGAGTGTAGCGAATATCGATAATGTGACACGTTCGTCGCGACTAAACGCGGCGCTTAAGCTGGGCTCCACCCTCACCGGGCATCAGGCGGCGCGCGTCGTAGACCGAGTCAACGCTGCTGATGGAGGCCAGCAGCGGATCCAGACCACTCGCGTCCGAGATCTCGACCATAAAGCGCAGGGTTGCAATACCCTCGCGGTTGGTCGACGTGGCGGCAGAAAGGATATTGCCGCCCGCATCGCCAATGGCAATGGTGACATCCTTGAGCAGGCCCATGCGGTCCAGGCACTCGACCACGATCTCGACCTGGAAGAGGGTGTCGGCAGCGCCGTCCCACTCCACTTCGATCATGCGCTCGGGATGCTCCATAAGACCCTTGACGTTGGGACAGTTGGCGCGATGCACCGAAACGCCACGACCGCGCGTGATGAAGCCGACGATGTCGTCGCCCGTCACGGGGTTGCAGCAATGAGCCAGACGGACCAGTAGGCCGCTGTTGCTCTCGCCCTTGACGATAATGCCGTTACTGGCGCTCTTGCCGCGCTTTTGCGGCTTGCGGTTGGAGCCGCGAGCAGGCTGCTTCACGACCTCGGCGATAGCCTCGGCCTTGGTGAGCTGTTCCTCGGGCTTGGGGTCCAAGATTTGCTCGACCTTATTGCCCACAGCGCGCGGGGCAACCTTGCCGGCGCCGACGGCGGCAAACAGGTCCTCGAGCTGCTTGAAGTTAAACTGCTCCGCCACGGCGTTGAGCGCACGCGTCGAACGCGGCGTAGAAATGCCATAGCCACGCTTACGCAGGTCCTTAGCCAGCATATCGCGACCAGCAGCAGCGTCGTCGTCCTTGGTCGCAGCGGCAAAATAGCGGCGGATCTTTGACTTGGCGGAAGGTGTCTTAACGATCTTGAGCCAATCACGCGACGGCTTGGAACTCTTGTTAGTCAGAATCTCGACACGGTCACCCGTCTTAATCTCGTGCGTGAGCGGAGCCACCGCACCGTTGATTTTGGCGCCGACGCAATGGTTTCCCACCTCGGTGTGAACGGCGTAGGCAAAGTCGAGCGGCGTGGAGCCGGCACGAAGCGCCATGACCTCGCCCTTGGGCGTAAAGACAAAGATCTCCTGATCGAAGAGGTCGACCTTCAGCGAATGCAGGTATTCCTTGGCATCGGTGATCTCGTCGGAAGCCGCCCAATCGAGCGAATGCTTGAGCCAGTTGATCTGGTCGTCCAAACGTTGAGCGTCATTGGTCTTGGAAGCAGACGATCCGCCCGACTTCTTATATAGCCAGTGGGCGGCAATGCCGTACTCGGCCTGCTCATGCATCTCATAGGTTCGAATCTGAATCTCGAGCGGGCGAGCCGTGGGGCCGATGACCGTCGTGTGGAGCGACTGGTAGTTATTGACCTTGGGCATGGCGATATAGTCTTTAAAGCGGCCGGGCATGGGGTGCCACAGCGTGTGCACCGCGCCGAGCGTGGAGTAGCAATCGCGCACCGAATGCGTGATGACGCGCAGTGCCACCAGGTCGTAGATCTCGGAGAATTCCTTGCCCTTGCGCTTCATCTTTTGGTAGATGGACCAATAGTGCTTGGAACGGCCGTTGATCTGGAAGTCTTCCAGGCCAATGCGGTTGAGCTCGTCGGTGAGCGTCTTGATGGTCTCGGCCAGATAGCGCTCACGGACCTCGCGCGACTCCGCCACCATGCGTGCGATGCGCTGGTAGGCATCGGGCTCCAGGTAGAAGAAGGACAGGTCCTCGAGCTCCCATTTTATGGAGCTCATGCCCAGACGGTCGGCCAGGGGCGCATACACGTCCATGGTCTCGCGAGCCTTAAACAGGCGACGGTCCTCACGCAGGGCTGCAAGGGTGCGCATGTTGTGCAGACGGTCGGCAAGCTTAACGATGATGACGCGGATGTCCTTGGACATGGCGAGGAACATCTTTCGCAGCGTGAGCGCCTGTTTCTCGTCCATACTGTCGACTTCGATGTTGGTGAGCTTGGTCACGCCATCGACGAGCTCGGCCACCGTATCGCCAAACAGGCCGGAAACATCGGCAAGCGAGGTCTCGGTATCCTCGACGGTATCGTGCAGCAGCGCGGCGCACACTACATCGCAGTCCATCTTGAGATCGGCCAAAATGATGGCCACCTCGACGGGATGGTTGATGTACATCTCACCCGAGCGGCGCTTTTGGTTGCAGTGCTTCTCGGCAGCAAAGCAATAGGCCTGCTCCACCTTAGAAAAGTCGTCCTCATTCATATATTTGAGGCACAGGCGCTCCAGTTTGTCGTAGCTGTCCGCCATAATCTCGGGCGGCAGCTCATCGGCATGCTTATAGTGCTCCATCTCCGAGAACGGCTGGAGGGTGGAATCATGGGCGGTACGGGCTGCGGCATCCATCGAGGTCCCCTTCCCCTAGGCCCGCGGTACGATCGGGCGGTTAACTTTGGCTAGCATATCAGAAGCGCACGAGTCGAGCGCCCAGCTCCGGAAAGCCGAAAACTCCATGCGCGAGCGCAAGCCCTCCAAATAGCGAATTGACCTGCTCAATTGCACGCGGCCGGGGTTTTCGGCCATCGCGATGCGACGGGTGTCGTCAAACCCCGAAACGCGACAGAAACCAAGCTCTTCGAAGATTCCCAGGCCACTTTCCACCGAGCGCTCGTCGACCGGCGTGCGAGCATCGATGGCAAGGCACATCTGCGCGATGTCGATATCGCTTGCGCAGAATGAATCATCCCCGGTCTTACCGCGGTTGGAGCGCCACATGGTCTGCAGCGCACGATAGAGTGTGACGAGTTCGTCGCGCTCGGGTGCGTAGCAGTCGAGCAGGCGCTCGTTGATGCGGGCGTCGCGCGACGAATAGAGCAGGTGGATCACGGCGGGCTGTCCATCGCGACCGGCACGCCCGCTCATCTGGTTGAACTCAATGGCGCCAAACGGCATGTGGTACAGCACGACATGGCGGATATCGGGCAGATTGACACCCTCGCCAAAGGCGGAGGTCGAAACGATGCAGCTGAGGCTTCCGTCTCGGAATGCTTCCTCCACGCGGCGGCGATCGGAGCGCGCAAGCCCCGCGTTATAGAACGCGATATGGGTTGCGCAATCGGGCACACGCTTGCGCAACGTCTTGGCGAGCGCCACGGACTGGTCGCGCGAATTGACGTAAATGACGGTCTTCTCCCCCGTCGCCACGATCGACACCAAACGGTTCTCGCGGCTCGCAAGGTCGCGGTCGTCCTCGAGCTGCAGGTTCTCGCGCACCGTCTCGTCGACCACCGTGCGAGTAATCGGCAGCATGCGGGCAAGCTCGGCCACGACCGGAGCCGTTGCGGTGGCAGTCGTGGCCAGAACGACCGGATCGCCCAGGGCCTTGAGGATATCGGGCATGTCGAGGTATGCGCTTCGGTCGCCGCCCTTGGCAAGACCGGCATGGTGCGCCTCGTCAATAACGACAAATCCGATACGCCCCGAGCGCGCAAAGCGGTCGCGGTGAATAGACAGGAACTCAGGCGTCGTGAGCACGATGCCGGTGCGGCCCGAAGCCAGGTCGGCAAACACGTCATCGCGCGCTGCTTCCACGGTCTCGCCGGTCAGCACGCCGACGCCAATGCCGAGCGCAGCCATCGTCGATGAAAGATGATAGGCCTGGTCGGCAACGAGTGCGCGCAGCGGATAGACAAAGATGCTCGCACGCCCTCGAAGGACCGCCTCGCGCGCGGCGTGCACATGGAAGATGAGCGACTTACCACGTCCCGTCCCCATAACGGCCAAGACGCTCTGGTGGTCGGCCAAGGCATCGAGCGCCTCAACCTGCGCGCGGTGCGGCTGGTTCGATCCGATAAAGCTATGGATAAGCGAGCGCGTGAGCTCGGTATAGGAAAGCTGGGCGAGCGTCTCGCGCTTACGCGACTCCAGGCGCAGGCCGGAATCCGCCGGCTGCACGCCACGACGAAGCTCGCATGCCGGATCGTCGACGCTGGGCAGCGCGGTATCGCGGACCAGAACATCCTTGATCATGAGCTTGGGCTTCACACGCCCCTGCCAATGCTCGGCAACGGCCTCGAACACCAAGTCGACAGCGCTATCGCAGTTGATGAGCTTATCGATTTGCGGCACGCGGAACATAATGGCCGGCACACTCGCGGCGCCATCGGTCGCCACAAAGCGCATGTGCTCGCCGGTTTTGCCCACCACGGCGCGGTCGCACATCGTCACGCCCTCGGCAGCCAGCAGCGGCACCTTGTTGCCCTGGCCAAACGGCTCAAGACGGGAGATCTGCTCGATGGTCTCGATATTCAGCTCGGAAAGGTCGACGGTGGCGGCGACCTCGTCGGTGTCTTCAAAGTCCTCGGCGGAAAGCTCCGATAGCACGGCAGAAAGGCGGCGGCGGAACTCATCGAGCTTGGATGCCTCGATGGTCACACCCACCGCACCGGCATGTCCGCCGCGACGAATCAGCAGGTCGGAACAACGCTCGACGGCGTCAAACAGGTTAACTTTGCCCA
This sequence comes from uncultured bacterium, assembly GCA_905215385.1. Taxonomy (GTDB): domain Bacteria; phylum Actinomycetota; class Coriobacteriia; order Coriobacteriales; family Coriobacteriaceae; genus Collinsella. The sequence continues at coordinate 157,301 of CAJMPY010000003.1, read as the reverse complement.
CCGAGCGACCAGAGCCGCGCGCGATACCGTCCTCGATCGAGAACAGCAGCGCCGGCACGTGATAGCGATTGGTCAAGCGGCTCGCCACGATGCCTTTGACGCCCTCGTGCCAGCCCTCGCCGCCCACGACGATTGCGCGCCCGCCGTCATAAGTCTCCTCGACCTTCGCCATGGCATCGCGCGTGAGCTCCGCCTCGATCTCACGGCGTTGGCGATTGATTTCCTCGAGCTCGGCTGCCAGTGCACTTGCTTCGATAGGATCACGGGCAAGCAGCAGGTCGAGCGCCAGCTTGGGATCAGCCATGCGGCCGGCAGCATTCAGACGAGGGATGAGCGAAAACGACAGGCCGTCGGCCGTAATGGTAGAAAGGTCGGCCTTGGCAAGTGCGGCAAGCGCGATATAGCCGGGACGGGCCGTCACGCGCATCTGCTGGATGCCCTCGGCGACCAGTGCGCGATTCTCGGGCGTGAGCGGCATCATGTCGGACACGGTGCCCAGCGCCGCGACCTCGATCAGCGAACGCCAATACGACGGCTTGCCCAAACGCTCGCCCAGGACCTGCACCAGCTTGAGTGCCACGCCGGCACCGGCAAGCTCGCGCGAGGGGCCCTCGTCCTCGAGCTTGGGGTCGGTCAGGGGCACGCCCTGCGGCACCTGGTCGGAGGGCTCGTGATGGTCCGTGACCACCAAATCGATCCCCAGGCTCTCCAGATAGGAGACTTCTTCCTTGGCGGCAATACCGTTATCGACGGTCACGATCAGCTGAGGGCGAGCGAGCTCGTTAACGCGGTCGAGCGCCGCGCGCGAAAGACCGTAGCCCTCGTCAAAGCGATGCGGAATAAACGGCGTGACATCGGCGCCAAACGTGCGCAGTGCCTCGGTCAACAGGCAGGTCGACGTAATACCGTCAACGTCAAAATCGCCAAAGACCGCAATGTGCTCGTGGTTGCAAATAGCACGCTCGACGCGGTCGGCAACGACCGACATGCCCGGGATAATGAGTGGGTCGGCCCAGTCGCGATCGAGCGAAGGCGTCAAAAACAGCTGACCTTCTTCGATGGATGTAATGCCGTGCGCGACCATAATACGCGCCACCAGCCCGGGAATGCCCAGGCCAGCCGAAAGCTCCTTTTCGAGCTCGGGGTTTTGCTGAGCGACCGCCCAGCGATGCGTCGTCTTAAGCGATGACATAGGCGCCCACCCCCGATAGGGGCAGGTCGCCGCGATACCTCTCACGGTTCATAGCGATGAGTCCTCTGTGTATGCCCGCTTCGGCAGGCAGATCTGTTGAACGGATTTATTATACCGTGCAGAGCAGACGCAAATCGCCGCAGCACGCCGCGGTTTCGGTAAACGATGCCGGTAATAGCCTCGAAATATTCGAGCGTTTCTGACGCACGGACGCATGCGAGCGTCTAGCATATCCATTCAAAACGGGTTCACGGGCAAAGGGAGTCACAAGCGCATATGAAGCAATGGGTTGGACTGGGCAAGTTTCTCGCGGGGCACATGCAGGTCATCGTTCCGATTTGCGTGGCACTCGGCGTGCTCTTTCCCCAACAGATTGGCGTACTCAAGCCCATCGTTCCCACCTTGTTTGCCTTTATGACGTTTCAGGGTGCGCTCAGCAACACCTTTCACCAGGTAACCGAGGTGTTCCGCCGTCCGTTGCACCTAGTCTTGGCGCTGCTCGTCTCGGCGGTGCTTATTCCCATCGCGGCGTATGCCATGGGGTCACTCTTCTTTGGCTCCAACCCCAACCTTGTCTGCGGCATTGTGCTCGAATACAGCGTGCCCGTGGCCATCACCGCTTTTATGTGGATCAGCATGTTCGGCGGCAACGGCCCGCTCGCGCTCACCATCATCCTGACGTCCTCGGTTATCTCACCTGTGACGATTCCGCTTACGCTCAAGCTCCTGCTGGGCGCCACCGTCTCGATCGACGTGCCGAGCATGATGCAGAACATGGCCTTTATGATCGCCATCCCCGCTGTGCTCGGTATTGCCATCAATGAACTCACGCGCGGCTGGGGCCACGAGAAACTCTCTCCCGTGCTCTCGCCCGCCTGCAAGTTCATGATGATGGGCGTCATCGCGTCCAACTCCACCGCTATGAGCGAGTACGTGCTGCACATAAACGCGGTGCGCCTGGAAGTCGCCCTCTTTATTTTGGTCTTCGCCATCAGCGGCTTTGTCGTCGGTTTTCTGGTCGCACGTGCGCTGCATCTGCCATATAGCGAGACGACTACCATGTGCTTTACCTGCGGCATGCGCAACATCTCTTCGGGCGCCGTCATCGCCACACAGTACTTTCCAGGCGAAGTCGTGTTTCCCGTCATGTGCGGAACGCTGTTTCAGCAGGTGCTCGCCTCGGTTATCGGACATCTCTTTGAGCGACTGACCGGCGAGGAGCGCGCCGCCCAACGCAAGCGCGTCGAGGCCGGCCGCGACGCCATGGGACGCTAGACTGTCCGCATTACGCGGGTGTTAGTCTTGCTATACGAGCGTTTCCAGATGCGCACGCAGGCGATCAGCATCGATATCGAGCGTGGTCTCGGCATTAACCTGGGCCAAACGATAGCCGACAAAGTAGGGCGAAACCACCCAACGCGGAAGCGCCTTGGCAATGGTCCGGCCGTCCATGTGGTAGAAGAACAAGTTGTACGACTCCGCGCGGCCGCCGTGGTGCTCGTGCAGGATATAGCGCAGGGCCACCTGAATCGCATCGGCAAACAGGTCCGCTTCGGCTTGGTCGCGGGCGTCGTCGCTGGCGGCGATTCCCTGTGGAGCCGAGACGTTGACCTCAAAGAATCCCATAATCGGTTCGGTTGAGATGTTGACCGAGATTCTCCCCTGCTGCCAGACAGCGATGCCTTCAAAGTTGGCTAAGGTCAGCGCCGCATAGCCGTCCTCCTGTTCCAAGCCCACAATCTGCATGTGTGGATGGACGAGGCTGCCGCCCGAAAGCGGACCTTTGTTCTTATACATGAGTACACTGCGGTACTGCTGGGAATCGATCATCTGCTGCCAACAGCCCAGAGCAAACCGCATCACATGGTGGAGTTCATCCGGCTCATAGGTCACCAAGTCGGCATCGTGATCTGCCGATTCAATCAACACGGTTTGACGGGTGGCGCGCAAGGTCTTGAACCTATTCTCGAGCCAGATGCAGTCACCATCGCGCTGGATGATGTTGGCGAGCCCCTCCGTGTCACAAAAGGGGCACGCGGTGCCAGGGCGACGATTATCGTCGGGCTTACCGCTCGCCTGCTGAACGTCAAATACCAGCGCCACGGGTTATACCTCCAGCGGCACGATCTTGGTGCCATGGAGTTCGGAGACGCCCAGTGCCGCCGCCACGGTATCGCGATTGGCCGTGGAAATGCCGCCACCGGGAAGAATGGTCAGGCGGTCGCCCGCATACTCGACAAGACGCGACAGGTGCTCCAGGTTGTCCTCGATCGGCGTTCCGGCAGCACCACCATGCGTCAGGATGCGCGTGATGCCGCAGTCGGCGAGTGTGTCAATGGCATCGAGCTGAGCCTCGAGCGAGAGCTGGTCAAAGGCCATGTGGAAGGTGATATCGATGGCCCCGCGCTTGCACTCCTCGGTCGCGCAGCCCGTAGCCATCACGAGGGCGCCGAGGGTGAGCTCGTCGAGCGCCCAGCCGCCGGCACAGGGCTTGCAGCAGCCAAAGACCAGGCCGTCAACGCCGGCGCTCACGGCAAGACCCAAGTCCATCTCCATCATGCGCAGCTCGTCCTGGTTGTAGTGAAAGTCACCGCCACGCGGGCGAATCATGCACATCACTCGCGCGTCATGCTCGTGAGCATAGCTGACCGTAGTGCTGATAACGCCGGCCGAGGGCGTGGTACCACCGACGGCAAGGTTGTCGCACAACTCGATGCGCTTAGCACCGGCATCGATAGCCGCCGGCACACGCTCAAAGTTCTCGGCACAAAACTCGTACAGCATAGATAGCCCCCAGGAGACATTTCGATTTCCACACGGCATTGTCGCACGTTAAATAGCAACCCGCACGATGGAACAAAACCTTGACAAGGAGTGTCCCAAAGTGCCGGCACATAAGGAACGTCCCCAGGTGCCACCTTGAGCGATGGGTACTCATTTAAGTACTCATTTAAGTACGTCCCCAATGAGTACCCGCAGGGGACAGACAGACCGGACTCCCTATACGACAACTGTTGACATCATATACTATGTGTCATATAGTAGGTGTTACACAGTATACTACGAAAGGAGGTGTGCGGATGGAGGCACAGATGAAGCGCGGCTTCCTCGAGGCCTGCGTGCTCGCGGCCGTCTCGGGCGAGGAATCCTACGGCTATCAGATCGTGAAGGACGTGCCCGCGAGTATGGGGCTCACGGAATCCACGCTCTATCCGTTGCTCAAGCGCCTGGAGAAGGCGGGCTGCATCACCGCGCGCTCCGCCGAGCACAACGGGCGGCTGCGGAGGTACTACCGCATCACGGACGCCGGGCGCGAGCGTATCGCCGAGTTCCTCGCCGAATGGCCATCCGTGCAGGAGATCTACCGTTACGTGGAGGGGGCGCACCATGACGCGCGATGAGTTCTTGAACCGGCTGGGCGAGCTTCTGGCCTGCCTGCCGGCAGATCAGGTAAAGGAAACGCAGGAGTTCTACGCGGAGGCCATCGCCGACCGTATGGAGGACGGCATGACGGAGGCCGAGGCTGTGGCCGCCATGGGCACGCCCGGTGAGGTCGCCGAGGCAACGCTCGACGAACTGCCCGCCGTGCCGCGCGCGATCGCGAGGACCAAGCGCAAGAGCACGGCACTTCTATGGGCGCTCGCCATCGTGGGCTCTCCGGTATGGATTCCGCTGCTGCTCGCGTTCGTCGCCGTTGCCGCTGCAGTCTACATCTGTATTTGGGTTCTTGCGCTCTGCGTGTGGATCGTGGCCGCGGCATTCGGGGGCGCGGGCCTGGTAGGGCTCCTGTTCGCCGTGGACGGCATCATTATCGGGCATGTTCCGTACGTTTTGGCCTCGATGGGAATGGGATTCGCTTCCATCGGTGTGGCGCTCCTCACGGGAGCCGGCGCCTGGACGGCGTCCAAGCAGATCGCGCGCCTCTCTGCCCTTTGGGCGAAGAAAGCCGTTTCGCCCTTCTGGAAAGATCGAGGCAATAAGAGCCGCATGGGCGCCGAAGCGGCGCCGCTCACGGCATAGGAAGGAGTGCAAACATGTCCAGCGTAAAAAGGATTTACCTTGCCGTAGCGGGTGGGCTTGTTGCCACGGGGCTCGTCCTGGCTGCTATCGGATTTGTGGCCTCCGGCTTTAACCTCGCTGTGCTCAACACGCAGATCGACCTGCGCGATGACACCATCATTCTGGGTGGTGTTGAAATAGACGACCCGACAGGGCTTCCACTCATCGAGCAGCTTGCCGAGGTCGGCGAGATCCATATTGGATCTGCAACGACTGGTTCGTCTTCTCCTCGCAAATGATCGAGCTCGTAGCAGCCGTCCCCCCCCTTCGGGCGCACCACGACGGGCATGAGCACGCCGCGCTCGGAGCCTTTTTGCGAGACCTTCCGTCACGCTCTTCCTGCGTGGTGAACCGGTCATCGACCGACGAGAGGCTGATGGGAATCTCTCGACTTCGGGCCAATCCCGCTCACCGATCTGGTCTTCCTTCGTGATGCGCACATAAGCGAGCAGACACCGCGCAGTGCTTCAGCGCGGCCGCACTTCCACGTCTATGACGGAGGTGCCCGGCGGCGTCTTGGCAATCCCCTTGTTTGCAGGCGTTAGCGCGTGGGGATCGCCCACTCGGGGGTCGAGGCCGCCGAGGACGGCGGCGAACCTCGCGGTGTCATTCGACATCGCGAGGTTCCCGGACCATGACCACCTGGCCTCGTACCGCGGCATAGCCCCAAGGGTGAGGAGCTTCGGCACGTCGATCAGGGCGCCCGCGCAGCGTCGGCCGGTCCGCCGTTCGGCAGAACGGCGGAAGTCCCTAGCCGCCCAGGTAAGCCTTGCGGACGTTGTCGTCGTGCAGGAGCTCTTGGCCGGTGCCGGTCATGGTGATCTTGCCGGTCTCGAGCACGTAGCCGCGCGTGGCGATTGAAAGCGCCATCTGGGCGTTCTGCTCGACCAGAAGCACCGTGGTACCGGCCTTGTGCAGGTCCTCGACAATCTGGAAGATCTGCTCGATCAGAATCGGCGCCAGACCCATGGAAGGCTCATCGAGCATGAGCAGCTTGGGGTTGCTCATAAGGGCGCGCCCCATAACGAGCATCTGCTGTTCGCCGCCCGAAAGGGTGCCGGCGACCTGGCGACGGCGCTCCTTAAGGCGCGGGAACTGCTCGTAGACGCGCTCAAGGCCCGGAGCCACCGTGGACTTGGGCTGCGTGTAGGCGCCCATCTCCAGGTTCTCCTCGACCGTCATCTGCAAAAAGGCGCGACGGCCCTCGGGAACCTGGGCCAGGCCCTTGCCCACCAGTTTATCGGCAGGCGTATGGGTAATGTCCTCGCCCATAAACTTGATGGAGCCGGTCTTGGAACGCAGCAGGCCCGAGATGGTTTTAAGCGTCGTGGACTTACCGGCGCCGTTCGCGCCGATCAGGGCCACGATCTCGCCCTCGTTGACGTTAAAGGAGATGTCCTTGATGGCGTGGATAGCGCCGTACCAGACGTTGATGTTGTAGACGGAAAGCATCGGCTCTGCCATTTAGTTCTCCCCCTTATCCTGCTTGCCCAGATATGCCTCAATTACGGCATCGTTGTTCTGGATCTCCTCGGCCGTGCCCTTGGCGATGACCTTACCAAAGTTGAGCACGCAGATGCCCTCGCAGATGTTCATGACGAGCGACATATCATGCTCGATAAGCATAATGGCGATGCCAAAGGTGTCGCGGATCTTGACGATGTTCTCCATGAGCTCCGCGGTCTCGGACGGGTTCATGCCGGCGGCAGGCTCGTCGAGCAGCAGCAGTTTGGGGTTGGTGGCAAGCGCGCGGACGATCTCCAGACGACGCTGGGCGCCGTAAGGCAGCGAGCCGGCCTGCTCGTTTGCCAGGTGCTCCATATCAAAAATGGACAGCAGCTCCATGGCGCGCTCGTGGGCGGCCTTCTCGTGCTTCCAATACGTCGGCAGGCGCAGCACGCCCTCAAAGCCGGAGTAGCGCTCCTGGTTGTGCAGACCGACCTTGACGTTGTCCTCCACCGTCATGGTGTTGAACAGGCGAATGTTCTGGAAGGTACGGGCAATACCCATGCGGTTGACCTGATAGACCGACTTGCCCGAGGTGTCCTCACCGTCGAGCAGGATGGTACCGTGCGTGGGCTGGTACACCTTGGTGAGCAGGTTGAAGACCGTGGTCTTACCGGCACCGTTGGGACCGATCAGACCGGCGATCTCGGTCTTACCGATGGTCAGGCTAAAGTCGTCGACTGCCTTAAGGCCGCCAAATTCAATGCCCAAGTGGATGCACTCGAGCGCCGGGCGCTGGCCCAGGTCGCGGTCGGGAACGATGGCGCCAGAAGGATACGGGACCATCTTGCCCTTGTTGAACTCAAATTTACTGGGCATCGGCTGCCACCTCCTTCTTGGAAGCAAAGTGGTCCTTAATGCGTGCGAAGAACGCCTTGAGCTGCGGGTTGTTGGTAAAGATCATGACCAGGATCAGCACGATGGCGTAGATGAGCATGCGGTAGTCCGAGAACTGACGGAGCAGCTCGGGAAGCACCGTGAGCAACGCCGCCGCGATGACGGAGCCGCGCATATTGCCCAGACCGCCCAGGACCACGAATACCAGGATGAGGATGGACGTGTTGAAGTCGAACTTGGTGGCGGAGAGCTGCGAGAAGTTACCGCCGAAGAGGGCTCCGGCAGCACCGGCGAGAGCGGCGGAAACCACGAAGGCGATCATGCGGTACTGGGTGACGGAGATACCCACGGACTCGGCAGCGATCTTGTTGTCGCGCACGGCCATAATGGCACGGCCGGTACGGCTGCGGACCAGGTTGAGTACAATCACGAGCGCGACCATGACCAGGATGGCGCCGGCAAGGAAAGTCGAATAGGTCGACACGCCCGATGCGCCCTGCGCGCCCTTGATGATGGCGGTGCCGTCCTCGAGCAGGTGCAGGTCGTCGATCGTGGAGTTACCCGTGATGTTAAAGATCACATGCAGACCGCGGGAGTCGACGCCCACAATGAGGCAGGTGACGATCTCTTTGATGATCTCGCCAAAAGCCAGGGTCACGATGGCCAGATAGTCGCCGCTCAGGCGCAGGACCGGGATGCCGATCAAGAAGCCCAGGATGGCGGCAGCGATGGCGCCGACCACGATACTGATGATAAGGCGCACCGGATCGGAGGGAACGGCGCTCTCCAGCGCGACCGCGGTAACGATTCCCGTATAGGCACCGACACTCATAAAGCCCGCGTGGCCCAGCGACAAGTCGCCCGCGATGCCGACGACGAGGTTAAGGGAGATGGCCATGACGATATAGGCCGTGATGGGAACCAGCTGACCGGCGATCATGCGCGGAATCATGTGGTTGGACTGCATAAAGAACACGATGGCGAACGCCACAAGGCACATGGCGTACGTAACAAAGTCGTGACGCGTCTGCTTGTCTTTAAGAAACTTCATAACGCTCACCTACACCTTCTCGGGGACGTACTTGCCCAAGAGGCCGGCAGGCTTGACGAGCAGGACGATGATCAGAACACCAAAGACGATGGAGTTGGCAAGGCTCGTGGAAATGTAAGCCTGTGCCATCGCCTCGATGATGCCGATGAGAATGCCACCGACAAAGGCACCGGGGATGGAGCCGATACCGCCGAAGACGGCGGCGTCGAAGGCCTTGATGCCAGGCATGGCGCCCGTGGTGGGCTGCAGGACCGGCGAGTAGGAGCACAGGAGCACACCGGCGATGGCGGCAAGGGCGGAGCCGATGGCAAACGTCATCGAAATGGTGCGGTTGACGTTGATGCCCATGAGCTGAGCGGCGGCCTTGTCCTCGGACACGGCGCGCATGGCCTTGCCCATCTTGGTCTTACCTGTAAAGAACATCAGACCGGCCATGATAACCAGGCAGGCGACGATGGTGACGAGCGAGACGGCACTCACGTTGAACTTGGCCAAGAACTCCGGCACCGGGAGGGTGACGAGCGAAGTGAAGTTCTTGGGCGTGGCGCCCCACAGAAGCTGCGCGGCGTTCTGCAGGAAGTAGGACACGCCGATGGCCGTGATCAGAACGGCCAGCGGGCCCGCCTGACGCAGCGGCTTGTATGCCAGGCCCTCGATGAGAACACCGAGAACGGTACAGACCACACAAGAGAGAATTACAGATGCCCAGCCCGGGAGGCCGAGATACGACGTGGCACAGAACGAGACATAGGCACCGACCATGATGACGTCGCCGTGAGCGAAGTTCAGCATCTTGGCGATACCGTAGACCATGGTGTAGCCCAACGCGATGATGGCGTAGACGCTGCCCATGGACAGGCCGTTGACCAGGTATTGGATAAAGACCGTCATGTTCCACATCCCCCTTTCGAATAGGTTTCCAGTTAATGTATGAAACAGGGACGTTACACTGTCCCTAGATACCAAGCAAGCAGGGAAGGCCAAAACCTCCCCTGCTTGGGATCAAAACCGCTCTATGTAAGGCGGCCTATTAGGCCTGTACGTACTTGCCGTCGGTAATGACGTACGCCGTCGGGTCCTTCTGGACCTGGCCCTTATCGTTCCAGGTGAGCTTGCCGGTCAGACCGTCAACGGTAATCTTGAGCATAGCCTTGGGCAGCTTCTCGGCGACCTCGGTCGGGTCGGCGTCGACACCAAGACCGGCCTCCTTGAGGGCCTCGGCCACCGCGTGCACGCCATCGTAGGCGTCGGCGGCAAACTGGTCGGGGGTATCGCCGTACTTATCCTTGTAAGCGTTGACGAAGTCGGCGTTCTTCTCATCGTCGGCGGAGAACGGGGTCATGAGCAGCAGACCCTCGGCAAGAGAGGTGTCGAAGCCCTCAACGCCCAGGATGCCGTCCATGCCGTCGCAGCCCATCATCTTGACGTCGTAGCCCATGTCCTTGGCATTCTTGAGCAGGACGGACGCCGGCGTGTAGTAGATCGGCGCAAAGATCATGGTGGCGCCGGCCTGCTTGGCCTTGGTCAGCTGGTTGGTAAAGCTCGTGGCGGAGTCGTCCTTAAAGGTCTCCTCGTCAACAATCTCGAGCTTAGACTCAGCGGCCTGGGCCTTAAAGGAATCTGCGATACCCGAAGAATAGGCGTCGCCGGAGTTATAGAACAGTACGAACTTCTCGTCCGCATACTTCTGCGCCAGGAACTTGGCAGCGTTGACGCCCTGGTTGGGGTCGGTAAAGCAAACCTGGAAGACGCAATCCTTGCCGTCGGTGACGTCCTCGGAGGACGCGGACGGGGTGATCATGAACGTCTTGGGGTCGTTACCGCACTCTGCGGCAACGGCAACCGACGCACCCGTGGTGGTCGGGCCGACAAGGGCCTGCATGCCCCAGTCGAGCAGGGTATTAAAGGCGTTGACGGCCTTCTCGCCGTCGGCCTGGTCGTCCTCGGCCTTGCTGGCAAGCGGCAGCTCCTTGGTGGAGAAGTCCTTGCAGCCAAGCTCGACGCCCTGGGTAACGGACTTGCCGTAGGACGCGGCGGCACCGGTCAGCGGGCCGATGGTGCCGATCTTAAACGAAGCGTCGCCCGAAGCGGAACCGCTGTCGCCGCCGTTGGAGGAGCAGCCGGCTAGAATGGACATCGCCCCCAGACCTGCTGCGCTCGTGATAACGCTCCTGCGATTCATAACAGGGTTCAATGACTTACCGGTGAGGCTCGACATGCGGCTCTCCTCTCAAATCTCGTCGGGTTTTGGTTACCCGACAGGCCATCCTTCGCCGTGTTCGGCGTTCGCAAAATAGTAGACGCTTTAGTTGAGAAAAGTGGCGATTATTTCAACTTTTCTTTTGTTTTGTCCGTTTATCCATAGTTATGCGTATTTCTATTGGTTTATGCAGTTTAGCCACTTTATTGTGTAAAAGTAATGTTTCCATTCTGTTACAAGCGTCCCTGCCCTGATTAAAACGGCCTCACCGGTAGCGCTTTATGCGCACTTAGGCGGCGATGTACTTGCCGTCCTGAATCACATAGGCTGTGGCGGGCTTTTCGACCTGGCCCTTGTCGTTCCACGTCAGCTCGCCCGTCAGGCCCTCGATCTTGATCTTGCGCATGGCGTGGGCAAGGTCGTCGGCAATATCGGCACCGTCAGCCGTAATGTCGATGCCCGCTTTATCGATAGCCTCGGCAATCGCATGGACGCAGTCATAGGCATCGGCGGCAAACTGATTGGGCGTCTCGTCGTAGGCGTCCTTATAGGCCTTGACGAAGTCGGCGTTCTTCTCATCGTCAGCAGAGAACGGGGTCATGAGCAGCACGCCCTCGGCAAGAGAGGTATCGAAGCCCTCAACGGAGAGCAGGCCGTCCATGCCGTCGGTGCCCATAAGCGTCATGTCGTATCCCATGTCCTTGGCGTTCTTGAGCAAAACGGACGCCGGCGTGTAATAGATCGGAGCAAAGATAAGCGTGGCGCCGGCCTCCTTGGCCTTGGTGAGCTGGTTGGTAAAGCTCGTGGAAGAGTCGTCCTTAAAGGTCTCGGTATCGACGACATCGAGCTTGGATGCCTTGGCCTGCTCGGCAAAGGCGTCGGCAACGCCCGAGCTGTACGTATCGCCGGAGTTGTAGAACAGGGCGATCTTGGCGTCCGCGTACTTCTCGGCCAAGAACTTCGCGGCGCTGGTGCCCGTGGTGGGGTCGGTGAAGCAAACCTGGAAGACCGTGGTCTTTCCCTTGGTGACATCGAGCGACGAGGCCGAAGGCGTGACCATGAGTATGTCGTCGGCGATCTCGCCAGAGACAGCGACGGCGGCACCGGTGGTGACGGGGCCGACGAGAGCCTGCATGCCCCAGTCACACAGGGTATTGAAGGCGTTGATGGCCTTCTCGCCGTCGGCGACGTCATCCTCGGACTTAAGCGAGAGTTTGAGGTCCTTGGTCGAAAAATCCTTGGCGGCGAGCTTGGCACCCTTCTCGGCCGAAACGCCATAGGTTGCCGCGGCGCCGGTCAGAGGGCCGATGACACCGATCTTGAAGGTCTTGCCGTCATCGGCGGAGCCGCCGTCCGAGCCACCCGACGAGCAACCAGCGAGTGCCGCGGTGCTACCGAACGCCGCGGCGCCAGCCAAGAAACTCCTGCGGTTAAGTACGTTATTGATGCTAAACATGGTGTCCCCCTTTTCGCTGGCCGCGGTGCGGCCGTCTTGCGGTACAGGGCAAACCTTATGGCGCAAACGTTGACAGTTTGTTACGGAAGTTCGTTTGTAGCGAGTGTGTTTCCAATATTTCCGCAGCGTTTCGGGGGTAGCGTTTTGCACAGCTCCAGCTGCCTGGCAAGCACGCGCCCGCACTTCACGCTAGAATGCACTCAACCTATAAGCAGTTAATCCATCCACAAGATGCACGAAGGAGCTATCTATGAGCGAACCCCTGCGCACCGTGAACGTCGGTCTGATCGGTCTGGGAACCGTCGGCGGCGGCGTGGCCCGTTTGATCAAGAGCCACCACGATGAGTACCTGGCCGCCTACGGCATCGACCTTAAGCTGACCCGCGCCTGCGCGCTTGCCTGGGAGCAGGCCGAAGCCGCCGGTATTGAGCGCGAGGCCTTTACGAGCGACTGGCACGACGTCGTCACCGACCCCGCCGTCGACATCGTCGTCGAGCTCATCGGCGGCGAGCATCCCGCGACCGAGATCTTCACCACCGCCTTCGAGAACGGCAAGCACGTCGTCTCTGCCAACAAGGCCCTGCTGGGCCGTCATGTCGAGACGCTCGCCGAGAAGGCGCGCGCGTGCGGCGTGCAGATTAAGTGCGAGGCCAGCTGCGGTGGCGGCATCCCCATTGTCAGCACACTCGAGCACGACCTGGTGGGTAACAAGATCCTGACCATCGCCGGCATCCTCAACGGCACCACCAACTACATCCTGTCGCGCATGGACGCCGAGGGCGCCGATTACGCTGACGTGCTCGCCGACGCACAGGCTAAGGGCTATGCCGAGGCCGACCCGTCCGCCGACGTCGACGGCTTCGATGCCGCCAGCAAGACGGCCATCCTCGCCTCCATCGGCTTTGGCACCCGCGTTACCACCGATGATGTGTACCAGCAGGGTATCCGCACCATCGGCGCCGAGGACATCGCCCAGGCCCGCGAGCTCGGCTACACCATCAAACTGCTCGGCATCGCCCGCAACACCGACGCTGGCGTCGACGTTCGCGTGCATCCCACGCTGATCCCCGCAGACCATATGCTCGCCAAGGTCAACGGCGCCATGAACGCCGTCTACGTGGTAGGCGACGCCGTGGGCGAGACCATGTTCTACGGCGCGGGCGCAGGCTCCTTCCCCACCGCGAGCGCCGTCGTGGGCGATATCCTGTCGCTCTCCGAGCAGATCAGCCGCGGCGTGGCTCCGCTGCCCGAGATTGAGCCCTATGGCCACAACCTCACCTTTAAGCCCATGGACGAGCTCCAGACCAAGTACTATGTGCGCCTGAAAGTCGCCGACCGCGTGGGCGCCCTGTCCGAGACGGTCGACATCTTTGCCAAGCACAACATCTCGATCTCGCTCATCAACCAGGTCGAGGACGGCAAATCGGGCGTCAGCGATGCCTGCTCGGTCATCTTCCTGACGCACCGCGCGCTCGAGAAGGACGTCCAAGCTGCCGCCGCCGAGCTTGCCGGCGTCAACTGCGTGGCCGAGGTCGCCAACGTCCTGCGCATCGAGGACGTCGAGGCTTGGACCGAAGGCGTCATGGCGAACTAGTCCAACGCTCGCCTAGCAATACGCGCCTTGAGGGCTCCCGTCCGATGTGGGACGGGAGCCCTTTTGTCACCTGCCCTAAGCACAACGGCAAAGCATATTTGCGCGAGCCGCTCATCGGTAACGCGGGCTACCGTTCACCGATATGCAAACGCGGCCGATTCCGACTACCGCTACGCTGTGCTGCGAATGTCCGCCCGCGATGAGAGGAAGCACCATGTTGCTCGAGGGCAAGAAAGCAATCATCACCGGAGGCACACGCGGTATCGGCTATGCCATCGCCTGCCGTTTTATCGAGGAAGGCGCTGCCGTCACCGTCTTTGGCTCGCGCCAGGAGACTGCCGACACGGCCGTTGAGAAGCTGACAGCCGCCTATCCCGACGCCAAGGTCTGGGGTCGCTCCTGCGATCTCACCTCGCTCGAGGCCGTGACTGAGGCCTTTACGCAGACTGCAGCCGACATGGGCGGCCTGGACACGGTCATCAACAATGCCGGTATCTCCCAGCGTTCACCCCTCTTGGACTACACGGCCGAGGAGTTTGCAAAGGTCATGGACCTCAACGTCGTCGCCGTCTTTAATGGCCACCAGGCTGCCGCCAAGATCATGACCGAGGCCGGCCACGGCGGCACCATCACCACCACGAGCTCGATGGTCGCCAAGTACGGTCAGCCCTCCGGCGTCGGCTATCCCACGTCCAAGTTCGCCGTCAACGGCATGGTCCAGTCGCTCTCGCGCGAGCTCGCCCCCATGGGCATTCGCGTCAACGCCGTCGCACCTGGCGTAACCAAGACCGATATGGTCGCCAACCTGCCCGAAGAGGTCATCAAGCCCATCATCGCCACCATTCCGCTGGGTCGCATGGGCGAGCCCGAGGATGTCGCCAACGCCTTTGTTTTCTTGGCGAGCGACATGTCCTCCTATGTTACGGGTGCCGTGCTCCCCGTCGACGGAGCCGCCCGCTCCTAAGGAGCCACAAGCTTTGGCTTCAAGCTTCAACATAGCTCAACCAAAAAGGCGCGCCGTCTGAATCAACTGCAGACAGCGCGCCTTCTCCTGTTATGAAAGGGAAACTATGTCCCAGTATTTCGGATCAGAACGGGGCACGGTTTCCCCCAGGACCTCCTTGCGGAAGCTGCATCCCACTCTGAGCGCCCATTCCGGGACACAGTTTCCCAACGCTCCCCGTTTCGGAAACCACATCCCGTTCCGAGCCTTCAAAGCGGGACGCGGCTTCCCCGAGAAAGTATCGACTACTTACCGTCGTCGTCTTCGGCTTCTTCGCGCGCATAGAGCTCCAGCATGCGGCGGCGGTATTCGCGCACGGCGAGCTTAGCGCGCTCCAGGCGGCGGCGCTCACGCGGAGTCAGCTTGGACGGGTCGACCTCGTCTCCATAGGTCTTATCGGCAAGCAGGTGCGCCGCGTCCACGATGCGGGCATCGATGTGGCCGCTCGCTGCCTCGGCGGAAAGGCGCTCGGCAATCGTATCGAGCGTAGGCAGGCCCTCGAATACGCGACCATGGCCATGCGAGGTCAGCAGCTCGTGCTCGCGCGCGAGCAAGCTCGCTAGGTCGTGGTGGGCGCGCAAGATGTCGAGCGCATCGGATGGATGCTCGGCAACCTCTGCCACGGCGGCAACCGGCGCGGCATCGACCACGCGGTAGAAGAGCTGCGCGAGCAGTGGCATCAGGAACACCGTGATGGCGCCGGCCGCCACCATAACCGAAGCGACGCCCTGTGATAATGCGCCGGCGTTGACAGCGACGCTCGTCACGGCGACGATAATCGGCAGCGCCGTGGTGCAGTACAGGGCCACGGTAATGCGGCCATACGCCGACACATCGCGCGTCGCAGGACAAATGCTCATAGAAATAAGAATGGGCACGGCGCGGATAACCAGCAACGCCACGATAAAGCCCACGAGCAAGCCGGGGCGCGATGCTACAGCAGTCAGGTCGATCTTGGCACCCGACACGGTAAAGAACACCGGGATCAAAAAGCCATAGGCAAGGCCATCGAGTTTAAGCTCGAGCGTATGGTTGCCCTCGGGGATGATATAGCGCAGGACAAAGCCCGCGGCAAAAGCGCCCAACACGATATCGAGGCTAAAAATGGCGGAAAACGCCACGAGCGTGACCAGGATGAGCACTGTGAGGCGCACGAACGTCTGAGAAGTCGTATCGGCGCGCTCCTGAATAAAGGCAAAGAAGCGGCTGCCAATACGCTTGGAGCGACTGGGGACCACGGCAAGCAGCACGCACACCACGGCGAACAGCCCCAAGATCAACAGCGTCTCGACACCCGTACGGGCAGACAGCAGCACCGACATGGCGAGCACGGGCCCGAGCTCGCCCCACGTACCATAGGCAAGAATCGAATCGCCGACGCGCGTCCCAGCAAGCGACCGCTCGCGCAAGATGGGCATGAGCGCCCCAAGCGCCGTCGAGGTCAACGCCAGCGTCACGGCGATACCGTCGAAATGACTGACTGAGTACCACGGGGTAAAGCGCACGGCAAGCCAGGCGATACCAAACGTGACGACCCACGTCGCCAAGCCGTAGCGCCCCTCGACGCCTGTGATGCTCTTGGGGTCGATCTCAAAGCCGGCAAGCAGGAACAAAAAGGCCAGGCCCAGCTCGGACACAAGCGAGACCTCAGCATCTACATGGATGACGCCGAGCATATGGGGTCCCAGTACCGCGCCGAGCACGAGCAAAAAGACCGTCTCGGGAACGGGTTTTCCGGGAATCGCCGAGGCGATAAAAGGACTCGCAAAGGCCACGAGTGCGATGATGGCGAGCGAAACGAATGCCATGTGATGCCTTTCTCTTGTTTGCGCTTCACTGTAGCACCCTCGCCGTCCTCAACGCGCCGCGAGCTGTCGTATCATAGTGAGGTTTACAAACATGTGGCTCAAGGCGACCGCAGGGCAGACCCCGCAAACCGACCGCTGCCGCATACCGTACCGTACGCCCAACCGATCAGGAAGGCAGGAACCAATGGTCTCTCGTATCTACGTGGAGAAGAAACCCGGGTTCGACGTCGAGGCTCAGCAGCTCAAGGGCGAGCTGACCGAAATTCTCGGCATCAAGGGCATCGAGGCCCTGAGGATTATCAACCGCTACGACGTCGAGGGCATCGACAAGGAGCTTTTCCGGTCCTGCGTGCCGACCGTCTTTAGCGAGCCCCAGGTCGATGTGACCTACGACGAGCTCCCCGCAAGCGATGGCGCCGTCTTTGCCGTCGAATTCCTGCCTGGCCAGTTTGACCAGCGCGCCGACTCCGCCAGCGAGTGCGTGCAGCTCATCAGCCAGGGCGAGCGCCCCGCCGTGCGCTCCGCCAAGGTCTATATGATCTCGGGCGCTCTGGACGAGGCCGCCATCGAGGCCATCAAGCACTACGTGGTGAACCCCGTCGAGGCGCGCATCGCCTCGCTCGACCTGCCCGAGACGCTGTACATGGAGACCCCCGAGCCCCAGCCCGTCGAGGTGCTCGACGGTTTCCGCGAGCTCGACGAAGCCGGCCTTGCCGCCTTTATTTCCGAGCGCGGCCTTGCCATGGACGAGGCGGACATCGCCTTCTGCCAGCAGTACTTCCGCGATGAGGATCGCGACCCCACCATCACCGAGATCCGCGTGATCGACACCTACTGGTCCGATCACTGCCGCCACACCACCTTCGGCACCGTCCTGGACGACGTGACGATCGACGACGCCGTGGTGCAGCAGGCCTTCGACCGCTACATGGAGATGCGCCACGAACTCGGTCGCGACACCAAGCCCGTCTGCCTCATGGACATGGGCACCATCGGCGCCAAGTACCTCAAGAAGACCGGCGTCATGACCGATGTCGACGAGTCCGAGGAGATTAACGCCTGCACCGTCAAGGTGAAGGTCGATGTCGACGGCGAGGACCAGGACTGGCTGTTCCTCTTTAAGAACGAGACCCACAACCACCCGACCGAGATCGAGCCCTTCGGCGGTGCCGCCACCTGCGTGGGCGGTGCCATCCGCGACCCGCTGTCGGGCCGCAGCTACGTGTACCAGGCCATGCGTGTCACCGGCGCCGGCGACCCCACCGTCCCCGTGTCCGAGACGCTCGAGGGCAAGCTGCCGCAGCGTAAGCTCGTGACCACTGCTGCCGCCGGCTACTCCAGCTACGGCAACCAGATCGGCCTTGCCACCGGTCAGGTCAACGAACTCTATCACCCCGGCTACGTCGCCAAGCGCATGGAGGTCGGCGCCGTCGTGGGCGCTACCCCGGCAAACCACGTGCGTCGCGAGTGCCCCGCCCCCACCGACAAGATCATCCTGTTGGGCGGCCGCACCGGCCGTGACGGCATCGGCGGTGCCACCGGCTCCTCCAAGACCCAGAACACCGAGTCCATCGAGACATCGGGCGCCGAGGTCCAGAAGGGCAACGCCCCGGTCGAGCGCAAGCTGCAGCGCCTGTTCCGCCGCGGCGATGCCTGCCGTCTGATCAAGCGCTGCAACGACTTTGGCGCTGGCGGTGTCTCGGTCGCCGTAGGCGAGCTTGCCGACGGCCTGTATGTCGACCTTGATACCGTGACCAAAAAGTACGACGGTCTTGACGGCACCGAGCTCGCCATCTCTGAATCCCAGGAGCGCATGGCCTGCGCCGTCGCCGACGGTGACGTCGAGGAGTTCATGGGCTACGCCGCCGAGGAGAACCTGGAGGCGACCGTTATCGCCGAGGTTACCGCCGAGCCGCGCATGCGCATGGCCTGGAACGGCGTCGCCATCGTCGATCTGTCCCGCGAGTTCCTCAACTCCAACGGTGCGCCCAAGCACCAGGTCGTCCACGTCTGCGCCCGCAGTGTGTGGCAGCCCAGCTGGGCCGGTACCACGCTCGCCGAGCGCATGACCTCGCTCGTCACCGACCTCAACGTCGCTTCCAACAAGGGCCTTTCCGAGCGCTTCGACTCCACCATCGGCGCCGCGACCGTGCTCATGCCCTTTGGCGGCAAGACGCAGCTCACCCCAAGCTCGGCCATGGTCGCCAAGTTCCCCGTGGACGGCGAGACCACCACGGCGAGCGCCATGGCATGGGGCTTCAACCCCTATCTGATGGAGGCCGACCAGTTTGCGGGCGCCTACCTGTCCGTGGTCGAGTCCATCGCCAAGCTCGTTGCCGCCGGCTTTGAGCACAAGCGCGCCTACCTCTCCTTCCAGGAGTACTTCGAGCGCCTGCGCACCGAGGCCGAGCGTTGGGGCAAGCCCATGGCAGCCGTCCTGGGTGCCCTTATGGCCCAGGTCGATCTGGGTGCCGGCGCCATCGGCGGCAAGGACTCCATGAGCGGCTCCTTTGAGGACGAGGCCGGCGAGCTCAACGTTCCGCCGACCCTGATCAGCTTCGCTGTGGCCGTGGGCCGCGCGGCGCGCGCCGTCTCCCCCGAGTTCAAGGGTCTGACGCACCGCGTCGTCCGCATCGCCCCCGCCACCTACGGCGAGGACTACCGTCCCGATGCCCAGCAGCTGCTCGCCGCATTTGACGCCGTCGAGGCGCTCACTGCTACCGGCAACGCCCTGGCCATCTCCACGCCCGGC
Organism: uncultured bacterium; assembly: GCA_905215385.1. GTDB lineage: Bacteria > Actinomycetota > Coriobacteriia > Coriobacteriales > Coriobacteriaceae > Collinsella. The sequence continues at coordinate 137,843 of CAJMPY010000003.1, read as the reverse complement.
TACGGCTGCGGCGCCGAGAGCCTCTTTAAGATGTGCGTCGGCAACCAGATCGGTATCGAGCTTGCCGAGGATGTGGACGTGGAGAGCTTCTTCACCCCGCTCTACGGCGGCTTTATCGTCGAGCTCGCCGATGACGCCGAGCTGCCCGAGGTCGCCGACGGCGTTGTCGTCGAGCCCCTGGGCACCACCGTCGAGGGCTATGTCATCGACACCGGCTCCGAGGTCATCGAGCTCTCCGAGCTCCAGGAGGCCTGGGAGAGCGGCATCGAGGGCGTCTTTGCCTACCGCAGCGCCGACGAGACCCCCGAGGTCGAGACCATCGACTTCCGCGCCAAGGATATCCACGTGTACGGCGGCGCCAAGATCGCCCGCCCGCGCGTGATTATCCCGGTGTTCCCCGGCAACAACTGCGAGTACGACAGCGCCCGCGCCTTCCGCGCCGCCGGTGCCGAGGCCGACACCTTCGTGATCAACAACCTCACGCCCGAGGCCGTCGCCGAGAGCACCCACGAGCTTGCCCGTCGCATCCGCCAAAGCCAGATCGTCATGATCCCCGGCGGCTTCTCGGGCGGCGACGAGCCCGACGGCTCCGCCAAGTTCATCACGGCGTTCTTCCGCGCTCCCGAGGTCACCGAGGCAGTTCGCGACCTGCTCAAGGCCCGCGACGGCCTGATGCTGGGCATCTGCAACGGCTTCCAGGCCCTGATCAAGCTCGGCCTGGTACCCTACGGCGACATCGTCGACGCCACGCCCGATGCGCCCACGCTGACGTTCAACACCATCGGTCGCCATCAGAGCCGCCTGGTGCGCACCCGCATCTCGTCCAACCTGTCCCCGTGGCTGTCGCAGTGCAGCCTCGACGACCCCTACACCGTCGCCATCAGCCACGGCGAGGGCCGCTTTGTCGCCAACGACGAGGTGCTCGCCCAGCTGATCGCCAACGGCCAGGTCGCCACGCAGTACGTGGGCGAGGACGGCAAGCCCAGCATGGACCTTTCCGTCAACCCCAACGGCTCCGCACTCGCCATCGAGGGCATCACGAGCCCCGACGGCCGCGTCCTGGGCAAGATGGGCCATGCCGAGCGTCGCGGCGACAACCTGTACCGCAACGTGCCCGAGCATGTCCCCGGCGACAAGTTCATGCCGATCTTTGAGAGCGGCGTAGCCTACTTCGCCTAAGCCTTTCCCATCGGGTACAATCCCCTCGGGTAACAACACCCGCCACCGACACATCCGGTGGCGGGTTCTTTTTTGCTTCGCGCATGTAGGAAGGACATCATGGAAAGCCGCAAGCCGTATCTCGCCACCCTGCCCGGACTCATCCTGGGCTGTCTTGTTTGCTGTGCACTCTGGGGATCGGCCTTTCCCTGCATCAAGATCGGCTACGCACTCTTTGGGATCCCGGCGCACGATAGCGCCTCGCAGCTACTCTTTGCAGGTTTGCGCTTCACGCTTGCCGGCATCCTGGTTATCGTCGGTATGAGCACAGCTCAGCGCCGCCCGCTCGTCCCACAGGTACGCGATATCAAGCCCATCTGCATCCTGTCACTCTTCCAGACTATCGGGCAGTACTTCTTTTTCTACCTGGGACTCTCGCGCGCCAGTGCCATGTCGAGCTCCATCATCGAGGCCAGCGCCAACTTCCTCGCAATCCTCTTTGCCGCCCTGGCGTTTCGCACCGAAAAGCTCGATGCGGCCAAGGTGCTCGGCTGTGTACTGGGCTTTGCCGGCGTCGCGCTCGTCAACCTTTCGGGCGCGGACGGCACCTTTGGCTTTACGCTCGACGGCGAGGGCTTTATCCTGGCCTCCACCGTCGCGGGTGCCCTGTCGACCTGCCTGATCGGCATCTTCTCGCGCGAGCACGACGGTGTCTTGCTTGCCGGGTGGCAGTTCTTGGTCGGCGGCCTGGTCCTCACCGCCATCGGGTTTTTGATGGGCGGCGCGCTCTCCCCCACCGCGATCATCCCCGCCATCGCGCTCATTATCTATATGGCACTCATCTCCGCCATCGCGTACTCGCTATGGTCGCGCCTGCTTGCCGTCAACCCCGTCAGCCGCGTCTCGGTCTTTGGGTTTATGAACCCCGTCTTTGGTGTGCTGCTGAGTGCGCTGCTGCTCGGCGAGGGCGCCGGCACGAGCCCCGTTACCGTTATAGTTGCCCTGCTGTTGGTCTGCGGCGGCATCATCATCGTCAACAGGCCTAAAAAGGCCTAGCGAACTGCCCTTATTTAGCAGAGGGGATTCACATACTTTAGTTTAATGGAATACATCGGAGAGCCGAGGGCCACCATGCCCGCCAGCGTGCGCCCTTTTTCTAGCGTATCTGGGCGCCGGCTTTCTTCTTCTCGCGCTTTACGCGGTAGAGCTCCGCGTCGGCGGCGCGAAGCAAATCTTGCCAGGTATCGACACCATCACCGACCCGTGCATAGCCGATGGACATCCGCAACAGATACGGCACCTCGGCGCGTGCGAGTTCATCGTTGATTGCCGCGCACAGACGCATGATGTCCTGCTCCGCCGCTGCCTTTTGGAGCACCACGAACTCATCGCCACCATAACGTGCGATAAAGCCACCAGCCGGCGAACAGACATCCTTGAGCGCCGTCGCAACAACCTGAAGAGCATGGTCGCCCTCCACATGTCCATAGCGATCGTTAATCTGCTTAAAGCCGTCGGCGTCCATCATAAGCAGATATACATCTTCGGCCTGATCCACATTTGAGAAGAGCGACAGCATATAGGTCTCAAAACGGTTGCGATTGTTAAGTCCAGTCAACGGGTCGGTCGAGATGAGCTGCTCCTGGTAGATGATGTAGAGCAGCAACATGCTAATCATTATGCCGACACAAAGGCCGGGCACCGAGTATACGACCTGAAAGGTACCGCCCACCAGGGCCGGAATGGCGAAAAATGCCAAGGTTCGATAGATGGCCTTCGTCTGCAGGCTCTCGACCCTGCGAGATTGCACAAACGCATGTAGGGACGTATGTATAACGTAACAGTAGCTGACGATGGGCTGGATCATATAGGCAAAGCCGCGACGATACACGCCCTGCGAATCGATATAGAACAGGGCGTGCGTCCAGTAACTGGTAAACGCCAGCACGACCACCAGAGCCGTAGGCAACGCTACAAGCACCACCCTATAGCGCGAGGTCAAAAGGCGAGAACCCTGCACCGTCTCGGAATAGATAAACCAAATGAGACACGCGATAGCAAAGAGCGAAAACGAAACCGCGTTGGAAATCCAGTTGGCAGCAATGCCCAACGTGCCGTCCACACCGTCCGAAAGCGTCCAGATCATATCGAATAATATGTACGCAGCAGACGTGTAGCCCAGCATGCTAAACAAAAGCTGCTGGGTGCTAGAGAACAGGGAGCGACGGCTTCGTACGGCAAGCCCGATAAGAACAATCATGCATAGCACGAATATCTCAATCTTGAGTGCCTTAACCACTAGCGCCATCCCTTCAATATCCAAGTGGTCAGAATCGCCCAATTCGAATCAGGGCAATAAACACCCCTTTACTCCGCAGGGGTAAAGGGGATAATAGCAGAGCGCCCGAACATCACTGCAAAACAGTTTCTGTTCGGGCACCCATACGGCGCGAATTGCACACGCCGGCTTGATTGACTCGCGTCGACGATTACTCGCCGTCGATGTCGGTCGCGACGGCCTCCTCAATAGCCTCGACGCCTTCGACCGACAGATCCTCTTCGCCGTGGCAGAACTTCTTATCGACCCAGCCGGTCAGAATCGGGGCCATGATGGCCGTGATGATGACGGCGGTGGCAATCTGCGCATACGCGGTGGGCGCAAGCTCGGCATAGCGCGGCGCGACCTCAGCAAGAGCAACCGGCGTGGTCATAGCCGTGCCGGCAATGGTGGAGCAAGCCACAGCGGCCTTGCCATTGCCGCCGCACAGACGCTCGAACGCAAAGGTGATGGGACCGACGACAAACAGCGTGACAAGGCCCAGCAAGATGCCGGAAATACCGCCGGTGATAAAGCTCGACAGGCTCATGGACGCACCGAGCTGAAATCCGATGACGGCAATCGCGGGATTGGCACCGGGAACCAGCAGGTTCTTGATAAACGGGAACAGGTTGCCCAGAACCATGCCGATAACGAGTGGCAAGATGGAGCCGATAATGGTGCCAATGGGAATGTTGGCGAGGCCGGAAACACCGAGGATGATCATCGTGACGGCGGGGCCAGCCGTAAAGAACAGGATACCGACGGCGCCCTGCTCGGACTCATCGCCGAACTCGCCCATGATGCCCGTATAGAGCGCCATGTTGCAAAACGTGATGCCGCCGATGATAGACACGGAGCTCAGACCCAGGAAGTTGTCGTTAAAGAAATATGCCACGCCCAGGCCGAGAGCCGCTGCGACGACCAGCTTGGGGATCAGCACGACGATACCGGTCTTGATGGCACCCGGCGTGGACTTAAAGCTGATGCCGGCGCCCACAAACAGCAGGATCGCGGCGACGATGGTATTGGAGCCACCGCGGCAGGCAGCCGTAAAGAAGCCGCCGATCTCAAAAACCTGCGGGCAGAAGGTGTTGAGCAAAAGACCGACGATCATCGGATAGATCATGATGTCGCCCGGGATGCGCGGGACCTTGAATTTCTTTTGCTCGTTGGCGGTCGCTTCCTGTGCCATGAAACCCCCATTTCCGCTGACGGGGCACAAAAGCCCACGTCACGCTTTGCTACAGTAAAGTTTGACCATGGTACCAGAAGAAATAGACCAGCTCGGTGAAAAATCCGACGAGTTGGGATGGAACGAGATTCGGCGCCCGCGACGCCACCCCTATATAAGGCTCAAGACAATATAGAGTACGATGCCCGAGACGCAGCACCACAGCATCGATTTTGTCTTGACCGCCACGACCACGACGCCGGCGGCCGCAATCCAGGGAACCAAGGCAGGCCAGAGTCCCGCGTCGAACGCGCCGGGGCTCACCAAGTCGTTGGCGACCAGCGCGGCAAAGGCGGCGGGCGGGATATAGCCCAGGGCCTCGGTAATGCGGGGCGACAGGGTCCGCCCGCGCAAGGCGAGCGCCGGCGCGATGCGAAAGAACGCGATAGCAGCCCACGACGACAGCCACAGAACCAAGAACTCGTTAACGGGCATCGCGGGCACCTCTTCCGTCAAATACAGCATCGCACGCCAACGCAATGGCAATGCCGGCCACGACGCTTGCCGGCACGGCAATATTCGTGAGGCCCAAGAACTTGCATACGGCGACGGACACCGCGCCCGAAACCGCCGCGACAACGTTGCCGCGCGACAGCCGCTGCGAAAAGAGCAGGCAGATAAAGAGCGAGGTGCAGACAAAGGCTGCAATGGCGGTGGGAACATCGACAACGGCGCCTACGATGGCGCCCATCGTACACGAAACGCCCCATGTTGCGATGAGAATCACGTTGAGCACGAAGGACTCGCGCGGGCCCCAATCCTCCCCTTCAACCAACTTGGCAAGCGAGATGCCATATGCCTCCTCGGTAAGTGTCGCGGCAACAGCCAGCGTCTGACGCTTCGAGGCACCCGTCAGATGCGGCGCGATCGATGCCGAGTAAAGCGCAAAGCGCGAGGAGATGGCAGCAACGCTCGCGACGATCGATGCTGCAGGCACGCCCGCCAGCCACAGGTTGCAGATCATAAACTGGCCGCTGCCCGTCACAAACGTGCTGCTCAGGGCAAAGACCATCCAGGGTTCCATTCCCGTCTGCCCCATGATCATTCCGCACGGCGCGCCTATTGCAACATAGGTAAGCATCACCGGCCAGACGGTTCTAACGATTTTGAGCACCATACGCTTCTCATCCTGACAAGGTCTCCGAGCCGCATGTAGCGATACGGCAGAATCATCATCCGACAGCAACCGAGTTCACCTACAATTGCCACCGGATCGAAAGACACAACTTTTTAGGAAGTCATTATGACAGCTATCGATCGAGACCGGGCGCGCGCGGCCTTCAAAAGCTACACCGATGCCTACGACGCCACTAACCCACGCATCGCGCTCAAAATCGAGCATACGTACCACGTTGCCGAGGCATGCGATGCCGTGGCACACGAACAGGGCTGGTCGTCAGAAGATATTGACCTGGCATGGCTTTGCGGCCTGCTACACGATATGGGCCGCTTTGAGCAGCTGCGACGCTGGGATACGTTTAAGGATGCCGAAAGCATGAGCCATGCGGCGTTGGGCGTCGGGGTCCTCTTTGGCGAGAACCCCGACGACGCGCCTGTCACAACAAACATCCGAGATTTTATCGAGACCGAAGAGCACGACGAGCTCATCCGCGCGAGCATCGCCTATCACAGCGATTTCCGTCTACCCGCGCAGCTCGACGTGCGCACGCGAAGCTTCTGCGATATCGTGCGCGATGGTGACAAGATCGACATTATGCGCACCATCGCCGACAGCACCGTCGAGACCATCCTCAAGGTGGATGAGGACACGTTTCTCGCCAGCCACTTCTCGACACCGGCGCTTACCGCCTTTGACGAGCATCGCTGCGTCGCGCGTGACGAGCGCAACGAGCCGGCGGACTACCTGGTGGGGCTCATCTGCTTTATGTTTGAGCTCGTCCATCCGGCAAGCCGTGCGCTGGCGCGCGAGCAAGGCGATATCTATCGCCTGCTCGACGCGCCCTTTGGCATTACGCGGCCCTTTACCGACCCCGCCACGCAGGCAACCTGGAGCCGCCTAAAGGACGAGATGCGCGACTGGCTGACGCGCGCTTAGCGCTCAAGCTGAGCCAGCAGCTCCTCAACGATCTCAACGGCATCGCCGACGACCTTGTACTGGGCGGCACCAAAGATGGGGGCATCCGGGTCCTCATTGATGGCGACAATGCACTCCGCCCCACCGATGCCGGCGAGATGCTGGATAGCGCCCGAGACACCGATGCTCACGAGGAGCTTGGGCGAGACCGATACACCCGTCTGGCCAATTTGGTGGCGATACTCCAACCAGCCTGCCTCCACAATGGGACGCGTGCAACCAAGCTCGGCTCCCAGAGTCTCGGCGAGCCTTCGCATCAGCGGCAGGTTTTTCTTGGAACCAATGCCGCGACCCACCACGACCAGGCGCTCGGCATCGGCGATCGAGGCCTGCTGCCCCCACTCCTCGGCGGGAATCGAGATCTCGACACGGGCCTTAGCATCATCCGCAAGCGATATCTGGGTGATCGTGCCGGAGCGGCCGTAGTCAAAGTCGGGTGCCTTAAAGATGCCGGGACGAACCGTTGCCATCTGGGGACGATGATTGGGGCAGACGATGGTGGCCATCAGGTTGCCGCCAAACGCCGGACGCGTCTGTTGCAGCAGTCCCGTCTCCGTATCCATAGAAAGCACCGTGCAATCGGCCGTAAGGCCCGTCTGCAAGCGCACGGCCACACCGGGCGCCAGCTCGCGACCAAAGGCGGTCGCGCCGTACAGAATGGCCTCGGGCTTGCGCTCGGCTACCAAATCGCAGATCAAGCAGGCGTAGACCTCCGCGTCGTTCTGACGCAGGCGCTCGTCACGACAGACCAGAACTTCGTCCGCACCGGCGCAAATCAGATGCTCCAGGTCCCCGAGTGAGCCCTCGGGGCTCATGCCGACCAGTGCCACCAGACGGCAGCCGCGGGCATCGGCAAGCTCGCGCCCCTTGCCCATGAGCTCGAAGGCCACGGATGCCACGGCATCGTGCTTGTCAGTTTGCACGAAGATCCAGATGTCTCGATATGCGTCAAGGTCTGCCGCGCCGGCGGCCTCGTCGCGCTCAATCGAGATGGCGTTGACGGGGCAGGCGTCGACGCACCCACCGCACAGGATACAGCCGTCGGTTACGCGGGCACAGCGATTGGGGCGCTCACCCTCCACCACAATGCCGCCCGAGGCGCAGGCGCGAACGCAGCGACCGCAGCCGATACAGGCTTCGCTATCGATAATCAGCCCGCTCATCTATGCCATCCCCTCGATAATCTTGGCAAGTTTTACCGCCTGCTCGGACGCCGTTCCCTCAACGGCCTCGCACGTTTGGTCACGGTCGGGCACAAACGAGCGCACGACCTGCGTCGGTGATCCGGCAAGGCCGCAACGCGAGGGATCGGCGTTTACGTCGGCAGCGCTGGCCACACGCACGTCTGCATCCTCGGCCGCGCGAATACCGGCAATACTCGGCATGCGCAGCTGGCCAATCTCCTTGGCGGTCGTCATCGCACACGGCATCTCCAGGTACACCGTCTCCTCGCCGGCATCGCAGCCGTGGACGAGCGCCAGCGAGCCACACGTCGTAAATCCCGCGCTCTGCACACAGCTCACGTCGGTCACGCAGGGGACCCCAAAGGCGCCGGCCAGCTCGGGGCCGATCTGGGCCGTATCGCCGTCCACTGCCATCTTGCCGCAGATGAGCAGGTCAAAGTCCTCATCGAGTGCCTCGATGCCGCATTTGAGAGCATAGGTGGTCGCCAGGGTATCGGCACCTGCAAAGGCGCGATCGGTCAGCAGCAGCGCGTCGTCGGCGCCTCGAGCGATGCAGTCGCGCAGCAGCGACTCGGTCGCGGGGATGCCCATCGACACCACCGTCACGCGCACATCCATGCCAAAGCCGATAAAGTCGTCCTTCAGCGCCAGCGCGCATTCCAAAGCGCTCGCATCAAAGGGATTAATGACCGCCTGCTTGCCATCGCGCACGATGGTATTGGTCTTGGGGTCCATCTTGACCTCGGTGCTGCCCGGCACGGCCTTGACGCACACCACCATATGGAAATCGCTCATCTTCACGCGCCCCCTTTCTGGACGAGCTCATCCAAGAGCTTCTCCGAAAACAGGTTGCCGCGACCCAGCTGCCCGTCGGGATCGAGCTGGAGCTTGAGCCGCGCCGACTCGACCATGGCCTCGTGACCGTACATCGTCTCTAAGAAGCCCGCCTTGATCTTGCCGACGCCGTGCTCGGCAGAAACGGCACCGCCCATAGCCGTTACCTCCGCAGCCCACTGGGCAAACAGCTCGCCACCGCGACGGTAGTCCTGCGCGTCGCGCGGCAGGATGTTCACATGCAGATGGTTGTTACCGATGTGCCCCCAGGCAGCAGATTCAAGCCCACTTTCGGCTAACGTGCGGCGATAAAGGCCGATGACATCGTCCAAGCGTGCGTTGGGCACCGACATGTCCGAGCCCAGCTTGGTAATGGTGGGGTCGATGCGGCGACGCTCGTCAATGAGCATATTGACGCTCTCGGGGACCGCGTGGCGGAAGAACCGCTGGCACTCGCGATCGACTTCGGTGCGGGCGACCCATGTCGCATCGTCGCGGCCGCCCGCAAACTCCAGCACCCATCCCAGGCGGTACAGCTCCTCGGTCGCCTGCGCCTCGTCATCGCAGTCGAGCTCCACGTAGACACAGACCTTTGCCTCGTCGTCGAGCGCCGGCAGCGAGGCAAACGCTGTCGACTGCTCGCGCTGGCGACGCAGGATATCCAGGGCGCCAGCATCGAAATACTCAATAGCGGCGGCATGGGACAGCACGGGACGCACGGAATCGGTAAAGGACACGGCCTTGTCTTCGCTATCGAAAAAGCAACTCACACCCCATACGACCGAAGGTGCCGCCTGCAGGGCGATCTCGAGCTCGGTAATGACGCCGAGCGTGCCGCACGCACCGATAAAAAGATCGATGGCGTCCATATCGTCCGCAACAAAATACCCCGAGGCATTTTTGGTCTTGGGCATGGTGTAGTCAGGAAGATCAAGCTCGAATGTATGACCCTCTGCCGTCACGAGCGACAGGTGGCGGCCCTGGGCAAAAGCCTCGCCGCGCTGAAGCTCAAGCAAATCGCCATCAGCCAGCGCGACGTGGAGTCCCGTGATATGCGGGCGCATGGGGCCGTAAGCGTAGCTGCGGGCGCCGGAGGCGTTGCATGCCGCCATGCCACCCAGACAGGCAGATGCCTCGGTGGGATCGGTGGGAAAGAACTGCTCGGGGGACTCTTGGAACTCCTCGTAGGCCTCAAGCGATGCCTGGTCCCAACCAGCGGTCGGCAGTACCTTCTTGCTCAGCTGCTTACGCAGCTCCGAGAGCACAACGCCCGGCTCCACGCGCAGCAGAAATTGGCCTTGTTCATCGCGGCGAAGGCCCAAGTAGCGATTCATACGGGAAGTATTGAGGATATGCCCACCGTGGGGCACGGCACCGGCGGCAAGGCCGGTTCGGGCGCCCTGAACCGTTACCGGGACACGCTCGGCATGGAGCGTTTCCAAAATGGCACGGACCTCGTCTTCCGTTGTCGGAAACGAGATGCTCGATGCTTCGCCCGATGCACGAGATTCATCGCGGCCATACTCTTCGAACTCATCGGTGAAGGGTTTAATGGTTGCAGACACGCGAACTCCCCCTTTAGCTAACTACAGTGTTTGCAGGGAGATGTTACCGCATCGTTTCGTCGACGTGTTCGAGACCGTCTCCATAATTGGCGATTTTTACGTTTGTGCAATTCGGCGAACGGCAAGGCTTCCTCGGCAGACGATGCTTTTGACACATATCGCCCCGCCGTCGCCGACCGCTCGATTGTCGCTCGAAAAAAGTTGAAGTAATTTTTCCACCTTTTACCTGCGGAGATGTCAATCCGTCAAGCATTTGGTCAGAAATTGGTCAAGTAGCAGCTGATACGGTCGGCGTCGACGGCCAAAACCGATAGAAGTTTTGGCCCCAGAAGCAGGGAGGTTCCCATGGCATATTACTGGCCCCAGTACGGCGTCGCCATCGAGGTCGACGACGATCCCTATCTCCTGCCTTTCGACGAAGAGGCGTTCCCCGATACGGCGGTCTACCACGTCACCACCGATGTTATCTGCAACCCCGAGTCGTTCTCGGCGCTCGCCCACCACATCGCGCGGATCCACGACATCGAGCTCCCTCACGACTTTGACGAGCTCATCTACTCGCGCCGCCTGATGCTTCACATGCTCTTTGGAGCGGACCCGTCCACGTTCGCACGTGTCTACACCACCAAGGACGCCGCATGAGTGCGAAGAAGCCGCCCCGCCTCGCAGGACTGGGGCGTCGCAAGAAACTCGTCGTTGTCTGCCTGGCTATCGCCTGCGCCCTCATCGCCGTAGGGCTATACGCCTGGCAGTCGCAGCCCGTGCCCGAAGCGGGCGCCTCAGTCACGACGGCCGGGGGCAAAACGCGTCAGGAAATCCAAGATGAGCTCGATGCCATCGTCCGCGACAACATGATGACGATTTCGGTCGCGCCGGTCGCTCAGCTACAGGAGGACGGCAAGCTGCGCGTCAACGTGCAAAACGTCCAAGACAATAAATTTCCCCAGCGATTCCGCGTCATCCAAAACGACGAGACCATGTACGAATCCGGTGTGGTCGAGACCGGCAAGACAATCGAGACGTGCCCCGCCGGCGACATCAAAGAAGGCGAGGCATACATCGAGATCCAGGCACTCGATGCCAAGACCCTCGACAGCCACGGCAATCCGACACGTGTCAAGGTACGGGTTGAGCAAGCCGAGAACTAGCTTTTTCGGCCGACGCGACACCGCACGCAATTCACCAGCATTCGTCCAATCATCGCGGGGACGGCCCGCGGCGAATAGAAAGGAACGACCATGGACATCACCAGGAACATGAACGGAGCCAGAGCGCTCGTCGTGGGCGCAGGGCTCGCGCTCGCGCTCGCAATGGGCGCCGCCCCGACGCCAGCTCTGGCAGCCGGGCGCGTTGGAACCACGAAAGTAATGGTCAGGACCGAGATCGACAACGTAGAGTTCAAAGTTCCGACGGTTATTCCCTTCGTCGCCAAGGCCGACGGCACGCTTCAGGGCCCCTCAGAAGACGCGACCACCATCGACAATCATTCGGCCTACGGCATCCATGTCACCAACATGAAGATCGACGCCATGAACACCTGGACCATTGCCGCCGACGCCAAGGCCGGAACCGCGCAGAATTCCATCGACTTTAAGGTCGGCCCCGACGGCGCACTCCAGAACGCCAGCGCCGCAATGCAGGAGACGGGCCTCGATCTTTCCAAGAATGCAGCCTTCGACATGGGCTACCAGGGCATTGCCGGCGGCACGGACAAAATTAAGCTCAAGACAAGCGGAAACGTCGCCCGCGTCACGCGCGACATCTTCCGCGTAACCGGCGAAGGCGATCAGGTTGCAACGATCACCTGGACGGTCGAGCCCGGTGCGCACACGGCATAAGGCCGTCGCCCTGGCCGCCGTCAGTATCCTAGCGTTTGGGCCAGCCATGGCCTTTGCCCAGCAAGAACAGGCGCAGGCCGCCACGCAAGTGACGGTCGACCTCTCGGAGCTCGACCGCGGCAACTGCAAGGAACCGTTGGCACAGACAGACGACAGACGATGGCTCTTGGCAGCAGGCGCCACGGCAGCAGGTGCGGGAACCGCCGGCCTCGGTCTGCACATCAAACGCAGCCAGAAACGAAACGCGGACAGGCCGCACTAAATTAGCTAAGGAGACCCCATGGCATCGAAGAACCTTTTGCCCGTCGTCGCACTCTGCGGCGCGCTCGCAACCGGAACGCCTGTCGCCGCTTGGGCGACTCCCGTCATGGCAGACTCCTTACCAGCAGCCCTAAGCTCCGCACCAAATCCGTCGAGCGCCATTGCGTGCAAGCGTTTTTCGTTCGCACAGGCCGCAATCTCAACCTCGGGATGCCTTCGTCGTAATACGGACGGCTCGATAGTCGTGGATATCAATCGTTCGAACAAGGCAAACGGCTCCCAGGCGGGGTGCGCCGTCTGCACATGGCGCTCGATTGTGCTCGATGCAGATGGCGATCCGTGCGATTTGGGGTTGCGCATCGATATCGCTTCGGTCGATGACTCGGCGAACGGAGCGAAGGTCGCCTTCGACGGTGCGTTTTTCGAGAAAGGAGGCGGTATATGTCTGGGCTGCGCCGCCGCGAATGCAGACGATGTGCAGCCCACCCTCTCATTCACGGCATCGCTGCGGCTGACCAAGGCGGGCACCGATGCCATCGCGGCGGGAGAAGCATCCCTGCTGTTCTACGCCGCCAGTACCGAAGACACAGACATTCATTTCGAGAAGCCGGCCGGATCGCTCAGCCTTACGCGCGGGACGGAGGCAGGCCCTATTGCGATCGATACCCACACGCTAGGCAGGCAACGCATTCTTGCCGACCCGGCGCTTCTCGAGATGGAGTGGAACGGATCCGGAGCCATCGGGATTGTCCCCTCCGCGCTTGACGCCAAGACGCTCCCCTCAAACGACGAACCCATCAACGCAACCATACAAGAAGAGAGCACGGACAAAGAAGCAGGTGCGGGCGACACGCCGTCGCCGACAAACAGCGTCCCAGCTTCTTTCGAAGCACCGAATGAGCCCGCTACCGGTCCAAACGATCCCGAGCTCACGGACAGTCTGGGACTTGCTGATCCTCAGGAGATCGATGAAGGTAACTGCTGCGTGCTTGCCGCCCTCGACCACACAGAGGTCATCGATGCTGCAAACATCGAAGTTGCCGCCGCCAATCAGCCCGTCCGCAAGTCGGCCATCATCGCATTTCCCGAATCCATCGAAGTCGTCTTTTTGCCATCGGGCGAGGTCGTGGCCCCAACACTGCTCACCTTGTTGGGCGCCAAGAATACTCGAAACGAAATTAAAAAGGTCACGGTTGTCGACCCTGCAACCACCGCTAAACTGCGTCTATACGCCGTTGCCCCAGACGGAGGCAAGACCTTGGAATTCGATGGCGACACACTTCTAGCCTGGCGACGTCTGGACATTATGCAAGACGTCTCGTATCAGATCGAACTCGAAGGGTTTGATCGTGCCCGCGATGCCAATATCATCGCCGCGGCTATTGAATCCCCGCAGCGGCTTATGACACTGCGCTTTGACTACTACCCCTATGTCCCGACAACCACCTGAGGCTTAAATGCTGCGCATCATTCCTAATACCACTTATATAACGTATTAGATGAGTCGCGATGTGCCTCGCATTTCGTTCTGCTACGATTGCCACGTTGGCATCAATACAGGAGGGCTCATGCCGGGCTTGGGAACAATCATCAACGTTGCGCTTTTAGTTGCGGGCGGTCTTTTGGGATTAGCGGGCGGCCGCTTCATTACACCGCGCATCCAAGACACGCTCATGAAAGCATCGGGGCTGTGCGTCCTGTTTATCGGCCTGGGCGGCACCATGCAAAAGATGCTCATCATCGATGGAAAGGCGCTAGCGACCACCGGTACCACCATGCTCATCGTCTCATTTGCGCTCGGTTCGCTCATCGGCGAGGCCATCAACTTGGAGGCCGCCATCGAGAACCTTGGCGAATGGCTCAAGCGCAAGACTGGCAGTGAGGGCGATAACGAGTTCACCAACGCTTTTGTCTCGACTTCACTCACCGTGTGCATCGGCGCCATGGCCATTGTGGGATCGATCCAGGACGGCCTGCTCGGCGACTGGTCAACGCTTGCCCTCAAGGGCGCACTGGACTGCATCATCGTCTGCACCATGACGGCCTCGCTTGGCCGCGGCTGCATCTTCTCCGCCCTGCCCGTCGCCGTGTTCCAGGGGACGATCACGTTGTTTGCCGGCGCGCTCTCCCCCATCATGACCACAGCAGCCCTCAACAGCCTTTCGCTCGTAGGCTCCATGCTCATCTTCTGCGTCGGCGTCAACCTCATCCGTCCTCAGACCTTCCGCACGGCCAATATGCTTCCCTCCGTCGTCATCGCCGTCATATACGCCCTCCTGTTCTAAATCTAGCAACGCAGCGGTATCTCGAACATCTGTTTGATGCTGTGCTATGATATGAGGTCACCGTAGCTGCGTTCGAGAGGAGGAGCGGTGGCCGACCAGGACATCAAGATGCTCATCGAGCGCATTATGGCCGAGGCCCGGACCCATCAGTCCGCCCGCTTCTCAAACGAAACCTACGCAGACGAGCCGATTCTCAAAACCGGCCGACAGATGCAGAATTTCCTCCCCGACCAGTACCGTAAAATGCGCGAGATATCGCGCTGGCAGGATGACCCCAAGGGCGGTGCGGGCCGCTGGCTTTCGGAAGCCGAGCTTTTTTACCGCCAGGGCCTGCTGATGGCCGACTTTGAGGACGACTGTCCCTACAACGGCACCTTTAAGTCGTACTTTCCCACCTACAATGCCATGAGCGATCGACAGTTGCGCGGCTACTTTACCTGGCGTGCCCAAGTGCGCCGCGGAACCGTCGAGGAAACGTCTACGTCCTTTGCCTTTCTGTATCTCTATGAGCTGATTTGCGGCATTGGCGTAGATAATCCGCTCGATGGTTTTAACAAGATCAAGGCCTTTTGGGATGTCTATCGCGCCTTCGAGCCCGGCATCGACCGGTTTGCGCGCGTGTGGCTGCAGGATTACGCCGTGTTCCACGGGCTCGACCCCAAGCTGCTTCGCGACTCTAAAACCGTCATGTTCGATAACGCCCTTGTCGAGCTGCGGCGCGCGGCACGAGACCTTGTACCAGCACCGGCACCGTCCGGCCAGACCCCTAAGCGTCGCAAAATCTCCGAGCCCACGCTCCCCCTTCCGCCCGATGAGGTGCGCGAGGAACGACTCATGGCCGCCATCAACGCCCTCTCCACGTACAACCTAAGTAACTCGCGGCTCGACCGCAGCCACCACTGCGATCTGCGCCACGTGGCATGCGCCGTGTATGTCCGTATGGCGCGCTACTATGACACGCACCGAAAGACCGGCATCGTGGCGAGTTTATTTGGGGAGGAGACGGCCATGCCCTACACCATGTTTGCCTCGGCCGTATTCTTTGCGCCCGAGCGCCACGAGGACTGCGAATACCGCCTGAATCCTATCCATATCTACCGTTGCCAAAACGGCTTTTGGGAATGCATGCGTATCCACGGCAGCAGGCAAAAGAGCAGCAAGCTCGGTGAAATGATGCGCGCCTGCGACCAACGCCTACGCCTGGCGCTGGACCCCGCCCATCCCCTTAAGGAAGAAAAGGTCCCCAAATATCTGGCCAAGATTATCGATGACGAGATTGTGGCATGGCTTTCGTGGGACGCCGCACACCAGCCCGTCAAGATCGATATCGATCTGAGTCAGCTGGGACACATTCGGAGCGCCGCCGCGCAAACGCGCGAAGCGCTTTTGATCGACGAGGAACGCGAGGACGGCGCGCCTGTGGAAGTCGAGGCGACGCTTATCGAGCAACCGAACACCGAGTCTGCGCCCGACATGACTGCCGAACCTGGCGAGATGACCATACGGCAAGACGAACCCGACGAGCCGACCGTCTCCACCGAAGAGTTTGGCGTCGTGGCACCGCTCCTCGTGTCTGCGCCTGCACCCGTAACGTCCGCGCCCATCGAAGCTGCGAACAAACTCGCGCCCGCCGCAGATGCCTTCCTTCGCGCACTGCTCGAGCAAAACGTAGCGCAAGTGACATCGGCAGTGGCGCACTCGGGGCAGAGTGAGGACATGCTTGTCGATACCATCAACGAGGCGCTCTTTGACCTGGTGGGAGACACCGTTATCGAATTCGGCGCGACAGGGCCGCAGATTATCGAGGACTACGAAGCAGACGTGAGAGGATACCTAGACCATGAGTGATACCGCATCCGCAGCACCCCGCGTGCCCAAGCGCGTCGCTGCCGTCATTCTCAACTCGCTCAAGGGCGGCGTGGTCCCGCGCATCGGCCTTCCTTACATCACCGTAGGGCGCGAGGTCGAGATCCGCGCCCTGCTCACCGATCTGAGTCTCATCGCCGACGGTGGCGCGAGCTTCCGCTTTCTGGTCGGTCGTTACGGCGCCGGCAAGAGCTTTTTGCTCCAGACCATCCGCACGCACGCCATGGGCGAGGGATTCGTCGTCGCTGATGCCGACCTGTCGCCCGAGCGCCGCCTGCAGGGCGGTCAGGGACAGGGCCTTGCCACCTACCGCGAGCTCATCCGCAATATATCGACCAAGACGCGCCCCGAGGGCGGTGCGCTCAACCTTATCCTGGATCGCTGGGTCGCCTCGTGTGCCGATGCCGACGAGCCTGCCGTCAATGCCAAACTGGCGCCGCTCGAGGAAATGGTCCACGGCTTTGACTTCACCCGCATGCTCCGCCGCTACCGCGCGGCCGTATCCGAGGGCGACGAAGAAGCTATGAGCCGCGTGACCAAATGGATCCGCGGCGAATACCGCACCAAGAGCGAGGCTCGCGCCGAGCTGGGGTCCTCAACCATCATCAGCGACGATGACTGGTACGACTACGTCAAACTCATTGCGCGCTTTTTGGTCTGCAGCGGCTACAAGGGCATGCTGGTGCTCATCGACGAGCTCGTGAATCTGTATAAGATTCCCAACGCCATCACACGCCAATACAACTACGAGAAGATCCTGACCATGTACAACGACACGCTCCAGGGCAAGGCGCAGTACTTGGGCATGATCATGGGCGGCACGCCAACCTCCATCGAAGACCGCCGCCGTGGCGTGTTCTCCTACGAGGCCCTGCGCAGCCGACTCGCTCAAGGCCGCTTTGCACGCGAGGATCTTAAGGACATGCTCGCGCCCATCATCCGCCTGCAGCCACTCACCTACGAGGAGTTGCTGGTGCTGATCGAAAAACTCATGCAGATCCATGCTGGCTACTTTGGCTGGACGCCCACGCTTACCGAGAACGACTTGGTAGACTTCCTCAAGATCGAGTTCGGTCGTGTGGGAGCAGACACGCATCTGACGCCGCGTGAGGTCATCCGTGACTTTATCGAGCTGCTCGATATCCTGTGCCAGAATCCCGATGCAAACGTGGCTGAGTTGCTGCAAAGCGTCGGCGGCGTCACACTGGCGCCGCCAGCTGCAACAGGCGACACCGGCACCGCAGACGGCAACCGCAACTTCGCCGAATTCACCATCTAACCTGCCAAAAAGGGACAGGTTTATTTTGGCAGGTTTTATCTGGGCGAGCGTTGAAGCAGTAATGCAGCAAGCCACTGCTCGCCGCGTTGAGAGGTTCGTATATGAGAGGAGGCCCCGTGAACGCCTTTGACCGCTACGCCCCGTTTATCCAAGACTTCATCTACTCCCACGATTGGGAGAGCCTGCGCTCCATTCAGGTTGCGGCGGCAGATGCCATCTTTAACACACAAGACAATGTACTCCTGACGGCATCCACAGCTTCCGGCAAAACCGAAGCGGCCTTCTTTCCCATCCTGACCGAGTTTTGGGAGAACCCGCCCGCAAGCGTGGGCGCCCTCTACATTGGCCCCCTCAAGGCGCTCATCAACGACCAATTCGTCCGCCTCAATGACCTGTGCGAAGAAGCCGACATCCCCGTCTGGCACTGGCATGGCGACGTCTCGCAATCGCACAAGGCCAAACTTATCAAAAAGCCGAGCGGCATCTTGCAGATTACACCCGAGTCGCTCGAGGCGCTCTTGATCCATAAGCACATGACGATCCCGCGCATGTTCTGCGACCTGCGCTACGTGGTTATCGACGAGGTCCATTCGCTCATGCGCGGCGACCGTGGCGGGCAAACGCTCTGCCTTATCGAGCGGCTCTCGCGCATGGCCGGCGTGCAGCCTCGCCGCATTGGCCTTTCGGCCACCATCGGCGACCCCGAGCGCACGGGCGCTTTTCTCTCACAGGGAACGGGGCGCGACTGCGTTATCCCCCGCTTTGAGGAACCGCGCCGCATGTGGCGCATCTCCATGGAGCACTTCTACAACTCTGGCCCCCAGGCTCAGCAACGAGGATTCGTAGGCACGGGTCCACAAGAAGCCGAGGTGCTTACTTGCGAGCGTATTGAGACGGCGGCGCCCGCGGCGCTGCCCGCATCCGGACAAGACATGTGCCACAGCGGACAGCTTGCACAGGAAGAACGCCGTCAACGTCGCGAGCAGGCGCGGGGCAAGGCCGCTCCCAAAGACCGTCGCACTTCCTCGGCCCCCGAGGGCGAAGTCGACATCCCGCAGGCAACCGAACAGGCACTGCTCAACCCCACCGACACCGCACCCGACAACGCCGACCCCGGTATGGGCTATATCTTTGAGCATACGCGCGGCCGCAAGTGCCTGGTCTTTGCCAACTCGCGCGAGGAGGCAGAGGCCGTGTGCTCCATGCTGCGCAGCTACTGCGAAAGTCGACACGAGCCCGACCGCTTCCTTATCCACCACGGCAACCTTTCGGCATCGCTGCGCGAGACGGCCGAGGAGCTCATGCGCGACGAGGAGCAGGCGCAGACAACCGTCACCACCTCTACGCTGGAGCTCGGTATCGATATCGGCCGCCTGGAGCGCGCCTTCCAGATTGACGCGCCGTTTACCGTCAGCTCCTTTTTGCAGCGCATGGGGCGCACAGGCCGTCGCGACCTTCCGCCCGAGATGTGGTTTGTCATGCGCGAGGAAGAACCCGAGCCGCGCACGATGATGCCCGAGACCATTCCGTGGAAGCTCCTGCAAGGCATCGCGCTTGTACAACTCTATCGCGAGGAAAAGTGGGTCGAACCGCCCGAGCTCGATCGACTCCCCTACAGTCTGCTCTATCACCAGACCATGTCGACCCTCGCCAGCACCGGAGAGCTCACGCCGGCCGAACTTGCCCAGCGCGTGCTCACACTGAGCTATTTCCATCGCATCTCGGCCGATGACTATCGCGTGCTGCTGCGTCACCTCATTAAGATCGACCATATCCAGGTCACCGAAGGCGGCGGGCTCATCGTGGGTCTCGCGGGCGAGCGCATCATCAACAACTTTAAGTTCTACGCCGTGTTCCAGGAAAACGAGGAGTTCACTGTTCGCAGCGAGTCGGCCGAGTTGGGCACGATCGTCAATCCCCCACCGCCCGGTGAGCGCATCGCCATCGCAGGCCATTGCTGGATTGTCGAGGAAGTGGACTGGAAGCGTCATACCGTCTTTGCCACGCAGGTCAAGGGCCGTGCGCCGGCCTACTTTGGCGACTGCCCCGGTGACATCAATACACACGTACTCGAACGCATGCGCAAGGCGCTCAACGAGCATGCGGCATATCCGTATCTCATGGGCAACGCACGGGCACGTCTTGCACAGGCTCGTCATACCGCCGAGATTTCGGGTGCGGGAACTAAGCCGCTCATCAACCTGGGTGGCGACACCTGGGTGCTCTTCCCCTGGTTGGGCAGCTACGCCTTTTTGGCACTCGAGCGCATCCTCAAGATTAAGTGTGCCGCGGAGCTGGGCCTTCGCGGACTCGACCCGTCACGTCCGTACTTTATGCAGTTTAAGATGAAGGCCGACGAGGAGACGTTCTTTGAGGTGCTCGCCGCCGAGGCCGAGAAGGACTTCGATCCCATCGAGCTCGTCTATCCCGGCGAGGTGCCTTACTTTGATCGTTACGATGAGTTCGTTCCCGAAGAGCTCGTGCGCAAGGGCTTTGCCGAAGGCGTGCTCGACATCGAGGGTATGAAGCAGCGCGTCCTCAGCTGGCGCGACCACGCCTAAGACCAGTCTTTTTTGGGACGGGGAGACTTACTTGTCGTGAAGGACGGTGCCGAGGAAGTCAGCGTCGAAGGGCACGGCTTCGGCAAAGGTGTAGTCACCGTCGCTGGCGATGAGCAGGTAGTTCTCTTCGCCGCCAAATTCCGCGTCGCCGCAGGGAACCACCCAGGCATGCGCAAACACCTCGAGCGCCGTGGTAACGCAATCGCGCAGGAACGTCACATCGCTCCCCTCGTTTGCACTCACGATATTGGCGGCATAGATACCGCCGGGGTTCAGGCTGCCCCGCACCAAGCGCAGCGCCTCAATCGTCGCCAGCTCGCGCACGGGCTCGGCACCGCCAAAGCAATCGCTCACGACGACATCGTAGCGACGATGCCCAACGCTCGTCACGCCCAGATACGAGCGAGCCTCAGCGGTAATCACCCGCAAGCGGTCACCCACCGTGCGCTCCAGCTCGTCCAGATAGAACCAACGACGCGCCAGACGCGTAATCTCGGCATCGTACTCAATGACGTCCATGCGCAAACTCTCGTGCGACATCAGCGCAAATTTGGGATAGGCAAACCCGCCGCCACCCAGCATAAGCATGCGGTTGATACCGTGACCATAAGCATCACGCATCGCATCCTCGGACTCAAACACGTCGTCAAACGCACGATAGTACGCAAAGACCGGCTCCGCCCAACGATCGCCAACATAGCTTGCGCTTTGGTAGACGCCGCCCTGCACGAGCACGCGAATCTCATCGCCGCCCTCATCGTGCACGCGTTTCACGCGCGCCAACCCATTGCGGGTCCTCGCGACCTGCAGACAGGCAGCGCGAACAGCGACGGCGGCCGCACCGAGCGCCGCAGCTCCCAGGGCAACGCCGGCGACGACGCCGGCAGAAACACTCGGCTTGTTCATCTAGAGCTCCTTTTGCAGATAAAGGCCATGGTCATAAAATCCAAGATGGCGATAGTACTCGCGCGTGCCAATCGCGCTGATCACGTTGATGCGCGCATAGCCGGCATCCCGAGCTATCTGACACGCACGCTCCACGAGCAGACGCCCCAGACCGTGATGCTGAGCCGCCTGGCCCTGATCGCCCACACGCGCCGCCATACCATAGACGTGCACCTCGCGAATCATCGCTTCCTCCGGCCTGGTCGGCAACTCGTCCGCATGTGCGGTGACAAAGGCGCGATCGGGCAGCGACAACCGCAAAAAGCCTGCGATCTTGCCCTGCGGCGTCACCCACTGCAAAAAGCGCTCACGCGTCACCGGCGTCTCGTACGTCACGTCCTCGTCAAGGGCCAACTCGTTCAGGTCGGCACCCGCCGTGCTGATCTCGCGATAGCGGATCTCGCGCACCGTCGCGCCTTCCCCACGAGCCGCCAAGCGGTTTTCGACGAGTTGACGCAGGTTGGGCTTCTTGTTGCCCACCATGATGTCGTCAGAGCTAAAGTCGCGAATCATGCGGCTGATGCGGCAGAACGCCGGCGTCACCACGATGTCGTCGGCAAGCACATCGAGCAACTCGTCCTCGGTATAGGGGCGCCACTCGCCACGCTCGTAACAGCCCACCAGACGCGAGCCCTCGATGAGCGCACACGGGTAGACCTTGACCTCGTCAGGCATAAAGGCCCCTTCGGTCATAAAGCGTTCGTAGTCGCGCTTGTCCCCCTCGGGCGTGGCGCCCAGCAAGTTAAGCATAAAATGCGCGTGGATCTTAAAGCCAAACAGGCGCGCAAGCGAAAACGCCCGCTCGATCTGCGCCACCGAAATGCGACGCTCGTTGATATCGAGTAGGTGCTGGTCGAGGCTCTGGATACCCATCTGGATCTTGGTGCAGCCCAGGCGGCGGATGAGCGTGAGGGCCTGCGGTGTTACAGCATCGGGGCGCGTCTCGATAACGAGACCCACCACGCGATGCTTCGCCGTCTCGTTGATGCGCTGCTGACGCTCAAGTTCCTCCATCGTTGCCGCCTGCCACTCGGCAACCTCGCCCCACGGCGTGCCAGGGCCGTACAGACGACGCACCGCGCGGTTGTAGCCGCCCACGCTAGCATCCACACGCCCCTGCTCGTCGGCAACGCCGGCAGCGAGCTCGGCCTCGTCGGTCGCAATACCGGCAGCCCGATAGCGCTCGCGGCGCTCCGCTACCACCGGCGGCAGGGCATCGGCAGGCGCATCGTCGAGCAGGCGCCCCGCCTCGGCACGGCTGATACCCGGACGCGCCAACATGGGATTGGCCGCCACGCCGGCCACGGCATCGTCATTGAGCGCGCGGAAGAGCTCCGACATAAACCATGTCTGATAGCCTTCCGGATAGTCGCTCCAGGTACCGCCAAGCACAATGAGCTCGATCTTATCGGTCGCATGCCCCATTTGCGAAAGCGCCGTCAAACGGGCGCTCACCTGCAGATACGGGTCAAAGCAATTTTGCTCCGCACGGGCGCACGCCGGCTCGGCGTGCAGGTAGCTTTTGGGCATGCGCAGATCGTTGGGACAAAACAGGCAATCGCCCGAGCATGGCCAGGGCTTGGTGATAACGGTAATGGTCGCCACGCCCGAAGCCGTGCGACGAGGCTTCATACGCAGCACCTGCAGCAGTCGACGTTCCAGCTCGGCATCGACATTCCACCCAGCCCAACGAGCCGGCTCCTCACGTTTTACCCGCTGGTAGAACGGCAGCAGACGGCGCTTGGCCAAATCGCGTTTGTCGGCACCCTCACGGCGCGCCTCGGCATGTATCAGTTTGACGAGCGCTTTGTCGTCCACGGTCTCGCCGCGACGCAGAGCCTCGAGTATGTTCAAGATAATCTGTTCCATGACCCCATTGTAAAGGCAAAGGCGCCGGAGCCCGTCACGGCTCCGGCGCCTCCATCAAACAGCGCAGCTATGGTATATAAGTCTTCGATAACCGCCCGTCACTCTGAATCAAATGACATGTCGCCCGAACCGACCTCAAAACGATACGTAGCAGACTTATCGCCGTTATCGAATTCAAGATTCAAAATGGTCTCGCCGTCGTAGCCAAGCGGAAGGAAATCGCTCTCGAAGTCGCCGCTGCCCAAGGTAAGGCTCGCCTTAAAGCCCGCCGAGTTCGGAACCATCATCTCCACATCGCCCGAGCCCACACTCACGTCCATCGACTTCGCGGGGGCCTGGTAGAGCTCGAACGTCACATCGCCCGAACCGACCTCAGCACTGAGCGCATCAGTCACGCTGCCCGCAAACTCTACATCTCCCGCACCCAGGAAAAGGTCGAAACCATCACAGGTGACACCGGCAATCTGCAGATCACCCGAGCCCACGTGCGCGTTGACTCCCTTCAGATGTTCGGCAACACGGCGCGGCAGCTCGACCGTAACTGAGCGATCGATTGCCTTACCGTCATCACTTCCAAACTGGGAAACCTTGAGCGTCGAGTCCTCGACGGATGCGATGTTCTGCGTCGCGGCCTTGGAGGCATCCATACCATTGGCAACGCGTCCCCGCTCGATAACGCGAGCCTTGTTACCATCAATAACCTTGACGTCCACCGTAGCCGCATCGATATCGAAATCGAGGTAGCGAAACTCATCGGCATCAAAAGTCGTGCTCGAAAGCTGCTGAGGCCGAGCGGAATAGTTGCCGCCATCCAAAAGATCGTCGTCGTCAAGCGCATCGTCCATACCAGACAAGCCGGATACAACATCGTCGAGATTCCACGGACCATCAAAATGAATCAATGTCCGCGAAATGCCAAAGACAAGCCCAATGATGAGCACAAACGCTCCGATGCCAACGCCCAAGCGTACCTTGGATTCATGTGAAAGCTTCATCATTCATCACCCTCTTTGGCAATCGGCTCAGCGGTAGTCGCGGTAGCCATGTCAGCATCAACCGAAGCGGAAACATTCTGAGCCCTAGCTGTCACCGGCGCCGGACCAACCTGGATATCCCCACGCGCCCAATCGCCATCGAGCGCACGTGCCACCCAGTGATAGATGGGGATCGTAAAGAAAATCAGCGCGGCAAAGGGGCCGGCACCAAACGGGAACATCAGCAAAAAGAACAGCAGCCAACACACAGCCCAATACGGGAACGACTGGAACGGGCCCTTCACCGGAGTCGAGCCAACCGCACCGCCACTCGTCGCCTGCGCCGTAGCGGCATTGGCGGCCTGCGCGCTCCAACTTGCCGCTTGCGCCGCCTTGGCCGCAGCGTCACTTGCCTGCGTTGCCGCCTCGGTAGCGCGTGCCGCCGCCTCGTGGGTGCGGGCACGCTCTGCCGCCTCGGCTTCGCGCTGACGGGCGCGGTCCTCGTTCTCAAACTCGATATCGTCTTCGATCTCATCGCTCGGATTGAGCAGCTCATCCAGACTCACACCATAGAGCTTGGCGAGCGAAATCAGGTTCTCGGTATCGGGCGAGCTCTCCGCACGCTCCCATTTACTGACCGCTTGGCGTGACAGTCCCAGCTTTCGCGCCAATCCTTCTTGGCTAAAGCCCTTGCTGCGGCGAAGGTCGGCGAGCCGCTGAGCAGTTTCTACATTCATGGTTCCTCCTATGCTTTTGCCAGCCGTGTCGCCGGACCGTTTTTGTTCTTAAGGCGCCTTGCACAGTTAAAAATCTATCCGCCACCGCCAAAATCATGCCACCTATTCTAGTGAGATTTTTGACAACCGGCGGTTGCGGGTGCATATGAGCTGCGGAAATGTGTCCAAACAAAGCAATGACCCGCGGCTCGGTTGTCCCCGTTGCGGCGTTAACGGTAGTATGGTCGTACTGTTTATTCCGCACCGCCAACGGAGGGAGTTCCGCGCCGTGAACCGCGATTTCGCCTCATCGCTCATCCAGCTCAACAATACGTTCTATCGCGAGCACTCCGCCTCCTTTTCCGATACGCGCCAGGCCCCGTGGCCCGGCTGGGTGCGCACTATGGACATCGCGCTCGAGCAGCTCGACGTGGCCACGATCGAGCATCCCGTCCGCGTCTTCGATCTTGCCTGCGGAAATATGCGCTTTGAGAACTTTGCCGCCGGCGGCGCACTTGCCGCCAAGGGCGTCGACGGGGCAAACCCCTCGGCAGATGCCAGCTGCCCGTTTGAGTTCTATGGCGTCGACTCGTGCCAAGACCTGGCCATCGATGCCCATGGCCACGCGCTGCGCATTCCCAACCTACACTTCCAGGAGCTCGACGTGCTCGACGCCCTGATGAAGCTCAACCCCGCCGAGACACCCGACGTGCTTTTCGACGCCCCGCTCGCCGACATCTCGGTCTGCTTTGGCTTTATGCACCACGTGCCGTCGTGCGAGTACCGCGTACGCGTGCTCGACGCCCTGGTACGTCAGACGCGCCCAGGCGGCATCATCGCCATCAGCTTTTGGGAGTTTATGAACGATGAGCGCATGGCGCGCAAGGCCGTTCGAGCCGAAGCCCGCGCCGAACTCACCCCGCCGTTTGAGGGTTACGATTCCGCGCAGTTTGAAGCCGGCGACCACCTCATTGGCTGGCAAAACGACCGCCACGCCTACCGCTATTGCCATCACTTTGACGATCAGCAGATCACCGACCTGGTGCGCGGCGTACGTACGTTCTACAAGAGTGGCGAGGTTCCCGTACGCGAGCTTGAGCGCTTCCATGCCGACGGTCGCAGCGGCGAGCTCAACCGCTATGTGATTCTCAAGCGCCTGTAGGCACCGACGACTCGCCGCCGGACCGCACCACATCTTTCGGGCAAACTATGTCCACCCTTTTTCAAACCATTGACGGAACGCGCAGCTATGCGTTCCATACTTATGACCAAGGAGCCTCATGGGAGCCGTCCACGTCCGCACGCCTAAGAACTTTGTGCTCGAGGAGCGCCTGGAGCGCTACGCCGATGCGATTGAGACGAACCCCGAGGCCTATGTCGGAGATTGGCGCGCGGCTTGCGCGCCAGTTGGCAGCAAGCCTTTTGAGCACCTTCACCTGGATCTTGGTTGTGGCAAGGGAACGTACCTTGTAGAGCGCGCGGCCCGCGAGCCAAACACGCTCTTTATCGGCATGGACCAGGAGCCTATCTGCATCGCCTATGCCGCACAGAAAATCTGCGAGCAGGAGCTGACCAACGCACTTGTCCTGCCCCGAGGCGCCACATCACTGCCACGGCTGTTTGCCGCAGGCGAGCTCGATGCCATCACCATCAACTTTCCCACGCCGCAGCCCAAGGCCAAGTACGCCAAAAAACGACTCGTCCATGTCGACCATCTGATGCTCTACCGCCCGCTCTTTTCAGACGGCGCCACCGTTACGCTGCGCACCGACAGCAAGCCATTGCGCGACTACGCCCTGGGACAGTTTGCCGCGGCGGGCTACGACACGCTTTGGGTAAGTGATGACGTCCGCCGCGACCATCCCGAGCATCCCGAGACCGAATATGAATGCCGCACGCGAGAGATGGGTGCCGTCGTCTATGGCATTTGCGCCATGCCCGGAGCGCAGCCAACCGACGAACAGCTCACAGTAGGACGCGCGCAGGAGCAAAGCCTTGCCTGCTACCTGCCCGATAACCTCGATGAGCTCACCTATGTACCCCTGGGCATGGAAGAAGCCGTCGAGAACTTTAGAAACCGTGCTCGCAAAGGCAAGAAGCGCTTACCGCAGGAGTCCTAGGGGCTTCTGATGGTCGCGGCGTCGGCAAACAAGCACAAATAGGCGCCAGCGAACGGCCCTCAAACCTAAGTGAGTAGACTTTTTTGCAATAGCCAAGCACAGCCCGCATAACGAAAACTAAAACCGCAGGTAGAGCCCTTACGCAAAAGCCATGTGCTCGCAATATCGCAAATAGTCTACTCACTTGGCTAGCGACTACACTAAACGGCTGGGCAGAACGCCCATTTCCTGCATTTTCTTGCCTGCGAACGCATCGATGCGACGCTACGCCATAATAGTTGGCGGACAATCGCGAGAGAAAGCAACCACATGGCACAGACTACGACAGATACCGTCGCCAGCACCGTCTCCGGCGCCGGGGCCGCCAGCTCATTCTCGGGCGGCACGGGAACCGAGGCAGAGTTCGGTTCGCTCGGCGCGCTCTCCCCCACCTGGTGGGAGCCCGAAGACCGCAGCGAGCCCGAACCATGGCTCACGCCCGACCAGGCCTTCGAGCGCTTCTTTGAATGGACGAGCGATCGCGGCATTGAGCTGTGGGACCACCAAGAAGAGGCCCTCATGGACCTGGCTGCCGGCGATCACGTCATTTTGGGCACACCGACCGGATCAGGTAAATCGCTCGTCGCGCTGGGCATGCTCTTTATGGGCATGGCACAGGGCAAACGTTGCTATTACACAGCCCCTATCAAAGCCTTGGTCAGCGAAAAGTTCTTCGATCTGGTACAGGTGCTCGGCCGCGATAACGTAGGTATGATCACCGGCGACACGCATATCAACACCAAGGCGCCCGTCATCTGCTGCACGGCAGAGATCCTTGCCAACGACGCGCTGCGCGAGGGCGAAGATGCCGATGTTGGCTGCGTCGCCATGGACGAGTTCCACTACTTTGCCGACCCCGATCGCGGCTGGGCCTGGCAGGTACCGCTGCTCACCCTGCCTCACACGCAATTCATGCTCATGAGCGCCACGCTCGGCGATGTCACTGCCATCGCCGCCTCACTCGAGGAACACACCGGCGCTACCTGCGACTTGGTCGTCGATGCCCCGCGCCCCGTGCCGCTGAGCTACGACTATGTGACGACCTCCCTCGAGGGCACCGTCGAGCTCGCCATGCGCCGTGGCGAGGCCCCGCTCTACATCGTGCACTTTAGCCAGGATGCCGCACTTGCGACGGCGCAATCCCTCG
Source organism: uncultured bacterium (assembly GCA_905215385.1). Lineage (GTDB taxonomy): Bacteria > Actinomycetota > Coriobacteriia > Coriobacteriales > Coriobacteriaceae > Collinsella. The sequence goes on along the minus strand of CAJMPY010000003.1, from coordinate 109,556 downwards.
CCAACTTTGGCATTGCCAGCAAGGAGCAGCGCGAGGCCATCAAGGAGGCGGCCAAGGGCACGAGCTTCTCGACGGCCTTCGGCAAGATTCTCAAACGCCTTCTTGGATGCGGCGTCGGCGTGCACCATGCTGGCATGTTGCCGCGCTATCGCCTGCTGGTCGAGCGCTTGGCGCAGCAGGGCCTGCTGCCCGTCATCTGCGGCACCGATACGCTCGGCGTCGGCATCAACGTACCCATCCATACCGTGGTGCTCACCGCGCTCACCAAGTTCGACGGCTACAAGATGCGTCGCCTGCGCGCACGCGAGTTCCATCAGATTGCCGGTCGCGCCGGCCGTTCGGGCTTCGATACCGAGGGCATGGTCATCGCCGAGGCCCCGGAGCACGAGATCGAGAACGCCAAACTCATGGCCAAGGCGGGCGACGACCCCAAGAAGCTCCGCAAGATTAAAAAGAAGAAGGCCCCCGAGGGCTTTGTCACCTGGAACAAGCAGACCTTTGAGCGCCTGATCGAGACGCAGCCCGAAACGCTCAAGCCGCGCCTTCGCATCACACACTCCATGGTGATTAGCGTGGTCGAGCAGGGCGGCGATGCCCGAGCCCGCGTACACGACCTCATCGAGACGAGCCTGCAGACTCCCGAGGAAAAGGCAAAGCTCGAGGTTCGTGCCGACGAGATCTTCGCCACGCTCATCGACTCCGGCGTCGTCGTGCGCACTGAGGTGCCGCCCGCACCCGACGCTCCGGCTGATGCCGCGCCGGACATCGACTACGCGCTGACGGTCGACCTGCCCGAGGACTTTGCGCTCGACCAGCCGCTCTCGCCGTTTTTGCTTGCCGCGCTGGAGCTGCTCGACCCCGAGAGTGAGACCTATACCATGGACCTCATCTCGATGGTCGAGGCTACGCTCGAGGACCCTAAGCAGGTATTGCGCGCACAGGAGCGCGCCGCGCGCGACCGCGCGATGGCCGAAATGAAGGCTGACGGCGTCGAATATGAGGAACGCCTGGAGCGCATCCAGGATGTCACCTACGAAAAACCGCTCGAGGACTTGCTCGACGCCGCCTTCGACAAGTACTGCCAGGAAGTGCCCTGGGCAAACGACTACCAGCTCTCTCCCAAAAGCGTCCTGCGCGATATGCTGGAAAGCGCGAGCGATTTTAAGGGTTACATTCAAAAGCTCGGCATCGCCCGCTCCGAGGGCATTTTGCTGCGTTACCTGGCAGAGGCCTACCGTTCGCTCGACCGCACCGTGCCCATCGAGAAGCGCGACGAGCGTCTGCGCAACATTATCTCGTGGCTCGGCTTTGTGGTGCGCTCGGTGGACTCGAGCCTGGTGGACGAGTGGGAGAACGCCGGCAACCCGGCAGCCCTCGATGCTGCGCCGCCGCAGGGCATCGACGAGGTCGTGGCGGACCGCCGCGGCTGCACGCTGTTGGTGCGCAACGCGCTCTTCCGCCGCGTGACCCTTGCCGCCCGCGAGCACGTTCGCGACCTGGGCGAGCTCGACGACGACTGGGGCATGAGCGAGATCCGCTGGCAAAAAGCACTCGACGCTTACCACGAGCAGCACGAGGAAATCCTCACCGACGGAGATGCCCGCAGCGCCGCGATGTTCTCCATCGACGAGTCCGACGAGAAGACCGCGCACGTATGGCACGTGCACCAGATCTTTGCCGACGAGGATGGCGACCACGATTTTGGCATCATGGGCGATGTCGATCTGGACGCCACGCAAGACGGCGGCGAGGTAATCTTCAAGAACTACCGTGTCGGCTTTATCGAGGACCTGCTCGAGGACTAGCCGGGCGCAATGGGACGAAACAAAGCGGGGTCGCTGGCAACATCGCCAGCGGCCCCGCTTTTTGCGCGATACGCTATCCCCTACTCGGCATCCTCGACCTCATACGAATCCGCCTCGGCTGGCTCATCGTTCGTCTCTGTCGCGGCCCCGCACGCCTCGTCAAACGCTGCTTTCATGGTCTTGTTGCCCCACGTGAGCTTGCGAATGGTAAGATCGTCGGCTTTCTTGTTGGCAAGGCGCAGATTGTTCTCGGAGGACAGCAACGCCTCCTTGGTTTTCTGCAGATGGCTAATCGTCTTGTCGATCTCATCGATTGCCGTTTGGAACTTGCGGCTCGCGATCTCGTAGTTGCGGCCGAAATCGTTCTTGAACTTCTCCATCTTGGCTTCGAAGTTCGTGACATCGATATTCTGCTGCTTGTACTCCGCCAGCTCCTGCTTATAGCGAAGCGAACCCATGGCGGCATTGCGCAGCAGCGTAATGATGGGAATGAAGAACTGCGGGCGAATCACATACATCTTCTCGTAGCGATAGCTCACGTCCACGATTCCCGCGTTGTAGAGCTCGCTCTCGGGCTCGAGCAGCGTGCAGAGCACCGCGTACTCACAGCTTTTCTGGCGACGATCGTGATCGAGTTTCTTAAAGAAGTCCTCGTTTTTATGCTTGGTCGCGGTCTCGTCATTCTCGTTTTTCATCTCGAACATAATTGAGATGACCTCGTTGCCGCTCGCGTCGCACTCGCGGAAGATAAAGTCGCCCTTGGTGCCCTCGGACGCATCGTTATCTTTCTCGAAGTACGCATTGGGAAACGCCGTCATGCGCAGACGGTTGAACTCGGTCTCGCAGTGCTGCTCGAGCGACTCGCCCACCATCTTGGTGGACAGGCGGACCTTCATGTCCTTAAGGCGCTCAATCTCTTCATCCTTGTAGCGAATCAACTCGTCGCTCACGCGCTTGGCCTGCGCAAGCTCAAGCTCGTGGGCTGCCTGGGCCTGTTCCTCACGCGAATCGCGCACCGCCAGCTCGCTCGTCAGCTTGGCACGTGCCTCATCGCGCTCTCGCTCCGCCGCGGCGACCGCCTCTGACAGGTTCATTTTTGCCATCAGTTCCTGCTCGCGCAACTGGGCACGCAGACCCTCGGCCTCTTGCTCGGACTGTGCCTTTGCGGCAGAAAACTTCTCTTGCACCTTCACGCGATAGTCAGCAAGCGCGCGCTCGGCCTCGCTGCGAGCGGCATCGAGCTCACGCTGCGACTCGGCCGCAGCGGCGGCAAGCGCCATCTCCTGGGCCTTGTCCGCCGCGGCAAGTCTGGCCTGCAGCTCAGCAATCTGAGCATCACGTGCAGCTAAATCGTTTTGAGCGGCATTGCGCGTCGCCGACTCGACGAGCTTGGCTTCGTCATCTTTGCGCTCCAGCTGCGCACGCAAATTGTCGATCTCGCGCTGAAGCTCGGCATTCTCCTTTTGAGCATCGGCGCGGGCCTCAACCGCCGCGCGCCGACTTGCACTCTCGCGCTCTGCGGCAGCGCCTTCGAGCTTGGCGCGCAGCTCGGCAAGCTCCGCATCGCGCTTGGCGAGTTCTTGCGCCAGCTGCTGGGCTGCAGCGTTCTTCTGCTCGACAAGCTGAGCGTCGCGCTGAGACTCCGCCTTTTGCAAAGCAGCCGTCGAGCGCGAGCGCTCAAGCTCCAGCGCCTGCTCGCCCTCGCGCTGAACAGCCTTCACGCGCTCGTCCAAGTCGCGCGAGAACTCGGCGTCGCGCACCTGCTTGACGATATCCGCATAACCGGACGCATCGACCTTAAAAACTTCACCGCAATGCGGGCACTTGATCTCGTTCATGGCAGCTCCTCGATGGACGCAAATTTCAACCGCCTACACTCTACCGCGCCGCACGGACAAAAAAGGCGCCGCTGCCATAATGGCAGCGGCGCCAGAACCACCATAAAGGTGCCTGTCCCCTTTGCGGTGGTTTGTGTGGTGGTTCGAGAATTACAGCCCAAAGAAGTCAAGGATTTGATCACGGCTTACGGGCTTGTAATCGTTGGCATCGAGACCGACATCATAGCGAAAGATAGGGCGCTCGCGATCGCGGTTGCGCGCGTTGGTGCGGTCTCCCCTGCTGTGGATATGCCCGTGCAGCATGATGGCGCCGCGCGCCTTGCCATTCCAGCTGAGCATGGGGTAATGGCTCATAACTAGACGATGGCCCTTGGCATAGCCGGGAGCAATCTCCAGGTAATCGCGTACCTCATCCCAAATCTGCGGTACGTCGGGATCTTCCCAATCACCGTCATGGTTGCCACGGATGAGCGTCACATTCTGGCATTCGATGCGCTCGCGCAGGCGCACCGCCTCCGCCAGGGGCAAACGATAGGTAAAGTCTCCCAAGATATAGAGACGGTCGTCCGCCGCCACGCACTCATTGATGGCATCGATGACCTTGCGGTTCATCTCCTCGACCGAATCAAACGGCCGATCCATATCGTGCAAGATATTCGTATCGCCCAGGTGCAGGTCGGCGGTAAACCACATCATCGTCTCTGTCCTCATTTCGCAACGTGTTCAACTCGTGCTAAGTATACAGACGCAGCGATGCAGCGGTTATCCAAAGAGCCCGCCGAACAGTCCGCGGCGGCGCTTGTCTTGCTTTTTCGAAGCGTCGCCCTGGGCGTTCTTGTCCTGCCGCTTCTTCCGGTCCTGCTCCAGCTCATCATCGTCGATCAGCATATCCCACTCAAACGGGTCGTCCGTCAGATCGAACAGGTCATCGTCATCAAACATGACCGCCTCCATTGCCGATTAGCGAGCATCCACCACATAGAGACCAACGCGCACCTGATGCCACGGGCTGCGCTCGGGAGCAACCTGTTGCACGCGAGCCTCAAATACGTCCTCGTGGCCGTAATACATCATCAAGGACAGCGGGCCGACCTCGTTTCCCGGAACATACCCAAGCTTGGTGTTGCCGTAGTAGATCGCAACCGCCTCGGGATCATGGGGGTTATCGCGCTCGGCACACAGCGTCAGTTTATCGCCCACTTTAAGATCGCCCAAGACCAAGGCGCCATCGGCATACTGAAATCCTGCAATATGAAACGACAAAAGAACACGTGAAGGCTCGTACATGGCAACTCCTCTAACGACCGAATAAACCGGCACTTAACCTTACTGAGAAGCTTACGGGCCCGTGCGGACATAATTTCACCCGCTCGCACCTTTCGCCCATTTGCCGCAACGCTTGCGAGACAGAGCGCCTGCAGATAAGATAGAGGCACGGATGGCACCCGTTGCAGCGGGTCTTGCCAACTCCAGTACACGTTTACATCGTGAGAAGTGGCCGTCTTCGCTTATGCGGGGGCGGCTATTTCGTTCGGCCGATAAACAGGCCAAGCTCGATAGCCGCGATCAACAACGCCAATAACGAAATAACATCGCTTACGTTCATACCAAATCCCTTCTAAAGGGAGTTGGCCCATCCGTGCTCCATAGCAGTAGTCTAACGCAAAATGCGGGTAATAGGAACATCTGTTCGTATTACCCGCACCCTTTTCTAATGCACAAACATGCGCACGAACTTGTGCTTCCAGCTTGCGTAAGGAGCATAGCGGAATGGCACGTCGAGCCAGGTTGCCTTGTTCACGATGCTCTTCTTGTGACTAAACGTATCGAAGCTCTCGCGGCCATGGTACTGCCCCATACCGCTCGCGCCCATGCCGCCAAAGCCCATATGGCTCGTAGCCAGATGCATGATCGTGTCGTTGACGCAGCCGCCGCCAAAGGGCACGTAACGCACAAAGCGTTGCTGAGCCGCATGGTCCTGGCTAAAGATATACAGAGCTAGCGGCGTCGGACGATCCGCAATAAACGTCTCTGCCTCGTCTAGGCTCTCAAACGTCAGCACCGGCAAGATGGGGCCGAAAATCTCCTCCTGCATTACGGCGTCATCGGGGGTCACGCCGTCTAGAATCGTCGGCTCAATCTTGAGCGACGACTCGCGCGCGGTACCTCCAAGCACAACCTTATAGGGATCGATCAGCCCGCGCACGCGCGCAAAATGCTTGGCGTTGACGATATGACCGTAATCCTCGTTGTCGAGCGGATGCTCGCCAAACATGCGACGGGTCTCCTCCCTGATGAGGCCCAACAGCTCATCGTGTACGCGCGTATCGACCAGCAGGTAGTCGGGCGCCACGCAGGTCTGCCCCACGTTGAGCCATTTACCAAAGGCGATGCGCCGTGCCGCGACTTTTAAGTTTGCCGTGGCATCCACAATGCAGGGGCTCTTTCCGCCCAGCTCAAGCGTCACGGGCGTCAGGTTTTTACTTGCGCGCTCCATGACGAGCTTGCCGACCGGAACGCTACCGGTAAAGAAAATCTTGTCCCAGCACTCATCGAGCAGTGCTTCGTTCTCGGCACGGCCGCCTTCTACAACCGTCACCAGGCGCGGATCAAATGCTTCCTCGCAAATCTGCCTGAGCACCGCGCTCGATGCCGGAGCATAGGCACTCGGCTTGATGACCACGGTATTGCCCGCGGCAAGGGCGCCGGCAAGCGGCTCGAGCGTTAGCAAAAACGGGTAGTTCCACGGAGCCATGATGAGTGTGACGCCATAGGGCACGGACTGCGTCTTGCACACACTCACGGCGTTGGCGAGGTCACACGGACGCAGGCGCGAGCGACTCCATCGAGCCACATGCGCAATCTGATAACGAATCTCGGAAAGCGAGGTGCCGATCTCGCACATATACGCCTCGTCATGCGACTTTCCCAAATCGGTCTTGAGCGCATGGGCAATATCGGCCTCGTGGGCCCGCACCGCATCGCGTAAACTCACGAGCGCACGACGTCGAGCATCGACATCAAACGTGGCGTGTGTCTTAAAGTAGGCGCGCTGATCGCCGACGATGCGCGCAATTTCCTCGGTGTTCATGGACCCTCCTAATTCTCGCCCTCAAACATACCACCCGCGACGACCTCGTACATACGCTCGAGCTCCAAACGGTCCATTAGAAGCGGAACGGGGTATAGCGGATTGGCCTCGGCATCGGCATGGGCCGCCATTTGTGGAATATCGGAGCGGCGAATGCCCGTCACATATTTGGGTATGCCCAAGGCGGCGTTCATGCGGTCGACCCAATCGATAAAGGCCTCAGCAGCCACGTTGTCCAGCGCATTAGCCGGCGCAATGCCGGCCATGCGGGCGAGATCGGCGAGCTTGGGAGCAGCAGCTTCGCCATAGGCGCGAAGCATGTGCGGCAGGATGATGGCGTTGGCCAAGCCGTGGGGAATCCCGTAACGCCCGCCCAGGCTGTGCGCGATGGCATGGACGTATCCAACATAAGAGCGCGTAAAGGCAACGCCCGCTTTATACGCCGCCGAAAGCATATTGCGGCGCGCACGCATGTTGCCACCGCACTCATAGGCCTCGAGCAAATTGTCGTGGATGAGCTGCACCGCCTGGCGCGCCATCTTGCGCGTATAGGGCGTGGTGCTGCGCCCGATAAAGGCCTCGACGGCATGCGTCAGGGCGTCCATGCCCGTTTGCCCCGTAATGGAGGCGGGCAGGCCGCGCGTAAACTCGGGGTCGTGCACCGCAAAGCGCGGGATCAGCACAAAGTCGTTAATAGGATACTTGTAGTGCGTCTCGTCGTCGGTAATTACCGCTGCAAGCGTGACCTCGCTTCCCGTGCCCGCCGTGGTGGGAACGGCGATGAGCAGCGGCAGGCGACGATGGATACGCAACAGGCCGCGCATCTTGTTGATGGGCTTCTTTGGCTGCGCGATGCGCGCGCCCACGCCCTTGGCGCAGTCCATGGCCGAACCGCCGCCAAAGCCGATAATGGCCTGGCAGGTGCTCTCTCGATACAGAGATGCCGCTTCCTCCACGTTTGAGACCGTGGGGTTCGCACGTGTTTCGGCATAGACCGCAGCGCTAATTCCCTTGGACGCGAGCGCTGTCTCGAGCGGTGCCGTGAGCCCCAGACGGGCAATGCCGGGATCTGTCACGATAAGAACATGGTGTATTGAACGCTTTTGAAGCACTGCGGGCACTTCCTCAGCGTGCTCTAAAATGCGTGGCTCGGTATAGGGCAGCACCGGCAATGCGATGCGAAAAACCGTTTGATACGTTCGGCACCAGGCGCGGCGGGCTAGATGCATAAAGGAAGCTCCTTCATTTGTTGATTGGTCAACATTTGCTCGACCGATTGTACTCATCGGAGGTCGCACGAGGTCTAGCAATCGTTAATCAATCAACATCTACACATGCTTAAATTGTTTTATTAAAAATCATTCCTAATAGGCTTCACATTCGGTCTCATTTATGGATAATAGAACTCGTCAAGACGCACGTCCGGAGAGGGCCCTTACGGGACCGGACGAGCGCACCATCGCCATCGATCGAAAGGATCGAATCATGAAGTTTGTTTGCCCCGTTTGCGGTTATGTGGAAGAGTTCGACGGCGACCAGCTGCCCGAGGATTTCAAGTGCCCCCAGTGCGGCGTTCCCGGCTCTCGCTTCCTGAAGCAGGAGGAGGGCCAGCTCGAGTGGGCTGCCGAGCACGTCGTGGGCGTCGCCAAGATGGAGGGCGTCTCCGAGGACATCGTTGCCGACCTGCGCGCCAACTTTGAGGGCGAGTGCTCTGAGGTCGGCATGTACCTGGCCATGGCTCGCGTCGCCCATCGCGAGGGCTATCCCGAGATCGGCCTGTACTGGGAGAAGGCTGCCCACGAGGAGGCCGAGCACGCCGCCAAGTTCGCCGAGCTTCTGGGCGAGGTCGTGACCGACTCCACCAAGAAGAACCTCGAGATGCGCGTTGAGGCCGAGAACGGCGCCACCGCCGGCAAGACCGATCTTGCCAAGCGCGCCAAGGCCGCTGGCCTCGATGCCATCCACGACACCGTGCACGAGATGGCTCGCGACGAGGCTCGCCACGGCAAGGCTTTCGCTGGCCTGCTCAAGCGCTACTTTGGCTAAGCCAACTGCCTGAGACATAACCTCTAGCTCGAAGAAGGCCCGGACCGTATTGGTTCGGGCCTTTTTGTGTCTCGAGGACTCGTTAACGCCCTGAAATAGAGCTATCTTCGGCATCGGTTTCTCGTCAAAAACTAAGTGAGTAGACTTTTCGAAACTTGCCGAGCAGACCATCCGTATTGCTTTATAAAGTCGCAGGTAAATGACTTGTTTCAAAACGGCCTGGTCGCCAAAGTGCCAAAAGCCTACTCACTTAGAACCGCAGCCGTCCACGATCGAGCTGTTTTGTGTCTAACGGGCATCTTTCCGTCAATTACTCCCAATTTTGTCCAGTCAACGAATAGTTCAGACCGGAGTAATGTCTCAGCCCTTTGCTCATCTGAGCTTTTATCACGATATTCAGCATCGAGCATCCTGCATACGGCCTTAACGATCGCGTGGAATCTACCCTCATCGGATATCTGTCTGTGTGTCAGGAGAAGTACATCGTAGCCCATGGCCTGAAGGGCCGTCATGCGGTCAGCGTCACGCAAGCCATCCCCTGCGCGTCCGTGCGAGGCCTTTCCCTGACATTCAATGGCCACCTGTCGCCTGCCGTCCGGCGAAGAAAGAAGTAGGTCGATATATACACGGGACTTTCCCACAATCGCTCGAGCACTTGTGCTTAGCATCACTTCAACATTAAGCTCTATGCCGCAAAAACCTTCGCCTCCCAGGGATCGCGGCAGTGCAAGTAGCAAATACGCCTCGACCTCAAAAGGCGACGCGGCGCCCAATGGAACGAGTTGCGATACCGCTATAAATCTATTGCCGTAACGCATCCCGCAAACATCTGAACAAAAACGGTCAAGGTCTCCGCCCAAAACCAAAGCGTCTCGACGCCATAAATTTGAGGCGGTGCCGTCCTCGGACGGGCAGCGCACCCAACCGAACGTTGTCGAAATCGCGCCCGAATCAATTGCACGCGAAAGCTCCGCCTCAAGTGCCGCCGGCAGGGCACACACCGCAAACAAGCCACACATCTCCGCCAATACCAAAAGAAGCTGAAGATCCGTCAGATGCCGCAACATGATGAATGCCGTCAGTAGAGGAGACGTAATCAAAACCCCATGCTCCGTTTCCAGCACGGATTCCCTGGGAAGCTCACCAAGAAACAGCCGCTGCCTAATGCTGGCAGGACAAGTCCGTTTGTTTCTCGACCGAACCAATGTATACAACGGAAAACCGAGCGCGACCGCAGCCGTCGGGTTGCGGGCGAGATCATATCGCTGCCGGTCTTCTTCCGGTCGTGGAAGCGGCGGACACAAAGCGCGGACTTGAGGAGGCAAACGCCAGTACCTAAAAGCTGATATGTCACAAAGTAAATCCTTCATAGGCACAGGAAAACACGAATTTCAACCCAGTCAGTCACGCATTGGCGCGAACGCACCAAAAATGGCGCCGAACGGACTGCCAAGTTTTCAACAGCCCTCCCCAACTGGCCAAAAGCTTGCCGAGAGCTGGACGAAGCCCTGTTGAAAACCCCATTTTTTTCTCATGCAGGAGCTTTGCGCGGCAAGTGAGTAGACTTTTTTGAACATCCCGAGCAGGCCGGTCATCCTGCTTTTCAAAACCGCAGGTAGATAGCTTGTTACAAAACTGCCTGGTCGCCAAAGTGCTAAAAGTCTACTCACTTAGGTTGCAGAATGCCCCCCCATTAGCTGCAATTCCAAGGTAGTTAGTACTTTTGGACTCAGATCGTCATACTGAACAAGAATTTGAGTTGAGTTTTCAGGGACAGATGCGCCATCGGCACACCAAAAACAGTCACCGTTATCGATAAAAGGGATGCTCGAGCGCGTGAGGGCCCGTGCAAAAGAGCTTCCGCCCGCGTCACGCTCCACGGCCACGACGCAGTAAAGGCCGGCGTCCGCGTACTCGATCGAGACTTCCCCTGCCGGAAACGCTTTCCGTACAAGCGCCGCCAGGCCATCACGCGCCTCGCGAGCACGAACGCGCACGCGGTTCACATGTCGCTCGTAATCACCCGATTCCAGCAAACGCGCCAAGGCAACCTGATCAACAGAACTTACCGACGAGGCGTAGAAACCAAGGTTGCGTTTAAACCTCTCCATTAGCTCATCGGGCAGCACCATGTACGCCAAACGCAACGCCGATGAAAGGCTCTTCGAAAACGTGTTGGTGTAGATAACCGACTGGGCGGCATCGATCGACGCGAGCGCGGGAATCGGCTTGCCGGCAAGGCGAAACTCACAATCAAAGTCATCTTCGATGAGATACCGACCTGGTCGCTCGGCGGCCCAGCTCAGCAGCGCATAGCGACGCGCAATGCTCGTCACAAGACCGGTCGGATACTGATGAGACGGCATCAGGTGAAGGACATCGGTCCCGGTTTTCTGCAGCGCGCTCAAGTCCACGCCCTCAGCATCCAACGGGACATGCCGCACTTCGCAACCCATGACCTGATAGATGCGCGTCAAGCGCAAATAGCCTGGATCCTCGACGGCATACACCTTGTCCGCGCCAAGCAACTGAACCAACATGGTATCGAGCAGCTGGGCGCCCGCACCGATAACGATGTTGTCGGGGTCGACATTCATGCCCCTTGTCCCGCGCAGATGGTGAGCAATTGCGCGTCGTAGCCGAGCGGTGCCCTGTGCCGGCGCGGTCGAAAAGATTTCGCGTTCGTCTTCGGATGCCAGCGTCGCCCGTAGCGCGCTTTGCCAAAGCCGCGCCGCCTCCAAAGCGGAAGGAGAGAGCGCATCGAATCGCTCGACCTGTCCGTTGACATCATACGCGCTGGGGCCCACAGAGACGGCATCTCGGTCGATGCCCTCCGCAGCCGAAGCCAAAACCGGTGCATCCGGAAGTTCGCAAGCGTAGTAGCCACGACGCGGCATTGAGCAAATATAGCCCTCGGCAAGCAACTGGCTATATGCATTCTCGATAGTAATGACACTGATTCCCAGATGACTGGCAAAGGCGCGCTTAGACGGAAGATGCTCCCCCGCCGCAATGCGTCCAGCAACGATATCATCTCGAATTTGCTGATAAATATACTCATAAAGCGATGCCTCGCCGCGTTTTTCCAAATTGTAGTCAAGCATGAGTTTGTCACCTGACCTTATTAAGTCATTCATTCTGGTATTAGTCTGACCTTGTAATTATCTCGAAAACTGAGTATTTCGCCATACCCAGCTTCCCGATAGGATGTTCCGTCAAGCAATGCACATGCCAACCAAGGGAGCAACCATGGCAGAACAGACCAACAAGGCCGATCGCGTCAAACTCAATCGCGAGCTCGCGCAGATGCTCAAGGGCGGCGTCATCATGGACGTCACCACGCCCGAGCAAGCACGCGTCGCCGAAGAGGCAGGCGCCTGCGCCGTCATGGCACTCGAGCGCATCCCGGCCGATATCCGTGCCGCAGGTGGTGTGTCGCGCATGAGCGACCCCAAGATGATCAAGGGCATCCAGGAGGCCGTCTCCATCCCCGTTATGGCCAAGTGTCGCATCGGTCACATTGTCGAGGCGCAGGTCCTGCAGGCCATCGAGATCGATTACATCGATGAGTCCGAGGTCCTCTCCCCTGCCGATGACGTCTATCACATCGACAAGACCCAGTTTGACGTGCCGTTTGTCTGCGGCGCCCGCGATCTGGGCGAGGCGTTGCGCCGTGTTGCTGAGGGCGCCACGATGATTCGTACCAAGGGCGAGCCGGGCACGGGCGACGTCGTTCAGGCCGTGCGTCACATGCGCAAGATCCAAAAGCAGATCCGCGACGTTGTTGCTCTGCGCGACGACGAGCTCTTTGAGGCAGCCAAGCAGCTGCAGGTTCCGGTCGAGCTGGTGCGCGAGGTCCATGCCACGGGCAAGCTCCCCGTCGTAAACTTTGCCGCCGGCGGAGTCGCGACCCCCGCCGACGCCGCGCTGATGATGCAGCTGGGCGCCGAGGGCGTCTTTGTTGGCTCGGGCATCTTTAAGAGCGGCGACCCCGCCAAGCGCGCCGCCGCCATCGTCAAGGCCGTGGCAAACTTCACCGACGCCAAGCTCATCGCCGAGCTTTCGGAGGACCTGGGCGAGGCCATGGTGGGCATCAACGCCGACGAAATCGAGATCATCATGGAGGAGCGCGGGCGCTAGTCCAGCAGAAAGGATCGCACATGAGCGATTATGCAGACCAAACGGTCGCCGTGCTGGCGGTCCAGGGCGCTTTTGCCGAGCACGAGGCAAGACTGTCCGAGCTGGGCGCACGTTGTATCGAGATGAGGCAGGCAGCCGATTTGCAGCAGAACTTTGACCGCCTGGTCCTCCCCGGCGGCGAGTCCACCGTTCAGGGCAAGTTACTTGCCGAGCTTGGTATGCTCGATGAGCTTCGTACCCGTATCGCTGAAGGCATGCCCGTCCTGGGCACCTGCGCCGGCCTGATTCTGCTGGCTCACGACCTTGCCGCTCATGACGATAAGGGCACGCCGCGTTTGGCAACCATGGATGTGCTCGTTGAGCGCAATGCCTATGGCAGACAGCTCGGCAGTTTTCGCACCAAGGGACAGGTAGACGGCATCGACGGTGAAGTGCCGCTGACATTTATCCGCGCGCCCCGCATCGTCGAGGTCCACGGCGACGCCAAGGCCTTGGCAGAGGTCGATGGCCGCATCGTCGCCGCCCGCCAGGGCAACCAGCTCGGCGTAACCTTCCACCCCGAACTCGATGAAGACACCCGCCTCCACGAACTGTTCCTACAAATGTAGGTAGAACAAAAACGAGAGTGGATAATCTCCCACTTTGAGCTTGAATGCAGACTCAAACCGGGAGATTATCCACTCTCATGCTATGTAGTCGTTGGGGACGTTCTTAAACGACTAGTCAAACAAGAACGTCCCCAATGACTACCTGACAAGGAGTGTCCCAAACTACCGGCAGAGACGATATGAGCAGGACATAAAAACATTGAGAGCCCCTGCTGCATGAAAGACCGCGGATTAGGCCGACAATGGTGAGTGTCTAATTCAGCCGCGGCGGCCACGCCGCATTCATGGAAGGGGCTCCCATGCTCGATACTACCACCTTCGTCGGCCTCGACGTCCACGCCCGCTCGATAAAGGCCGTCTCCCTCGACGTCATGACCGGGGAGGTGCGCTGCGCGACCTTCGGCTACGACGCCGGCGCCGTCGCGGGGTGGGTCCGCTCCGTGGACCCCGGGGCCAGGTGCGTGTACGAGTCCGGGGTCACGGGGTTCGACCTGCAGAAGAGGCTCTCCGGCCTCGGGGTCGACTGCGTGGTCGGCGCCGTCTCGAAGATGATCAAGCCCAGCGCGGACAGGCGCAGGAAGAACGACCGCAACGACGCCGAGTTCCTCGCCCGCATGCTGTCGGTCGGCAACGTGGTCGAGGTGTGGGTCCCCGGCGACGAGTGCGAGGCCGCCCGCGACCTGACCAGGGCGCTCGAGGACGCGAGGGACGACCTCTCGCGCTCGAAGCAGCGGCTCTCCAAGTTCCTGCTCAGGCACGGGCTCGTCTTCGACGAGAGGACGCCCACCGGCCGCAGGAAGGGCAACTGGACCCGGGCGCACTGGTCCTGGATCGAGTCGATAAGGTTCGCGGAGGGGGCCGACAACGACGCGCTCGCCTACTACGTCGACGCGGTCAGGCGGGCGGCGGAGGAGAAGGCGAGGCTCGAGGGGCTCGTCGAGGCCGAGGCCAGCAAGCCCAGGTGGAGGAGGAGGGTCGACTCCCTGCGCTGCCTCAAGGGCGTCGACACCGCGACGGCCGCCGACCTCGTGTTCGAGGCCGGCGAGTTCTCGAGGTTCAGGAACGCCCGGTCGTTCGCCGCGTGGGTCGGCCTGACGCCCTCCGAGCACTCCAGCGGGGAGAGCGACCGCAGGGGCGCGATCACCAAGGCAGGCAACAAGCACCTGAGGAAGGCGCTGGTCGAGGCCGCGTGGCACTACCTGACGTGCTCGGGGCGGCCGAAGGACCTCGCCAAGGGCCAGGCCCCGGACCGGGGCGCCCGGAGGCATGCCGCCAAGGGCGTGCGGAGGCTGGTCGAGAGGCGGGAGGCGCTGCTCGCGCGCGGGGTCCACGGCAGCAAGGCGAACGTCGCCACGGCGCGCGAGCTCGCCTGCTGGGTGTGGGCGGTCGGCCTCATGGCCGAGGGGGCGTAGGGGGGCGGTCCCCCGCACATAAGCCAGTCACCCCGGAAGCGGTTCGATCCGAAGCCGTTGAGGCGAACCTCAGGTCCCTTTTCTGCGAGCGCCCAGGGCGCCACACGCGTGCACAGACTGTCGGTTCGACGTAGAAGCCTCAGCCGTAGCAACGGATTGCCCAGCGAGAGATCGCCACGGGCGGATATTAAACTGCAAAGACGAGCGTCGGTAAGACACGCCGAGGTCGCCGCGGACGGGTTGATATAGGGAGAGGGCCTGACCCCATATCGTTGGGGCCAGGCCCGATTTTGCCTCTTGACAATGTCCTGCTCATATTAAAAGGAACGTCCCCAACTGCCACCCCCGGAGCAAGACAACGCCGCAGGTTGAGCATAAGTCAGCGAAAACGCCCCTAAGCGAGCAAGGTGACGTGAAATGAAAGGGCGCTGACCTTATGGTCGCGCCCTTGAAATTGAACGTCAGATTGCCGCTTAGGGGCGTTTGCAGCGTCAACTGGTTACGCGGTTCGTAGAACCGCGTAACTAATTAGAAGCGGTTGCCGCGGAAGCCGCCACCGTTGCGGCCGCCGCGATCGCCACCGCGACCGCCGCGGTCGTTACCACGGTTGCCGCCAAAGCCGCCACGGTTGCCACCGCGGTCACCATAACCACCACGGTTGCCGCCGAAGCCGCCGCGACCGCCACGGTCGCCGCCACGGTCACCAAAGCCGCCACGGCCACCGCGATCGCCACCGCGACCGCCGCGGTCACCGCCGCGGCCACCGCGATCGCCAAAGCCGCCGCGACCGCCACGGTCGCCGCCACGGCCACCGCGATCGTCACGGCCGCCGCGAGGACCGCGGTCCTCGTCCAGGCCCATGGCGACGAGCGGAGCGATAACCTTATCGAGAGCGGCCATCAGCTCGGTGGCCTCCTCGTAAGAAAGCTCGGGCAGGAGCTTCTCCTTCTTGTTGGCAAGCTCGACCAGGCCCTCAGCGGCATCCTCGGCAGCGAAGACGACGATCTTGCGCATATCGCCCTCGGCGTCGTCGATGCGGCCGACCAGATCGGCAGCCTCGGCCTCGGCCATCAGGCCATCGAGTTCACGAAGGCGCATGCCCAGCAGGTCGGACATCTCCTTCTGCTCCATCTTGGGCTTGAGGTCAAGCAGCTTGATGGCGCGCTCGATGTTCGCCATACGCTCGGCCTTGGCCTCCTCCTCCTTGGAAATAGCAAAGCGACGGCTACGCAGCAGGCGGGCGGCCTTCTGCATCTTGTCCATCAGCTCTTCGTCATCGTAATCAACGGCGGCCTCGACAACCTCGGCCTCCTCCTCGGCGGAAACCTCGTCAGCAGCCTCAACCTCAGCAGCTTCGGTCTCCACGGTCTCGACTGCCTCGACCTCGGCAGCCATGGTCTCGTTCTCGGTCTCGTTCATGATCTCTTCGTTCTCAGACATGAGACTCCTTCTTGGCCCTCTCGGGCATCATCGCCCCATTCGCGGGGCCCGTCGCGCACTCTTTGCGCTTTATACATTCATGCCTCTCGGCAAAACGTCCATTAGTTTATGGTGTCGCCATCCAATCTAGCTGCAGAATCTATGTGCACACATTAATGCGACATGTGCGACTCGCGGCGAGCGTACACCAGCGACACCGCGAACCCGACAACGGCAATCACGGCCGCCACGCGCACGGCGGCTGCAAATCCTATCGCCTGGGCAACGTCCGACGCAACGCCTGCGGCGCCAGCAGCCACCGCAGAACTCGAAAGCAGGCCGATAAACAGCGACGGACCAAACGACGCGGCAATCATGTTCCACGTGTTAAGCAATGCCGTTCCGTGAGGATGCTCAGCGGCGGGAAGCGTCTCCAAACCGGCGGTCTGCGAGGGGCTCAGTACCAAACCGACGCCGGCATACACCACAACGGTCAGCAGCACGACAACGCCGATGTTCATGCTTGCCGCGGTCATCGAGATTGCCGTCTGCCCCACAGCGATCAGGGCAAAGCCGACCGGCAGCAGCGGCCACGCACCACGGGCATCCATCACGCGTCCGCCCACAATCGAGGTCACGGCGTTGCAGGCGATCGCCGGCAAAATGAGCAAACCCGCGACAAGTGCGGTCATGCCGTATGCGCCCTCAAAATAGAGCGGCAACAAAACGCTCATCGAGAACGTCGTCATCATCGACACCACCACAAGCAGGCATGCAGGCCAAAAACGAACGCTCGCCATGGGACGCACGTTAAGCACCGGATGCTTGAGCTTGAGCTGACGAACCGCAAACAGGCCGAGCACCACAACAGCGGCGAAAAGCGTCGCGATACCGGCCATCACATTGGTCGAGAACTCGCCTACGGAATACACGAACGCCGTAATGCCGGCAGTGAGCAAAACAACCGACAGAATATCAAGCGTGGTGTTCGAGCGCTCTCCGACATTCCGAACGAGCTTTGCTGCCGCCGCGGCGACCACGACACCGCCCACCAGCGGCACTACGAACACCGCCCTCCAGCCAAACAACGTGCACATAAGACCACTAATCACGGGCCCAAACGCCGGCCCTAGCGTAATGCAGGCACCGCCCAGGCTCAGATACAGACCGAGCTTCTCGCGCGGAGCACAAGATAGCACCACATTCATCATGAGCGGAAACAAGATGCCCGATCCCGCAGCCTGCAAAATACGACTTGGCAGCAAAACGGTAAACGACGGGGCGACCAGGCACAGGACTTCTCCGGCGACCATGCATCCGCATGCGAAAAACAGCAGCTTGCGCATCGAGAAACGACCGGACAGAAAGGCCATGATAGCCGTAAAGATCGACGTCACGATCATGTATCCCGAAACGAGCCACTGCGCCGTGGTAGCGCTCACCGAAAAGGCCGCCATGATGTCGTGCAACGCCACGTTAATAATGTTCTCGTTAAACGCGGCGACAAAGGCTGCAATATACATTACGACGAGAAACGCCGCAGTGGCCGATGGCGCTACTTGAACTTGTTGCTGAGATTTGCTCCCCATGCATTTCCTTCCTCTTGGAACGACAGTCACATCGCCCCAGAGGAACAGTCCAGGGCGAGCATGAGCCCTAGACTTACGTCAGACGCCGCACGCAACGGATCTGACAACATGGTCCAACGTCGAAAGATTGTAACGCTGACGCGCAGCTTTCCTTCCGCGCTATTATTAAAAGTCCACGAAAGCACGAGACATGAGGAGCCCGCCATGATCAAACCCATCATGAAATCCGAGTTCTTTTTACGCCTGCCTTCCGAAGACGCGGGCCCCGATGACGCCGTGACCGGGCAGGACCTCCTGGATACGCTCCATGAGCATGAGCACGAGTGCGTGGGCCTTGCCGCCAACATGATTGGCGTGCGCAAACGCATCATCTGCGTAAAGGACGGCAACAGGGCGCTGCTGATGTACAACCCTCAAATTCTTGAGCAGGTCAATTCCTATCAGACGAGCGAAGAATGCCTCTCGCTTTCCGGCGAGCGCCCCTGTACTCGCTATCGCCGCATTAAGGTTGAGTATTTGGACGAGAATTTCGTCCACCGCATCAAAAACTTCTCGGGCTACACCGCCGAAATCATCCAACACGAAATCGACCACTGTTGCGGAATCGTTATTTAGTTCCGCCGATTCAAGAAAGCTCCCTGCAGCAAAACAACTGCAGGGAGCTTTTCATAGTGCGGAACTTCTATCCCACTAGCTCTGGCGGTAATGATCGAAGAAGTCGGCGAGATCTTCGAGGGACTCTTTGAGCACTTCCATGCGCGGCAGGTACACGATACGGAAGTGGTCGGGCTCAGCCCAGTTGAAGCCGCCGCCGCGCGTGATCAGAATCTTCTTCTCGTGCAGCAGGTCAAGGGCGAACTGCTCGTCATCGGTAATGTTGAACTTCTTCACATCCATCTTGGGGAAGATGTAGAACGCCGCACGCGGCTTAACCACCGAGATGCCGTCAATCTTGTTGAGCGCCTCATACACAAAGTTGCGCTGCTCGTAGACACGGCCGCCGGGGCGGATGTAGTCGTTGACGGACTGATGGCCACCGAGCGCCGTCTGAACGATCGACTGAGCCGGCACGTTGGAGCACAGGCGCATGTTGGAGAGCATGTTGATGCCCATGATGAAGTCGCTCATGCAGCGCTGGTTGCCCGAAAGCACCATCCAGCCAATACGATAGCCCGCGATCATGTGCGACTTGGACAGACCGCTAAAGGTGACGCAGGGCAGATCGGGAGCGAGCGAGGCAATCGAGACGTGCTCGTAGCCGTCCATGCACAGGCGGTCGTAGATCTCATCAGCAAAGATCATCAGCTGATGCCTGCGTGCAACCTCGACGATGCCCTCGAGCACCTCGCGCGGATAGACGGAACCCGTGGGGTTGTTGGGGTTGATGATGACGAGGGCTTTGGTCGCGCTCGTGATCTTGGACTCCATATCCTCCAGGTCGGGATACCAATCCGCCTGCTCATCGCACAGATAGTGCACGGGATGACCGCCGGCAAGGGTTGCGCACGCCGTCCAGAGCGGATAGTCGGGGCTGGGGATCAGAATCTCGTCGCCATTGTCGAGCAGCGCGTTCATCGAAAGCTGAATGAGCTCGGACACGCCGTTGCCCGTGTAGATATGCTCCATCTGAACGTTGGGCAAGCCCTTGATCTGCGAATACTGCATGATCGCCTTGCGCGCGGAGAACAGGCCACGCGAGTTGGAATAGCCTTCGCAGTCGGGCAGCTGCTGGCGCATGTCCTTGATGACCTCGTCGGGCGTGCGGAAACCGAAGGGCGCCGGGTTGCCGATATTGAGCTTGAGGATGCGCTCGCCCTCGTCCTCCATACGGGCGGCCTCGTCGACGACGGGACCGCGCACGTCATACAGGACGTTATCGAGCTTGGTGGATTTAGAAAAAGTACGCATGGTGGTGCTCCTTGCAATTTGAGCTGAGGGATGGGGTTCGGGCTTGGAATCGTTGCGGGGTGATGATGCCTCGCCTTGATCGGCGTCGCCGGCAAGCAGCCAGGTAACATCGACCTCCAAAATACGGGCGAGCAGCTCAGCCACATCGCGCCGCGGAATCGTCTTGCCGCTCACATATTGGCTCATCTGACTCTTGCCGAGTTTTTTGCCGAGCATCTCCGATGCGCGGATCACGTCCGACTGGCGAACGTCGCAACCGGACATAGCCTGTCGCAGACGATCGCTAAACGTCTCTTGGGCCACTAGAACCTCCTTGCTGGCAAAGTTCAATTTATACAACACGAATTGAACCTGAGTTCAATTTAGGCAGCAGTATAGCGCCGTGCTATTTCGAAAAGTTCAATTTCAAAAATAAAATGAGCAAGACCTCGAGATTTATCCCAAGGCGATAACGACGTGCATGCATTTAGAGGTATTCGAGGAAACGAGCGGCGGCAAGCGAAACATCGGCCGTTCGATATATGGCGTTGATCTGCCGATGGGGATGCCCTTCGAGCGGACGCACAGCAACATCGAACTGGCAGCGACGCAAGATGAGCGCGGGAAGAATGCTCACGCCCAGGCCATCCTCGACCATAGCCATAATCGCATAGTCATCCCAAGTCGACAGTTTTGAGCGCACCGCCAGCCCCGCCCGACGGAATAGCGGCGTAATCTCGTCATCAGTGCCGCGTTCTAGCAGAATAAACTGCTCGTTGGCTAAATCGGCAAGAGAAACGACCTCCGCCGTGGCAAGCGAGGAGTCCGCTGGCACCACGGCCATCAACTCGTCTTGCACCAACGGTCGCGACGCCATGCCGGCGCCGCGTGGCTCGCGCGGAATAAAGCCCAGGTCGCAGCGGCCTTCCGCCACCCATTGCTCAATCTCGGAGTAATCACCCATCAGCAGCTCGTAATCGACATCCGGATGATCGGCGCGAAAGCGCGCAATCACCGGCGGCAGTACATGGGTCGCCACACTCGAAAACGTACCAATGCAGATCTTGCCGCGCATGAGCCCACGCATCTCGTCCACGTGTCGCTGCAGGCGGCCAAACTCCTCGCAGAGCGCCTCAACCGCCGGCATGATCTGCCGCCCATCGGCAGAAAGCACCACACCCTCGCGGCTGCGGTCGAGCACCTTAAAACCCCAATCGGTCTCAAGGTCGCCCACCATGCGGCTCACGCCCGACTGCGAATAGCTCAGCCGCTCGGCGGCGCGCGTAAAACTGCCGGCCCGCACGGTCTCGAGCAGCACCTGCATCTTTTGAATATTCGTTTCCACGGCACCCCTCCACCTTTACATGAGTTTTTGTCATGTTATCCATGCATTATATTCGCTTTTCTTCTAAAGCCAGTTCACCCATAGTGAACATGCTCGGATATAGAGGGGATGTCAGCACATGAACAACGGATTGTTTACGTACTTAGCAGCATTGCTATTGTTTGGCTCCAACGGCATCATCGCCGCTGCCATCGCGCTGCCGAGCTCCGATATCGTACTGTTGCGCACGTTTTTGGGCGCTCTCACCCTTGCCGCCATCCTCTTCATAACCAAGCGCCATAACCTGCAGGCTCCGTCTCGCCCCCGCGAGGCCGCAGCGCTCATCGTCTCGGGCGCCGCGCTGGGCGCCAGCTGGATTTTCCTGTTCCGCGCCTATCAGACGATCGGCGTTGGTATCTCCTCGCTGTTGTATTACTGTGGCCCCATCATCGTTATGGCCCTCTCCCCGCTCATTTTTGGCGAAAAGCTGACCGGCAGCAAAATCGCCGGCTTTATCGCCGTCGCCTGCGGTGCTTTTCTCATTGCGGCACAAGGTCTAGGCGGCAATATGCCCATTGCGGGTATTGCCTGCGGCATCGTCTCGGCCTTCTGCTACGCATTGATGGTCATCGCTAGCAAGGGTGCGCCACACATCGAAGGCCTCGAGAACTCCACGCTCCAGGTGAGCGCCGCCTTTGTGACCGCGCTGGCCCTCACGCTCATCACGCAGGGCGCTCCCTCATTCCTGTCCGCCGGCGTCGCCGCCAGTATTGATTGGCGCGCCGTCGCTATGCTCGGCGTCGTCAACACCGGCATTGGTTGCCTGCTCTACTTTAGCGCCGTCGCCAAGCTGCCCGTCCAGACCGTCGCCGTCGTCGGCTACCTCGAGCCGCTTTCGGCGGTCGTGTTCTCGGCCGCCCTTTTGGGTGAAGCCATAACACCGGTCCGCCTGATGGGCGCCGCGCTTATCATCGGCGGCGCGATTTTTTGCGAACTCGCCGGCAAACGCGCAAACGCCAAGGCTGGCATCGCCCAGATAGCACGTGCTTAAAAGCCCCTGCTTTGAAATGCTACCTGCGTAGATAAATAATCCCCAGCTGAGGATTATTGTCTAAAATAACCCGATGTGCCAAACTGCTCTTGTATGTATAAAGACGGCATAAAGTTTTTGTCCTAGACAGATAACCGGATGTCTAAGGGAGTCCTCGTGGCACACAACAAACTGGAGGCAAACCTCCAAGACCAGCGCGGGCAAGGCGGGCACGGAGCCATCCCCCTCTCCGCTGGCATGCTGCTCGTAACGCTCGGCGTCGTCTATGGCGACATCGGCACGAGCCCTATGTACACCATGAAATCGATCGTCGCCAACAACGGCGGCATCGGCACCGTCAGCGAGGATATGATTCTGGGCGCACTTTCGCTCGTCATCTGGACCATGACGCTCGTGACCACGGTCAAATACGTGGTAATCGCCATGAAGGCCGATAACCACAACGAAGGCGGCATCTTCGCCCTGTTCAGTCTCGTGCGCAAGGTGGCACCGTGGCTGATCCTTCCCGCCATGATCGGCGGCGCGGCGCTGCTCGCCGACGGCATCCTCACCCCCGCGGTCACGGTCACCACGGCCATTGAGGGCCTGCGCACCATCGAGTGGGGTCACGCGCTTTTGGGTGACGGGCAAACCAACGTCATCATTATTACCATCATCATTATCTGCGGGCTGTTTGCCATGCAGCGCGCCGGCACCTCGTCGATCGGCAAGCTGTTCGGCCCGCTCATGACACTATGGTTCCTGTTCTTGGCAGGCGCTGGCCTGTTCAACATGCTCGGCAACCTGTCCATCCTACGCGCGCTCAACCCCATCCGCGGCATCATGTTTCTGTTCTCGCCCATCAACCACTCGGGCATTATGGTGCTCGGCTTTGTCTTCCTATCGACAACCGGTGCCGAGGCGCTCTATTCGGACATGGGTCACGTGGGCAAGGCAAACATCTATGCATCCTGGCCGTTTGTTAAGGCGGCCCTTATCCTCAACTATCTGGGTCAGGGAGCTTGGCTGCTCGCCAATAACTCCAACCCCCAGATGCTTGCGATGGATATCGTCAACCCGTTCTATATGATGCTCCCCGAGCCCCTGCGCCCCTTTGCCATCGTGCTTTCGGCCGTAGCGGCCATCATCGCCTCGCAGGCGCTCATCACCGGCTCGTTCTCGCTGGTATCCGAGGCAACCCGTCTCAATCTCATGCCGCACCTGCGCATCCACTACCCCAGCGACACCAAGGGTCAGCTCTATATTCCACTCGTCAACAACATCATGTGGGTCGGCTGCATCTTCATTGTGCTGCTGTTCCAGAACTCCGAGCGCATGGAGAGCGCCTATGGCCTCGCCATTACCGTGACCATGCTTATGACCACCACGCTGCTGACGAGCTATATCGCCGGCATCCTCAAGCACAAGCTGGGCGCCTGCGTCTTCGCCCTGCTCTTCGGTGCCATTGAGCTGTGCTTCTTCGCCTCGTGCCTCACCATGTTCTTTGACGGCGGCTACGTAATGATCTTCTTGGCCTCGCTGCTGTTTGGCCTTATGTACGTGTGGCGCCGCGGCACCGCCATCGAGCGCACGCAGACGATCCTGCTGCCCGTCTCCAAGTACATTGACCAGCTCAACCGCCTGCGCAACGACGAGACCTACCCCGTGCTCGCCGACAATCTGGTGTTCCTCACCAACAGCCCCGACCCGCTCACGCTCGACCGCGACGTGCTCTATTCCATCTTGGATAAGCATCCCAAGCGCGCCAAGGCATACTGGTTCATCAACGTGCACGTTACCGACGAGCCCTATACGCACGAGTATTCCGTCGAGACCTTTGGCACGGACTTTTTGTTCCGCGTGCGCCTGGACTTGGGCTTTAAGGTCAACCAGCGCATTAATGCCTACCTGCGCCAAATCGTTGGCGACTTGATGGCATCGGGTGAGCTGCCGCCGCAGCATCACACCTACTCCATCTACGAGGCGCGCGGCAACGTGGGCGACTTCCGTTTTTGTATGCTGCGCAAGATGCTCGCCCCCGAAACGGACATCAACCGCAATGACCACCGCGTGATGGCCATCAAGTACGCCGTCCGCCGCGCCTGCGGAAGCCCGGCACGCTGGTACGGTCTCGAGAACTCGGCCATCATCATCGAGTACGTGCCGCTGTTTGCCCGCATGCGCCCGGCCGTTAAGCTCGTGCGCACCCAAGTGCCGCTCGAGGTTCAGATCGAAGAGGCCGAAGAAATGGAAGTCGACATCTTCTCGGACGACCTGGTCAACGGCAACGAAGCCGGTAAGAATATGAACGTCGATCCCACTGAGCTGCTCGAGAGCGTCGCAGATACGCCCGAACAGCAACTCGACGGACTCGAGAGCACCCAGTTCAACGACGCCAACTTCTAACACGCCACCAGCCATTGACGACAACGGCCTCGCATCTCATAAGAGGTGCGAGGCCGTTTTATGTCGCAACGGACCAGTGAGCTACGAACGGCGCGGCTCGGGAACCACGAGCCTATCGGGGCTCGCGCCCTCGGCATCCATCAGGCTCACGTAGCGAATCGACGGATCCCCATACATCGCGTAGTAATAATTGCCCGTGCGCGCGCTAAAGCATCCGGTGTAGATAGTCTTCTCGAACTTGCCATCGCCCATCCTGGACGCTCCCTCGATCATCACCACGCCCTCGAGCGAGCGGAACATGCGAACGACGTTTTCGGTCTCGCTCTCCTTTTGCGGGTAATTGGCATTGAGGTACGCCGCCTTTACAAAACGGCTCGGCGAATAGCAATCGCCCGGAATGCCGCGCATGCCGGCACCGGCTCCATAGGGCTTAAGCTCGGCGCCACGCCATGTCGCCGTCTGCGGAAAATCGCTTGTGGCGGTGATATAGGTGCGCAGGTTTTCCATGTGCCACGGGAAGGTCGGCTGGTTGGCAAGGGTGTCGACCGGATCGTCGTATACATGCAGGCCGTCAGCCATCATCTCGACCACGATGCTGCGCTGGCTGTCGCCGATAATCCAATGGAGCAGCGACACGCCCAGCCCCTCTCCTGCAGATTTGGCGACAATCACCGTATCGCGCAGCGCAGCCTCGACCTTGTCGACCGTCGAGAACGTCGCTGCCACCCACAGGGGAAACTCATAGGCCGCGATATTGGTCTTTCCATCAACCGGGCCCTCGGCATACTCGGCATAGCCGGGAAAGTTGAGCCCCGCCACAGCCAGACCCGCATCGTTACCACAGTCGAAAAACATAGGGTAGTTCTTGTAATCGATGCACATACCGATCACCGCGTGTGCCGCTGTCGCGTCGTCGATAAACGAATACGGAATATGAAACCCGCGCGGCATCACGCGAACCTGTTGACCGTAGTCAAAGCTCCAGTCGAGGTTGCGGCCTAGATACATGTGGCCAGAATTATCGGTAAATCGAATGCTCGTGCACATAGCGCCTCCTAGCTTTACGTTCTTGCTAAGCTCATTGTCACCAAACAAAAAGGCGCTAAACACAAAAGCCCGGACATGACAAGAATGTCACGCCCGGGCCAAAAACGACGAAGTGCGGTGCCGTAGTCACCCTAGACAAGTTTACCTTGGCAGTGATCGATCATATGCTGGATCATTTGTGCCTCAAAGCCCGCGTAGTCGCGGCGGCACTCCTTCATCTTGCCGTCGACGATCTGGTCAAAGGCAACCTTGCACTTGATGTAGCGCGTGGACTTGGTGACCTCCTCGTGCGTCAGGCAGCTCTCCTCCATCTTGCTGGCGCCCAGGCCAAACACCAGACGGGGGTTGTAGAGCACGTGGGGCTCGCCGGCATCGTCCAGGTAGACGCAGACCTTCTTGGTAACGCCAATCTGATTGGCGGCCAAGCAGCCGGCATCATCGAGCGACTTGATGGTATCAATCAGATCCTGAGCGACCGATTCGTCCTCGACAGTCGCAACCTCGCAACGCTGAGACAGGATAGCCTCGTCGCGGCAGAGCTCTTTAATCATACGTTCCTCCATAGGGGTCGTTGTAACCGCTTAAGTATACGGTACCTACACAATTTCATGCGAAAGATACCGCCCGTCCGTTACAAACCGCCGAACATCAACATGTGAGGAACACCAACTTCACAAAGACGATATAGTAAGTGAGTTCGTGTCAATCGGCCTAAACTCGGGGCCGAACAAGGAAAGGGTATGCATGGACGAACTTTTTCACGTCAGTGAGCGCAAGTCCACAATCGGGACCGAACTTCGCGCTGGACTGACAACATTCCTGGCGATGGCCTACATCATCGCCGTCAACCCCGCAGTGCTCTCGGGCGCTGGCATCGATGCGGGAGCGCTCGCCTGCGCCACCTGCCTGGGCGCCGGCATCATGACCATCTGCATGGGCATCTTCGCCAACCGCCCGCTCGCCTGTGCGTCGGGTCTGGGCATCAACGCCATGATTGCGGGCATCGCCACCACCATGTGCGGCGGCGACTGGCACGTGGCCATGAGCGTTATCTTCCTCGAGGGCGTCGTCATCTTGCTGCTCGTCCTTTGCGGCCTGCGCGAGGCCATCATGGACGCCATCCCCGTGGTCCTGCGCCACGCCATCTCGGTGGGTCTGGGCCTGTTTATCGCCATGATCGGCCTGTGCGACGCCGGCATCATCACCGCTGGCGCCGGTACGCTCGTCGGCCTGGGCGACATCGCCTCCCCCACCTTTATCGTCGGCATCATCTCCATCGTCGTGACGGTTGCCCTGGCTTCCCGCAACGTGCCGGGCTCGCTGCTCATCGGCATCATCGTCGCCGTTATCGCCGGAATCCCGCTGGGCGTCACCCATGCGCCCGAGGGCCTCATCGCACCGCTCGACTTCTCGACCTTCGGCGCCCCGTTTGCCAGCACTGCCGACGGCAACCTTGCCATCGTGAAGGTCCTGACCGACCCGATGCTGCTCGTCGTTGCCTTCTCGCTGCTCATGAGCGACTTCTTCGACACCATGGGCACCGCGATGGCCGTCGCCAAGCAGGGCGAGTTCTTGACCGAGGACGGCAATGTCGAGGACATCCGTCCCATCCTGGTCGTCGACTCCGTGGCCGCTGCTGCCGGTGGCTTTATGGGCGTCTCCTCCATCACTACCTTCGTCGAGTCCACCTCTGGCGCTGCCGACGGTGGTCGCACGGGCCTCACCTCCGTCACCACCGGCGTGCTGTTCATTCTCGCCGCGTTCTTCTCCCCCATCGTCACCATCGTTTCCAGTGCCGCCACCTGCGGTGCTCTGGTCTACGTCGGCTACCTCATGATGAGCGAGGCCTCCGAGATCGACTGGTCCGACGTGTCGCAGGGCTTCCCGGCGTTCATGATTGTCGCCGGCGTGCCCTTCACCTACTCCATCTCCGCCGGCATTGGCCTGGGCTTTATCGCCTACGTGATCGTCGCGCTCTTTAAGGGCGAGGCCTCCAAGATCAAGCCGCTCATGTGGATCGCAGCCCTTGCCTTCCTCGTCTACTTCTTCGTAGCGTAACAGCATAGTCTGCTAAAGCAAAACAACAAGGCGCGGAGTCGCATCGAGTGGCTCCGCGCTTTGCTTTTAAAGCCAGGCACCACACGGACACGCGATGTATTGCTTCGCAAGTTTTGGACGTTTTGCTCTCCAAACGGCACTACCGACGGCTACATCCTGCAGATATGCTGGATATAACCGCATAGGCCCTATGAGGATGGGAGTAACCATGGCCGCCTTGTTCACGACCCCCAAGCGCAATGACAAAACCTCTGGAGCCCATTTTGTCGAGCCCGACCTGCGCCGTCGCACGCTGCTCGCACACGGCAGCTGGCGCCGCGTGACGCGCCGCATCGTTGTAGGCGCCGTATGCGCGCTTACGGTAAGCTCGCTGCTCATGCCGAGCATCTCGCTCGCAGCCGAGTGGGTGGACGTTGGCGGCGTCCGCCACGAAGCGGCCGCGGGCCC
The DNA here is from genome assembly GCA_905215385.1 of uncultured bacterium. Lineage (GTDB taxonomy): Bacteria > Actinomycetota > Coriobacteriia > Coriobacteriales > Coriobacteriaceae > Collinsella. The sequence goes on along the minus strand of CAJMPY010000003.1, from coordinate 81,409 downwards.
CACGGGAGACGCCGCCGGTACCTGGTCATGGGATGGCGCCGATGACATGAAGCTCAACGGCTATAACGGCGGAGCGATCGAGGCAGCGGGCAAGCTCAACGTGAGCTACGAGGGCAACAACACCGTCACTAACGACGACGGCCGCGGCATCAAGGTTAAGGATGGCGCGAACGAGAACGCCGAGCTTAATATTCAGGGCGACGCGTCCAGCACGCTCAACGTGACATCTTCTCGTGACGCCATCACTTCCGTCGGCAACATCAACATCGACGGCGCTGGCACTGTCAACGCCACGAGCACCGAGCACGATGCCATCGATGCCGGGGGCGATGTCACCATCAAGGGCTCGGGAAACGTTAACGCCACGGGCGATTCGGATGGCATCAGGGCCGACGGCAACATCACGATCGACAACAGCGGAACCGTCACCGCCAAGGCCACCGAGGATCAGGGTATCGATGCTAACGAGAACCTCATCATAAAGGGCGGCGGCAAGGTAGAGGCAAGCTCTATCGAGGACAATGCGATTTGGGCCGACGGCAGTATCGAGATCTCGGGTGGCAGCCAGGTCAAGGCAAGCTCCGAGGAAGACGCCGCCATCGACGGTAAAAACAGCCTCACGGTCACGAACGCTTCCCTCAACGCAAGTGGCGTTGGGTATGGCATCTATGTCTACAAGGGCATCACGCTCGATGGCGCGACCGTGACGATCCGCGCAAGCTCAGATGGCGGGGAAGTCAGCGCACTCTTCACCGATGAGGACGACATCGTCATCAAGAACGGCTCGACTGTGGATGCGCTCGCAGAAGGCAGGTTCTCGGTTGCAATCTCCACCAGTAATTTCTACTCCGGCGAAGCGGGTGGCCATATCTACATCAGCGACTCCGTTGTCAAGGCCATAGTCCGCTATGCCGAGACCGGTGGCGATGGCCCCGATCACTACAGCAACGACCAAAGCGGCGAGGTCATCCCTGAGCCTAGGGGTCTGAACATCGGTATCTTCGCCCAGACCTACGAGGGCATCACGCCCGCGAGTATCTCGATCGTCCGCAGCAAGCTCACGGCCGAGGGAGACACGGCGGCAATCTTCGCTCTTGCCATAAGCGAGGATGGCAAGGCGATCGGCACCATCGAGATCGAAGGCGCTCCCATCCAGGCGCCCGCAGGCGGCAAGATCATTAACTATCGCAACAAGGAAGAACTCAGCGGCGGCATCCTCTGCGAGGCGGGTCAAACCATCGGCACGGGCGACGACGTGATCGACTCTCCCTATGACGCCGCTGTCGCCAAGAGCACGCTCACCGTACCTCCCGAGAAGATCAAACCCGAGGAAAAGTCCGGCGAGACCAAGCCCGAGGGTTCCAAGTCCGAGGGCACGAAGACAACCAAGACCGTTGCAGTTGCAGCCACGGGAGCCAAGACCACCGGCAAGCTCGCGGCAACCGGCGACGCCTCGAGCGCAGCCATCATAGCGACCGCCCTTGTAGGAACGGCCGCTATCGTCACAGGCGCCCTGGCGAGTCGCAAACGCTCGTAAACACTTTTTCGTACAGGACGGGTGGATCGCGGCCCTTGCCTTCCTCGTCTACTTCTTCGTAGCGTAAGGGCAAGGCTGCAAAAGCTGAACAATAAAGCGCGGAGTCGCCATGCGGCCCCGCGCTTTTCTTTTAGCGTCGGTCCCTGCGCCGACGTGCGGCCTATTTCTCCCCCATTTTGGCCATTTTGCCCTCCAAACGGCACTACCGCCGGCAACATCCAGCAGATACGCTGAACCTAGCCGTATAGGCCCTATGAGAACGGGAGCAACCATGGCAGCCTTGTTCACGACCCCCAAACGCAATGACACTACCGCCGGAACCCATGTTGCCGAACCCGACGTTCGCCGTCGCATAGGACTCGCGCACGGCAGCTGGCGCCGCGTGACGCGCCGCATCGTCGCGGGCGCCGTGTGCGCGCTCACGGTGAGCTCGCTGCTCATGCCGAGCGTCTCGCTCGCAGCGGAATGGGTCAAGGTCGGCGGCAACAAGTACAACACCGCGGCGAGCGACGAGGCCGGTACCTGGTCGTGGGACGGCGCCGACGACTTGAAACTCAACAACTATAACGGCGGCGAGATCCAGGCCGCAGGCAAGCTCAACGTGAATTACTCGGGAACCAACATCGTCACTGCCGAATGGATCGAAAGCATCAACGTTTCTCATGGCACTAACGAGAATGCCGAGCTCAATATCCAAGGCGACGAGGGCGGCACGCTCAGCGTGACATCTACTGAGGACGCTATCCTCTCCACGGGTAATATCAACATCGACGGAGCCGGATCCGTCAACGCCACGAGCACTGGGTTTGATGCCATCAATGCCGGGGGTGATCTCGCTATCAAAGGTTCGGGCAACGTCAACGCCACGGGTGCATCGGATGGCATCAGGGCAAACGGCAATATCACGATTGACGACAGCGGAGCCGTCACCGCCAGGGCTACCAAGGACAAGGGTATTGGAACCGACAAGAACCTCACCATCAAGGGTGGCGGGACGGTCGAGGCAAGCTCCGAGAAAGACGCCGCCGTCGAGGCCAAGGGCAGCCTCACAGCCACAAACGCCTCCCTCAACGTAAACGCTGTTGAATATGGCGTCTATGCCCACAAGGGCATCACCCTCGATCATGCAAACGTGACGGTCCGTGCAAGTAAAGGCAGATACGGTGGCGCCATCGCCCTCTTCGCCTACCAGGACGACATCGTCGTCAAGAACGGCTCCACCGTGGACGCGTTTGCGGAAGGCGAGGTTTCGGCTGCATTCTCCACCAGAAACGATCGACCCAACGAGAAGGGTGGCCACATCTACATCAGCGACTCCGTTGTCAAGGCCATAGCCCGCTATGTCGAGAACGGCGACGGCCCCATCCCCTACAGCGAAAACCAAGATGGCGAGACGAGGCGCGAACCCCAAGGCGAGAACATCGGCATCATCGCCCAGACCAGCGAGGGCGTCACACCCGCAGTCATCTCGATCATCCGCAGCAAGGTAACGGCCGAAGGAGATACAGCGGCAATCTTTGCCCATGCCATGAGCGCTGACGGCAAGACAATCGGCACCATCAAGATTGAGAACGCCGCCATCCAGACGCCCGAAGGCGGCAAGGTCATTGACTATCGCAAGCTCCGTGACGGCATCTACGAGGCAGGCCAAGCCATCGGCACGGGCGACGCCGCGGTCGACTCCCTCTATATCAAAGCAGTCGCCAAAAGCACGACCATCGCACCTCCCGAGGTAGCCAAGCCGGAAGACCCCAAGCCCGACGAGACCAAGCCCGCAGAAAGCAAGCCCGCGGAGTCAAAGCAGAACCCCAAGCCTGAGGGCTCAAAGCCGACCAAGGCCGTTGCGGCTTCAATCACGAAAGCCAAGACTACCGGCGTGCTCGCGGCAACCGGCGACACCTCGGGTGCGGCCATCGTGGCAACCGTCCTTGCGGGAACAGCCGCTATCGCCGCAGGCACCATGGCGAGCCGCAAGCGCTCTTAGACGCCTCTGCGCACATGGCAGCTCCCGCGAAGGCCCCGAGTCCCAGCACCGTTTAACAACGCCACCGCCGAGCTCCCCTCCGGCGGTGGCGTTTTCCATATGCGTCCGCAGGGTATGCACGAGATTGTCTTTGGTCTAGCCCAACCTGCATGAGCCGACGTGCGACAATGGGGGCCGTCGATATCACAACGCCGAGAGAAGCCCGTCATGGAAGCGCATCAAAAGCAGATAACCGTTCATGCACAGCATGCCGAAAGCGCACCAGTCATCTATCTTCCCGTGGTCATGGGCGACGGTAGTGATGTTTATGATCGCTGCCGAGAGCTCGACTGTCCGCCATTCACCCTTGTCGCCATTGGCGGGCTCGATTGGAATCGCGAGCTGAGCCCCTGGGGATGCGACGGAACCGTGCGCGATGCCGAGCCCTTTGGCGGTCAGGCATCCGGATTTCTCGATGAGCTGTTGAACTGGATAATCCCAGAGGCCGAGTCGTCGCTTCCTCAGCCGCCCACCTGGCGCGGCATTGCCGGCTACTCGCTCGCGGGCCTCTTCGCGCTCTGGTCCCTCTGGCAAACCGACGCCTTTAGCCGCGCCGCAAGCGCATCGGGGTCGTTGTGGTTTCCCGACTTTGTCGATCGCGCCAGCACGGCCCCTTTTGCCGGCAACCCGCAGGCCGTCTACCTGTCACTCGGCAAAAAGGAAACCAAGACGCCCAACCGCATGATGAGGCACGTACTCGACGACACGCGCGCCATGGAAAAACTGCTCGTCGAACGTGGTATTCCCACGACGCTGGAGCTCAACCCCGGCAACCACTTTGCCCAAACCGATCTGCGCATGGCACGTGGCATCCACTGGATATTGACGCATTAAAAATGACGCCCGCGCGTACGCATGGGCGCCATTTTTTGATTCAGCTGGACGCAGTTGTTACTCAGCAGCCTCCTCAAGCTCGGAGACATCAAACTCAAAGTCGTTACCCGGTAGGATGGCATTGAGCACAATGCCCACCAGCGAACCCACGGCAAGACCCGAAAGCGAAATGGTCACGCCGCCCAGCTCCAACACGATAGCACCGGCAGTGCTGTAAGCAATGCCGAGTGAAAGCACCAGCACCAGAGCGGCCACCAGCACGTTGCGGTTGTTCTGGAAATCGACCTGGTTCTCGATGAGGTTGCGAACGCCCACGGCGCTGATCATACCATAGAGCACGAGTGACACGCCGCCGATCACACACGCCGGCATGGCCGCAATGACAGCCGCGAACTTGGGGCAGAACGAGAGCACAATGGCGCAACACGCGGCAATGCGAATCACGCGCGGGTCAAACACACGCGTCAGGGCAAGCACACCGGTGTTCTCGCCATAGGTGGTGTTAGCCGGAGCGCCAAAGAGCGATGCGAGAATGGTCGCCAGGCCATCGCCAAGCAGGGTGCGATGCAGGCCGGGATCGGCAATGTAGTTGCGCTCGCAAGTCGAGCCGATAGCGGAGATATCACCAATATGCTCGATCATAGTCGCAAAGGCCAGCGGCATAATGGTGATGATGGCCGTCGTGGCAAGACCGCTATCGAACTGCGGGCCAAAGAGCGCAAACACGGTGTTGTCCCACACGATGGGAAGACCGACCCACGGCGCGGCGGCAACGCCCGAGAAATCAACCTCGCCGAGCGCGGCGGCAACGGCATAGCTCACCACAACACCCAGCAGAATCGGCACGATCTTGACCATGCCGCGGCCCCAGATGTTGCAGATGACGATCACAGCCACAGCGACAACGGCAACAAGCCAATTGGTCTGGCAGTTAGCGATGGCAGAGCTTGCCAAGATTAGGCCGATCGAAATGACGATGGGGCCGGTCACCACCGGCGGAAAGAAGCGCATGACGCGCTTGGCGCCAAACGCGCGGAACAGGGCCGCCAGCACCGGATAGAGCAGGCCGGCACAGGCTACACCTAGGCAGGCGTAGGGCAAAAGCTCGGCCTCGCCGTTGGGCGCGATGGCGGCATAGCCCGCGATAAAGGCAAACGAAGATCCCAAAAACGCTGGCACCTTGCCGCGCGATAGGAAGTGGAAGAGCAGCGTGCCCAGGCCGGCAAACAAAAGGGTCGCCGACACCGAGAGACCGGTGAGCACGGGTACGAGCACCGTGGCACCGAACATCGCGAATAGATGCTGCAGACCGAGTAGGAACATGCGCGGGCGACCGAGCGACGACGCATCGTAGATGGCATCGGCGACGGCGGGCGTCGAGGATTGGGACATGGATGTCCTTTCATAATGGAAGGGCGCCCGGGCATATCGGATAACCTGCCCGAACGATACGATTCGAACCATTGTACGCGATACGCAACGTCTCGCACGCGCCGTCGCCTGCGAACGGTAGCGTTACTTCCAAACGCGCTCGGCGATGCGTTTGACCAGGGCAATCTTTGCCCATTGCTCGTCCTCGGTCAGCTTGTTGCCAATCTCGCAGCTGGCAAAGCCGCACTGGGGAGACAGATACAGGTTCTCGAGCGGCACATACTGGGCAGCCTCGCGGATGCGCTCGACGATAACATCCTCGTTCTCGAGCTCTGCCGCCTTGGTGGTTACCAAGCCCAGCACGACCTTCTTGCCCGGGGCAACGTACTTGAGCGGCTCAAAACCGCCGGCGCGCGGCGTATCGAACTCCAGGTAGAATGCGTCGACATCCTCATGTGCAAACAGGTACGGCGCGATGGGGTCATAGCCGCCCTCAAAAGCATAGGTAGAGTGGTAGTTGCCGCGGCACACGTGCGTGTTAATGATGAGGTCGTCGGGCTTGCCCGCGATGGCGGCATTGTTGAGCGCCACGCCCAGCTCGGACACCTTTTGCAGGTCGACCGGGCTCATACCAGTCTTTGCCACAAAGTCGGTATCGCAATAGATGCCCCAGGTGCAGTCATCAAATTGAATGTTGCGGCAGCCTGCGGCATACAGGTCGGCAATCACGGTGCGGTATGCCGCGGCGATAGCGTCGGCGAGCTCTTCGTCGGTCTTATAGACAGCGCGCAGGCTCTCCTGCTGGCCATCGCAGCGGTCGAGCGTAACTTCGGAGAACGTCTGAATCGGCGCCGGGATGGTCTGGCGTGCAACGTGGCCCTCGCCCTCAAGTGCCTTAACAAACTTAAAGTGCTCGACAAACGGATGGTTCTCGCCGCTAATGGGACCGGTTACCACGGCGGTATCGGCCGTGGTCTCCTCATCGTGGAACATATAGCCCGTACGCGAGATGCGACGCTCGATGCCGTTCAGCCCCCACATAAAATCGAGGTGCCAGTAGCTGCGGCGAAACTCGCCATCGGTGATGACCTGCAGGCCGGCGGCCTTTTGCTTTGCCACCAAATCGCGAATGGCATCGTCCTCGACGGCCTTAAGCTCCTCGGCATCAAGCGTGCCTGCCGCATAGGCAGCGCGGGCATCCTTTACGGTCTGCGGACGAAGAAAGCTGCCGACGATATCAGCGCGAAACGGCGCGTTCGGTTGAATTGAAGTGCTCATAGATATCTCCCTTTGCATTGGTTGCTTTACTGGGACAGAGTATGAGCGCTCATATGGCCATCGTAAAATATACGTTTATAACAGTTTGATATAGATGCTTCCTATATCAGTTGGGACTGCCATGAAGAGATTTGACCTGTGCAGGACGCAGCAGTCTAGATATGCTGACGGATCGCGTCGATATAGGCTTGGCCGTAGCGCGTGAGCGTCGTATTTTTGCGCGTGATGATGCCGATCTCCATGTACTCGTCTACATCGAGCGGAATCGAAATGATGCCGGGACCGTTAAGTTCGTGGCTGATCACGCCCGAACACACCGTGTAGCCGTTGAGTCCCATGGCCAGGTTGAACAGCGTCGCACGGTCGCGCACGCGGATATTCTTGCGGCGCTCAAAGGTCGAGGTCAGCTCCTCGGAATAGTAAAACGAGTTATAGCTGCCCTGCTCATAGGACAAGAATGGGTAGTCCTCGAGGTCTTCGAGCGTCACACTGGCGTGGTCCGCCAGCGGATGGTCGGCACACACAAAGACGTGCGGCGTGGCGCAGAAGAGCCCTTCGAACACGAGCTCGTTGGCCGCCAGCATGCGCTCGATAACCTCACGGTTATGCTCGGATAAGTACAGAATGCCCAGTTCGCTTTTCATATGCGCGACGTCCTCGATAATCTCGTGAGTCTGCTCCTCGCGCAGGGTAAAGTCATAGCGCGCAGCATCGAACTCACGGATCACATCGACAAACGCATTAACGGCAAAGGAATAGTGCTGGCAGCTCACACTAAAGTGCGGCACCTGCTCGGATGCGCCCTTGTACTTGCCCTCGAGCAGGTCGGCCTGGTCGAGCACCTGGCGCGCGTAGCCCAAGAAGGTCTCGCCCTCCTCGGACACAATGACACCCTTGTTGGTGCGCTCAAAGATATGCACACCCATCTCGTTTTCGAGATCGCGGATCGACGCGGTAATCGAAGGCTGCGACACAAAGAGTCGGCGCGAGGCCTCGGTGATGCTGCCGCATTCGGCAACTTTGACGACATATCTGAGCTGCTGAAGCTTCATAGCGCCCTCCCTAGACGTTCGTGACGTCGAAACCCGTCGCATCCATCTGACGCATAAACGGCGGCATCTCCCCCGTCGCGGCGCAGGCGGCAATCTGATGCAGAGCCCCAGCGACCGCATCGTCTACCGCAGCGCCGATATGCCAGCGCGCGGCAGCCGTGACAGCCTCGTTGGCATTGGCGACTGCAACGGAGTTGGGAACGGCATCGATCATGGGCAGATCGTTATCGGAATCACCGAATACGGCCACCTCGTCGAGCGTCAGGTCCAAAGCGCGTGCCAGCTCCAGCGCGGCGCAACCCTTATCCCAACCTGCTGGAAGGATATCGAACAGGCGCACACGATTGTTGGGAAACACGAGTGAGAGCTCCGGTACCTCAGCGGCAACGCGCTCACGTAGCTCCGCGAGCTCCTCACGCGAGCGGGCACTCCAGATATTCGCCTTGTATACCGGGGCATCATCGACAACGGGACGGCACGGAGCCTCTTCGCCTTTGAGCCATGCGTTGCCGCCCGACTCCATGGCGCGACGCACGCGCTCGGGGTCGCTCGTCACGCAATAGGCATCGTTATCCCAAAAGTCGTCACCCAGGCTATAGACCTTTAGATAGGTATCGTCGGTCTCTTGTTCGAGGTAATCGGTCAGACGCATCAGGGCATCGTTGTCGGTCGCGCGCGAAGCGACCGCCTGACCGTCGACAAACATGACTTGGCCGTTGCAGAACGCACCGGTCGAAAAGCACTCGGAACGATTTTTGAACATCCAGCCCATCGCGGACGGCTGGCGACCCGAAACCGGGCCAAAGTGCAGACCCGCCGCCTGCATGGCATGAATGCCCTCAATGGCGTAGTCACTGGCACCGTCATGCCCGGCTGGAATCAGCGTATCGTCCATATCGGTCAGCACAAGTTTGATCATAAGGCCCCCATTCGTATCGGTCCTACCTATTGTAACGACCTGCCAAAATAAACCTGTCCCTTTTTGGCAGGTGCGCTAGTATAGGGAACAACAGATTCGATGCGGGAGTGCCGGCGGTGCAAACCACAAGGCTGAGAGGGCATGGGGCCCAATCCTTTGAACCTGTCAGTTAATGCTGGCGTAGGGAGCATGCCGCCTTTGCAGGGGCGCTGTCTATGCACAGCGCCCCTTTTCTATGCCAAGGAGGCATGTGCAGTGATCGATTCGAAACAGCTCAAGCAACAAGTGATCAAGGCCGTGGAGGAGATTCGCGCCACCAATCCGATGGCCGGCTCCATCACCAACACGGTGACGATCGACTTTGTCGCCAACGCACAGCTCGCCGTGGGCGGATCGGCCGCCATGGTCTATCTGCCCGACGAGGGCGAGGCGCTCGTTGCCGGCGGCGGCGCCATCTATCTCAACATGGGCACACTCTTCCCCATCTACGAGCAGACGATTCCCCGCGCGGCCAAGGCGGCACACGACGCCGGCAAGCCCTGGGTGCTCGATCCGGTTGGCCTGGGCATCGGTAGCCTGCGCACCCAGCTGGTAAACGAGCTCAAGCAGTACAAACCCGCCATCGTGCGCGGCAACGCCTCCGAGATTATCGCGCTCGCCGGCCTGTGGGGTCTTGAGGGCGAGGCGGCTGATCTGAGCCGCGTACGCGGTGTCGACACCACCGACACGGTCGACGCCGCCCGCGATGCCGCCGTGGCGCTCGCTCGCTACACCGGCGGCGCCGTAGTGGTCTCGGGTGAAGTCGACCTGATCACCGACGGCACGACCGTGGCCAAGTCCCACGGCGGCAGCCCACTCATGTCCAAGATCACCGGCTGTGGTTGCTCACAGGGCGGCGTGCTGGCCGTGTACGCCTGTGCTGCCGATCCGTTTACGGCAGCCATCTGCGGCATCGCCGTCTACAACGTTGCCGGTACGCGTGCCGCTGCTGTCGCCGACGCGCCGGCAAGCTTTAAGGTCGCCTTTATCGACGAGCTCTACCGTGCGACCGCCCAGGACATTGCCGATAACCGACTCGAGCTCGAGGAGGCATAAGCCATGTCCGAGCCCGCAACCAATGCCGGCATGAACACCCTGGTCGCTGTGGCCATTGCCCCATGTGGCACCGGCGACGAGCTGTCTGCCGAGGTCGCCGAAGTCGTGCGCGTCATTCGCGAGAGCGGCCTTCCCAACCGCACCACCTCGATGTTCACCGAGATCGAGGGCGACTGGGACGAGGTCATGCAGGTCGTGCGCGACGCAACCTTTGTGTTGGCGAGCAAGGGCATCCGCACCGAAGTCGTGCTCAAAGCCGATATTCGACCCGGATTTACCGACACCATGACCGGCAAACTCGAGCGCATGGAAGCACAGATCAAAAAGCAGGAGGAAGCACGATGAGCATCCGCGACAACCTTGATATCTCGGCCTATCTGGTACTCGGCCCCGAAAACACGCTCGGGCGCCCCGTGGGCGATGTGGTGGCCCAGGCACTCGATGCCGGCTTTACCTGCATCCAGGTGCGCTCCAAGGTGGCAAGCGCCCGCGAGATCATCGCGCTGACCGGCGACGCCGCGCAGGCAATCGCACAGGCTGGCAAGACCGGTCAGGTCGCTTTGCTGATCGACGACCGCCTGGACTGCGTACTCGCCGCGCGCGAGCAGGGCATTGCTGTCGACGGCGTGCACGTGGGCCAGAGCGATATTCCCGTCGAGGTCTGCCGCAAACTTTTGGGCCCCGATGCCATCGTGGGCCTTTCGGCCCGTTGCGAGGAGATGCTCGAGTACGTCAAGACCGCCGACATGAGCCTAGTCGACTACCTGGGCATCGGCCCGCTCCACGAGACCGAGACCAAGCGCGACTGCGGACGCGCGGCCGACGGCTCTATCATCACCAAAAGCTTTGAGGACCTGGCCGCACTCCACGCGGCAAGCCCCGTGCCCATCGTGGTGGGCGGCGGCGTAAAGATGGCCGACCTGCCGCAGCTCAAGGCCACCGGCGTCGACGGCTTCTTTGTGGTGAGCGCCGTCTGCAGCGCCGACGACCCCTACGCCGCGGCCAAGGAGCTCGTCGATACCTGGCAGCAGGCATAGGCCTATGCCGAGCAGCTGCTCCGCAGCCTCATACCTTCGACAGCGGAAAGCGCATCCCAGTTTGGACGTCCATTCTGGGATGCGCTTTCCATATAGAGGCTTAACGGGAAACCGCATCCCAGTCTGAACGCATATTCCGGGACGAACTTTCCGAAACCCCACCGTTTGGGAAACTGCAACCCGTTCTGAGCGCTCATTCTGGGACGCGCTTTCCGCCGAGTCCGCGGCAGCTTGTCCTACCCCGCCAGATACGTTTCCAGCGCGGACAAAGACGCCTCCGCATCGCGACGGCCGATCTGATAGATGCGTTCGAGTTCCTCGGGCTCGCGGCACAGCGACGGCACCTTTACCGATTCGCTCGGCCGCACCACAAAGACCTCGCCGGCAGCCTCGCGACGTGCCAGGTCATCAAGCGTGGCATTGTAGGCCTCATGCCGATGCTCAAGCGCCGCCACAAACTCCGGGTAGTGACGGAACACGCGCCGCAGCATGGGCATCACGCTGTTGGGCTGCTTCACAAAGCCCGCCGGCTGCGTGAGTACCACAATATTGCGGTCATACCCCTGCGCAAACAGCCAAGCACTGGGAATGGAATCGGCCACGCCGCCATCCAGATATTTATGCCCCTCAATGGCGACAGGACGCGTTGCCACGGGAATAGCAGACGACGCCCGAATCCACTCGATATCGCGCTCGTCGCCATACGGCAGATCGTGATAGACGGCCTTGCCCGTCTCGATATCGGTACACACGCACGTAAACCGCATGGGGCAGGCACGATATGTCTCCAGGTCGATGGGATCGCGCTCGATGGGCACCTCGTGATAGGCAAACTCGGCATTGAACATGTCGCCGGTTCGCAGCCAGCTCGTCACGCTCGCATAGCGCTTGTCGGCGCAATAGGCCTTGTTGTAGCGAATGGCACGGCCGATCTGGCGCGATTTAAAGTTGTAGCCAAACGCCGCGCCCGCCGAGACGCCCACCATATGGTCACAGGTCAGGCCGCACTCCATCCATACGTCGAGCACGCCCGCCGTATACATACCGCGGTAGCCGCCTCCCTCGAGCGCAAGCCCCACCGTGGGCGTCGTATCTGGCTGTGCCATGCGACCATCTCCGTTCCTGCGTTTTAAAACGAAACAAGTATACCCGTCAACATATATCGCCTCAGTCGCATTTTCATCGAACATCGTCGCGTTACCGTTTGGCGAATAATGGCGAATAATGGCCGCCCGCAACATGGGCACCCCTGCATAATTCCATACACTTGTTTATACTACTCAGTAGTTATCAGCAACGAACGTCAGCCGACAAATAAACCCAACGACGCAGCAAGGCGGGGGCTTGGAAACACGCGAGGCGTTGAGCAACAACGCGTGTGCACAACGAGCTCGCCCGACGCAATCCGCCCCGACCCCAGAAAGCCGCCTACAGCATGGATACCCCCAGCAATTACACTGAAACGCTCGAAAAGACCGTCCGCGACCTTCTCAAGCGTCAGGAGGATCTGGTCAGGACCGCCTTTACCGACCAGCTTACCGGGCTTGGCAACCGCGGCGGCTTTGCCCGTTCCCTCGAGGAGCTCTGGGAGCAGGACACCCCCGTTACCATGGCGTACATCGATATCGACAATCTCAAGCACTGCAACGACGTCTTTGGCCATGACGAGGGCAACCGCTATATTTTGCAGGTAAGCCTCTATCTCAAGCTGTATATGGAGGTGGACGAAGCGGCGTTTCGTCTGGGAGGCGACGAGTTTGCCATCCTGTCTACGATTGCAACCGAGGACGACCTCGCCGAACGTCTGGAACGCTGCCGAACGGTCCTGCTCAAAAACAACGATGCCGAGATGCCTCACTCGTTTAGCTACGGAGTGGCACACGCCGACCCCGCCCTGGGCGAAGCCCCCAATCGCTTGACGAACGATGCCGACCATCGCATGTACGACTACAAGCTACGTCATGCCGTGCACCTTGATCGACGCAATATCGCACAAGCCCACACCGACGACTTCGAAATAAGCAATCGAATTTTCGACGCCCTTTCGATGCTCAACGAAGGCCGCTATTTCTTTATCGAGAACTTGGACAAACATCGAACCCTTTGGTCGCAAGGCGCCTTGCGCGATCTTGGTCTTCCTTCGGAGCATATAGACAACTGTCACGATTATTGGAAAACGCGTGTCCATCCCGATGACCTTGAGGCCTATACCAACGACATCGACCAAATCTATGACGGCTCCAAACATCGTCGCGTCATGCAGTACCGCGTGCGCAATGCCGCCGGCGATTACATCCTCGGCCGTGCTCGCGGGTTTCGTATCGACGGCGACGGAAATGTCCCCTCGCTCTATGTCGGCGAGCTCGTCAACCACTCGCTTGCCGAGACCGTCGACGCCGCCACGGGTCTCGGAACGCAGCGCACGCTGATCAACGCTATCGATGCCTGCCGTCGCGACCGTTGCGAGACGGGGCTTATAGCAGTGCGCGTTCGCGGCACGGCAAAGCTCAACGAGCTCTACGGGGCCGAGGCCGTCGACAACATGCTCGCCGAATACGCAGGCCGCATGCTGTCGATTACTCGCGGCAGGAGTCGCGTCTTCCGTTCACGCAACGCCCAGTTCGTCGTGCTTAGCAACAATTTGGATCACGAAGCATTCGAGCAACTGATCCAACATCTCAAAGAGGCCGTTTTCGCTCCCGTTCGAATCGCGGGCGACACTATTACCCCCGTCTGTCTTGTCGTTCCGGCCTTTTACGAGCACCTGACCAATCAAACGGCCGCCGTTTTAGGCGAACTCGACCGTCGCATTCGCACGGCCGGCGGGCTTGTTCCCAACGACAGCCTCCCCATACCCGAGGTGAAACGCAAAAGCGCCATCGCCGAACGCATCGATCCGCTCACGGGTCTCTATCGACCCAGCGAGTTTATGCGCCGCGCCAACGAATTTCTCGAGACAAGGCGCAACGGCGCCTGGTGTATCGCCACCGTCGATATGGGGCACATGCGACTGTTCAACGAATGGCACGGACAGGCCGAGGGTGACCGCGTACTCGCCGATGTGGGCACGGTTCTCAAGGACATCGAGAATGCCGCCATGGGCGTCGCAGGGTACTGGGGCCAAGACGATTTTTGCGTACTCATCCCCTTTGAACACGACACCGTCCATAAAATCTATAGCCGTGTTCGCGAAGCCGTGGCCAAGCATGATGACGGCGTGGGCTTCTGGCCGTCCATGGGTGTTTACCCCATCGACTCCAACGAGGAAATCACCATCGATGCGCAGGCCAAGGCCATGTTTACCAATCGGCGCGCAAAAAACGACTTTAAGGAGCGCATTGCCATTTTCCGCCCCGAGGAATACGAACACGAAATCGCGTTCCACCGCACGCTGACCGAATTCCAGTATGCGCTCTCAAACGGCCGCATTACCTACTACTTGCAGCCCCAGGTCGACATGGAAACCGGCGAGATCGTTGGCGCCGAGGCGCTCACACGCTGGATTGACAAGGATGGCTCCCTCATTTCACCTACCACCTTTATCCCCGCTCTCGAGGAAAGCGGTTTTGTGGTGACGCTCGACAAATATGTTTGGCAGGGCGTCGCCTCGTGGCTGCGTGAGTGCATCGATCGAGGGCTGCGCGTAGTTCCGATCTCGCTCAATGTGTCGCGCGTGGATATCCTTGCCTGCGACGTTGCCGAACATATGGGGGCGCTCGCTGCCCAATACAACCTGCCGCCCGAGCTCATGCGCATCGAGATCACCGAGACGGCCTATACGGGAGAGTCCGAGGCTGTGGATAGGCTGACGGCCGACCTGCACACTCGCGGCTTCTCGACCTACATGGACGATTTTGGCACCGGCCAGTCCACGCTCGCGATGCTCAAGAACGTCAACGTCGACGTCATCAAGCTCGACCGCACGTTTGTGCCCGATGACGGCGATCAAGGCCGCAGTACGCAAATCATTTCATCAATGCTCGAGATGGCGCAATCGCTCCATCTGCCCGTTGTAATCGAAGGCGTCGAGACAAACGAGCAGGCGAACATGCTGCTCCACATGGGTGCCCACTACGCTCAGGGCTTCCTCTACTACCGCCCCATGCAGGCAAAGGATTTTGAGGCATTGCTCGATGGCGGCAACAAAAACTGATACGCTCGCGCGCAAAACGATACCGCCGAAGGGGCGCTTGTCCCCATTGGCTAACTTATGCCCCCAATCCAAACCGAATTGGGGATATGATGCAAACCACTGTTGTGCCCAAGGAGGTTATCCATCATGAACGAGTCGTATCGCCTGGGCGAGCAATCGATCATTGCCTATCTTCAGCGACTTGCGAACGGGGTCTCGACCGCCGAGCTCGATGTTGCCGCGCTGCCCACGGAGCTGTGCGCCATCGGCGAGCAGCTACAGAAGACATTTGCCATCCTGCAGCAAGAACGCGAGCTGCTTGAGCGCGGCGCCTATATCGATTCGCTCACCAATCTTGGCAACCGTGCTGGACTCCACCGTTATGCCGAGCTGCTTTGGCACAAAGGCACCCCCTTCACCTGCGCTTATATCGATATCGATCGCCTTAAGCATTGCAACGATACGTTTGGCCACACCGAGGGCAATCGCTACATCCTGAGCATCTGCCGTGCACTCACCGAGACGATGAAGCACGATGAGTTGCTGTTCCGTATCGGTGGAGACGAATTTGTACTTATATCCCCCACGACAGACGAAGCCGAGCTCGAGCAGCGCCTGGAGCGGACGCGTGCCAATCTTATCGAGGCAACATCGGACGGCAAGGCGCCCATGATCGCCAGCTTTAGCTTTGGCTGCTCGCGCGTCGACCCGCTTGCAGGCGATACGCGTCGCCAGATGACAAAGGACGCCGACCGCAAAATGTATCGCTACAAGCTCATGTACCGTGTGCAACAACCGGAAGAAGGCGATGCGCTGCAACACCCGATCACCGAACAACCCCCCTGCAACGAGCGAGTGTTCCAAGCGATCTCCATGAGCTCCGAGACACGCTATCCGTTCATCATTAACCTCGACACCGGCGAATCGCAATGGTCGGTTAATGCCGTGCGCGATTTTGACCTACCCTCCCAGCATCCCTACAACTCGCTCGATATATGGCTTGCCCGTGTTCACCCCGAGGACCGCGACAACGTACGTGCCGAGCTCGATATGGTAGTAAACGGCACGTGGCACTTCCACTGCATGCAGTATCGCGTCATGAATACCGCCGGAAAATACGCGCTTTGCGACTGCACGGGTTACCGCCTGGACGGCACCGATACCGAGCCCAACATGTATGTGGGCATTGTCACCAACCGAAGCTTGGCAGATACGACCGATTCCGTGACCGGTCTGGGCGATATCCATGCCCTGGTCAACGCCATTGGCGAGATGCGTCGCGTGGCACGAAACGCAGGCTTGATCGCCATTAAAATCGACGAAATCGCACAGGTCAATGCCCGCTTTGGCTTTGATGCAGGCGACCGCGTTTTGGCAGAAAGCGCCGCCTGCCTCATGGATTGCTCGCGCGGCAAGGGTCGTCTGTTCCGCTCGATCGGACCGATGTTCGTGGCGCTCTTTGACGAGCTTGATCCCGAAGAGACCGACGCGGTTGCAGACGAAATCGAACGGTTCTTGGGATCGCCCGTGCTCCTTGGCTCATTTGAATATCAGCCGCCCCTTCGCGTGGCGACGCTTCATCTGGACGCCGTCGACCGACAGCCCGTTTCCATTTTGAACGAACTCAATGCGCTGATTAAAGAGGCGCCGCAGGTACCGGGCACCAAGCTGGACTAGCGTTATGGGGCGCATGATGGTTAATTTCCGATCTCAACCGAACACATTGGGCAAATAGGTCGTACCCGCAGTTAGCCGAACGTCCCCGCAGTCCCTCCCGGGGCCCGGGGGCACCGTTTCGATACTCTTGGTTTACTTTGCCTGATGCAAATAAGTGCTCAACAAGATAGAACCTATCCCCCGCCACGGATATGCCCTCGAGTAAATCTGTTAAGCCAAGCCTACCAAATTCTATTGACAATTGGCTGCATTGGTCCATTTTGTCGTCCAGCCACTTCCGCTGGCTATCGCCTCATAAACACAAACCTAACGAGCCGCACGAACGACAAAGAGGCCAAGCTGAACAGAAGTAGAACCAAAACTTCAAAAACGCTGGTATTCCAATCGCGTACCCAGCCCTCTACCGCCCACAAGAAAAACAGCAGCCCCATCCATAACGTCACAGAAGAAATCAGCTTTGCGTAAGGGCGTATATCAATCTCGCTCTCCCTTTTTGTGACATCATATCCAGCAATTGAGCAGAGCCATCTTCCTCTTCGGTATTGGATTGAAAGGACAATCAAGGCAATCGAAGTCATCAAGCAAACAGCATCCTCTGTTTCCATAGAGTTTCCTTTGCTTTCCATCCTAGTTACGCATTCACAATCGAATCAAACCAAGTATGAATTACTCGATAGCAACCGCCTTAGTATAAACCATAGCCGCCGCAGCAGCCCGCCTTCTAAGACCTCAGAGTTCGCCATCGAAGGCGACCTGCCCAGACTCCTCACAATCGGCTTGCATGAGGCCCCGAGCTCCAACATACTCTGGACCGTGTCCCTCTCGTACCTGGTGAGCGAGCCCGCCGTTGGCCCTCGGGGCCGGCTTCCCGGCCCCGAGAAACACTCGGATGAAGCTACCGATCGAGACGGGGCGCATGATGGGCGGTCGCTGGAATCGCGCCCCACGCCATCTGCCCGCTCGTGCGATAATCCTCCGCAGAAGTCACCGACAGCAGAGGGAGTTTGTGATGAAGGTTCTTTTGGTCAATGGCAGCCCCAAGGCAAACGGCAACACCGACCGCGCACTCGCCGAGATTGCCGAGCAGCTCAACGCAGAGGGCATTGAGACGCAGGTGTTTCAGCTGGGCGCCAAGCCTATTCGCGATTGCATCGGGTGCGGCCAGTGCGGCAAGCTCGATTGCCGCTGCACCTTTGACGACGATATGGTCAACGAGCTGATTGCCGCTGCCGAGCAGGCAGACGGCTTTGTCTTTGGTTCGCCCGTCTACTACGCGCATCCCAACGGACGCATCCTCTCTGCCCTCGACCGTGCATTCTATGCTGGCAGCAAGGCCTTTGCGCACAAGCCGGGCGCCGCTGTCGCCGTTGCCCGTCGCGGTGGCACGTCGACCACCTTCGATGTGCTCAACAAATACTTCACCATCAACCAGATGCCCGTGGTGGCATCCACCTACTGGAACAACGTCTTTGGCGCCATGCCGGGCGAGGCCGCCCAGGACGCCGAAGGCCTTGCCACCATGCGAAACATCGGCAAAAACATGGCCTGGCTCCTACGTTGCATCGAGGCGGGAAAGGCCGCCGGCATCGAAGCCCCCCAGGCCGATCGCGCTAGGACCAACTTTATTCGGTAGAACGGCGGAACATAAATATGAACGTGCAAATCTTCGGCACCAAAAAGTCCTTCGATACCAAGAAGGCCCAGCGCTATTTTAAGGAGCGCCGCATTAAGGTGCAGTTTATCGACCTTAAGGAAAAGGAGATGAGCAAGGGCGAGCTCACGAGCGTGATGCAGGCGGTCGGCGGCATCGACAAGCTGCTCAACCCCAAAGCCAAGGACGAGGAGACGCTCGCACTCATCCAGCACCTTACCCCCAGCCAGCGCTTCGACAAGCTGCTCGAGAACCAGCAGGTTTTGGCCGAGCCCATCGTACGCAACGGCAAGAAGGCCACCGTCGGCTATTGTCCCGATGTGTGGGGAGCCTGGGAGTAGCCTGTGTTATTTGTCGGCGCGTGGGTATAAGAGCAGGCGTTTGGCATAAGATTCAACTGTAAGCCATGTCTAACAAAGGAGGGCACATGCCCAACAAACCCGTGAAGATCATCATGCTTACCGGCTACCTCGGTGCCGGCAAGACCACGCTGCTCAACCACATCCTCGCCAACGACGGCGGCATCCATGCTGCCGTGATCGTCAACGATATCGGCGAGATCAACGTCGACGCCAGCCTTATCGCCGACGGCGGCCTTTCCGAGACCGACGACCTCATCCCGCTCACCAACGGCTGCATCTGCTGCACGCTTTCGGACGATCTGGCCAACCAGCTGCAGGGCATCGCCGATTCGGGCAAGTTCGACTACATCATCATCGAGGCCTCGGGTATTTGCGAGCCCATCCCCATCGCCTACACCATCTCGAGCTTCTGCGACGAGGCCAAGGTGGGCGGCGAGCCCAAGCTCGCGCTCGACAACATCGTGGCCGTGGTCGACTGCGCCCGCATGTACGACGAGTTCAACGGCGGTCGCGATCTGCTAGCCGAGGATATCGACGAGGACGACATCGAGAGCCTGCTCATCCAGCAGATCGAGTTTTGCTCCACGCTGATTCTTAATAAGACTGACACCGTCACCCCTGAGCAGATCGCAGAGCTCAAAGCCATCGTGCGCAGCCTGCAGAAGGACGCCGTGATCGTCGAAGCTCAAAACGGCGAGGTCCCCATGGAGGAGCTGCTCGACACCGACCGCTTCGACTTTATGCGCGCCTACAACTCCGCCGCCTGGATCGAGGCCATGGAGCATCCCGAGGAGCACGACGACCCCGAGGTGCTCGAGTACGACATCGAGACCTTTGTGTACTCGCGCCGCAAGCCGTTTGACCTGCAGAAGTTCACCGATTTTGTTGAGCATGAGTGGCCCGACGAAGTCATTCGCGTCAAGGGTCCACTGTGGCAGACCGGCGATCCGGACATGTGCTACATGTTTGAGCAGGCCGGCCACCAGATGCGTCTGATGGAAAACGGCCTGTTTGTCGATTCTGCGCCCGAGGGCGAGAAGCAGAAGATTATCGACGAGAACCCCGAAATCATGCAGATTTGGGACGACGAGACGGGCGACCGCATGACGAGCCTGTGCATCATCGGCCGTCACATGGACAAGGACGCACTCATCGCCTCCCTCGATGCCTGCCTGGCCGACTGGCACCGCGCCTAGGTTTATCCAAGCGAGTATTTTTCCGCCTACGTAACCGCCAAACCACCACGAAGGTGCCCTTCGTGGTGGTTTTTCGTTCTGAGCCAAGGAGATTCATGTTCAACATTGTGCTGTATGCGCCCGAGATTCCGGCCAATACGGGCAATATCGGCCGCACTTGCGTGGTTACCGGTACCCGCCTGCATCTGGTGGAGCCGCTGGGGTTTTCGCTCGACGACAAGACAGTGCGTCGCGCCGGCCTGGGCTACTGGCAAAACTTGGACGTGACGACCTATGCCGGCTGGGAGGATTTCCTTGCGCGCAACGGCCTCTCCCCCGCCGACGAGCGCCTGCATCTGCTGACCAAAAAGGCACGCCGCACCTATGCGCAAAGCACCTACCGCGACGGCGACTACTTGGTCTTTGGCAGCGAGAGTTCAGGCATCCCCGAGCCACTGCTTGCCGCGGAGTCCGAGCGCTGCGAGCGCATCCCGATGCTGCGCGATTGCGATTCGCTTGACAACGCCGAGACATGGGAAGCCCACGAGGAATCGCTAGGGCATACCGAGGACAGCCACGAGGCCATCCTTCGGCAGGATATCTGCGGCAACTTTGTAGACCCGGACGACTACCGCATCAGCGCCCTCAACCTCTCCAACAGCGCCGCCATCGTCCTCTACGAGGCCCTCCGCCAGACAGGCTTCCCCGGCATGTGACAAAGGGACTGTCCCTTTGTCACATTGATGCACCAAATAACGAGCCGTCGCTTTTAATCAGAATTAACTAGAATAAAATGGAGTTAAACGCCGATGTGAAAGGAGAGCCTTGTGGAATATCTCGAGAACCCGTTTACCCCCAGTTTTGGTGAGGTTCCTGCCCATCTCGCCGGCAGACAACAGATTATTCGGGATTTGGACCGTGCCTTCTTGAGCCAGCGTAGACGCCCGGAATTGACCTCGATCTTCTCAGGCGCGCGTGGAACCGGTAAAACCGCTCTCATGTCGTCGCTCGCAACAAGGGCGGAATCCCACGGCTGGATAGCGGTAAAGACGACCGCGCTCTCGGGAATGCTTGAGGAAATCGAGCTCGGGGCGAAACGTGCTGCAGGCCATCTCATCAACCCGTCTAACAACTTCGAAGTCACCGGTCTCGGAATCGCGCCGCTCGGCAGTATCGAGGTCAATCGTGTTCACGATGCCTCGACTTGGCGTTATCGCATGAGCGACATCATCGACCAGCTCAACGAAACGGGCACCGGTCTACTCGTCACGGTTGATGAGGTCGACCCGACGCTCGACGAGATGATCCAGCTCGCAGCCACGTATCAGCACTTTGTGACCGATGGGAAACGCGTCGCTCTACTCATGGCGGGACTTCCCAACAACGTCTCGACGTTGCTGAACCACAAGACGGTCTCGTTCCTTCGTCGCGCCCAGCAATATCATCTGGGGCGTATCGCCGACTACGATGTACGCGAGGCCTTGATCCGAACGATCCAGGAAAACGACCGTCTGGCGGATGCCGAGGGAATCGATAAGGCCGTTCGCTCGATTTCGGGCTTTCCTTTCCTTTTGCAGCTTGTGGGTTACCGCGCCTGGGATCTCACGAGCAACTCGAGGGAAATATCATCTCGCGACTTTGACCAGGGAATCAAAATCGCACGCGATGAAATGGACGACCGGATCCTCGCAGCGACCTATCGGGAACTCACTGCGGAGGACAAGCGATTTCTCATCGCCATGCTCGACGACGAAGAAGAGTCCACCACCGCTGACCTTGTCGAGCGCCTTAAGCGTTCGCCGCAACAGGTCTCCCGCTACCGACGCCGCATGATAGACGCCGGCATCATTGGAGAACGCGGGCGCGGAATCGTCGCTTTTGAATTACCGTTCTTCCGCGACTATCTCACCGCTCAATGCGTGAAATAGGCATCGGATGTGACAAAGGGACTGTCCCTTTGTCACATTCTGCTAGAGGTAGCGGCCAGTGACGCTTGCGGAGCAGGCCGCAGTGTCATCCGGCGTGCCGGTGCAGACGATTTGTCCGCCTGCGTCACCGCCGCCCGGGCCCATGTCGATCACGTAATCGGCATTACGGATAAGGTCGAGGTCGTGTTCGATCACGATAACCGTGGCGCCCTTGGCAACGAGGCCGTCAAACACACTCAGCAGCACCTGAACATCGAGCGGATGCAGGCCGATCGTGGGCTCGTCGAATACGAATACGGCATCGTCCTGCACGCGGCCCATCTCGCTCGCAAGCTTAAGCCGCTGCGCCTCGCCGCCCGAGAGCGCCGGCGTGGGCTCGCCCAGTGTCAAGTAGCCCAAACCCAGGTCGTGCAAGGTCTGCAAGCGCGCCTGGACTTTCTTGAGTCCCAACGTGGCGTCAATGGCCTCGTCCACACTCATATCCATGAGCTGCGGCAATGTAAGTAGGCTGCCGTCCTTGCCCTCGCGATGGATATACGAGGCTGCGTCGGCATAACGCGAGCCGCGGCATGCAGGGCAGACGATCTCGACATCGGGCAAAAACTGCACGTCAAGCGATATCGAACCCGTGCCATCGCACGTAGGACAGCGCAAGGTGCCAGTGTTGTAGCTAAAGGCGCCCGCCTTATACCCTGCCTCCTTGGCCTCGGGCGTACGGGCAAAGGCGCGGCGCAGCTCGTCATGGATGTCGGCATAGGTCGCCACCGTCGAGCGCACGTTGGCACCGATGGGCGTGGCGTCAATCAGGTTGGCGCGCGCGATGCCCTCGGCATCGACCCAACGCACGTGCCTTGGCAGGCGCTCGCCGGCCGCTTGCGCCTTGAGCGCCGGGATGAGCGTCTCGAGCACCAGTGTCGTCTTGCCCGAACCCGAAACACCCGTCACCGCGACAAGGCGCCCGCGCGGGATATCGACTTCGAGTGGTTTGACGGTATGGATGGCATCGGTCGCCATGCGGATATGGCCTAGGTCGAACATTTCGTCGTCAGCCACCTGCGGGCGCAGACGCTTGGGGTCCGAGCGCAAGAACGGCGCGATGCGGCTGCCCTGCGATTGTTCGACCTCGTCTACCGTACCGGCGGCGATTACATGGCCGCCGCCTGCTCCCGCAACGGGGCCCATCTCGACCAGATAGTCGGCTTCTGCCAGCACGCGCGTGTCGTGGTCAACAACAACCACGGTGTTGCCGTCATCCACCAGATCGCGCATCACGCCCACCAGGCCATCGACATTGGCAGGATGCAAGCCGATCGAAGGCTCGTCCAGCACATACAGCACGCCCGTCGATCGGTTGCGCACCACGCGGGCAAGCTGCACGCGCTGGCGCTCGCCCGTCGACAGCGTGGCACCGGCGCGGTCGAGCGAAAGGTAGTCGAGACCCAGATCGACCAGGCGACGGGCCGTGCTCAAAAACGAATCGCAGATATCCGTCGCCATGGGCTGCATCTCGGTCGGCAAGGATGCGGGCACTCCGCGCACCCACTCAATCGCCTCGCCCAGCGTCATGGCCGCCGCCTGCGCCAGATTGATACCGCGCACCTGGGGCTGGCGCGCAGCCTCGGAAAGACGCGTGCCTCCGCAATCGCGGCACGGTCCCTCGCGCAAAAAGCGCGCAACGCGCTTGAGCCCCTTGTCGTCCTTAACCTTGGCGAGCGCATTCTCAACGGTATAGACGGCGTTGTAATAGGTAAAGTCGAGCGGCGTGGCGCCCTCGCCGTTTTTGGGGACGTAGAGAATATGCTTCTTAACCGCCGGACCATGAAACACGATATCGCGCTCGGCGGGCGTGAGCTGGTTAAACGGAACGTCGGTGCGCACGCCCATCTCGCCGGCCACCTGCTTCATCAGATCCCACATGAGCGTGCCCCAGGGAAGCACCGCGCCCTCGTTGATTGTCTTTGACTCGTCGGGCACCAGGCTCGCCTCGTCCACCTCGCGCATGACGCCGGTGCCTCCGCAGGTAGGGCACGCGCCGCCACTGTTAAAGGCAAGGTCCTCGGCACCCGGCGCATAGAACTCGCGCCCGCATGCGGGGCATGTGAGCGACAGGCCCGCGGCCACGTTAAGGCTCGGCTCCACGCGCGCCCCGCAATGCGGGCAGACGTGATGGGCGCAGCGGCTAAAGAGCAGACGCAGGCTATTGTTGAGCTCGGTCATGGTGCCAAAGGTCGAACGCACGCCTGGCACACTGGGGCGCTGATGCAATGCGAGCGCCGCCGGCACGTGCAGCACCTCGTCCACCTGGGCGTGCTCGGCCTGCGTCAGACGACGGCGGGTATAGGTGCTGAGCGCCTCCAGGTAACGGCGCGAGCCCTCGGCATACAAAACACCCAGCGCCAGCGAGCTCTTGCCCGAGCCCGACACGCCGGCAATACCCACCAGCTTTCCCAGCGGAATATCGATATCGATGTCCTTAAGGTTATGGACACGCGCGCCACGCACCTCGATAGCGCTTGGTTGTTGCGACACCGCCATCGCTCCCCTTCCTATTGATCGAATGTGACAAAGGGACAGTCCCTCATGTCACATTACTCGTGCCATAAAATGTGATCGCGAATGTACTTGCCCAGCATGGGCACGGTAAACCGGACGAGACCGTATCCGGCGGCCTCGATGACGCGCTCGCGAATCAGGCTTGCGCGGTATTTGCTCGCCCAGCTCTGGGTGCGGTCGCAGCGCTCAATGATATCCGCCATACGCGTCGGCTTGCCCTCGTCAACCGCCATGGCCTCGATAAAGAGGCGCTGCGGGCTGCGCAGCCCGTAATACAGAGGCGCGTCAACCGCTTCGTAGAACTCGGAGACGGCATCCGCATGGCCATCCTCGACATCGCACCCTTCAATGACTTGCGAGCCACGCCGGACAGCAGACCGCCACATGTAATATCCCACCAGCTGAACCATATAGGGATGCCCCATGCTCTTGCGCGCCGCAAGGTCCGCGGTCTCCGCATCAATATAAAAACCAGCGCGCTTGACCGTCTGGATATACGAATCGCGCACCTTGGGCAAAGAAATCGCCCCCAACGTACGCTGCTGGGCACGTCGCAAAAACGTCACGCTCGGCTCTTCGAGCAGATCGTCAACCATGCTGGGCAAGCCGGCAAAGACCAGCGCAAGACCGCGTTGCTCGCTATCGGGCAAGCCCGTGGCATCCTGATCTCCGAGCACCTGCTGATAGAGAACGGCGAGAGCCGCCAGTTCCTCGATAGACGCAGATTGAGCCTCGTCAATCGCAAACAGGATGCCCTTACCTGGACCGAGTTTCTTGAGACGTTCGTTGACCAGCCCCCGCAACGTCTCGCCTTTTGCCCGCGCCGCCTCAACCGACATTCGGCCAAATGACGGACCAAACTCCATCGACGTCACAACGGGTTTATTCGAGCGAAGCGCGTCGGCCAAGCGGTCGCATAAACCAAGCGAAGCGGAATCGGAGACAACCGCCCATCTGCGCTCACTGGCGAGACGCTGCAGCTCCCGCAGGAGAACTGTTTTGCCACAGCCGCGGTTTCCTGTAATGAGCATGAGTCTGCCCGGCGCTCCGGCACCGTTATCGAGCCCTTCCTCAAAATCTTCGATGACCGACTCGCGACCGATGAGCACCGGAGGTCGCTTACCAGCCGTTGGCTTAAAGGGATTTGGATTCATGTCGGCCTCCTCGGATTGGCAAAGGCTGCCTATAGTTATACCAACTTATACCGAGTTATACCAACAGCAGGTGACAAAGAGGCCGCCCTTCTATCACCTATGGCCGAAAAACTCGGCGTCTGCTGCTCGCCAGGGGCGGAAGGTGGTGGGATCGATCTTTACGTGCGCCGCGGCGGGCACGTCGTACCATTTGACCGTGTAGCCGGCGCCGTGAGAGCAAAAGACCGAGTCGGGCGTGTTGGGCAGATCGGCCTCGGGTTCATAGGCCGCCGTCTCGATTACGCGCTCAGCATCATGACAGGGCGCGTAACCGGCGAACTCCAGGTACAGATGGCCGCGACCGCTCGTGTAGGCAGCCACCTCCAGCGCATAATCCTGCACCTCGGATGCCGGCACGCGACCCACAAGCTTCGCCCGGTCGCCCGCCATCGCCGGCGGCTCGTACTCGGCGCCCATGCGCGTGGCATCCGAGAGTGCCCGGCCCACGCATTCCCCTGGCACCTCGAGCTCAAAGTGGTACCACGGCTCCAACAGCACCGCTACGCCTGCATCGCGCGCCTGCATCAAACCCTGGCGAATCGCGCGGTACGTGGCCTGACGAAAATCGCCGCCCTCGGTGTGTTTGGCATGCGCGCGGCCGCCCGTGAGCGTAATGCGCACATCGGTGATGGGCGAGCCGGTCAGCACGCCCAGGTGGTCGCGCTCCATGGCGTTGGTGAGTGCCAGACGCTGCCAGTTAAGATCAAGCTCGTCGGTCGAGGTCACGGTGCCAAACTGCACGCCCGAACCTGCTGGCAACGGCTCCAGGCGCAGATGCACCTCGGCATAGTGGCGCAGCGGCTCAAAGTGGCCCACGCCCTCGACCGGCTGCGAGATAGTCTCCTTATAGAGAATGCCGCCGGGCTCAAACCCAACCGTAAGACCAAAGCGATCGGCCAGCACCCGCTGCACGACCTCGAGTTGCACAGCGCCCATCAACTGCAAATGAATCTGCTCAAGATGCGTATTCCAGCTCACGCCAAGCATGGGATCTTCGTCCGCCAACTCAGTCAGCGCTTTGAACACCGCATGGACGTCATGTTCGCCCGGCAGCACCGTATAGGTGAGGACTGGCGCAATGACGGGCGCATCGCCCGCGGGCTCCGCGCCCAGGGCGTCCCCTGGGCGAACGTACGCAAGACCCGTCACGGCGCAGATGCCGCCAGCAGCAACTTCCTGGGCAAGCTCGTATTTCTCACCGTTATAGATGCGCACCTGATCGACCTTCTGTTCCCATGCCTCGGCACCGGAACGTCCGTCAATCATCTGCTTGGCGCGCAGCATGCCGCCGGTCACTTTAACCCAAGCCAAGCGCTCGCCACGATCCCCGCGGCTGACACGATAGACGCGCGCAGCAAACTCCGGGAGCCACGCCTGCTCACGCATCAGCGCGCATATGCCATCCAGCAGCTCGTCAACGCCTTGGTCCTTGAGTGCCGAGCCGGCAAAGCAGGGAAAGAGCTTGCGCTCGGCAACCATGCGCGACAGCGTTGCGGCGGAAAGCCCGCCCGCCTCAAGAAACTCCTCGAGCGCCGCTTCGTCCAACGCAGCAGCGTCCTCCTGAACGGCGCCGCCCGCCAGCAGCTCGCTGGCATCCAGGCAGCCTTCGGAAAGACGCTGCCCAAGCTGTGCCAGCAAAACATCGCGGCCGGGATTCTCCAAATCGATTTTGTTGATATAGATGAACGTCGGAATGTCATAGCGCGCAAGCAGGCGCCACAGGGTTTCGGTGTGCCCCTGCACGCCATCGTTAGCGCCCACAACTAAAATCGCGTAGTCGAGCGCGCGCAATGTGCGCTCCGCCTCGGCAGAAAAATCGACATGCCCTGGTGCATCCACGAGCATGACGTGAGTATCGCCGTGGTCGAGCACGGCCTGCGACGAGAAAATCGTGATACCGCGCTCACGCTCGATCGCGTTGGTGTCCAGATGCGAATCGCCATCGTCCACGCGGCCGCGCTTGCGAATGCGACCCGCGTTGAACAGCATGGCCTCGGCCAACGTGGTCTTGCCGGCATCGACATGCGCCAAGATTCCAACGACCGCTTGCTTCGACATGGCTCTCCTCTTATTACAAGCCCATCGCACGCGGCAACGGACGTTCACGCTCCACACTGGATGATACAATTTACGGGCCGGCGGGCGAAGCGGGCCCTATCCCCCGACCGAGCTCATCGCCCCGCGTTGCCGCGCGGCGATTTTCGTAGGTTCGCGCCTTGCGAAAGCCGGCACCTCCCCTTTTGCCTGCCCGGTCTCATCTGAGGCGGTAACAATGCGAGTCCCACAACGACGCGTTTTACCAAAAATGGCCCCACTCGGGGCCATTTTTTATTTGAGCTGGGTGACGATACGTGCCTTGGCTCCTACGCCTCGCGCAGCCAATCAAACGCGACACGCGGCGTACCGTCCGACACATATACGATACCGGCGCGCTTAAACCCGGCCTTGGCGATGACACCCTGCATGGGCAAGTTGTCCTCGTGCGTGTCGATACGCAAGTGGCTGGCGTGCTCCTTGGCAAAGGCAAACATCGCTGCCGCGATACCGTGCACGGTGCCGTCGGATGCCACGCGATGTAGCACATGGTATGGAGCGTCGCTGCGCCAGGCGCCATCCTCAATGACGTCATAGCACTCGTCCGGACCCGGTAAAAAGGCAAACGTCGCCACCACGCGCCCGTCTTCCTCGCACACATAGCTACCGCCCGCGGCAATATCGCTTTTGAGCTGCTCGTCCGAGGGCGTGCCTACCGGCCACTGCGTGGCGTTGCCATGTGCGCGCATAAAGGCGCGGGCCGCGTCATAGATAGCCATGACGGCGGGAATGTCGGTATCGAGGGTTTTTCTGATCATCACGCGACGACCTCACGTTTATTGGTATCACTTTGATTGAGCAATGATACCAGCGTTTGAAGAGGGGCGCGAAGCAGATGGGTAGCAAAAAGCGAGCCGCCTGGTCAAAAGCCAAAAGCGAGTTTTTGGGCGCTGCCACGGGCGGCGATATGAGCGACCTGTTTGCACGCGAAGACGAGCGCCGCGACGCCCTGGACGCCGAGCGCGATGAAGCCTGGCGCTACAAGTCGTGCGAACGCAAAAACCGTTACGACACGCGCGCCGAGGCCGAGGCCGTTATGGCCGACTGCGAAAACCGCGGACGCCGCGGGCTTGCCTGCTACAAATGCGAATACTGCGGCGGATGGCATCTGACGTCGCACCCCTGGAAATAGGCCCCGCATCGGCACGGCGCTGACGGAGCGCCAGCCATCGCACGCAAGCTACGGGCGCGGCGGCACCAAAACATCGTAACGAACGGCCTTGCCCGCGAGCTGATAGCTCGGCTTTACGCCGGCGAGCAACGGGCCCTTCACCGGCCGCTTGATAACGACCTTGCGCGGATACACCGCAAGTGCTGCCTGGACCAGCGTCTCCTCGTCGGCGCACGGCTGCTCCAGATGATGCAAGAGTTGGAACTTCTTTTTCACCGCCGCGCTCTTGGTGCGCCCGGGAAACATGGGGTCCAGATATACCACGTCAGGAGCGGTGAGCTCGCCCTGCCCGATCAGCTCAGCTGTATGGCGAAGGCCGGCAATGCTGTCCTCGCCCGCATGTAAGCGCATGCGCGCCACGGCTATCGCAAGCGCCGGATCATCTGCCGCGCGATCCAAGGCATCCTTGAGGAGCGCCGCGATCACGCAATCCTGTTCATACAGATCGACGGTAAAGCCCGCGGCCGCCAGCAGCAGCGAATCCTCGCCAAAGCCTGCCGTGGCATCAATCGCCCATGGGCGCTCGATGCCTTTTGCGCGCGCAGCCTTTACCAACAGCTCTTGCTGCAAACGGCCCTGCTTGAGCCGTGGAAGCATGCGGCCAAAATCGGCACGCAACTCCATCGTGCCGTCGGTGAGCGTAAGGCCCTCGGACGTCCGCACGAGCTCGAGCCCAGCAGCCCGAGCAACAGAAAAGGGATCGACGACGCCCATGGACACTCCTTAGCAAGCAAAACGAATACGTGAGCGCCACCTCAGTTGGCACCCAACCGTCCGCTATTGTCCCACACGCGACATGGTCCACAGCATCCCAATGCAAAGCACCGCCATCAATCCCGTGCACACGGCAGCGATCACGGAATCGCCCATACGCCTTCCTAACGAACGCGGCTCACGCACTTGCTTGGCTCCGTACATCATGGCTCCTCCTTCGGTCCAGCTCTTACCATGGCCTCATCATCGCAGCGCCGCACATACGCTGCCATCGATTTTGCTTACGCCCAGCTTTCCTTTTTGAAAGGTTGGGCCGCACAGGCTCAAAGCGCTTTCAAACGCATGCATCGCTCCGTTGAACTACAATGTGCTTCACCATATATGCCGCAACCTGGGTGCGACAGATTCACCGCGCCCGCATCGAAAGGACCAGTTATGAGCGCCGCTCGCAAGACACTCAAAATCCTTGCCCTGATTTATTTTGTTCTGGGCATCGCCAGTCTCGTCATTGGAATCGCCGGCATCGCGACCGGCAAGCTCGAGTCCACCTACGGATCGAATGCCATGCTCGCCGCGGTCGTGATTATCGCCAAGGGCCTCGTTGATCTTGCCGCTGGTGTTGCGGGCATCAAGGGCGCCAACAAGCCCTCGCAGGTGGATGGCGCGTTTAAGCTCGGCATCGTTGCCGCAATCGCCACGATTGCGCAGGCCGTGCTCACCCTTCCCGCGCTCGGCGGCAGCGCCGTCAATATTGGAGCCTTTGTCATCGTGGTCTACGACCTGTTCTTTGTTCAGCAGGCGCACGCCGTTAAGGCCGAGAACAAGGACCGCCTGTAGGCGCTTACTCCTCATAACCTCTGCAGTCAAGCAACTAAAAAGGGCCGATCGCGCATCTCTGCGGTCGGCCCTTTACGTTTGCCCAGATAACACCTGCCAAAATAAACCTGTCCCTTTTTGGCAGGTTGTTAGCTGTGGCGGTACTCGGCGATGATGAAGTCGATGTCGGTTTGAAGGGTATCCAAATTTGCCAGGCGCTCTTTGTCGGCGGGGCGCGTGCGGTAGTAGTACGGCGTCATCTGGAACACTGCCTCGATGTCGGTCTGGGTCTGGAGCGTAATGTTCGCAGACACCCGCTGCGTTCCGACCAACTCGAGTTCGGTGGTCTTCGGCAGCTTCTCGTCGTTGAGATATGGCGTGTCGTAGAGCACCTCCTTGAGCCCAAACAGATGACGGGCACCCGGCACCACGGTATAGAGCGAGCCCTCGGGCGCCAGCACGCGAGAAAACTCACGCTCGTTAAAGGGAGCGAAGAGCTCGGTCACCATATCGAAGGCGCCATCAGCCACGGGGATGTCCTTCATGTTGGCCACGAAGTAGGTCGCATCGCCGCGCTTGGCGGCCAGGCGCACCATCTCCTTGCCCAAGTCGAACCCGTAAGCATCCGCGCCCGGCACCGCGCCCATGGCGCTAGTGTAGTAGCCTTCGCCACAGCAAATATCGAGCAAAGTCATGGGGGCGCCTGTAGACGCCGCGTGCCCAGACACCTGCTCGCGCACCAGCTCGACCATCGCATCGCGCAACGGCGCATAGTATCCGCGGTTCAGAAAGTCGCGACGGCTGCGCGCCTGCGACTTGGGATCGCCCATGGAGTCGCCGCTCTTGGACGAGCGCAGCAGATAGAGATAGCCCTCGCGCGCACGGTCAAATCGGTGTCCGCCCGCGCATGCAGCACCGCGCTCGTCGTCCACCAACGGTTCATGGCAAACGGGACACAACAACATGGCAACTCCTTAGCGCGAACAACACAACGCCCACCATTGTCGCACGCCTTCCCCACCTAATCATAGAAGAGACAAGGAGTGTCCCCAACTGCCGGCAGAAAAGGAACGTCCCTAAGTGCCGGCTGGCTGCATTAGGAGTATCATCGTCTGCGCAAATAAGCACGAATGAGCATGTTAGAGATTGAGAGCGTATGGCAGACACCGCATCTAAGCACATTGACATGACCACCGGCTCGCTGTGGCGCAATATTCCCCTGTTCGCCTTTCCCGTCGCCGCCACGAGCATCCTTGAGCAGCTGTCGAACCTCATCGCCACGGTCATCATCGGTAACTTCTCGGGCGACCAGGGAACCCTCGCCATGGCGGCGGTCGGCTCCAATGTTCCGCTTACCAGTCTTATGATCAACCTGTTTATTGGGCTGTCGCTTGGCTCCAACGTGGTCATCGCCAACGCCATCGGCCGCAACGATCAGAACATGGTCAAGCGCGCCGTCCATACCTCGATTTTAATGGCGCTCGTGGGCTTTGTCGTCATCGCGCTGGGCGAGATCTTTGCCGAGCCCATGCTCGCCGCGCTCAACGTTCCTGCCGAAACCATGCCTCTCGCTTCGCTCTACCTGCGCGTCTTTTTGCTCAGCATGCCCTCGATCTTGCTCTACAACTTTGAGGCCGCGATCTTCCGCTCCGTCGGCATCACCCGCATGCCGCTGCAGGCGCTTGCCGTGTCCACCGTCCTCAACATTGGCCTGGACCTCATCTTTGTCCCCGTGCTCCACTGGGGCGTCGCGGGTGTCGCCATCGCCACCGCCATCGCCTATACCGTCAGCGCCGTCACGCTCTTTATCCGTCTGCTCAAGACCGATTCCGTCGTCCGCGTCACCCTGCGCGATCTGGCTATCGACCCCGTCGCCCTCAAGCGCATCGTTAAGATCGGCCTGCCCGCCGGTATCCAAAGCGCCGTCTTTGCCGTCGCCAACATCATCATCCAGTCCGCCATCAACAGCTTGGGCACCGAGGTCATGGCGGCATCGAGCGCCGCCATGAGCCTGGAGTATGTGTGCTACAACCTGCTCAACAGCTTTAGCCAGGCTTGCACCACCTTTGTGGGACAAAACCACGGCGCGCGCCAGATCGACCGCTGCACCAAGACGCTCAAGGTCTGCCTGGTCGAAGGCGGCATCGTTGCACTCACCACGATTATCGTCATCGTCGGTCTGGGGCGCGAGATCCTGGCGTTGTTCAACAGCGATCACAACATCGTCTCGATCGGCTATATCCGCGTGTGTTCGATCTTCCCGGCGTACGCCTTTAGCATGTTCTACGAAAACATGTCCGGTTATCTGCGCGGCTTTGGCATCTCGCTCATGCCCGCCCTCATCACCATGATTTGCGTCTGCGGCATCCGCTTCTACTGGGTATTCTGCGTGTTCCCGCACTTCCGTACCTTTGCGAACATCATGATGGTCTACCCCATCAGCCTGGGCACCACGGCATTCTTTATGGTCGTGGCGGTACTGCTCTGCCACCCGGCACGCACCTACCGTCTGGCACAAGCCAAGACCGGGGCGCGCTAGACACATCCAACAAGGTGGCGCATCGGCAACTAGCTCACGATATGCGAGCTCATGTAGTCGATAAAGCGCCTCGTGGCGATCGGCATGGTATCCCAGCTGCGCCAGGCTGCCACGACGTCGCGTGAGGGAGCGTGCACGATGGGACGCACACAAATATCGGCCCGCATGCCCTCGACGGTACGGCGGTAGAGCATGCTCACACCGAGGCCCTCCTCCACCATCGCCATAATGGTGTAGTCATCGGTGACCTCACTCGTCACATGCGGCGATAGCCCGTGCGCGGCAAACGCATCGAGCACCAGACTCTGTTCGCCCTCATCCAGCAGCACAAACGGTTCGGACGCCAGGTCGGCAAGCGTCACCTTTTCCTTTGCCGCCAGTGGATGGACGGCTGGCAACAGCGCCACCAGCTCGTCGTGATAGACCACGCGTTTCTCGAGCCCCTCGGTAAATCCACGCGCTGTAAAGCAAAAGTCGACCACGCCATCGTGCACCCACTGGGCATTGCGCGTGTAATCGCCCTGCTTGAGGGTAAAGCGCACGCCCGGATGCAGGGCCCCAAAGTCGCGGATCACGCGCGGCAGCACGGTACGACTCACGTTGGTAAACGTCGCAATGCGAATGTCGGTCGACGAAAGCCCCAGCAACTCCTGGCGCTTGCCCTCAAGCTCGGCCTCGGCCGTAACGATCTGGCGCAGATACGGCAGATACTGTTTGCCGTCGCGCGTAAGCGAGACGCCCTGCTTGCCACGCTCGATAATCGTGGTGCCCAGCTCGCGCTCGAGCGCCTTGACGGCCTGGCTCACCGCGCTTTGCGTATAGCCCAGCTCGTCGGCGGCACGTTTCAGGCTGCCGCAATCGACCACCATACATACAATCTGATACCGCGATGCCATCGTGCCTCCACATCGATGTAGCCGTAAAACGTTTTGCCAGGGCTTTTTCTTCCAACATTAGTATTTCTTAATCATACTGAAGATACATTCGCTTTACTACATCCATATCTGGGAGCAGAATCCTTTTTGCGAAACCGTTCTGTAACAAAAGGAGTCCCATGGATCGCAAAAAAGCAATCGCGCTCTCATTTTCCGTTCCCGTCGCATGGGGCTTTTCGTACCCCCTCATGAAGATCGGCATGAACAGCATGAACGCCACGAGCATCGTCGCGCTGCGCTGCATCATCGCTTTTGCGGCCTGCCTGCTGCTCTTCCACAAGCACGCGGTGCGCATCAACCGTGACCTGATGGTCCGCGCTGCCATCATCGGCGCCATCATGGCAACCGAGATCACCTGCATGTGCCTGGGCTCCAGCCTCACCTCCGCCTCCACCGCCGGCTTTTTGCAGAGCCTGACGGTCGTAATCGTGCCGTTTGCCAACGCGGCCCTGCTGCGTCGCGCCCCCGAGCGCAAGGTGCTCATCGGCACCGCCATCGTCACCTGCGGCATGTTGCTGCTCTCGGGCGCCGACTTTACCAGCCTGAATCCCGGCGCAATCATCATGCTGCTCTCGGCCTTTATCTATGCCGGCCACATTATCATCGCCAAGCGCTTTGTCGAAGAAGTCGATCCGCTGGCTCTGGGCGTTTGGCAGCTGGGCTTCGGCGGCTTGTTCTCGGGTATCGCCGCATTTACCTTTGGCGGCTTCACGCTTCCCAGCACGCCGAGCGAGATCGTCGTTATCGTTGCGCTCGCACTCATCTGCTCTGCCTACGGCTTTATCACCCAGACGCTCGTGCAGCCCCACGTACCCGCCGAAACCACTGGCTTCGCCTTCTCGCTCGAGCCGGTCTGCTCCGCCGTCTTCTCGTTTTTCCTGGTCGGCGAGGTCCTGAGCCCCATCGCCTTCCTTGGCGCTGCCCTCATCCTCACCGGCGTCATGGTGGCAACTGCCGAGCTTCCGCGCCTTCGCGCACATGGGCATGCTCATATGGCGGCAGCGCCCGAGCACGTCTCGTAGACCCCATTCCTCATACAGCCGCGGCATACAGGTCTCTAGACGCCTTTACAATAGATGCCGACATAGCATCTTCCCTAAAGGAGTTCCATGGACACCGCAACTCGCGACCGCAACATAGCAACTTGGTTGGGCGATGCGCCGCAGCCGGTACGTAACGCTACGAACCAGCTGCTCGAGTGCATCGCCCTTCTGCGTGCCGAGCAGACCATCTACCCGGCACAAGACGACATCCTCAATGCCCTCGCCTACACGCCGGCCGACCAGGTCAAGGCCGTCATCCTGGGCCAAGACCCCTATCACGGGCCCAACCAGGCCATGGGGCTGTCGTTCTCGGTGCCTGCGACGCAAACCAAGTTGCCGCCGAGCCTGCGCAACATCTATAAGGAACTCAACGCCGATCTGGGCTGCCCCATTCCCGCCACGGGAGACCTAACCCCCTGGGCACAACAGGGCGTCCTGCTTCTCAACACGACGCTCACCGTGCGCGAACATGCCGCGAACTCGCACGCCAAGCTGGGCTGGAGCACGCTCACCGACTACGTTATCGAACGCTGCTGTCAGCTGCCCCAGCCGGTCGTCTTTTTGGCATGGGGCCGCTTTGCCCAGCAGATGGTCGAGGGCAAGCTCGCCGCGACCGGCGCGGGAAAGGCAACCGGCAAGTTCTGTCTGGCCTCTACGCACCCCTCGCCGCTTTCGGCCAACCGTGCCACGGCAGAACTCCCCGCTTTTATGGGGTCGTGCCCCTTCTCCGCTGCCAATCGGCTACTCGAACAGCACGGCTCGACCCCCGTCAACTGGACTTGCCTCGGCTAAAAATCGATACATCAAAAAACGCGCCCGACGGCTTCCCATCGGGCGCGTTTCCTATTCGGGCCAAATAAATTGTGTGCGGCCGGCCTCGCCGCCATCGATCAGCAGGCTCTGCCCGGTCATAAACCGGTTGGTCACGCCCACAAAGTAGATCCACTCGGCGATCTCTTGGGCGGTGGCCCAGCGTTTAAGCGGCGTGAGCTCCATAATCTGGTTCCACAGGTGTTCGTCTTCCATCACGCAACGGTTGAGCGGCGTGATAACGCCGCCCGGGTCCACACTGTTGGCGATAGCCTGCGGCGCCAGACGGTTTGCAAGGTTCTTGGTGTAGGCGATAACGCCGCCCTTGCTGGCGGCATAGGCGGGAAACTCCGATCCCGTATGCCCGCTCGCCGACCCCACATTGACCACGGATGTAATGGCCGGCGCCGGCTTGGCGGCAAGCCCCTCCCCCACAAAGGCATAGCGCTCGGTCACGTTGATGGTGCCGCACAGGTTGGCGGCAATATCGTCGGCCGAATCCTGCGTGCCGGCAACGTTCACGATCACCTGGGGTTCAAGCTCGTCTGGAAACGAATCCGGCTCGCGGACATCGACGATCAGATGGCGATAGCGCTCGTGTTCGATCGCCGCCGGCAGCAGATCAAAGCCCACGACCTCGTGGCCCTCGTCCAAAAAGCGCTGCACGCACGCGGCTCCGATACCGCCCGAAGCGCCCGTGATCAAAACCCGCATACTTGCTCCTTAGGCGGTTGCGTGGCGCTCGAGGTACTCGGCGCCCACATTCTCGCGCTCCCAGCCACGCACGACCTTGTAGCCCACGGGGCTCAGGAAGACCTCGCACAGCAGCTCGGCGACGGCGCCCGTCAGCGAGCACATAATGACCTGCACCCAAGTCCAACCAAAGAACGTGTGGCTCACCACAATGGCAAAGACCAGGTTGTCGACAAACTGACCGATGCCCGTAGACACATAGGAGCGGAAGGCAAAGCTCGCAAAGTTATTCTTTTTGAGCATGCGGCCGAGCGACTGGTTGAGCGTGGAGTTAACCACGGCAGAAACGAGCATTGCCAGCGAAGAGCCCAGCACCACGTACCAGGTGCCGCCGATGGTGGCGTTAAGGGCAGTGTTGACCTCGATCATGCCCGTGTCGTAGTAAGCGCCCCACATGCCGGGCGTGAGCGAGCATGCCCAAAAGCACAGGCTCACGGCCAGGTTGACCAGCAGCGCGAGGATAGAGATTTTGATGGATGCCTTGGCGCCAAAGCGCTTGCAGATCATGTCCTGGCACAAAAAC
Organism: uncultured bacterium; assembly: GCA_905215385.1. GTDB lineage: Bacteria > Actinomycetota > Coriobacteriia > Coriobacteriales > Coriobacteriaceae > Collinsella. Next base: position 44,194 of record CAJMPY010000003.1, on the reverse strand, counting down.
GAAACCCAGCTCACCACAAAGCCGCAGTCGAGCGCCAGATACGGCAGGCTGATAAGTTCTTTGTTGGCCAGCAGGTTCATCATGATGACGCTCACGAAAAACAGCGAAACCGTTGCCGCGGGAATGCTCCGCAACAGGACCTTGTAGTCCTCCATGACCTTCTTGATCATTATGTACTCCTTTGGTTTTAGGTTTAACGAGCAGGATATCGGACCCGAACTGCTCGGACGTCACGGGCTTGAGACGACGATGGGTATAATAGCCGCTCACACGGCATCAGGCAAGCAAACGGCGCGGCAGCCCCGCAGGGCCACCGCACCGACGCGCTAAAAGGCTACGTTGCCAAACTCCGACAGGATGAGGTCGGGGTTATGGTCGGTCGCCCAATCCACGTTCCACGGACTCGTGAACAGCAGCAGCTTACCGCCGCGCATATCCTCGACGCGCAGCGTGTCGCGCGTGAGCGAAAGGCCCAGGATATCGATGGTGTCGGGGTCGTTCTGGATCCAGCGGATGTCCGTATAGGGCAGCGGCTGGCGACGAACCTCAACACGGTACTCGGCCTTAAGACGGCGCTCGAGCACCTCAAACTGCAGCACGCCGACCACGCCCACGATGACGCTCTCCATGCCGGCACCCAGCTCGCGGAAGATCTGGATGGCACCCTCCTGGGCAAGCTCCTCCATGCCCTTCACAAACTGCTTGCGCTTGAGTGTGTCGACCTGCGTAATGCGAGCGAACATCTCGGGGGCAAACGTCGGGATCTGCGGATACTGCACGTGGCGCTTGCCGGAGCACACGGTGTCACCGATGCTAAAGATACCCGGATCGAACAGGCCCACGATATCGCCCGCGTACGCCTCGTCCACGATGGCGCGGTCATCGGCCATCATCGAGGTGCCCGTCGCCAGCTTGAGCTTGCGGTTGCCCTGCACGTGGAAGGCGTCCATGCCGCGCTCGAACTTGCCCGAGCAAATGCGCACAAAGGCGATGCGGTCGCGGTGGTTCTTGTCCATGTTGGCCTGGATCTTAAAGACAAAGCCGCTAAAGTCGTCGCGGCAGGGATCGACCGGCTCGCTGGTAAGCGTATCGGTATAGGCGCGCGGCGTCGGGGCCAGACGCAGGAACTCCTTGAGGAAGGGCTCCACGCCAAAGTTGGTGAGTGCCGAGCCAAAGAACGCCGGGCTCAGCTTGCCGCAGGCCACGGCATCCAGGTCGAGCTCGTCGCCGGCGCCATCGAGCAGCTCGATGTCATCCATCAGGTTCTTATGGTTCTCCTCGCCGATAAGCTCATCCATGGCGGGGTCGCCCAACTCTGCCTCGACCTCGGCGACCTTCTTGGTGGCGTTGGCGTGACCGTCGCCCTCAAAGGCAATGACGCGACGGGTCTGGCGATCGAACACGCCGCGGAAGTTGCGGCCGCTGCCGATCGGCCAGTTCATAGGATACGTATTGATGCCCAGGACGTTCTCGATCTCTTCCATGAGCTCAAACGGATCGCGAGCCTCGTGGTCGAGCTTGTTCACAAAGGTGAAGATGGGAATATGGCGCAGCGTACAGACCTTAAAGAGCTTTTTGGTCTGGGCCTCGACGCCCTTGGCGCCGTCGATGACCATGACCGCGGCGTCGGCCGCCATAAGGGTACGGTAGGTATCCTCCGAGAAGTCCTGGTGGCCGGGGGTATCGAGGATGTTGACGCAGGCGCCGTTATAGGTGAACTGCAGCACCGAGGAGGTAACGGAAATACCGCGCTCCTTCTCGATGTCCATCCAGTCCGAGACGGCATGCTTGGCCGAGCTCTTGCCTTTGACCGAGCCGGCGGTCTGAATGCTGCCGGTATAGAGCAGCAGCTTCTCGGTAAGCGTGGTCTTACCGGCGTCCGGGTGGCTGATGATCGCGAATGTGCGACGCGACGAGATTTCATCCGACAGGCTTGCCATGCGGATCCTTTCTTGCATTGAGTGCATTACGTCGATGTAACCGCACTATTGTAGCCGCGAAATCCCGCTCTAGGGCGCCTATCAGGACAAATTCATCAGCCGAGCTCGCTGTGCACCGGGCAGCCGTCTCAAGGACTGTCTCGATCTGTAACAGATAGCCGCCAAAATCGACTCCAGATGTTACAGATCGAGATAAACGGTTGGGAAGACCAACACCGTCTCAATCTCCGTCTCAATCTGTAACAGAAAGACGGGTTTTGAGCCTCTACCTGTTACAGATTGAGATAAACAAGCAGGCAGGCAACCAATGTCTCAATCTGTAACAGATAGCCGCCAAAATCGGGGCTAAGTGTTACAGATTGAGACAAACAGGCAGGAAGGTCGGGGCTGTCTCAATCTGTAACATCTAACTGCCAAAATCGGCTCCAGATGTTACAGATCGAGACAAACGAACGAAGGGACAGACGAGCCCACATTTCCTCTTGCGTAACTGTGCATAGTGTATATATACTGTGCTTACCGGTTATATACACGTGTAGCCCATCAGCTAAGGAGCCGCTGTGGACATCATCCTATCCAATTCGAGCGACAAGCCCATCTACGAGCAAATAGCCTCGCAAGTCAAAGCTCAGATCCTTTCGGGCACGCTCGCGGCGGGAGCCAAACTCCCCAGTATCCGTGCACTCGCGAGCGATCTTGGCGTGAGTGTCATCACCACCAAGCGCGCCTACGCCGACCTGGAGCAACTCGGCTTTATCTGCACCGTGCAGGGCAAGGGCTGTTTTGTCGCCGAGGGCAACCAGGAGCTCTTGCGCGAAAACCAGCTCTGCCATATCGAAGAGCTGCTTGCGAAAGCGGCGAGCCAAGCCGAAGCCTTGGGCGTCACGCGCGACAAGCTGCACGAGATGCTCGACCTCGTAGCCCCCGAAACCATGCAGTAGCCATCTGCAAGAAAGGCTATACCATGCAAAATTTGCTAGAACTCAAAGGTGTATCGCGCCGCGTGAGCGACCGTTTTTCGTTGCGCGACGTCACGCTTGCCGTGGAGCCCGGCCAAATTGTCGGCTTTGTGGGCGTAAACGGTGCCGGCAAGACGACGACTATTCGCGCCGCGCTTGGGCTTATCAAACTCGATGTCGGCGAGGTGCACCTGTTTGGGCAGCGCTATGGCGCCGACGCGCCCGACGAGACGCAGCGCCACCTGCGCTCCCGCATCGGCCTCGTCCTGGACACGTGTCCCTTCCCCTCCACGCTCAAGGTGGGCCAGGTCGAGAGGCTCGTAGGCCCGGCATACCCCACGTGGAGCTGCGAAACGTTCGCCGGATTCATCGACCGATTTGGCCTCGATCCCAAGACGAAGGTCAAGGACCTCTCCCGCGGCATGGGCATGAAGCTGCAGCTCGCCTGTGCGCTCAGTCACAATGCCAAGCTGCTCGTTTTGGACGAAGCCACCGCGGGCCTCGATCCCATGGCGCGCGAGGAACTGCTCGACGAGTTGCTTGCCTTTGTCGCCGACGGCCAGCACAGCGTGCTGCTCTCAAGCCACATTACATCCGACCTCGATCGCACTGCCGACCGCGTCATCTGCATCGATAACGGCTCGATTGTGTTTGACCTGCCTCGCGAGGACATTACCGACCGAGCCGGCATCGCCCACTGCACCCAAGCACAGGCGTCCGAGCTCATGGCTTGCGTCGAAGGCGCCCGTGCCGCCCACCACGCCTATAGCGTGGACGTGCTCGTGCCCAACCGTCGCGAGGCGCTCGAGGCCTTCCCCGAGATTCCCTGCGACCGGGCAACCATTGATGACTATCTTCGCCTCATACTGAAAGGGGCTTCGAAATGAAACGCGCCTTTATGTCTGAGCTCGCCATCGTCCGCACGCTTGTCCCGAGCATCGCGGGCGTCGGCCTGTTCATCTTCGTCGTACTAACCCTCGCCAACGCATCGGATGGCGATGCCAGTATGAGCGCCGGCGCCTGCGCGGTCAGTGCCATGTCGCCCATCGTGGTCATGAGCTCGCTGGCCGGCTACGACAATCAAAACGGATGGGAGCGCTATCGGGCAACGCTGCCCCTCTCGCGCAAAGACATCATCTGCGCACGTTACCTCTGCATTGTTGCCTTCTCGGCCATCATGGCGTGCGCGACCGTGCTTTTGAGCACCATCACTCTTCCGTTCTTCGATCACACGGGCATGCCCTCGACGGGACAGATCGTCTTTGAGACCACAATAGCCTCCGCCGCATCGATGCTCATCTCCCTCATGATGGTGTTTCTGGCACAGCCGCTGTTCTTTCGATTTGGACACATGGAGGCGCTGCGCCTTTCCGTCGGCCTGTTTGCCCTGCTCGGATGCCTTGCCATGGCCACGCTGAGCTCCTCCAACCCCATCAGCAACTGGCTCATGTCGATTGCTGGGGCGAATCCCGATCCCGCCGTCCTCGGCTGCCTGTGCGCAGGAATTGCCGTACTGGCCCTCACGCTATGTGCAATCAGCTGCACCGTCAGCACCAAGGTCTATCGGGCACGCGACCTGTAGGCAAGCAAATCTCGACCCACGCGGGCCGCAATCGGTCGCAATCGCCCATCCGCAAATCCATGGCAAACGGCATGTCCCCGGCGTGCGCCACCGTACTACTTGCGCAGCGGCTTGGGAAGCGGAATGCCGGCGGCGATAACAGCGGCGATGATCATGCAGACGATGCCCTTGAGCGGGAAGCACATGAGCAGCAGGCCCACGACCATGACGGGCTGACGCATGACGGCGCCCATCGTCGAGGCGGTGCAGACGGCGACGCAAAAGACCGGATCTGCGCCGGTGAGGATGGCAAGGCCATAGCCCAGGCTCACACCCGAGAAGATAACCGGGAAGAAGTGGCCGCCGCGCCAACCAAGGTTGATGAGGGCGGGCGTCAGCATGGCCTTAACAAGACCGGTCGCGATAAGCACGCCAGCGGGAATGGTCAGATAGGTTTCCATGAGCACATCGGCCTGGGTCTCGCCGGCAAACATGGTGTAGGGCAGGACCGTGCCACAGATGGCGAGCGCCAGGCCGGCCAGCATGGCCTTGACGACCGGGCGCTCCCCTATTGCATGGGACAGTGCCTCGCTTGCATGCTCAGAGACAAAGTACAGCCAACCGCATACGGTGCCGACCAACGCCAGCGGAATGAGCCAGACAAGTTCCAGGTTACCCACCTGGGCGGCCTCGAACCTGGGCATGCCCATGCCGCCGCCCATAAGCTGGCCGAGCAGCAGATAGGTGCCCAGACCGCCGGCAATCGCGATGCCGTAGACCACGGTCTTTTGCGCCTTGGGCAGCTTGATGGTGATCTCATCGGACGCGGAGTCCTCGCCAGCGCCCTGGCCGTCGGCGCTACCGGCGAGCGGCGCCACAAAGCCAAACACGGGCGCGGTAAAGAGCGCCGTCAGGGCAGCCTGGGTGCCCAGCAGCGTGAGCTCCCTAAACTCGGCGCCAAAGCGACGCATGCGGTCGCCGACCCAGCTGCACAGACCCGCGATAACTCCGGTCAGGCCGGCCTCCGGTCCAATACTTCCGCCAAACAGCAGCGGCAGCAATGCCGCAAGCGAAAGCTTGCCGAGGTTGTCGTACGGGTAGCGACCGTCTTGTTTAACCTTGGCCATCACCTGGTTGAGGTCATCGGTCTTGGTGCCCGTAATCTTTTCGTACAGACCGATCAGCAGGCCGCCCAGCAAGCAGACAAAAAACGGGTACGGCAGAAAACCGAACGGGCCGCTCGCGAGCTCAGGCGAAGCGACGCCCAGCGCGTGCGGAATCTCGGTCCATAGATAGTCGACACCGTGCTCCATCGCAAAAAAGAACAGCCAGACCGCGGCGCCTGCGAACGCACCGGTCACGGCAACGCTAACTAAAAACAGCGCACGGTTTTTGGGTTTTGCAAGACTATCCATCGGGACCTCCCGTGGTCAAATTCGGCAAAGATACGTTTTATTGTAGAGCGAGCGTTACCCGAACGAGCCAACCGTCTGCGCCGCAAACGGCACCATTGGGAGTCATAGTGGGGCAGGCTCAAGACTTATCCGTTGATAATCGAGGCAATCTCGCGCAAATCGTCGGCAAAGTAGATGCCGTGCTGGCGCCTCGGGCTCGAAAGCCCTTTATCAATCATGCGTCCGAGCAGCGCCTTGAGATCGTTGTAGTAACCGTCCAGGTTATACAGGATGCACGGCGCGCTCAGATGCCCCAGCGACACGGCCGACATGACCTCGGCAATCTCCTCGAGCGTACCCGTCCCGCCGGGAAAGGCAATGAAGGCATCACCAAGCTCGATCATCTTGGCCTTGCGCTCGGCCATGTCGCTCGTCACGATGAGGTCGTCGATGCCATCGTGCTGAAACTCGGCCTCGATAAAAAAGCTCGGCTCCACGCCCGTCACGTGTCCACCGGCATCGAGCACGCTATCGGCGAGCGCGCCCATCAAGCCCGACTTGGACCCGCCGTATACCAACGCGTGTCCGTTAGCGCCAATCCAGTTGCCCAGCTCCTGCACCGCGGGCAGAAACGCCGGGTCATTACCGACGCTGGCACCCAGATACACGGTGATATTCATATTCAGTCCCCCTCATCGTGACGCACGGCGCCCGTTCTAGCGCTGGCGTCGACGATACTCGCGCACGCGACGCGAAAGATCGGCGAGCTCGTCACGATCGAGCTCTTCCAAATGCTCAAGATCGTCCATAAAGCGCGCCATGGTGTCCTTTTGGCGCATCTTGATGAGCGTATTGCAGTAGTTCACCGCCACGCCCGTAAGCATGGCGATGTAGAAGATGCTGATGACGCTCAAGACGACGGTAATCGCGCGGGCAACCGGTGTCTCGGCCGGAATGTCACCAAAGCCGATGGTCGAGACCGTCTCAAAGCTAAACCAAAGTCCATCGCCAAAGGTGAGGGTCGTGGGCTCGGACAGCCAGACGGCCGTCGAGCACAGCAGATAGAACACAAGAAACAGGCCCGTGATGCGCGCAAAGCCAGCCTGGCGCAACACGTCGGCAAGCGTCCTCAACTTGTTCATCGCGACCCCTTTTCCCAAGCGCCCAATCATGTTCGTTCGGTATTGTCCCACACTCGACACTCGAGGACGCTCCTTTTGTGCTGGCAGAAAGGGACTGTCCCCAACTGCCGGCACATAAGGAACGTCCCTAAGTGCCAACTCCGGCAAAGAGTGTCCCCGGCGACTAGTCGTTTAAGAACGTCCCCAATGACTACTACAACTGCCGGACAGATTGGGAACGTCCCTAAGTGCCGGATGTTAGGCAAGCTGAGCTGGTATCCTTATGCGGTATTATCTCGACTCGATAGGATTGCCTGTGAAACCTTCCGCCGTCCTTCGCTTAGCTCTATATCGCACCCTAGCTGTCGCGCTTGCTGCGCTCACACTACTGAGCGCCGTCATGCCCACCCCAGCCTTTGCCGCCGACTCCGACCAGCAGGTCAAGACGGTTCGCGTTGGCTGGCTCGTCAACAACAAAGGCTTCCAGGAAGGCACGCCGGGCGAGCGCCTCTCGGGATGGGGCTACGAGTACCTCCAGACCCTCTCGTATTACACAAAGGGCTGGCAATACGAATACGTTAGCGGCACCTTCTCCGAGCTTATGGACATGCTCGAGGCAGGCGAAATCGACCTCATGCCCAACATCTCGTATTCGGCAGAACGCGAGCAGAAGCTGCTCTTTTCCTCGAACCCCGAGGGCACCGAGCGCTACTACATCTACGCCAGGCCCGACCGCGACGACCTGGCCAAGGGTGACCCCCAGGCGCTCCAAGGCCTCACCATCGGCTGCAACTCTGGCGTTATGCAAACTATCGTCGGCCAGCAGTGGCTCGCCGACGAAGGCGTTACCTGCACCTATAAAGAAATCGACACCGGCAGTGCCCTCTTTGAGGCGCTTGCAGACGGCGAGGTCGACGCCGTCATCATGAACGACACCATTTCGTCGCCCGATGCGTCACCCATGTTCTACGTAGGCTCGAGCGACTACTATTTTGCCGTTCCCAAAAGCCGCCCTGATCTGATGAACGACATCAACGCCGCCATGACGACCATCGCCCGCGATAACCCGCGCTATAACGAGGAAGTCAAATCGAGTTACTCGACCCAAAACAGTGGCTCGTCATCGCTCACCGGCCCCGAGACCACCTGGCTCAAAGAAAACGGCAATACCATCACGATCGGCTATCTTAAAAACCAACTTCCCTACTGTACGCAAAATGACGACGGCGAGATGGAAGGGTCGCTCGCCTCGCTTGCAACGACGTTGCACGACAAGTTTGGCATTACGGTCAAAACAATCGCACTCTCGAGCAACAAACAAATGATCAAAGCCCTTTCCAACGGGACCATCGATGTCGCCCTGCCGTTGTTTCGCGACTACTGGCTCGCCGAGCAGACAGGGGTCATCCAGTCAAACTCGATGGGAACGGTTTCGCTGACCGCCATTCACAGTGGCAAAAACCTGAACAGCGACCTTAAGAACATCGCTTGTACAAAGAGCACAATCGTTAACCGTTTTGAGCTCGAAAGTCTCTTTCCGAACGCAACGGTAACCGAGTATTCGAATGACGGCGAGGTGCTCAAAGCCCTCGATGAGGGGAAGGCACGTTGCATCATTGTCCCCAGCACGCGCCTGGAAACTCTCCGCGACATCTACGACATCGAGGATTTCGAAACACAGGAACTCACCAACACGGCACAACTATCGTGTTTAATTTCGCGCGGCAAGCCCGAGCTGCTGGGAATCATCAATAAGGGCATCGTCAATGCAGGTGAATCGCTCTCTGCAAACAGCTATTTCCCCACATCGTACTCGGCGCAAGAATCGGATGCGTTCCGACTTCTCTACCGCAACCGCATCGTCATTGCGGCAGTCGTCATTTGCATTTTGCTCACCGGCATCGTCATCCTTGTCTGGTCGCTTTACCGCGCACAGGAGGAACGGCAGAAAGCCGATGCCGCCAACGCCGCCAAAACCGCTTTCCTCACGCGCATGAGCCACGACATCCGCACGCCGCTCAACGGCATCCTAGGCCTTATCGAAATTGAGGAATTGAGAGAAGGCGACATGCAGGTCGCCCGCGAAAGCCGCGCCAAGGCGCGCGTTGCCGCCAATCACCTGCTGTCACTGATTAACGACATCCTCGAGATGGGCAGGATCGAGGAGTGCAAAGTGACGCTCGAGCACGAATCATTCAACCTTAAAGAGCTGTGCGACAATGCGCTCGTACTGTGCAAGCTCCGCGCATCGGACCGCGGCATAACCATGCTCGACACCAGCGAGCCCTACGCTGTCGACCAATATATGATCGGCAGCCCCACCCATATTCGGCAGATCCTTGTCAACCTGCTCGACAACAGCATCAAGTACAACAAGCACGGAGGCACCGTCACGTTCTCATCGACCATCAAACCGGTCGACGACGAGCACGCCGTGTTTTGCTTTAGCGTCTCGGATACCGGCATTGGTATGACGCCCGAGTTTTTGACGCACATTTACGAGCCGTTTGCCCAGGAAGGCGACGATGCGCGTAGCAAGTTCCAAGGAACCGGCATTGGCATGTCTATCGTCAAATCGCTCATCGATATGATGGGCGGCACGATTGAGATTTCGAGTGAGGTTGGCGCGGGAAGCACGTTCAACGTCCAGATACCGCTCGATATCGACAAGAACCCTCAGGCAAAAGAACGTGCGTCCAAGCAGACATACAGTTGCTCGCTTGCCGGCATGAACGTCCTTTTGGCAGAAGACAACGAGCTCAATGCCGAAATTGCCCAGGCTCTACTCGAAAGCGAAGGCATCGTCGTAACGCGCGCCGCCGACGGCAACAAAGCAGTCGACCTATACGTTAGTCGTCCCGCCGGCAGCTTCGATGCGATCCTGATGGACATCATGATGCCGGGCATGGATGGCTACGAGGCAACCCGCGCGATTCGTCTGAGCGAAAAGGCCGATGCAGCCGACATCCCCATCATCGCGCTCACTGCCAACGCCTTCAACGAGGACGCCAAGGCGGCACACGATGCCGGTATGAACGCCCATCTGCCCAAACCGCTCGACTTTAACAAGCTCAAAAACATACTCGCCCGCATCAAGAAAAACGGAACTGTTTCGCTATAGTTTGCGTTTAACCACCATGCACAGCCAGAAAGGAAGCCAACGATGTTTAGGCCCTTACGTCGAAAGAAACGCGCCATCACTGACGAGGAAGCGCGCGAGTTGCTCGCCACCTGTAAGCGCGGCGTCTTTGCCGTCAACGGCGATGATGGCTACCCCTATGCCATTCCCGTCAACTACTTCTTTGACGCCGAGCACGACAAGATTTATTTCCATGGCGCCAAGGCTGGCCACAAGGTCGATGCACTCAGGCATGATGATAAAGTCTGCTTTACCGTTTACGGCAACGAGTGGTACAAGGACGGCGACTGGGCTCCCTACGTTATGAGTACCGTGGTCTTTGGCCGTTGTCGCCTGGTAGATGAGACACCTGCGTTTATCGAGGACAAAGTCCGCCAGCTCGCGCTTAAGTACTACCCTTCTGCCGAAGAAGTCGAGGAAGAAATCGCCAAAGACATCAAGGGCGTCCAACTCTACGAGATTTCAATTGAACATCTTTGCGGCAAGCAGATTCATGAAAAGTAGCGAATGCGGAAAACGCGCTCGCTACCCTCTGCGCCCCATGTGCCCACACATTTTGACGGCGTGGGCACATGGGGCAGCACTCGAATCGAGCGCCCCCTATACCCCAAAAACGTAGCGGTCCAGGCGCTCGCATGCTTCCCTTACACGCGAAAGCGGCAGTGCCAGATTCACGCGAATGTGGCAAGGTCCATGGAATGGACGGCCGTCCTGATAGCCCACGCCCACACGCGCGCCCTCGTCGAGCAGCCACTGAATATCGTGGCCATGATCGCGGCACCACTCGGTGCAGTCCAGGAACACCATATACGTGCCCTGCGGGCGCGAATATGACACGCCCTCAAAATGCTCGTCCACGTAATCGCAGAAGTAGTCAATGTTGCCCTGGATGACCTGGTTGAGCTCATCGAGCCACTCGTAGCCCTGCGGCTGGTAGGCACCGATAAGCGCGTGCATCGAAAGGACGTTCATCTCGTTGTAGTGGGTCTTATTGGACACGGCGCACACGCGGTCGCGCAGCGTCTCGTTATAGATGATGTGGTAGCTGCCGACCAGGCCCGCCAGGTTAAACGTCTTGCTCGGCGCATAGAGGGCGACCGTGCGCATGCGGGCATCCTCGCTCACCGACTGCGTCGGGATATGCTTGTGGCCCGGCAGGATGATATCGGACCAAATCTCATCCGAGATCACCACACAATCGTGCTGGCGATAGATGTCCATGGCGCGCTCGATCTCGTCACGCTCCCATACGCGGCCGCAGGGATTGTGCGGCGAGCAGAATACCGCGGCATGGATGTGGTTTTGAGCGAGCTTGCGCTCCATGTCCTCAAAGTCCATACGCCACACGCCCTGGTCGTCGAGCTTAAGCGGGCTGTGGACAATGCGATAGCCCGCGGCTTCGATGGACTTGGTAAAGCCGATGTAGGTGGGGCTGTGGACCAGCACCGCATCGCCCGGCTGGACATACGCGCGCAGCGTCGACACGACACCGCCCAGTACGCCGTTTTCGTAGCCGATATGTTCAGGGCGCAGGCCCTCGACGCCATTGCGGTGACTCTGCCATTCGATGATGCGATCGAAGTACTCGGGACGCGGATTGAAGTAGCCAAACATGGGGTGCTGGGCACGCTGAATGATGTGCTCCTGGACCGTGGGCACCGTGGCAAAATTCATGTCGGCCACCCACATGGGAATGCGGTCGAAGCCCTCGTCGGGTGTGTTCGGAGCCATACCGGGGATCTCGCCCCAGGAGTCAACGGCGATGGAGTCCATGCCGTGGCGGTCGATGATTGAAGTGAAGTCGTATTTCATGCTGGACTCCCGTGCAAAGTGGACTGTTTCGATAGGCGCTATTGTCCACCAGCGTGAGCGGTTTTGGAGCGGGGTTTGGCGCTTAATTTGACGGGTGCGGACGAATGGCTGGTTAGTCTCGCGCGTCATTGACGGCGACTACGGTTAGCTGGGTTTCATCGACCGTAAAAGATATGTCGAGCCCGGCGAAAGCCAGATGATAGACGCGGTTTGGCTCGTGCTTGCTGCCTGCGCGGCGCGGGTCTTGGCGAAGGACCTCGACCAAGCCGGGGAGCTTTGCGGGCGAGACCATATCCTGCAGCGCATGTGGAAACTCAACATCGAGCTCTTGCCACGGAGCATCCTCAATCCAGCCGCCCGTTGCATCCGGGTGGCAGTCCGCAAACGGAATGTAGGGCTTAATGTCGTAGATGGGCGTGCCGTCGCGCAGATCGGCCCCTAGCACATGGATGATTGGGCCATCGTCGGTAAGCTCGACATGATCGAGTTTGACGCAGGTAAGCCCAATGGGATTAGGGCGAAACGGACTGCGCGTGGCAAACACGCCCACACGCTCGGCTCCGCCCAGACGCGGCGGGCGCACGGTTTTCGACCACTTGGCATTGGTGCCGGACCTGTCCTGCCTCTTGGCATCGGTGGCTATGTCCTTAGCCGTGCCGCCGGGCGTTCCGTTTTCAAAACGCCACAGCAGCCATAGGTGAGAGAAGGAGTCCAGGCCCTCAACCGCTGCATTGGAGGCAAATTCCGGCTCAAAAACGATGCGTCCCTGCAGATGGGGCGCCAAAAAACTGTTGCGCGGAATGCCGAACTTCTGCGGCAGGTCGGTATGTATGCGTGCAATAGGTTCCATGCCGGTCATTGTACGGCACAGGCGCGCGGGGCGCAGGCTGCGATTCTCTCTCATCGTCATCTGCATGCAACCAACGGTTGCTTGGAAGGACATCGGCTGCCGCGTATGCTTAAGCCAACAAGCACCAGAAAGGAGCCGTTATGGCCTTTGCAGAAAAACTCATCGCCGTCCGCCGCGCCAACAACCTTACCCAAGAGCAGCTCGCCGCCAAGCTCTACGTCACGCGCCAAGCCGTGAGCCGTTGGGAGCGCAGCGAAGTCACCCCGGGCATCGACATGATGAAGCTCATTGCCGCCGTTACCGGAGAGCCGCTGTCGCACCTGCTCGAAATGCCCGAGCACTATTGTCAGAGCTGCGGCATGGTGCTCACGCCCGACGACTGCGGCACCGATGCCGCGGGCGCCACGACCGACCATTACTGCAAGTGGTGCTACGACCGCGGCAAGTACACCTACGACACCACAATGGAAGCAATGATCGAGGATTGTGCCCCGCGGCTGGCACAAAGCACCGGTATGTCGCTCGACGAAGCCGTCTCGCTCATGGGCGCCGTGCTGCCGCAACTGGAGCGCTGGCGCTCCGTGCAGGAAAACGAGGAGCGCTACGGCGCCGAGGCCCGGACGCGCTACGGCGACAGGGCAATCGATGCGGCAAACGAGGCGTTGCTGGACATGGACCCCGAAACCTGGAACGACATGAAAGAACTCGAGCGCGCGATTTTGGGCCAGCTCTCGATTGCCATGGACGACGGCGACCCAAAGAGCATCGAGGCCCAAAAACTTGTTGCGATGCATCGTCGTTGGATTAGCCTCAACTGGGGACACGAGCCCCAGGACGAAGCATACCTGGGCCTCGCCAATGGTTATCTTGCGGACCAGCGCTTTGTTGACTACTACGACAAGCCCTGCGGCACCGGAGCCACGGCGTTTCTGGTACAGGCAATCGAGTCGTCGTTGACGCGTGCATAGACCGCGGCGGCTTTGGGTATTTCAATCGAAACCTCAACCGATTGGAGACCTATGGCTACTGATCACGAGCTCGCGCTCTACGTTATGGCCGGCTGCCCGTATTGCATAAAGGTCAAGCGCTTCCTGGCCGATAACGGCGTGACCATCCCCGAGCGTAATATCTCGACCGATTCCGATGCCGAGCAGACGCTCATCGCCGTCGGCGGAAAGCGCCAAGTTCCCTGCCTGTTCATTGACGGCACGCCACTCTACGAGTCGGGCGACATCATCGCGTGGATACAGAAGAACCTGCTCTAGTCCGCGCGCCGCGGTCGGCCGGCCCCAACGCACAAACCCATACGAACCAAACATGTACGCCAGCATCCAAAGTCGACATTTTCCGACATCTTTGGATGCTGACGTACAGCTATTTGTGGGCAATCGTTGGGGACGTTCTTAAATGACTAGTCGTTAAAGAACGTCCCCAACGACTAGTAGCCACAAAAGCGGGCAACAGGCGCGAGCGGCTGCTCGCGAAAGACGCGCTCGACGGCGGCGCGGTATTCGTCGACCTTTTTGGTCTTGCGCACGAGCTTGTGCACGGTAGCGGGATCGGCGAAGGCACATTTGGCGTAGAACCACCATTCCTTCATGCGAAAGACCGCGTTGCCCCCAATCTCGTCCGCATAGGCCGCAAACAGCGTGTCGTGGAAGCGCTGCAACTCGGCAGCCGTGGCGGCAGAGCCGCCCTTAACCATGCGAGCCAGCGCGGGGTTCGCGAGCAAGCCGCGCCCCAACATTACGTGGCGTGTTCCGGGATAGGCCCCCACCAGCGCATCCATGTCCTCAAGATCAAAGATGTCGCCGTTATAGGCCACGGGAAACGGCGCCCGCTCCAACGTCTCGCCGTAAAACTCTTTACGCGGCGAGCCCGTATAACGGTCCTTTTGCACGCGCGGATGCACGATCAGCTCTGCCAGCGGCATGCGGCAATAGAGGTCGAGCACGCGTTCGTACTCGTCATCGCTTTCCAACCCCAACCTGGTCTTGACCGACACCGGCAAGGGTGAGCGTTCGCACACGTCGCTCAAGAACACCTCGAGCTCATCCAGGTTGCGCAGAAAGCCCGAACCCTTGCCTTTGGCAACAACCGTACCCGAGGGGCAGCCAAGGTTGAGATTGACCTCGCGGTACCCCATCTCGGCGAGCACCTGCGCCGCCCACACAAACTCGTCCGCATTCTTGGACATCAGCTGAGGTACTACGTTAAGCCCCTGGTTATTGGCAGGGTCGACTTCTTTAAACGCCTTGCCGCCGAAGCGGTTGCCTACCCGCGGCGGCGGCAAAAACGGCGTGTAATAACAATCGAGCGCACCGAAGCACTCCGCATGCACGCGACGGAACACATGCCCGGTAATCCCCTCCATGGGGGCCAGCGATAAATACATCAACATCCACTCTCAGATCAATGTGACAAAGGGACTGTCCCTTTGTCACATCCCATTCAAGCGGTTCAGGAACTCTTCGCAGGCGCGAGAACGCAGGCGATATTTTTTCCACACCAGATACGACGCAACGGTGAAGGGGCAAAAGGACAGCCCCTTTGCCCCAAGTGCCGGCTACCGAACGCAAGCTAGTTGCCGTTCGCGAACGCCGCCCATATTTCGAGGTCCCCGATGTGACAAAGGGACAGTCCATTTGTCACATTCAGAATTGACCCCCCCCGCAATAGCTCATCGATGGCGGGACTCTCTATACTGAGTCACATATGACGGTATCGCGCCAAAGGAGAACGCCGTGACCACGTCGCAGATATCCCTGCTCGCGCTCATCTTGGTTGGGGGCATCGGCATCCTGCTTATCGGAGTGAGCGCGCTCATGAAAGCCGCCGCTCGCAAGAAAGCCAAGGCCTGTACCGCCGTGACCATGGGAACGGTCATCGACCATCGCTTTATGGGCGAAGGCAGGATGTATCCCGTTTTGGAATACGCCGTCGGCGGCACGCAATACCGCGCGAAAAAACAATTCCGTTGCATAAAGACCAAAAGCTTGTCGGAACTCCCCATCCGCACGCAAGCCACCGCCTACGAAGACGCCAAGGGCTGGCTGCACGTGCAGACAGGCCCCATCGCCCGCCTAGGCACCCTCGCGGAGCAGCTTTGGCCCCTCGGTAGCCAAATGACCGTGTACTACAACCCCAGCAACCCAGACAAAAGCTATGTCGAACGCCCCATCGTGGGCAACTTTGCCACACTGATGTTTAACATCGCAGGCTTCTTGCTCATCGCGATGAGCATCTTGCTCTATGTTCTTATCCAGCGCTAGCTCAAACTGATGCGCCCCGCGCCCCATGCGCCGCAACGACCGTTACGACACCAAGGATCAGCCATGGCAACACTTTCCGAACAAGAACGCAAGCGTATCCAGCGATACTGCATCTATCCCAAGATTGCCGGCACAGCGCTTGCCATGGCGTTTGTGCTGCCTTTTTTGATCATTCCCTTCGAAATGATTGACGATATCGTCTTCCATCATGAAAGCTTCCAGGAGACGGGCATGATGACCGCCTTGGCGCTCACCGTCGTCGAGCTCGCCATCTTCTGCTACTGCGCGCTCGCGCCGCGCTTTGGCATGCGCGGCAAGCAGTGGAAAGAAATGCAGCACCGACTCGTCGTCGAGCAGGCTGAGAAAGACCACTCGGCACAAATCGCAGGTGTTATCGGTACGCAGGCCGCCGCGCGCCTGCTCAAGAACAGCGACAACGAGACCGCACGCAACCTGGGCGGCGCGGCAGAAGTCGCCGCTGCCGTAGGCGCCGTCGCCACCGCGGCAGACGTGCTTGCCGAAAGCTTTGCCAACGCAAAGGCCATGGCAGAGGCCTGTGGCGTGCCTATCCCCCGTGCAAAAAAGTGGATCGTCGCGCTTGTGGCACTGCCCCTCGCAATCGTGTGCGGTGCCTATATCCCGCAGCTGGCGCAGGGAAACATCGAGATGCAACAGAACGCCGCGGCCGCGGCCGAGCAGATCGCCATCGCCCGCAAGACGCTAGAACCCGCATGCGAGTACGTGTCCGCCGATGACCCTTACGAGCGATATCAAGATTACGGCTATCACGTCCGCGGCTACCTTCACGACGGCGACTCCGATACCCAGAAGACCTATACGTACCTGGATTTCGACAACAAGGGAACGCTCAAGGAAGTGAGTTACATAGCAGAGATCGACCCCGACGCGAGCCTTGAGGACAACCTCGCCCGCATCGAGCGCGACTTGGACGAACTTTCCTCTGCCGTTCAAACCGTTGACGTCAAGACGGTGAGCCCCGAGCTCTTGGCACCGCAGAAACTCCCCGAAGAGTTTAGGCAGACATTTTTGAACGGCTCACTCTACGAGAGAATCTCTATCAGGACGAGTGACGACCTCATCAAAACGTATTACTCGTTTGATACGGATCCCGAGGACGAGTTTGACGAGTACACCCATCCAAGCATCCGTATCACGTTGGTGGGCAAAACGAGCTAGGCGCAAATGTGACAAAGGGGCAGTCCCTTTGTCACATTATTCGGAACGTAGGGCCTCCACGGGGTCTTTCTTGGATGCGCTGCGGGCCGGCAGCAGGCCAGCGACAACCGTCAGCAACACCGAAATCGCGATGAGCACCAGCGCATCCTGCACGGGCAGGCTCATCAGGTTGGGCACCTGCTTGGCCGCAAGCGCCCAGGCATTAACCGGAAAGCTCACGGCCACCACGACGACAATGGCAAAGACGCCGGCAATGAGGCCTTCGATAAAGGTCTCGGCATTAAATACGTTGGCCACGTTGCGCTTTGACGCGCCGATCGCGCGCAGGATGCCAATCTCCTTTTTGCGCTCCAGCACGCTGATGTAGGTGATGATGCCGATCATGATGGAGCTCACCACCAAACTGATACTCACGAATGCGATGAGCACCAAGCTGATGGTGTTCACGATGTCGGTCACCGAGCCCATGATGATGCCCATGTAGTCGGTATACGAGATTGCCTGCTCATCGTGGCCAGCAGCTTTGACCTGCTTGTTGTACGCATCGATGTAATCGAGCACGCGCTCCTTGGCCTCAAAGTCGCGCGGGAAAATCTTGACCGAAATGGGGTCCGCCTCGTCCGCATAGCCCAACGTGGTCAGATTGTTGTCGTAGGTGAGCTTCGACGCCTTGGCATAGCTCATCATGAGCGAGCTCAGGTCCTCGGCGTCCATGTTGAAGTGGATGGCACGAGCAAAGGCGTTCGCATCCACGCGCATGGCGCTCGCCAGGTTGGCAAAACTCGAAGACATCTGCGTCGCCATCTGGTCCATAAGCCCTGCCGCGCCCGCCTTGAGCTGAGCTGATACCGTCGTGGCAATCTGCTCGCTGACCGCCTTCATCACCTGATCCATAGACTGCTGCAAATACGGAGCCAGCTGCTTTTGCACATAGTCGCCCATCACCTGCTGCAGACGCTCGGCCAGGGCATCGCCGCCAAGCGCTTTGAGCTGTGCCAAAATTTGCTGGGCTGCGGCATCATTCTCAAGATATGCCGAGAATGCGGCAGCGAGCTTTGACGCGTCTTTAAGGTCTTCGGGTGACAGCGCCTTAAACTGATCAGACCGCAAAAAGCCCTCAAACAGCTGGTTGGCAAGCGTTCCCACCTGCTGCATTTGCTCGGGCGTGAGCTCCAGACCGTCAAAGATGCCCGAGAAATCTGGGGTTGGCGCTTTGGCCATGATGTCGCTGAAGTCGATGTCCTTACCAACGCCCGAAAGGTCAATGTCCAGCCCAGACAAGTCAAGACCCGACAGGTCCATACCGCCGGCAACACCCGAGAGCGCAGATGCATCGAACGAGAACGCGCTCTTCAGTGCCGCCTCGTCTACGCTGAACATACTGCCCAAATCCACGCCCTGCTTGGCTTCGCCCTGCAGCTCGTCGAAGGTTTTGCCCGTAAAGACATCCGTCTCGGGGTGGGCAAGCTGCTCCTGCACAATCTGCGAATCGGCAGCACGCTCCATAAGCTGGCGAGTCAGCGCATGCGTATAGACAATGCCCGGGGACAATGCGCTCGCGTTTGCCGTCTCGTTGGGTCGCACCACGCCCACAATGCGCACGTCAATACCGTCGGCAACCTTGGCTTTCATAAAGTCGGCGTCGCCAGACATGTCAGTCCACATGCCGGTCTCTTCGTTTTTGCGATAGGCATCGGCCGGCGACAACACCTTAAACGTCGTGGACAGTGCATCGTCGTAGGTAAAGTCGCTGCCGGTCTTGGGCGTCTTGACCTTGCCGTCGGCCGTCATGGCACTGTTAACCAGGTCGTTGAGCTCATCGATATCCAGCGCGCCGATACTGTAGAGCGTGTAGTCGCCCACCGTTCCGCGGCTCGAAAGCACCATCACGGCCTCGTTGGCGGACGTAGGCCAATGGCCGGCAACGACATCGTACTGGCTGTCGAGCAGGCTCTGGTCGTCAATCATCTCGTTAAAGACCGACGTTCCCATGGATTCCATGCTCACCGTTGCCGCCGAGCTCGCGCCTCCGCTCATGGCCTCGGTCATAGCGTTGGGAACAAGGCGAACGGGCTTCTCGTCGCCCTTACTCGAACGATAGACAACCGGCGTCACGCCGTAACCATACTGAATAGCGTTGACCTCTTTGTCGATACCGTTGCCGCCGTCGTCAAGCCATGCCTTAAAGCTCGTCATATCGTTAGATTTAACACTTGCGAACATGTCCTTTACGGCCGTGACCACAGGGATCTTATCGGTCCCCTGAGCCTTGCCGCCGGTAGCGCCATCGGACGAGTCCTCGCCCTCGGACACCTCATCATCCGTAGCCCCATGCCCGCCCATCATGGACGACAGGTCATAATCTTGTTTGGAAATCGTCAGCGGGTAGCTCGAGAGCGTGTCCTCCTCGACCTTTTTGATGTAGTCGTTTACGCCGTTGGAGAGCGCCAGGATCGCCGCAATGCCGATAATGCCAATCGAACCTGCAAAGGCCGTCATGGCCGTGCGGCCCTTCTTGGTCATGAGATTTCGGGCAGAAAGCCCAAGCGCCGTCACAAAGCTCATCGAGGTTTTGCGCGTGGGCTTGGCCTCGCGACGCGCGGCCTCGGCAGCATCAAAGGGATCTGAATCGTCGGTGACCTTGCCGTCCGCCAGGTTGACAATGCGCGTGGCGTACTTGTACGCCAGCTCGGGATTGTGCGTGACCATGATGACCAGACGGTCGCGCGCAACGTCCTTGAGCAAATCCATGACCTGGACGGACGTCGTTGAATCCAAGGCGCCGGTCGGCTCGTCAGCCAGCACAATCTCGGGGTCATTGATCAGGGCGCGGGCAATGGCCACGCGCTGCATCTGCCCGCCCGAAAGCTGGCTCGGGCGCTTGTCAACGTGCTCGCCCAGACCGACTGCCTCGAGCGCCTTGCGCGCACGTTGGCGGCGCTCGGCATGCCCCACGCCCGTGAGCGTAAGCGCCAACTCCACGTTTTCCAAAATGCTCTGATGCGGAATGAGGTTATAGCTCTGGAACACAAAGCCGATGCGATTATTGCGATAGGCATCCCAATCGCGGTCGTTGAAGTCCTTGGTCGAGATGCCGTCGATCAGCAGATCGCCCGAATCGAAATGATCGAGTCCACCGATGACGTTGAGCATCGTAGTTTTACCCGAACCCGAGGGACCCAGAATGGCTACGAACTCGTTATCGCGAAAAGACAGGCTTACGCTGTCGAGCGCTACCTGCGTAAACGACTGCGTAACGTACCTTTTGCAAATAACTCTGAGATCCAGCATGGACGGCAACCTCTCTCGCGCGGGCGCGCTCGCCCGCTCCCCCGCCGTTCACGTTCGGCGCGCTTGTCCTACTCTATCCTCATTTTTGGCCGATACCAGTGAGGAATGTAACGAACCGCGCCAAAAAACGAACGGGACAGCACGCCGCATGGCGCACCATCCCGCATATAACATCCCCGATGCGACAAAGAGGCTGTCACTTTGTCACATTCCAATGCGCGCTACTTTTCGAGCCCGCACGGCATAACGTTAGCGCTGCCGCGGCGAGCCTCAGTCACGGCTGCAAAGAAGCGATAGCCGCCCGAGAAGTTAAAGCACTCAAAGCCATGCTGCGCCAAAATGCGGCAAGCAATGTAGCTGCGAATGCCGCTCTGGCAAATCACGTAGACCGGCTTGGCCCGGTCGAGCTCGCTCAGGCGATTGCGCAGATCATCGACGGGAATGTTTACGAAACCATCGATATGCCCGCGCTCATACTCCCCTTCCGTACGAACATCGAGCAGCTGCACGCTGCCATCGCGTGGCAAGTTGGGCTCATCCTCCCAATGCCACTGCGCCAGTATGCCGCGATTGAGGTTCTCGATCATAAAGCCCGCCATATTGACGGGATCCTTCGCTGATGAATACGGCGGCGCGTATGCTAGGTCCAAATCCTTAAGCCTATCGCCGCGCATGCCTGCCTGGATGGCAGTCGCCAGAACGTCGATACGCTTGTCCACACCATCGATGCCCACGATTTGCGCACCCAGCAGGCGCAATCCCTGCTTCTCGAAGACAACCTTCATGGTCATGGGCGTTGCACCCGGATAATAACCCGCATGCGAACCGGGCGACAGGACCACGCTGTCGCAGTCAATTCCCGCCGCGTGTGCCGCCTTTTCGGATAGTCCCGTGCTTGCCGCCGTCAAGTCGAATACCTTGATAACCGATGAGCCCAACGATCCGAGGTAGCAGCTGTCCATGCCGGCTATGACATCGGCGACGACACGCCCCTGCTTGTTGGCGGGGCCGGCGAGCGAAATGACCGCGTCCTCGCCGGTCACCTGATGCGTGACCTGCACGGCATCGCCCACGGCATACACGTCGGCAGCAGAGGTCTCCATGCGGTCGTTGACCACAATAGCCCCCTTGACGCCCAGTTCGAGCCCCGCCTCTTGCGCCAGATGGCTCTCAGGTGCCACGCCAATGGCAAGCAGCACCATATCGGCTCCGATAGGGTCATCGCCCGCAACATGGGTGACAACGCGGCCATCAACTTCCTCAAAACCTGTCACATCGGCCTTGAGGCGCAGATCGATACCGTGCTCACGCACCTCGGTATGCAAAAGGGTCGCCATGTCGTAATCCAGGTTGTTCATAAGCTGGACGGGACGCTGCAGAAGGGTCACCTGGAGCCCCAGCTCGCACAGATTCTCCGCCGTCTCGACGCCAATGAAGCCGCCGCCGATCACGACGGCACTGCTCGGTCGCCGCTCTCGAACATAGCTGTGAATACGCAGCGTGTCCTCAACGGTGCGTAGGCTAAAGATTTTATCCGAGTCGATGCCCGGCAACGCAGGGCGGATCGGCTTTGCACCCGGCGACAGGATGAGCTTGTCATACGTCTCGACAAATTCCTCGCCCGTCAGCATATTGCGAACCTCGACCGTATGCGAATCGGGATGGATGGCAAACACCTCGTGACTCGTCTTGACCGCAATGCGAAAGCGATCCCAAAAGCCCTTGGGAGACTGCAGCGTCAATGCGCTCTCTTCTTCTATCACGCCGCCAATGTAGTACGGAAGCCCACAATTGGCATACGATACAAAACCCGTGCGCTCAAAGATGACAATTTGGGCCTGCTCGTCGAGTCTGCGCAAACGTGCCGCCGCCGATGCGCCGCCCGCGACGCCTCCAACGATAACCACCTTCATAGCTAACGCACCACCTTTCCCGTGTAGCCGCTTATGCCGCCGATATTCTTGACACTGCCATACCCGGAACGCTTAAGAAAACTCACAGCTTGGTTGCTTCGCGCACCGCTCGGGCAATGCACGAAAAGCTGCGTGCCCTTTCGACGTATACCCATGATGCTACCCCGAAGCAGAAAAAAGAGTCGCTGTTTCCAGCGACTCCCCTTCAGTTGTCTGTCCCACGGACTTACTGTTCGCTCTTCGCGAGTGCCTGATCGATCAGTTTGTTGAGCGCCTCGCGCTGCTCAGCGGAGTTGATGCCGCCCATGATCGGCTCTCCCACAATGTTACCGTTCTGGTCGATCACGTAGGTGGTCGGGAACGAGTACAGGTTGGAGGTGAACTTTCCGGCCTCGCTGTCCGACTTAAACCAGATGTTCTTATACGTCACGCCCTTCTTGGAAAGCACGTCCTTGGCATCGGCCACCTCGTCTTTGTTGCCATCGAGCGTAAAGGAATTAACGCCCACGACCTGGCCGCCCTTCTCGGCAAGCTCCTTGTTGAGCTTCTCCAGATCGCCCAGCTCTCCCACGCACGGCTTGCAGGTGGTAAACCAGAAGTTCATGACGGTGACCTTGTTCTTGGAGAACAGCTCGTCGCTGTTTACATCGTTGCCGTCCAAGTCCTTGCCCTTAAAGCTGGGGAACTTCGTCTCCCCGCTCTCGCCGTTAGTCATGCCTGCGGTCGAGGCATCGACGCTCTCCCCCTCGCCGGGCGTGCTGCCGCATCCGGGGAACTCCTTCTCCAGCGCCATGAGCTTGTCCTCGATCTCCTTGACCTGCTGCGCGCCGGCCTTAAGCGTCTTAAGCTCGTCAGCCGCAAACTGATCCTTGGCGCCCTCGATGGTATCGAGCAAGAAGTCACCGTAGTTCTTGCCGTCCTCAATCATGGGAGTGTCTTTGTTGGCCGCAAGGAACACCTTTTCCCATAGGGCGTTATCGCTCGCAAAGATCTCGTTTTCCTTTTGCAGCAGCTGCTGGTACAGCTCGGCCGCCTCCTCGGCACTCGACGGCTTTTGCGCTATGAGCTCGGCAATCTGCGCATCGCCGCTCGTAGCACCCTTCGCGTCGCCCTTGGGGGCAGAGCACGCCGCGAGAGTCAGCGCCAGCACGGGCAGCATCAACAGAGCTGCAATTTTTGACAGTTTCATGGTTCCTCCGTTTATATCGAAACTTATATAGGTACCTATTTGTTTTCGCAGGCTTGCGTGGACTGCGCGGGTTTGTCGCCCGTCACACCCAGCCCATAGCGAAAGCTAATAGCATCGACGGGGCACGCGCCCACGCATTTGCCGCAACGAATGCACTCGGCATGGTCGGGCGTACGCGTAACGTCCACGTCCATTTGACACACCTTGGCGCACTTGCCGCACGAGACGCATTTGCACTGGTCAACCTGGATCCCCAGCAAAGACACCTTGTTCATGAGCGCATAAAATGCGCCGAGGGGGCAAATCCATTTGCAGAAGGGGCGATAGAACAGCACGCTCAGCACCGCAACCACAATGAGGATCGCGAGCTTCCAGGAAAAGAGCTTTCCCAGCGCGGAGCGGATTCCCACGTTCATGATGGACAGCGGAATCGCGCCCTCGAGCACACCTTGCGGGCAGATGTACTTGCAAAAGAACGGGTCGCCCATACCCACATCGTTAACCACCAAGACGGGCAGCAGCACCACGGCAAACAGCAGCACGGCATACTTGATGTACGTGAGCGGCTTGAGCTTTTTCGTGGAGAGCTTTTTGCTGGGAATCTTATGCAAAAGCTCTTGTAGCCATCCAAACGGGCACAAAAAGCCGCATACAAAACGTCCCAGCAGCACGCCGATCAGAATGAGCGTTCCGGTGACGTAATACGAGAAGCTAAACTTAGACGAGCCCACCACCGACTGAAACGACCCGATGGGGCACGCACCCGAGGCCGCTGGACACGAGTAGCAGTTGAGGCCCGGCACGCAGACGGCTTTGCCCGCTCCCTGGTAGATGCCGCCCTTGGCAAAGTTAGGCAGGTGAATATTGGTCGCAAGCGTCGCCGCCGCCTGAATCAATCCACGAAATCGCGCTAAAAGATGCGATGCAGTGTTTTTTCTTTTATCCAATTCCGATACACTCCAAGCACAGCCTGATTGCCTTGGCCAGCACGGCATCTGCCTCGCCGCGCATAATTCCAAAGCCAACCATGGCTACCCCAACGATCAGCAAAGCCACCTGCGCCACAGGCTTAATCGCTTTGAACAATCTGACCACTCCTTTCGTTTCGCGACCCATTGGACCATACCGACTATAAAATCCGTGTTAAGCGTGAATGATTATGCAAGGAGAACGTTATGCGCATCTTGGTCATCGAGGACGAGCGGGCGCTGTGCGATGCGATCGCACGCAGCCTGCGCAACTTGGCCTATAGCGTCGACTGCTGCTACGACGGGCAGCAGGCCCTCGATCTGCTCGATGTCGAGACCTTTGATCTTGTCGTGCTCGACCTCAATCTCCCCCATGTCGACGGCATGACCGTGCTCAGGCAACTCAGGACAGCTGATTGTGAGACCAAGGTGCTTGTGCTCTCGGCACGTGGCGAGGTCTCCGACAAGGTAGCGGGGCTCGATGCGGGCGCCAACGACTACCTCACCAAGCCGTTTCATCTTGACGAGCTTGCGGCAAGGATTCGCAGCCTTTCCCTCAGACGCTTTACACAAAGCGACGTTGTTCTAACCTGTGGATCGCTGAGCTTTGACACCAAGGCGCGCCTCGCCACAGTGGGCGACGAGATCCTGTCCCTCACGCGCAAGGAGACCGGCATCTTGGAATACCTGATGCTTAACCAGGGGCGGCCGGTGAGCCAGGAAGAGCTTATCGAGCATGTATGGGACAGCAGCGTCAACAGCTTTAGCAACGCGACCCGCGTGCATATCTCGTCGCTGCGAAAAAAGCTGCGCGGTGCGTTGGGGCACGACCCCATCCGCAACCGAATCGGCGAAGGCTACGTTATGGAGGACGGCAAATGAAGCGGCTGTCGCTGCAGTGGCGCATCACGTTGATGACGGCACTGCTGATATGTTCGACCTGCGTACTTATGAATTGCCTGGTTGGCTACTCCGGCATGCGCTACATGGACTCGATCGGCAATGAACTATCGGCGCACGGCAAGGTGGAGGCGGCCTCGCCCAGCTCATTTGACCCGACAAACAAAGAGCTCGACGATGCGCTGACCATCGTCGTGAACGACGCCCAAGAATCGTTTGGCGCGACGAGCTGGTATATAACTGCGGCGGTGACGCTGCTCGGAGGCGTCCTGGCCTACTTTGTGAGCGGGCATGCGTTGCAGCCGTTGCGCTCCTTTGCGGCACAAGTCGAGAGCGTGCGGCCCGACAACCTCGCCGACACAAAAATCAGCGAGGACGTGCCCTCTGAACTCAGGCGCTGCAGCGCGTCGTTTAACGACATGACTGCCCGCCTTGACGAGGGATTTTCCGCACAAAGACAGTTTACGGGCAATGCGGCGCACGAGCTGCGCACGCCACTTGCGCTCATGCAGGCCCAGGTTGAGCTGTTTTGCGCCGAGCACCCCGACGTCGACGCCGATACAGCGAGCCTGCTCGGGCTGCTGCAGGAGCAGACCGAGCGGATGACGCACATGACAAAGACCCTGCTCGAGATGAGCGAGCTGCGCAGTGTCCCTTGCAACGATGCGATTGACCTGGCGCCGATGATCGAAGAAGTACTCACGGACCTGGCGCCCCTTGCCGAGCAAAAAGACATCACGCTTACAAGTGAGGGCGACGCGCAAACGATCGGCAGCGATACGCTAATCTATCGGCTGCTGTTCAACTTGGCCGAAAACGCCATACGTTACAGCGCGCCCAACTCGACCGTGCAAATCAACGCCTGCGCCGAAGGCGACCGCGCGCTGCTACGCGTGCGCGACCAGGGGCCGGGCATTCCCGAGCAATACCAGACGAGCATCTTCCAGCCCTTCTTTCGCGTCGACAAATCGCGCAGCAGGGCATATGGCGGCGTGGGGCTGGGGCTTGCACTGGTCTGGGAGATTGCCGCACTCCACGGCGGCTCCATCGAGGTCGAAGAAAGCTCGCCATGCGGAACGACCATGCTCGTGACTCTTCCCACTCGCGCACTCGGCTCATTAAAATAACGAACGGGATGGCACGCCGCGTGGCGTACCATCCCGCACATAATATCGAGGATGTGACAAAGGGACTGTCCCTTTGTCACATCTGCTAGTTCTCGTCGCCTACCAGCTGAGTTAGCTTACTCCCACTCGACCGTGCCGACAGGCTTAGGCGTGAGGTCGTAGCACACGCGGCAGATACCGGGGACCTCGGCGGTGACGCGGGCGGTAATGCGCTTGAGCAGCGCCCAGTCGAGCTCGGGCACCTCGGCGGTCATGACGTCAACGGTGTTGATGCAGCGGATGATGCAGGGCCAGTCGTAGGCGCGCTTACCCTCGCGCACGCCGGTGGCGCGGAAGTCGGGCACGACGGCAAAATACTGCCAGATTGTCAGACCTGCCTTGTCAATCTCCTCGCGCACGATGGCGTCGGCTTCGCGCAGCGCCTCAAGACGGTCGCGGGTGATGGCGCCAAGGCAGCGAACGCCCAAGCCGGGGCCGGGGAACGGTTGGCGCTCAACCATGTTCTCGGGCAGGCCGAGCTCGCGACCCACGACGCGCACCTCGTCCTTGTACAGCAGCTTAACGGGCTCGCAGAGCTCAAACTGCAGGTCCTCGGGTAGACCACCCACGTTGTGGTGAGCCTTCACGCCGTCCTGGGACTCCAGAATGTCGGGGTAGATGGTGCCCTGGGCGAGGAAACTGACCTCGTCACCGACCTTGCGGGCCTCCTCCTCGAACACGCGAATGAACTCGGCGCCGATAATCTTACGCTTGGCCTCGGGCTCCTCGACGTCCACGAGCTTATCCAGGAAGCGATCAGTCGCGTCAACATAGACCAGGTTGGCGTCCATCTGGTTCTTGAAGACGTCGACGACCTGCTCGCTCTCGCCCTTGCGCATCAGGCCGTGGTTCACGTGCACGCAGATGAGTTGCTTGCCGATGGCCTTGATGAGCAAGGCCGCGACAACCGAGCTGTCAACGCCGCCCGAAAGGGCCAGCAGGACCTTCTTGTCGCCGATCTGCTCGCGGATTGCAGCGACCTGCTCTTCGATGAACGCCTGGGCAAGTTCGGGAGTGGTGATACGCACCATGTCGTCGGGACGCTTGTTGGGATCCATGCAGAGCTCCTTTTCGGTTCGATGGAAATGCGCCGCGCGTATGCAGACGCACCGTCATATGACCTCATTATATGCAGAACGAGATGCGTTTCCCATCGCTGCGACAGAGCTTTTTGCAAGGGTGGCAATTTTTCCTAATGTCGAGGTCAGCTAGGCTTCGGTAGCCACCTTGGGAGCATCGCCAATAGACTCTTCCTTTATACGTTCGGCATAATCGCAGGCGATACCCACAAATTCCAGTTCCGGGCAACAGGAGTACAATTGCAGCTATTGTTGTCAGCTGTTGGGAGATGGAAGATGGACTGCGATGGCTACCCATGCGTTCCCATGCCGTTGATGTGCACTGCCTTTGTGCCGGGGCAGATTGACGCTGCGGTTGCAGGCATTTCCGACCCCGATTCGCGCGCCATTGCCACGGCAGAAGCGCTGTACTTTCGCGGACAGGCCACCCTCGCTGCCAAGACGGCGCGCCCCTATCTTGACGTCACCGATCCCGCGCTGCGCTATTCCGCATGCTTTATCTGCGGATACGCCAGTCTGTCGCTCAACCGTATCGCCGACGCCCGCCGGTGCCTTGCGGGCATCCTCGATACGCCGGCCGACGAGGAATCGCCCGCCGTCCACGCCACGCATATCCTGTTCGCCTCGGCCGCGAGCGTCCTGCTGCACTTGCCTTCCCCGTATTCTGCCGAAGAGTTTTATCCACTTGCGGCGCACCTACCCGAAGGCCTGCGACTGTTCGCCAGCTACGTGATGGCGCACGCCTTGTATCTGCGCGGCGAATACGGCCGCAGCCTGGGCATGGCGGAAAACGCCCTAATTATGAAACAGGGAAGCTATCCCATCTCGGAACTGTTCCTGCACCTGGCAGCTTCCATGGCATGCATGAGCCTCAAGGACATCGACGCCGCAAAAGCGCATTTTGGAGCCGCTTGGGACATTGCGCGCCCCGACGGCCTTATCGAGCTCATCGGCGAGCACCACGGCCTTTTGCAGGGGCTTATCGAGGCGTGCCTAAAAACGCAATACCCTGACGACTTCGCGCACATCATCGAGATCACGTACCGCTTCAGCTACGGCTGGCGGCGCATCCACAACCCCGATTCGGGCGAGGACGTTGCTGACGATTTAACGACCACGGAATTCACCATGGCCATGCTCGCCTGTCGTGGGTGGACCAACGCCGAAATCGCACGCCATATGGGAGTATCGCCGGGCACCGTCAAAAACCGCCTATCCGGCGTATACGCAAAGCTTGGCATCGGCACACGCGCCGAGCTGGTCGCGCATATGTTGCGTTAGCGACCGGGCTGCCAAGCGCATCGAACGCGATCCGGAGCCCGACGCTTCGCTCGATCAATTTGGACATTTTGACCCTTGAACGGCACTACCGCCACGGGGCGCCTTCTCGCACAATTGGATTATTTCCACCGATATTTGCGGGATGGGAGCCCAAGATGCTTGATCGCCGTTCGTTACTTGTTGCCGGAGCGTCCTCGCTAGCGAGCATCATGTTGCCTCGCGTGCCGGGAAGCGAAAATGCCTTCCTGCTGCCGTTCGCGCCCACCGAAGCCTATGCCGACGAAAAAGATCCCTTCAGGGTGCTCGTTCTCTCGCGCACCATGTTTGGTGTGGTCGTGGTCGACGTCGCCAACAAGAATATGCCCATCAAGGGAGCGCAGGTCACGCTCACGTCGCGCTACGTCGCAGGCAAGCAGCTCGCCGCCACGACCGATGAAGAAGGCACGGCCATCTTTGAGGTCGCCCCTCTTTCGGAAGGCTACGTGGACGAGGCAACGCTTCTCGACGCGTACGACTTTAACGGCGGCATCTCCATTAGCATGGCGGGCTACCGTGATGTCGAGATTCCCCTTGCGCGTATCCAGGGCGGCACCGCCATTACCGCACCCACACGTCCGCTCTCCGATGGCGAGCCGTACTTTCGACAGCTCACATTCGACGAATGGGACATCCAGTACGCTGAAGCCACGTTCATGGCATTGCCGAAGGACGACACGGCAAACGAGCAGCCCGATACGCACGCCTTTACCGTGCAGACTCATCTGCCGCAGGGCGGGCAGGCAACATTGCATATCAATAAAGTGATGCCCGCTGCGGGCAGCTCAACCGAAACCGTCACGCAGATTGGCCAGATCAAGGCCAGCGCATCAGGCGCGGATAATCTGGCGACGTTCACACTCGAAGACAAGTTTCTCGACGCGGCATCGGGCCTTCTGGAGGAAGGGTGCAAGCTGCGCTTTGTTCTCGACTATCAGGGCAAAACCTACACGCTCTCCTCCCCCATGGCCGTTGTCACTGCGCCGGCCGCAAAGGCAGAATCGGGCTCGACCACTATCGTCCCCACTACCATGGACCAAGAGGTCACTCCGTTTGATTTCCCCGCGGCGTTTCCCGGCATCGGCGGCAATAAGTTCACGTGTTGGATGCCCACATTTCCGATCCTCTTCGATTTCTCGTTTGCTGGATACGTGCTGTTTGGCGGAGGATACAAACCAGCCAGCTATATGAACGATTCGGGCAACCCTGATCCGGATACTGGAAGAAATCGCCGCGCGAGTCGGGCGCCAAGCAGGCAAACCGCTATCTCGACGAGATGGAGGGGAAGTGGAATCAGTACAAGAGTATGAGTGCCGGTTCGGGCACCGATCCAAGAAACACCAAGCTCCTTCGCCACCATTGCACGCCGCTGTTCACGATGGATATCGCCACACAGCTGTACGGCTCGCTCGCCTACGATTGGGTGGGCAAAACCTGGGGTAACAACAACGACCCCGCATACGGCAATATTAAGGCCCTCTTCCAGGTAAGAACCGACCTCAATTGGACCGAGCAGTTTACCCTAGGACCGGTGCCGTTTTTCCTAAACGTCAACCCCTGGGTGCTGGCGAAGCTGGCGCTCGCCGTGGGCGCCCACACGCACGGCAGCGGCGCGGCGTTTTTTAAAAACATTTCGCTCGACTATTCCAACACGTCGGGCTCGTTCACCATCCAGATCGGACTTGCCGTCACCTTTGGCGCCGGCGTTGCAGGCGTCGCTTCGTCTGCCGTGCGCGGCGCCGCATCCCTCACGCTGTTCATTGGGTACGAGAAGGCAGATGGACACCAGCTTCCGCGGCTGCGCGTAGGTGCAGACGTCGATGTCGACGTGATACTCCAGTTCGTAATGTTCAAGTGGACCACCAAGGCTTGGTCGGGGTCGTGGCCCACACTCATCGATTCGTGGAATATGTCGGTGAACAATGGCGACCAGTATGTGCTCCAGCGTTCCGAGCTCGCATTGGGTGGGGATACGCCTTACACGCTGGATGCCCGCTTCGGCTCGGCCGGCAGCATCGAGGCGGGCGGCGTGCCGCAATTTATCGCATCGGCCACCATCGTCACCAACGCCGAGTTGCTCGCACGCGCCGAGGTTAAGGCCACTGCCGTAAACTCCGCGCCTGTCGTGCGCGATTGGGATCAAGCGGTCACGCGCATTGAGCTCGAGGCGGATTCAGAAAGCGACGACACGGGACAGATCGAGCATTTCGTCCATGCACTGGTAGAGAACGACGAAAACGCCGCGCCGATGTATGAGTACACCTACATCGGTCAGTCAACGAACGCCGTTGCGGACCCGAACGCCAATTCTGCCGGCGTGTCGGAGGACGAGCGTGGCGGCATAAAACCCTCGAGCGACAACGTGCTGTTTTCCGGCGTGCTCAGCGAAGCCCACATGAAGCTAACGATGATTGCCGGCGTAGAATGCCTGTTCCGTATCGCCTCGGTGCGCTACGGCGACAATGGCCGCTCGCGCCTGGTGGTGCACACAAAGGCAAACGGCACATGGTCCGCTCCCACGCCCGTGGACTTTCCCCTTGGGTTTGGCGAGGGCGACGTGGAGCGCGACGGCATATTCGATTACGACTTCGACGTGGTGGAATATACGGACGGAAGAGGAAACCAGGATGCCTACGTGCTGCTGGTCTCGGGCGAGCGCCCCGCCGGCGACAACACCCTTTTCGATACGGCAAGCACAGCCGGTATGCTGTCCGTTGTGCGCCTGCGCATAAGTAATGACGAGATCCGCGTGGTGTCGCATGCGTCATGGCGCAGCATCTCGCGCGGCCGCCTGCAAGAGGATGGCTACCATTGCCTTCAGTGCCCGCGTATCACGGTGGGCAAGACGCTGGTCGACGGGCGCCTGTCGGGTGCCTACCTCCACCGCCGCGGAACCACCGCAGAAAAGGCGCTCGGCAACGAGGCTGAGGTTGCGCTGGAGTGCTTTGCCCTGTGGTCGGACGTTTCGGGCGACAGCCTGACGTTCCGCCAAGTTCTCCGCTTTCCGCAAGCACCGTCGAGTATCGAGCTGGGCGAGCCCGAAAATATCAACGGCAAAATGGTGGTGCCCGTTGCGTACGAGACCGCAGACGGCTGCGGCTGCGCATCGTACGCCGTGATTGGCCAGTCCATTGCGGGCTGGGGCGTTATGTCACCAGACGCCACGGTGCCCCGTGCGGTGCCGTGGCCACAACACTCGGGCTTTTTGGCAACCGTCAACGAGCAACTGCAGCACATTACTTGGACGCGAGGCGCATCGGCATTTGCAACGCAGCCCGTGGGTGCCGCAGGCTGTGGCCCGGCATCGTTTAGCGTGAGCAACAACGGCAGGTGCGTGCTCTATGTAGAGAACACCGATGGCAAGGTGGGACAAACCTACGACGAAGAAGGCAACCCGGTAGCAGTGATGGGCAAGCACTTCCGCATCTTCGCCAGCACCTTGGCAGGCGATCTGTTCACGGAGCCGTTCGTGATGTGCGAACTGGACCATCCCGTCGATCAGATAACGACATTTTTGACGTCGGGAGGCATGCTCTCCGCGCTCGCCACGCACATTGTGAGCGCGGAGCAGAGCAAGGCGGAGCTGCACGGCATCGAAGTGCCCTTGGTGGCGTGTGCCACTCCGACGGGCGCGGTCGCTACCTCGGGCGCGGTGGTGCCCGGAGCAGCAGGCGAGTCCTTCATGGTCACGGTGCGAAACGACGGCAACACTTTGCTGACCGCCGGCACGATCGATCTGTACCGAGAGGGCTCCAGCCAGCCGTTCTCCAGCGCATCCATCGGATTCGGAGCGAACGCACGCATGGCTTCGATCTACGATCCAGAGCTTGCCGAAGACGCTTCGGCCAACGACATGGCACACGTGAAGTACGCGCTCGAGACGCTGGGCACACGTTTTGCAACGCACCCACTGGTAGCCGACAACGGCAACGCCGTGCTGGCACCGGGTTGCACGGCACAGTTCCGCATGAGCTTCGCTATCCCCGAGAGTTGGAGCGACGAAGTGGGCAAACGCGTAACGCTGTATGCGAAGGCGCGTGACCTGGTGGCGCTCGATCCCGTAACGCTCAAGGAAATCCGACCGGGCGCAAACTCGGCGCTGGGTGCCGTATTGCACGAGCTTCATGTGCCCGACGCGGCATGCGAACGCTCAGAAGTGCAGGTCGGCGTATGCGACAGCGCGGATACGACAGGACTTCACGACGCCCCGATGACAGCAGACGGCGATGGTGGCTCGAGTGGCAGCGGTACTGACGAGGGCGGCGGCTCCGGCGGAAGCAGCTCCGGCAGCGGCAAGAACCACGGCAATAACAAGCGCTCCGGAAAAGCGGGCGCGCTTGCGGGCACGGGCGATGTCAACGCTCCCCTTACGGCAGCCGCTGCAGCACTCGCCGCGGCAGGCGCGGGCCTCATCGCCTACAGCGCCCGCCGCACGGCGCTCGAAAAAGACACCGCCAATGAGGTCAATTCGGATAAGTCTCGCTAGCTCCTAGTTATTTTTGTGAGAGACGCCGGCTCGGCTCATCGAGCACCAAAAAGGACTGGCCCCGATAACTCGGAGCCAGCCCTGAGTCGCCTGACGTAAGAATCGCGGCGTTACTTGAGCTTCAGCGCCTCCATCATGGGCACGGCGGCGTCCCAATCGATCTTCCAGCCAATCGACACGCGGACGGTTTCACCCGTTGCGGGAGCCGTCGCAAACAGTGTATGGCCGTTGTCGGGACCGGTAAAGCGCAGCCACGTTATGCCGTTGTACTCGACCTGGTCGGTTGTTGTCTCCTTACCTTCGTAGACCTGCTCTAGGCTTGCAACCTCTTCCTCCGGCGAGCGTAGGAAGATGCTGATGTTCAGGCGTCCTCCAGTCTCGTCGTGGAAGAAGTTTGCCTTTTCGTGCTCTTCGTCGGACGAATCCAGCGTGTACCCATCGGCGGCCTCGATGCTGTACGATGCGCAGTCGATGCCCGTTAAATCTGCCTTCTCGCCAGAATCGGCCACGCCGCCGGCCGCCTTGAACTCCTTGGTCTCGCATCCCGTGGTGTCAAAGTGCATGGCCTCATGATTCTTGGCGGGGGCGTAAGCGTCTACGAACTCGACAGTGATGGGCCCGTAGTACGCCGTCTTGGGCGCCCAGAAATACACGTACTCAACGGTCTCGCCCGGGCCGATATCTGGCCTCTTGGAAAGATCGATGCCCTCGTGAAGCTCATCGGGAGCCTCACTTGCAACGTAGTCGAGCACGGCCGCCTTGCCGGAAGTAAACAACGGGTCGCCTGCCTCAAGATCGCCCTGGGCAGCATGCACGTTAAAGGAACTGAACGTCCTGTTCTTTGTGTTGTTGTTGGTAATCTTGATGTGCAGGTAAAAGCCGTCCTGCTTCTTGGCATCACCGCGATAGAACGTACCGTGAGCCACCGACTCATAGGTAATGCCTGCCACCTCGACCGTCTGCGACTCATAGGCCTTGGGCTTCTCGGCCTTCTCCTGCACAGGTGCGCTCCCGCCCGAGCCACTCGGCGCATTACCGCCGCAGCCGGCCACCGTACATGCCAGCACGGCCGAAAGCGTCACGGTGGGAATTCCTAACAGCAGCTTCTTCGTCATGGGCTTCATCATCCTCACCGCTCCTTTCGGCTTGCAGCTCATCCGTTGCCCGAGTCCCAAGTCGACCCCGTGGCATCGGCTTCCACTATGAGCGTATGACGAAACACGACGCCGGCGAAGTGACCCACGGCCCAAATAACGACCCGCCAGCGTTCCTTATGGGCCAAAGGGACTCGCACACGCACGCCCGTGGCCCATAAAACGAGACGCTTGTCCCAATGTTCGATTCGGAACAACAATCCGCACGACACGTTTTACCCGTTAATCCGAACGATTGTTCGATGGAATTCGTGTTGGTTGGAATCGCCCAAGGCCTGGGCTATGCTACCTTGACTATCTATATGACTAAAACGCAGCAAAGGAGCACCGAGAGAGCGAGTATGGCAAAAAACACCGCAAACTATGGTAACGACAGTATCCGCCAGCTCAAGGACGAGGAGCGCGTACGCCTGCGCCCCGCCGTCATCTTTGGCTCGGACGGACTCGACGGTTGCGCGCATGCCGCCTTCGAGATCCTGTCCAACGCCGTTGACGAGGCGCGCCAGGGCTACGGCAAGCTCATCACCCTCACCGCCTTTCGCGATGGCTCTATTCAGGTAGAGGACAATGGCCGTGGCTGCCCGCTCGACTGGAACCCTTCCGAGAAGCGCTTTAACTGGGAGCTCGTCTTCTGCGAGCTCTACGCCGGCGGCAAGTACAACAACAACCAGGGCGGCGACTACGACTTCTCGCTCGGCACCAACGGCCTGGGCTCGTGCGCGACCCAGTACGCTTCCGAGTACATGGACGTCACCGTCTGGCGCGACGGCAACAAGTACTCCCTGCACTTTAAGAAAGGCAA
The DNA here is from genome assembly GCA_905215385.1 of uncultured bacterium. GTDB lineage: Bacteria > Actinomycetota > Coriobacteriia > Coriobacteriales > Coriobacteriaceae > Collinsella. Next base: position 8,684 of record CAJMPY010000003.1, on the reverse strand, counting down.
GGTCGTCGGCGCCAAGAAGAAGGCACTCGAGATTGAGCCCAGCGACGAGAACCGCACCGGCACCACCATCAAGTGGCGCCCCGATCTTGAGGTCTTTACCTCGATTAGCATTCCCCACGACTGGTATCGCGAGACCATGCGCCGTCAGGCCGTGGTCAACGCCAACGTGACCTTCCGCCTGCGCATCGAGGGCGACGATGGCGAGTTTTCCGAAGAGGATTTTTGCTATCCCAAGGGCATCGAGGACTACGTGCTCGAGAAGGTCGGTACCGACTACCTTACCGAGCCCTTCTTTATCGAGGCCGACCGTCGCGGTCGCGATCGCGAGGACCTGCCCGATTACAACGTAAAAATCACTGCTTGCATGTGCTTCTCGCGCACTTTCATGATGCAGGAGTACTACCACAATTCCTCCTGGCTCGAGAACGGCGGTTCGCCCGAGAAGGCGGCCCGCAGTGCTCTGACCAGCGCCGTCGACGCCTACATCAAGCAACAGGGCAAGTACAACAAAAACGAGAGCGGCATTAAGTGGCAAGACGTCCAGGACTGCCTGGTACTGGTGACCAACTGCTTCTCCACCCAGACGTCCTACGAAAACCAGACCAAGAAGGCCATCAACAACCGCTTTATCCAGCAGGCGATGACAGCATTCTTTAAGGAGCGCCTCTCGACCTATCTGATCGAGAACAAAGACGCCGCCAACAAGATCATGGAGCAGGTGCTCATCAACAAGCGCTCGCGTGAGAATGCCGAAAAGACGCGCCAGAGCATCAAGACCAACCTGCAGCAAAAGACCGACATGGCCAACCGCGTGCAGAAGTTCATCGACTGCCGCTCCAAGGACAAGAACCGTCGCGAGATCTACATCGTAGAGGGCGACTCGGCAGCAGGCGCCATCCGCACGTCGCGCGACGCCGAGTTCCAGGGTGTTATGCCCGTCCGCGGCAAGATCCTCAACTGCCTGAAGGAGGACTACCCGCGCATCTTTAAGTCCGACATCATCATGGACCTTATGCGCGTGCTGGGCTGCGGCGTGGAGATCAAGGACAAGCGCATCAAGAACCTTGGTGCCTTTGACCTGGATAACCTCAACTGGAACAAGGTCATCATCTGTACGGACGCCGACGTCGACGGCTACCACATCCGCACGCTCGTGCTCACCATGCTCTACCGCCTGGTGCCCACACTTATCGACGAGGGCTACGTGTATATCGCCGAGTCGCCGCTCTACGAGATCAACTGCAAAGAGAAGACCTACTTTGCCTACACCGAGCTCGAGAAGAACGGCATCCTCAAGGAGATCGGCGACCAGAAGTGCTCCATCAACCGCTCCAAGGGTCTTGGTGAGAACGATCCGGACATGATGTGGCTCACCACCATGAACCCCGAGACGCGCCGCCTGATCAAGGTGGAGCCCGAGGACGTCACCAAGATGGAAACCATGTTCAACCTGTTGCTGGGCAACGACGAGGCGGGCCGCAAGCGCCATATCTCCGAGCACGGCAAGGAATACCTGGACCAGCTGGACCTGCAATAGCAGCAAATCGATAACGACGGCCCATAAGAAGTTCAAGAGGAAATCGTGGCAAAGAAGAAGACGAAGAACCAGCCAAAGAAAAAGCAGGTCAACGCCGAGAACGTCATCGGCCTGCACTCCGAGGTCACCGACCAGCCGATCACGCAGACGCTCGAGGTCAACTACATGCCCTACGCCATGAGCGTCAACGTCTCGCGCGCATTCCCCGAGATCGACGGCTTTAAGCCCTCGCACCGCAAGCTGCTCTACACTATGTACAAGATGGGTCTGCTCAAGGGCGAGCGCCAGAAGAGCGCCAACATCGTGGGTCAGACCATGAAGCTCAACCCGCACGGCGACGCCGCGATCTACGAGACGATGGTGCGCCTGGCGACGGGTAACGAAGCGCTGCTTGCCCCCTTCGTGGAGTCGAAGGGCAACTTTGGCAAGTACTATTCGGGCGACCTGAGCTACGCCGCCTCGCGTTATACCGAGGCCAAGCTCTCCCCCATCAGCGCCGAGATCTTCAAGGACATCGACAAGGACCCGGTCGACTTCGTCGACAGCTACGACGGCGCCATGAAGGAGCCGCGCCTGCTGCCCACCACGTTCCCCAACATCCTCGTCTCGGCCAACAAGGGCATCGGCGTCGCCATGGCGTCCGACATCTGCGGTTTCAACCTCAACGAGGTCTGCACCGCCACGATGCACTACCTGCAGGATCCCGACTGCGACCTGCTCGAGTACATGCCCATGCCCGACTTCTCGACCGGCGGCGAAATTATCTACCGCCGCGAGGAGATGGAGAAGATCGTCGAGACCGGCCTGGGCAGCTTCCAGATTCGCTCCCGCTGGCGCTGGATTCCCGAAGAGCGCATCATCGAGGTCTACGAGATCCCCTACACCACCAAGACCGATGTCATCATCGAGCGCATCGTCAAGCTCTCCAAGGAGGGCAAGGTCAAGGAGATCGCAGACATCCGCGATGAAACCGACCTTTCGGGTCTGCGTATCGCCATCGACCTTAAGCGCGGTGTCGACCCCGACAAGCTCATGGCCAAGCTCTATCGCTCGACCACGCTGCAGGATTCGTTCTCGTGCAACTTCAACGTGCTCGTCGACGGCTATCCCCGTGTTATGGGCGTGCGCCAGATTCTGCACGAGTGGGTCAAGTGGCGTATTGAGTCCACGCGTCGCCGCATTAACTTTGACCTGGGCAAAAAGTCCGAGCGCCTGCACCTGCTGCACGGCCTTGAGGCAATTCTGCTCGACATCGACAAGGCCATCGCCATCATCCGCGGCACTAAGCTCGAGGCCGAGGTCGTGCCCAACCTCATGCGCGGCTTTGACATCGACGAGACCCAGGCCGAGTTTGTCGCCGAGCTCAAGCTCCGCAACATCAACGAGGAATACATCCTCAACCGCACCAAGGACATTGCCAAGCTCGAGGGCGAGATCGCCGAACTCGAGGAGATCCTCTCGAGCGAGGACAACATCAAGAAGGTCATCAGCGACGAGCTGGCCGCGGTTAACAAGAAGTACGTGATGCCGCGCCGCACGGGCAGGATCGAGCCCCATGAGGTCATCGAGGTAAGCCTGGAGCCCGAGGTCGAGGAGTACCCGGTCACCATCATGCTCTCGCGCGACGGCTACCTTAAGAAGATGACGGACCGCGTGCTCAAGAAGGCGACCACGCTCAAGTACAAGGACGGCGACAAACCCTTTATCGAGTTCCCGTCCTCCAACACGCACGAGCTGCTGGTCTTTACCAACAAGAGCCAGGTGTACAAGTGCAAGGTCGCGGCGTTTGAGGATACCAAGTCGGCCCAGCTGGGCTCGTACCTTCCGACCGATCTCGAGATGGAACCCGACGAGAGCGTCATCTGGGTCATCGACCCCGAGGACTACAAGGCCGACGTGCTGTTCGTCTTTGAGAACGGCCGCGTGGTGCGTGTCGCGCTTTCTGGATACGCTACCAAGACCAACCGCAAGCGCCTTAAGAACGCCATCTACGGCGGCAGCAAGCTGCTGTATGCGCAGGTGCTCAAGGAGGACCGCGACCTCGCGCTGGTCTCGAGCGACTACCGCCTGATGAACTTCAACACGTCGCTGCTCAAGACCAAGACGACCACCAACACGCAGGGCGTCCAGGCCTTTACGGCCAAGAAGGGCCGCTCGGTCACCACCGTCGGCACGACCGAGGAGATTCTTGGCGCCGGCGTCTCAGCCGAGAAGTTCACCGCGCAGAGCCTTCCCTCTGCCGGTGCCCTCATGAAAGAAAACGACATGCCGAGTTTGTTTGACTAGGTACCACGGCAACGAGATCGTTAGATACTTCGCAAAGCGACGAGGCCCGGAACGCAACGGCATTGCGCCCGGGACTCGTCGTTTTTCTTCTCAACTATTTTTTAACGCAGATAAATTGATTTCTGCTTATTTTTCTGCGTAAAAAATGTCAGCGTCACTACTTCGATGCCCTTTGGTCAGTCGTTAGCAAAACTTGCAAAAGTTAGCAAAACTTGCAAAAATTAGCAAAACCTGCAAAGGAGCTACCATGGAGCACAGCAAGAACCCCTTTACCCCAACATTTGGAAGCGTCCCTCCCTTTCTAGCGGGTCGCGAGCATATCCTGCGCGACATCAACCGTGGCTTTATCAACGGCCCAGGAGATCCCAACCTGTCGACCATTTTTACTGGCGCAAGGGGAACGGGCAAGACGGCACTTCTCTCGCTCCTTTCAGAAACGGCGCTTGAACACGACTGGATCGCAGCAAATGTCTCCGCCATGCCAGGCATGCTCGAAGATATTATCGAGCGAACCAAAGAAGCCGCAGATAGCTACCTCTCACAGCCTCACGCGCGCATAAACGGTGTTCAAATTGGCCCAGTGGGCATCGATTGGACATACGCTCAAGAGGCTCAGGGCAACTGGCGCACGCGCATGAATGGCATCTTTAAGCAACTCGAAAAACATGACATCGGACTTCTCATCACCATCGATGAAGTCACCGTCGATCTCGAAGAAATGCTTCAATTTGCCTCTGTTTACCAGCACTTTGTACGCGAAGGTAAAAAAGTTGCCCTACTCATGGCAGGACTGCCCTACAAAGTATCGGCGTTGCTACGTAACGATTCCGTCTCGTTCCTCAGACGCTCCCAGTATCATCAGCTGGGACGAATCACTGATGTTGAGATTGCAAATGCATTTCGTAAAACCATTGAAGCAGGAGGACGCTCAATCACGCCAGAAGCGCTCGAGGATGCCGTGAAGGCCGTCGACGGATTTCCCTACATGATGCAGCTCGTCGGATATCGCACTTGGGATGTTTCGGAAAACTCGCCCCAAATCAGTACATCCGATGTCCAGCAGGGTTCTCTGCTTGCCCGTATGGAGCTGCGCGATCGTATTCTCGAAACGACCTATCAGGAGCTTTCCGATAAAGACATTGAGTTTTTGCTCGCGATGCTGCCCGATTCTGGCCCCAGCAGGGTCTCGGAGATAGCCAAACGCATGGGCGTCGCCAGCAACTACGCAAGCCAATACAAACGCCGCCTCCTCGAGGACGGCGTTATCGGGGAACGTGGACGTGGCCTCGTCGGCTTCGACATCCCCGCGTTCAGGGAATTCTTGAACGAGAAGGCGTTTTAGCACACCGGAATTGTCCGCGGGAGCATCGTTGCATGGCAATCAGCAATCCTCTTGGTAAGGGCAGCAAGCATTTCCGCTTGTGCTGATTGCCATGCGCTCCTCTTGTCCTTAGGCGAGCTTGCGGGCGAGCTCGCGCACCTCTTCCAACTTGGGCGAGGAGGCCATGCTGTCGCGCTCGGTCATGCCGCTAATGGTGACAATGCCCTGGTCCTCCCACTTGCAGTACGCGCAGGTTGACTTGTACATAGCGATCGCCGCATCATAGACGCCCTCGCTGTGGCTATCGAGTAAAAGGGCCGTCTTGGTGAACGGGAAGCCCGTAGCACCGAAGGCGTACAGGCGGTCGATGACAGCCTTCTCCTGTGCGGTGATATCAAACCAGTAGATAGGCGAAGCGAAGACGACCATGTCGGCGTCTTTCAGCGACTCAATCACGTTGGCCATGTCATCCTTCTGCACGCAGACGCCCTCATGGGCGAAGCAGTACTGGCATCCCAAGCAGCCGGCGATCTTCTTGCTGGCAACGCGGACGACCTCGACCGTATTGCCGCCCTCACGCGCGGTCTCGGCAAACGCCTCGACCATGGTATCGGTATTGGCGCCCTTACGCGGGCTGCCGCTCAATACAACGATATTCATAGGATTCCCTCTCCTTCATACTGCAGGCGCGCAGCATTTTTTCTTGTAACCAAAACAAATGGGGTTAATCAATCGCCAGCAGGCCATATCTCTTGCTCAAGTTCCCTAAAGAAGCTCAAGGCGATTGCGATTGCCTTATACAACATCGAAAACCAAAGAGGGGCCATAGCAACGTCGCCTGCCTGAAATGGCACGCTGTCAAGATCAACTACGGGGATCGTGGCGAGCCGATACCGCCCGCATGCCTCCTTCGGAATAGGCACTGAGCAGCTCCTGGGCGTGAGCGAACTCGGGTCCCCGCCTCCAACCAAGTAGGCGGTTGACCGCGAGATTTCCCTGGACGTTGTGGACGAAGAGCAGATAGGCGTCCTCGCGCGAAAGCCCAGTCTCCTCCATGATCGAGGGAACCATCTGCTCGGCGCCGCGCTCGACGACGCGCTGTGCCACCCGGGCGTACGCGTCGTCATCCGAGTAGAGCAGATAATAGTCATCGTTTGCCGGCGGACGCTGGCAGAGGGCACCCGCCTCCGTTCCCTCGAGCGGCGGCACCGCCGCCAAGGCCTCGTCGATAAGCGCGTCGAGCAGGGCGAACTTGTCCTCGTAGTGCAGATAGAACGTGCCACGGTTGATATCGGCGCGGCGGCAGATATCCGCTACCGTCATCTTCGCGAAGCCGACCTCGGCCAGCAGCGCGAAGAACGCCTCCCGTATGACCGAGAGCGTATAGCGCCGGCGACGGTCGATTTTCCCTGTATCCATGGCTCCTCCGTTCGATCTGCCCAACAATACCCAGCAGCTGCTCGTTTATCGACAGCATCTCGGAGCTGTTCATTGCTCTTGCGTAAATCGACATCGATACTGCTTATAGACACCTGTTCATTATAGCTGAAAGAGGGTATCGAATGACTCCGTACGAGCAGCTCGTCATCAATCTCACCAACCGATCGTTTTCCCATCAAGCAGCCTATCGAAACGGCGGCACGCCCTATGAGCTGAGTGACCGCGAGCCCGAGCCCTACGACCAGCAAATCGAGGACTTCGCCCGCATGATCGAGGAAGCCGATTGCGTGCTGGTGGGCGGGGCCTCCGGGCTCTCCGCGGCGGGCGGCGGCGACTTCTATTACGAGGACAACGCAACCTATCGCAGGCATTTCGGCAAATTCGCCGAGCGCTACGGTTTCAAGGGCGCTTTCGAGGGGTCGTTCTACCGCTGGCCCACCGCCGAGGCGCGCTGGGGATACCTCGCCACCTTCCTCGACACCACGCTCAACGCCTCGCTGCGCAAGCCCTACAGGGACCTCGACGCCATTCTCGCCGAGAAGGATTTCTTCGTGCTCACCACCAACCAGGACACGCAGTTTGTGAAGCTCTATCCCTGGGAGAAAGTGGCAGAGATCCAAGGCGACCACCGCTTCTTTCAGTGCTCCCGCTGTTGCACCGACGCGGTGTGGGATACGGTCGAGCCGGTCTCTCGTATGGTAGAGGCCATGGGAGACGGCCTAGAGGTTCCGACAGAGCTCGTGCCACGCTGCCCGCACTGCGGGGCAGAGGCGTTCCCCTGGGTTCGCGGCTACGGCAACTTCCTGCAGGGCGAGCTCTACGAGGAGCAGTACCGCAAGATGTCCGACTGGCTCGACGCGCACGCGCGGCAGAGAATCCTCTTCCTCGAGCTGGGTGTGGGCCGCATGACGCCCGCGTTTATCCAGGAGCCGTTCTGGGCCCTCACGGCGCAGTTACCGCAGGCCAGCTACATCGCCGTAAACAACAAGACGCAGTTCCTCCCCCGCGCGATCGAGGATCGGGGGCTCGCCGTTCGCGCCGATATCGCCGACGTGCTCGCCGACGTGCGCAAGACGCTGGGGAGGTAGCGCATGGAGACGGCGAAAGCAGTTCGCATAGGTAGGACGCTAGCCGAGGCGGATCTTGTCATCATCGGCGCCAGCAACGGACTCGACATGGCGGAGGGGCTCAATCTCTTCTGCACCGATGCACATTTCCGAGAGACGTACGGGGACCTCGCTCAGACCGACGGCATCGGCTGCATACTGCAGGGGCTCGCCTCTCCGGATGCAAACGTGCGACGCCGATGGGTCGAGCGGTTCCATCAAAAGGAGTATGTCGAGTATGAGCCCAGCCCGCTCATGAACGAGCTGCGGCATCTTACGGAGCACGCTGACACCTACGTGATCACGTGCAATATTGACGGGCACTTCGCACGTGCAGGGTTCAACGAGAACCGCGTGCTCGAGACGGAGGGGAGCACGCGCACGTCGATTGACGAGCAGCGTCTCGCCCATCCAGATGCCCTCGCCATGGCACAGCTCGAAGATCTCGCGCGCCTTGTGCAAGCCCATCGCAACGGCAGGGTCGCCATCCTCGAACTTGGCGTGGGACTGCACAACGGCGTCATAAAGCGCATGCTCGCCCAGATCGCGAACGCCTGCGAGCACGCCACCTACATCGTGTTCAACTACGGCCAGGCCATGGCGCCCGACGCTTTGTGCGAGACGATTCTCGTTGACGGCGATATGGCCCCGGCTTTCGAGGAGATCGCCCGATGCCACCCCTAGAAAGAGAAGCGCGTAGGCTTCGAAGCCTTATCGACGATGCCGACGCCATCATCGTCGGCATCGGCTCGGGCATGTCGAGCGCCGCCGGGTTCAACCATTACAACCGCGCAGGCATGGCGCGCGCCGGAATGACGGACTGGCAGCAAGCCTTTGGCTTCAAGAGTCTTTTCGACGGCTTCTACTACCTCTACCCCAGCCTCGAGCAGCAATGGGCCTACTACGCGCGATATATCGATTTCATGCTGCGCGAGCCGACCTCGCAGCCCTATCTCGACCTACGGTCCCTCATCGGCCATAAGGACTACTTCAT
>CAJMPY010000002.1 GCA_905215385.1 uncultured bacterium | reverse complement strand
CAACGCGTTGCGCTGAGTCCTGAGGCTGTTGCAATGAAAATGAGAATCAAGGCCCACCGATTTATTGCGCCGCGCAGACAATTAAACCAGCATCTTTAAACATCTGGGCAGTATAGTGACCAAAACTATCGCATAACCGCACGCTGCGAATGGAGGAGTTATGACCGAACACCATGCCATCAGCCGCCGAGCATTTACGCTGGGCTTAGGTCTTGCGGCGCTGTCGCCGCTTGCAAGCCTGCCAGAAACCGCGGCACCGGGCATTCCCCTGCGAGCGGCATTTGCAGACGACACGCCCAAACCGGCGGAGCACCTCGGTAATTTCGTCATTCGCCTTCGCCCCGCGGGCTATTTTCGTACTGCAAGCGTCAACCAAGACGGCAACGTTCGCGGCAACGTCTGCCACCTGTTTAATGACGGTACGTCCAACAAGCTCATCCTTGAGAACGTAACGACCAAGAATGACGATACAAACTGGTATGCTATCCGCACCTTGCTCAATTTCGAAGAGCATAAAAAGACGGGCTACAGCATTTGGTCGGTCGACGACGACTCGGACAAAGACGGAAAGGTCATCCACGTATGGGGCGGCGAGTATGACAACAAGCCCAGCCGCGCTTTTGCGTTCGAGCGTCAATCAAACGGAACCTATATCATCCGAGACCGCACGGTCGAGAAAGAAACCGAGAAAAAAGACATTAAGTACTTGGCAATAGAATCGAACGGCAAAGACCAGGACAACAATAAGATCTGCCATAAGAGTAAGAGCATTCCGTGGGAGCTCGAACTTATCGGTTACGACATGAAAAAGAACGATGCCACGGTTAGCAGCCTCGACTGGATCACGTACAGCAGCTACGTCGATGGGCCATGTTGGATGAAATACGTCGACGACAACAAGTTCCTCGACGAGCTGAGCATCCCGGGTACGCACGATTCGGGCACCTGCAGCGTGGACAACGACACTGAGCCCCAATCCTCGCAAGTAAAATGCCAGCAGGATTACATTCCCACGCAGTTGCTCGAGGGAATCCGCTATTTTGATATCCGACTCGGAAAGGGCGACGACCCCGGTATCGACCACGGGATTTTCTACCTACTCAAAAAAGACGGGAACTATCTGCATCTCTCCGATGTCATCGGGTACTTCAAAACGTTTTTGAACGAAAACCTGTCAGAAGCGCTCATCATGCTCGTATCGCGCGGCAACGATGAGGCTACCGACGAAAGCATAACGACGGCCTTCGCCAAGGTTATGGCCGATAACCCCAACCTGTTCTACACGTCGAGCCACGTCCCCACGCTGGGCGAGGTGCGCGGAAAGATCGTTCTGCTGCGTCGATTTAGGCTCGCCGGCAACAGTGCAAGCGGCCATACGTGGGGCCTCAACCTTACCGAATGGGATGACAAGATCAAGGCTCACTCCGACAGCACCACTATGTGTCTCGTCCAAGACGCGCGGGGCTTTGAAGCCGCGGGGGAAACAGGCGACAAAGAGCCCTATTGCACCAAGGTATACGCCCAGGACAAGTACAAACTCACGGGAACCGACAAGCTCAGCTGGGTCGATAATGCGCTGAAGGAAACGACCGGGCGCACGCGCAACAAGGTGGACGTCGTGGACGATGACAGGGCCAAGGTGCAAGTCCAGGAGCGTTGCTGGTCTATCAACTACACCAGCTGCACGGGCTTGTCGCACGGAGGCAATCCTTTTACCTCGGCACGAGTAGTCAACGAGCATCTGTACAAGAGCCCGTACATCAATCCCAGCGGCACCGAGGATACAAAGTCAGATTACCTCAAGCACATTGGCATCATCGCATCCGACTTTGTTGATGCGGCGCTGGCCCGGAGCATCTATCAGCGCAATTACGATGCGAAGCACACGCAGTCGGCTTCGTACTACCTCCCGACCCGTATGCGCATGACATACGGCGACTCGCTGAGCGATGCCTCACTCCAGGATGGCAAGACCGTTGGCGAGGGTCATTTCCGTCTCGTCGACAGCAGCAACGCGCTCAACGCGACAGCTTCGGGCCATGCGTTTGCCATTGAATACGTGGATGTCGACGCCCTGGGCAACGAGACCGTTACGGGGCTGCAGGGCTCTGTGCCCATCGATATCGATCCACGCGCGCTGACGCCCCATTTTGAGGGACTCGAAGGCCTTAAGGCCGGCGAAGACGTGCGCGCCAAGATTGCGGCATCACTCGAGGGCAAGCTCGAAACCGATGCCTGCACGGCCCAGCTCGAGTTTGTGCACGACGCGGACGGCGCTCCGGGCACGGCAATGGCCGAGGGCGAAACATTTGCCGCAGGAACGTACTGGGTGCGCGTGAACGGTCTCTTGGGCGACGCGGCGCAGAACTACACGCTCGCCAGCGACGGAGCCGCAAGCTTTACCGTAGCGGCCTCGGGCAGTGCGGGCGGCACCGGCAGCGACACGGGTTCCAACGCAGGCGGCGCCGACAAGAACGGCAAGAGCAACAAGAGAGACCAGGGCAAGAGCTCGGGCGGAAAGCTCGCCAACACGGGCGACGGCTCTGGCGTTGCCGCCGGGCTCGCTGCCGCCGCCGTGGCGACAACGGTCGCAGGTGCAGCAATGCTTGCCAGTGACCGCGACAATACCGAGGACGTTAACGAATAGGCAAGCCAGTCTTTTGGGCGCATTAACTCAATCGGGGCGCAGAATACCGTTCTGCGCCCCGATTTTTACCTTGGCCCGAACGCCGCTATCGGCTACATCACCATGTTCAGAGCTTTCACAAATTCCTGGGCCTTCGCACGGCTACTCAGGCTAAAGACGCAAGCGGTCAACAGCCTGTTACGCAGGAAAACGTCGCGACCCTTGATCCTGTTGACCCCCGTGATGTCCTTAAGGTAGACAATCTCGGTGTGCCTGTCGCCAAAAGTGCCCTTCTTGAGCACCTCGATACGATTGGGGTAGATCTTAACGTCTTTAAACCTACCCGAACCTTTGTCCTGGAATAGCAGCGTGTTGTTGTCCATACGCGTCACTCCCGTGGGGTTCGCTAAAACTGTCTCTATTGCCACATTTTAGTCACCGCAAGGCTCCCATGCGAAGGTGCCAGACAGCACAGCAATTCGTGTCCGCGCGAGGCTTTAAACTAGATGCGATAAAGATGCATTCCACAAGAGGAAAGTGGGGCGACAGTGATGGGCGAACTGGTAAACCGCGGGGAATCGACAATCGTGCCAGAAGTTTTTTACAAGCAGGTTTCCTCGATCCTCAACGCCGCTCGCGACAAGGCCTATACCGCCGTTAACTTTGCGATGGTTGAGGCATATTGGGAGATCGGCAAGAGTATTGTTGATGAGCAGGGCGGAGAGGAGCGCGCCAAGTATGGAGAGGCGCTGCTCAAGGCCCTCGCAATCAGACTTACCAAAGATTTTGGTAAAGGTTTTGAAGCAAGAGAGCTGCGTAAAATGCGTCAGTTCCATCTTGCATTTCCAATTCGGGACTCACTGCGTCCCGAATTGAGCTGGACACATTACCGCAGGTTAATACGCATTCCTGACCCCGAAACTCGAACATGGTACATGAACGAATGCGCCAATTCTCGCTGGAGCACGCGCCAGCTCGAACGCCAGATCAACACCATGTTCCGAGAGCGCCTACTTGCCAGCAAGGACAAGGAGGCCGTCACCCAGGAAATCCAAAAGCGTGCCCCGGCTCGTCGCCCCGAGGATATCATCCGCGACCCATATGTGCTGGAGTTTTTAGGTTTCTCGGACGATACTGCGTTTCGCGAGAGCGATCTAGAGCAGGCGCTCATCACGCATCTTCAGAAGTTCCTGCTGGAGCTTGGCCGTGGCTTCGCTTTCGAGGCGCGCCAAAAGCGCATCACCTTTGATGGGCGCCATTTCTATATTGACCTTGTGTTTTACAACTATCTGATGCGCTGTTTCGTGCTCATCGACCTTAAGACCGATGACCTTACGCATCAGGACCTGGGCCAGATGCAAATGTATGTGAACTACTACACGCGTGAGCTCATGAACGAAGGCGACAATCCGCCCATAGGCATCGTGCTCTGCGCGGACAAAAGCGATTCGATCGTCGAGTACACGCTGCCCGAAGACAACGACCAAGTGTTTGCCGCCAAATACCTGCCGTATCTTCCAAGCAAGGAAGAGCTGGCGCGCGAGCTGAGTGCCGAGTACCGCGCCATCAACGAAGCGACTAATGGCGAAGTGCAAGGATAGCAGCACGTTGCGACCGATACCTCCGACAGCGCTCCACATCACCCGGGAAAAGAGGAGCTTTCCATGACACACAGACCGAAAACAACACTGCGCGACTGCATCTATGGGCTTGCCGTCGGTGACGCGCTGGGCGTTCCCTACGAGTTCAGACCTCGTGGCACGTTCGAATGCACCGACATGATCGGCTACGGCACGCACGAGCAGCCCGCCGGCACCTGGAGCGACGACACATCTATGACGCTTGCTACCTGCGACTCGATTAGGGAGCTCGGGCACATCGACACCGCGGACATGCGCGACAAGTTCGTAAGCTGGATTGCCCGTGGCGAGTATACGATCGACGGCGTTTTCGATTACGGCGGTACGACCGCCCGCGCCCTGCGCACCGGCAAAGGAGGCTCCGGCGAGCGCGACAACGGCAACGGATCGCTCATGCGCATCGCTCCCCTGGCGTTCACCGATGCGACAGACGAAGAGGTCAGCGAGGTCTCCGCGATTACGCATGCCCACAGAACGTCAACCGACGCATGTATCATATTTGTCGAGCTGATAAGAGACGTGATGAACGACGTGCTCCCCTCGTGGGCGCTTCACCTGAAAGGCGCGCCCGAGCACGAAATCAGGTCTGGCGGCTTCGTGCTTGACACGCTTAAGGCTGCCACCTGGTGCTTTGTGAACACCAACAGCTACGATGAATGCATGCTTGCCGCCGTCAACCTAGGCGACGACGCCGACACCACCGCAGCCGTCGCCGGCGCCCTCGCCGGCACGGTATACGGTATCGAGGCCATCCCGCAGGAGTGGGTCGACACCCTGCGCGATAAAGAGTTGATTGAGAGCTGCCTGTTTTAGGGCGCCATTCAAGAAATAAGGCAGGAGGCATCATGGAGAGGAAGGTCGCAAATATAGACGAGTTCCAAGTGGACGAAAACGGGATTCCGCTATTTCCAGTAGGACTGAAGGAAGAAGCCAGCCTCTATATCCTCCCCGACGGGCGTTACCTCCCCTGCGGGGTCTACAGGACCGCGGACGGCGGTTCGATCATTTATGAGCCATCCGAACTAAGCTTCTTCGGGCAGATGCTTGCTCAATTCAAAGAGTACTAGAGGTTTGATCGCCCGTTAGATCGACACTGCTCAAAACCAGGGGGCAGGCTATCCTCCACCGCGGCCCGTGAGGTAGAATTATGCCTGCCGCGGAATCCGCCTGCGGGCAACGCTCTAATCTCTGATTGGGGTGAAGCCTATGAACTTGTTTCTTGAAATCCTGCGCCTCTCGATGTATGTAACCGGCATCGTCCGGAACCTCTACTCGATCTGGCGGGAATATAAGCAGTAACGGATAGCGAAGGGAGTCATGCAAAGGGCCGGTTGCACCCGGCCCTTTAGACGATAATACCTGCGTTGCCCGCGCTTCCAAAGTTGACCGACTGAGGAGCGGGTTCCGCGGCACATCCTGATTTTACCCAGTGGCAAGGCTCTTTTACAGCCGTTCCACCGTTTATTTACATCTGCCAATCAAGACGAGACTACTACGCACCTTTATTACACACGATATTTTCAGCCTGGCATAACCAAGTTCAATAATAGAATGCAAATCCAACCACCGTGTCTGATTACAAAAAGATTTTTGCCTTTTCTGCAGCAAACTCTTCCTCGGTAAGCACTCCACTATCACGCAGCGTTGCAAGCCTCTCAAGCCTTGCAACTACATCAATCACTATCCGCCAGCGTCTCAATAGTCTGTGAAACCTGCGGATACCGCTCAAGCTCCTTCGATAGGGCATCGACTATCTCGGCAATATTCTTTGCATTTTTGCCCCCGTTTAATACGTTTGCCCTGACCTTAGATGACGACTTGACAGTAACACCAGATCCGCCTTCAACTGGAACAACCGAAATACTGATATTTTCGCCCCAAGACCAAAGGCTCATACCAATCTCGGCTGCAACTGTTCTTGTTGCGGGCGATGCACTATCAACTTTTACTTTAGGCAGCTTTTCCATAGCTGCCTTCAAGGCATTAAACGTGTCGTCAGGAGAATACGGTACCTGAAGCTGAAGCTGCTGATCCGCAAAACCCATAATCTGGCCTCCGCTTCTTACAAGATTAAGGCTATCGGCAATGGTAGCACGTTCCCAGCAGTCTTAAATTCGTCTCATGACTTTGCGATGCAGCCCGACGCCCCGGCTCCGCTTCCCTACTTCCCAAAGATCGCAGCGAACAATCCCTTGCGCTTGGGTTTTTCTTCTCGGTAGGAACCCTCGGCAGCCGCTGCCACCTGACGTGGCTGCTCGTCGCCTCCACGGCGCACAATTTGGTACAGGAATGGCGATTTGATGTATTTGACCTCGACGGGCGTGGCGTGAACGGTGCTTTCGCCGGACAGATGCAGGCTCGGATTGAGCGGCGCCACAATATGCGTCTCGCGCTTGTCGCTAAACACCACCGCCGCCGCACGGCCCGTCTGGCCGTTCACGGCAATGCGCACCTGCTCGCCATTACGTCCATCCGACGCGGGACGATCGACAAAGTAGACCGGCACCATAACCAGGCCGTCCTTGTGCTTGCGGGCCTTGCGCGCCCAGGTGCGGATGCTCTTTTTATTGAGCCCCAGGAAAGTCTCGGCATCGTTGCCAACAATGTCGAGCGCCAGCTTGTCAATGACCACCTGGTCCTTGGTGGACGCATCGACGGAGACAACGCGGAAGTCGCCTTCCTGCATGGCCGGGTCGAACGACCCAACCTTGGCAAAGTCCCATGGCTCCAGAATGCCCATAAGGCGAACGTCCAGGTAGTTTGCCCTGGGATATGCCCAGTCGAGCACCTCGTAGTACACCAGGGTCTCCTTGCTCAGGCCCTTGCCCGGGAAGGACGCCATCATGCGCAGGTCCGCGAGCGCCATGGGGAAGTAGAAGAGCATCATGTCGTTTTGAATCGCGTCTTCCACATCGTGACCGGCAAAGGCGTCTAGATATCGGCGCACCAGCTCAAGCGCATTGGCGCGCGCCTGCTGCGGCGTTATCTCGCAGGGAATACCCTGCTCGGGCACATATTCCGCACCAACGCCCATGGTCAGGCGCTTGCTAAACGTCCCCGGCTTGAGCAGGTCGGCGACACCGATCTTATTGCCGCAGGACGGGCACTCAAACACGCGCTGGGTCGACTCGCCCTCAAAGGACGCTCCGCAGAAGGGACAGGGGATGCTCACGTGCGTGGCCTCTTGGAACTCCTGGGCCGTGCCGCGGTCTTCCCACAGCAGATGCTCCAGAACCGACTGATTGCGCCAGTGCTCATTAA
Source organism: uncultured bacterium (assembly GCA_905215385.1). Taxonomy (GTDB): domain Bacteria; phylum Actinomycetota; class Coriobacteriia; order Coriobacteriales; family Coriobacteriaceae; genus Collinsella. The sequence goes on along the minus strand of CAJMPY010000002.1, from coordinate 164,395 downwards.
AGAAATACCAGTCGGGGTCCACCGGGCGCTCGAGCTGCGACACATGCGTGAGCTTGAGCAGTCCATCCACCACCGTCAACGGCGTATGGCGAATGCCCAAAGCGCTCTTGGGCTCTCCGGCGTCCGCCTGCCACGGAATGACCGCACCGCAATAAGCGCACTCAAAGCTGCGCTTAGCTTGGTGCGAGTACATAGGGCCGCCGCAGTTTTGACATTTAATGGCAAACATCTCGTCCATGGAAACGTCCTCCTTTGCACAGGGGCTGTCGACATTGAGTATGTCGAGCAAACAGGCACATGCCCATACCCATGTGGCCCAAAATGGACCACCCAGGCAGACGAGAAGGCTCGCTCGTTAGCACCGGCAGACTATTGCTGCATTTTCTGAGCATCGGTGCACGGCGCCCCCGCGCGAGCTACACTATCCCCTTAAACATGATTGTGAGGACGACCGCTATGCTATTTGTAAATCGGCTGGTACATACGCTTGTTCCCGGCAGCGAGGGCGAGCCGGTCGATACCTCCCGCCGCACCAACGCGGGCTTCGCCGCAAGCCTCATCTGCATTGGCCTCAACATCACCTTGTGCCTGGCCAAGGGCATCGCGGGCCTGCTCGCTGGCTCCGTCTCCCTCATCGCCGACGCTTTCAACAACCTCTCCGATGCCTCGAGCAACATCGTGAGCCTGCTCGGGTTCCGCCTCGCCAGCCGCCCGGCAGACGAAGGCCACCCCTATGGCCACGGCCGCTACGAGTACCTCGCCGGCTTGTTTGTCGCCGTCCTGGTTTGCGCCGTCGGCATCAACCTGATCCTCGAGTCGGTCACCAAGATCATCAAGCCTTCCCCCACCGCTTACACGCTCGTTTCCCTTGCGGCACTGGCTACATCCATGCTCGTTAAGCTCTGGATGGCCGCATTCAACCGCACGTTGGGCGACCGCATCGACTCAGAGACGCTCATCGCCACAGCACAGGACTCCAAAAACGACGTCATCACCTCGGGCTCGGTCCTGGTGGCGGCGCTTATTTCGCAGACGACCGGCTTTGACCTCGATGGCTGGGCAGGCCTGGGTGTGGGCATCTTCATCTGCATCAGTGGCATGGGCCTGGTGCGCGACGCCATCAGCCCGTTGCTGGGGCAAGCGCCCGACCCCAAGCTCGTCCAGGCAATCCGCGACAAGATCATGTCCTATCCGCAGGTCTTGGGCACACACGACCTCATGGTGCACGACTACGGCCCCGGTCGTCAGTTTGCCAGCGCCCACGTGGAGATGCCCGGCGAGGGCGACGCGTTTGAACATCACGAGATCCTGGACACCATCGAGCACGACATCAAGCGCCAGATGGGCATTGACATCACGCTGCACTGCGACCCCATCGCGACAACCGGCGATGATTTGCGCGGCTGGGTCAAGCGCGGCATCATGCAGATCGACCCCGCACTCTCCATCCACGACCTGCACGAGCACGACGGGTTCGTTTCGTTTGACCTGGTGCGTCCCGACGGCTTTGATATATCCGACGAGGAGCTGCTGGAGCTCGTCACGCGCATCGTGCACGAGCGCCGGCCCAACGTCTCGTGCGTCGTCACATTTGATTCGGGCTTCAGCTCGCCCGAGCGTCCGGCCGAGCAGCTGTAGCCCGCTTAACAGCTAGTTTCCCTGCGCGCCCGAGATGCCGTTTTGTAGGGCGTTCCAGGCATCCGTCGCCATGTCGCCCAAGTTCTGAGCGGTGTCGCCCAGGTTCTGAGCCGTATCACCCAGCTCTTGGGCCTTATCCCCAAGCTCCTGTGCCTTGTTGCTCAAGTCCTCCAGCGTATTGGAGCTCGAGCCGTCGGTACCGCTTTGGCCGTCGGACGATTTGCCCGAGCTGTTCTTGTGCGTGAGCTGAATTTCGAGGTTGCCGCTGTCGTTATAGTAAGCAGAAGTAACGATCCAGTTGGCATCGACGACGGGCGTTGAGCCATCATCAGTCAGGACCACGGCATTCGAAAGATCGGCGCCGCGCGACTTAAGGAGCTTCTTGGCGTTGGACCAGTACTGCCCCGGGATATCGCTCAGATCGACGGTGCTAGACGAGGCAGACTCGGTTTGCTCGGCAGCGGTATCGGCCGTTGAACTCCCTCGCTTGTTGAGCATGCCCGACACAATGGCAAACACAACCGACAGCGCAAAGAAGATCGCCAGCACGATGAGGATCTTCTTGATCACGCTCGACGAACGCGACGGCTTCTTCTCCTCGTCCTCGCCATATTGCGGAATCGACTTGGGGTACTCGCGATACGGCTCGCGCGACTCGTAGCGAGGCTGCGCCGTGCGAGGCATATACGTCGTCTGCTGAGGCTGCGGAATAGGATTCTGCGGCAGGTCATCATAGGGATTCGGTGTCGAGGCGGCATAAGAATCCTGCGGCGCATAATCAAACGGGTCCGGAGCTGCGTTGCCATAGGGGCCTTGCGAAGATGCAGCATAAGAATCCTGCGCCGTGTCGCCATAGCCCATAACCCGGGTGGGCTCGGCAGAAGGCTGCGTCGCGGCGGGGTCGGTATAACCGGGGTTGGGAACAACGCGGGTCGCATCGGCGCTATCGCCAGCCTGCGCGGAACCGTAGCCGCCCATCACGGTTGTCTTGTCCTGATCCATGCAACGATTCCTTTCCGTCGCGCGTGAGCCTCAAGTTATCCATGCATTCTACCCGCGCAAAAGCCTATGATGGGCAGAGCCCGTCGGTATCTACAAGACATGCGCGGGCCTAAGGATAAAAAAGCCCCGCCGGGCCTTGTGGGCACGGCGGGGCGGGCAAGCAGCTATGGGCAACAGGCTTAGAACAGGCCGGTGATGTTGCCGTCGTTGTCGACGTCGATGTTCTCGGCCGCGGGAACCTTGGGCAGGCCCGGCATGGTCAGAACACTGCCAGTCAGTGCGACCACAAAGTGGGCACCGGCGGAAACCTTGAGCTCGCGCACCGTGATGCGGAAGTTCTCGGGAGCGCCCAGGGCCTTGGCGTTGTCGCTAAAGCTGTACTGCGTCTTGGCCACGCACACCGGCAGGTTGCCAAAGCCGTTCTCGCGCAGCTCGGCGAGCTGGCGCTTGGCGGCCGGCGTAAAGTCAACGCCGTCGGCGCGGTAGACCTTGGTGGCAATGGCCTCAAGAGCGTCGGCCACATCGGCGCCGTCCTCATAGGCAAACTTGAGCTCGCTCGGCTGCTCAATCAGACGCATGACCTCATCGGCAAGCTCGAGCGCGCCCTCGCCGCCCTTGGCCCAGACCTCGGAAAGCTTAACGTTGACGCCGAGCTTCTGACACTCGGACTCGATGAGCGCAAGCTCGGCCTCGGTGTCCGTCGGGAAGCGGTTGATGGCGACTACGCAGGGCAGACCATAAACGTTCTGGATGTTGTCGACGTGACGCAGCAGGTTGGGCATGCCGGCCTTGAGTGCCTCGAGGTTCTCCTCGTTGAGGTCGGCCTTGGCGACGCCACCGTTGTACTTCAGCGCACGAGCGGTCGCGACGACCACGACGGCGCTGGGGCGAACGCCCGTCATACGGCACTTGATATCGAGGAACTTCTCGGCACCCAGATCGGCACCGAAGCCGGCCTCGGTAATGGCAACATCGCCAAAGCGCATCGCCATACGCGTGGCCATGATAGAGTTGCAGCCGTGGGCGATGTTGGCGAAGGGACCGCCGTGGACAAACGCGGGCGTGCCCTCGAGCGTTTGCACCAGGTTGGGCTTGAGCGCGTCCTTAAGCAACGCGGCCATGGCACCCTGGGCCTTAAGGTCGCGGGCACGGACGGGCTCGCCGGCATAGCTGTAGCCGACAACAATCTCGCCCAGGCGCTCCTTGAGGTCATTGATGCTCGTGGACAGGCACAGGATTGCCATGACCTCGGAGGCAACGGTGATATCGAAGCCGTCCTCGCGCGGCACGCCCTGGGCCTTGCCGCCAATACCGTCGATGACATGGCGCAGCTGACGGTCGTTCATGTCGACGACACGCTTCCAGGTGATGCGCTTAACATCGATACCGAGCTGGTTGCCCTGCTGAATATGGTTGTCGAGCATGGCGGCCAGCAGGTTGTTAGCGGCACCGATAGCGTGGAAGTCACCGGTAAAGTGCAGGTTGATGTCCTCCATGGGGATGACCTGCGCCCAGCCGCCGCCGGCGGCACCGCCCTTGACGCCAAAGACGGGACCGAGCGAAGGCTCACGCAGGGCCACAGCACTCTTGACGCCGCGACGGCGCAGGCCATCGGCCAGACCGATGGTCGTGGTGGTCTTACCCTCGCCCGCAGGCGTGGGGTTGATGGCGGTCACGAGGACGAGCTTGGCCTGGTGATCAGTTGGCTCATTAAGCAGAGAGTAGTCGACCTTAGCCTTGTCGAAGCCGTACGGAATCAGGTGCTTTACGTCGACACCGGCGTTCTTGGCCACCTCGGTAATGGGCAGCGGTGTGACGGAACGTGCGATTTCGATGTCAGTAGGCATGGGAGGTCCTTTCGTTACCGAATGAGAAAAAGACCAATTCAGCATAGCACGGGCGCGCAATAGTAAAACACCCGTAACCGATGAATGGCGATATGTTTATCCAATGCTCAGCGATAGCTTAACAGCCCGCCAAAACAAAGCGCCCTAAATGGTAGGTTCAATCCCCAAGTGCTCAAAGGTGCGAAGCGTTGCCTGGCGGCCCTGGGGCGTGCGAATCATCAAGCCGCACTGCAGCAGATAGGGCTCATAGACATCCTCGAGCGTTCCCGGGTCCTCGCCCACCGCGCTGGCAAGCGTTGTCAGGCCCACGGCACGTCCGGAGAACGTCTTAGCGAGTGTCTCCAAAATGCGAATATCCATCCAGTCCAGACCAAGCTCATCAATCTCGAAGAACTCGAGTGCCTGACGGCAAATGTCAAGCTCAATAGGACCGTTGCCGCGTACCTGCGCATAGTCGCGCACACGCTTGAGCAGACGGTTGGCCAAGCGCGGCGTGCCACGCGAACGTGAGCCGATCTCGAGCGCACTCAGATGATCGATCGTCACGCCCAGAATGGTTGCCGAGCGCGTCACAATCTGCGCGAGTTCCTCGACCGTGTAGTAATCCAGGCGATATGAAATGCCAAAGCGGTCGCGCAACGGGCCGGTCAACATGCCTGAGCGGGTCGTTGCTGCTACCAGCGTAAACTTGGGGATATCCAGGCGAATCGAGCGCGCCGCCGGACCCTTGCCAATCACGATATCGAGGGCAAAGTCCTCCATCGCGGGGTACAGGACTTCCTCGACCGAACGGTTGAGGCGGTGGATCTCGTCGATAAACAGCACATCACCCGGCTGCAAGTTAGTAAGGATGGCCGCCAGGTCGCCCGTGCGCGCGATGGCGGGGCCACTCGTGGTCTTGATCTGAGCGCCCAGCTCGTTGGCGATAACCGTAGCCAGCGTGGTCTTGCCCAGACCCGGAGGGCCCGAGAAGATCACGTGGTCGAGCGTCTCGCCACGGCTCTGCGCCGCTTCGATCAACACGCGCAGGCTCTGCTTGATATGCTCCTGGCCGCAGTAATCGTCCAGGCGCTGGGGGCGCAAAGTGCGATCGACATCGAGGTCCTCGGCCGTCAGCTCCGAGCCCACCATGCGCTCGCCGTGCGCCATGGATGCCGCCGGCGAGTTGCCGGGCGTCGCCCACAGGTCCTGAGAGTCATCGGCTTCCCACATCACGCATCCATTCCGAGTCGCTTAAGCGCCGCGCCGAGCAAATCCTCGACACGCATATCCTGCCCATCATACCCGCTCAGGGCAACATCGGTCTCCTGCGGGCTAAAGCCCATGGAAAGGAGCGCCGCACGGGCGTCATCGATGGCCGAGGGAGCGGCAGCGGGCACGGGCATCGCAACCTGGCCGGGAATCACGTCGACCGGCACAAAGCCCTTGTCCTTGGCAAAGGTGCTCTTGAGCTCCAGGATCAGACGCTGAGCTGTCTTTTTGCCCACACCGGGCACCTTGGCCATGCCCTTGTCGTCCTCGGCCATCACCAGCGAATACAATTGCCCCACGGTATAGGTGGAAAGCACGGCGAGCGCCAAGCGCGGGCCAACGCCCGAGACAGACACGAGCCGATCGAACATCGTGCGCTCATCCTTAGAGGAAAAACCGAAAAGTGTCATGGCGTCCTCGCGCACCTGCATACGCGTGTAGAGGCGGACCTCGCCGCCGGGCGTCGGCAACGTGGCCGCAGTGCTGCCCGAGATGCCGAGCTCAAAGCCAACGCCCGACACATCGACGACAGCAGAGCTCATCGTGGCCTCGACAAGCGTTCCGTGGAGCTGGGAGATCATCAGTATCCGGTTCCTCTCTGTTGATAGAACTCGCCGCCGGTAAGCGCCCGGGTGCGGCTGAGGTTAACGTGGCAGATGGCGCAGGCCAGGGCATCGGCGGCATGGTCGGGATGCGGGTCGTGATCGAGCTGCGTGAGCGTACGAACCATATACGCGACCTGCCGTTTGTCCGCAGCGCCGGTGCCCACAACAGCCTGCTTAATCTGCATAGGCGTATACTCGCCAATCTCGAGCGCGCATTCCGAAAGCGCCACGAGCGCGGCGCCACGGGCATGCGCCGTAGGGATGGCCGAGCGAACGTTGGCGCCAAAGTAAATGCTCTCGATAGCAGCGGTATCGGGTCGATAGCGCTCCACGACACCCTTGAGGTCGCGGGCGATATGCGACAGGCGCACCGCGAGCGGACTGCCTGCGCTGGTCTCGATGCAGCCATAGGCACGGCAGCGAACCTCGCCACGCCGCTCCTCGATAATCCCCCAACCCGTATGAGCCAAACCGGGGTCAATGCCTAAAATAACCAAGCCAACCTCCCCTCGTCTTTTACCAAGCGCAAGGCAAGGCCCCGCGCACTACTCACGAACGTCTGTTCTAGAATAACACAACGGGGTCAAGATGCTTAGTTGAAGTATCGGGGTTGAGAGCGAATCCCATCCCCAGTTTAGTTCTGCGAGAAGAATGGGAACTGTCGGGGATCAACCGGCGGATGCGGCATCGGGCCACCCTGGTGCCCACCCTGCGGGCCACCCTGGCCGCCCATCATCTTATCGATGGCGTCCTGAACCTCGCCCTCGAACTTTTTCATTCCCTCGTGTAAACGACGCTGACCGTCTTCAGAGCGCAACTCCTCCATTTGTTCGGGCGAAATACCCAGTAGCTCGCCCAGCACGCCCATCATCTCGTTTCGCACGCGCTCACTAGTATCCTCGTCAGCAAAACGGCGCACCTCGGCGCGCGCCAGCGAATCGACCGTCATACGCTCCTTGCCGTTAAGCCCCAGGTCGGACCACGCGAGCATGTACGGCCAGGAGCGCTCGGCAAACGAACGGGACGAAACGATCGGCGCCGTCGGCAACATGCGGCGGGCAGCCTCACCCTGTCGAACGAGCATCAGCAGCAGCGAGCAGGCCTCAGGCTTGCCAGCGGCCATCGGGATGTCGTCGAAAGATCGATTGCGGTCCACGTGCGCCTCAAGCGCGCCATCGATCTCACCCGGCTCGACCCCGCCGAGCAGCTGTGCCGCGCGGTCGAGCATATCGACCGGACCGTCGAGCGTCGAGAGCGCCTGCGCCAGCACTCGCTCCATACAATCTTCCACCGCGTTGAGCGTCACGAGCTCTTGGGGCACCACGGCAGACGTGCGGTTGCGCACGCGCGCCACAAACTCAAGCGTCGACAGGTACACATCGCCAAAGGGCGCATAATCGCCCTGGTAGCCGCCGCAAAGCGCCGGCGCCGCCAGTGCGTACTCGGTTTTGGACAGCGGGCTCAGCGCCATCGCACCCAACTCGAGCGCCGTGTCCTCCAGCATGAGGCCCAGCGTGCGAGAGCGCAGGCGCTCGGCGTCGCCCGCCGACACATCGCGGTCGAGCACGCGCGCGGCATCCGGCGCATCGCGCTCAACCGTGCGAATATGCAGGCGCTCGGCAATGGCGCGAACGGCGGCACAGCGAGCAGCCTCGGCCTCCTCCTGCGCCGGCGTAAAGATGCGGTTGCGCCCCAGCACCAGGCCAATCACATTACGTGGGCCCAGAGCGTCGACGGCCAGCGCCGCCAGCAGGGACGACGGCAAGTCGCCCTCGAGTGCCACCACGGCGCGCGACGCACCGTGGGCCCGGGCGTTGTCGCGCACGGCGAGCACCAGCGCCTGCCACAGCCACTCCTCGGAACGGAACTCGGGCAGTTCGTGATCTTCCAGGGCATCGAGCATCACGCCGCGCTGAATCTCCTGAACCAGCAGGCTCTCCTCAAAACACGGCGCTTGGGCCACCACGCGACCGCAGTCGTCGAGCACAAACGAACCGCCGGTATACACCGACTCGTCATAGGCACCGACCGGCGCCATACAGGCAAACCACACACTACGCTTGGATGCGATCTTGCGGTAGGCGCCGCTGCGAACGGCGGCAATGGCGGCAGTCTCGCGGTCGGTCATGTCAAACGCATTGAATTGGAAATACGCAATGAGGTCAACACCGGTCGGCAACATCTCGAGTTCGCGGTCCAAGTCAAAAATCACGGCGATGCGCACGCCGTCCACGTCGAACACCGGCGGCGCCCAACGCGTGTCGTTGTTCTCGCCACGCTGCAGGGCAATGCTCGAACGCGCCGGCACCACATGACCGTCCTTGAGCATCATGTAGTCGAGCAGCGGCTGGCCCTCAAACGAAACCGCCGCGGGCACGATGCAGATCATGTCAAGCTCCTGGATACGCTCGGCGACACCAGTCAAGCCGGCAAGCATGTCGTGCTCAAAGTCGGCAGTGCCCACCAGGCCCCCGGGCATGGCGCCCATAAAGAGCGGAGCCGGAACGCACAGCACGCGCGCCCCGCGCTCGTGGGCCAGACGAGCCTGGTCCTCGATGCGGCCGCAAATGCCCTCAATATCACCCAGGCGCATATCGATCTGTGCAAGCGCGAGCTTCATGGCTCAGCCCTTTCCGTCGTAAACCATCGTTGTCGTAGTAAAAGCGCCGGCCGCATAATGCAGCCGGCGCTCGCATGTGCATATGCTAGCTATGATACCCCGAGCGGGGGCGCGCTCCTAGAACGTCGCGGACCACAGCCCGTGCAGGTTGCAATAGGCATAGACGGTACCGGTCTTGGAGCCGCCCGCGAAAAACGTCGCGGGCTTCATGCCGGGCTCAAGGTAATGGACCTCTAAGCGGCCCTCGGCCTCAAGGGCGATCCACTCAATATAGTGCTCGGGCAGGCTGGGGTGCTCGACCGAGCCAACGCGTGCGCGAATCACGTGACCGTCGCGCTCGGTCTCGACAACAGGCACGTGCTTCTCGTGCGCCGCGTCCTCAGTGTTTGCGGTCAGTTCCGTGCAACCGGCAGGGGTTGCAACGTCGTTGCCAAGGGCGGCAATGAGCTTACCGTCGGGGTCCTTAAAGAATTTCGCCATGATGTTCTCCTTTGCTGACGTGCCAATGTTCTTGATGGTTCTTATGCCCAAAGGCAGACAAACCATCCACGGCATTGCAAATGAACACATAACGGGCGGGGACGATGGGGCAGCGTGCGCTATCCGCCCTGGCGGCCCCACCCGAGCGGGTTAGCGCCCGTCGCCGCCCAGCAGCGCCAGAACATCTTCGCGGGTAAACAGCGCCGACGAGATGCCGTCGCCGCCGAGCACGCTGTTGACCAGGTCGCGCTTGGACTCCTGCATCTGCATGATGCGCTCCTCGATCGTGTCCTTGGCGATGAGCTTGTACACGGTCACGGTATGTTGCTGGCCAATACGATGCGCGCGGTCGGTCGCTTGGTCCTGCGCCGCCACGTTCCACCACGGGTCGTAGTGGATGACCACGTCGGCCGCCGTCAGGTTAAGGCCCACGCCGCCCGCCTTGAGCGAAATCAAAAAGACCGGGACCTCGCCCGCTTGGAACTGCGCGACCATCTTGGCGCGGCTCTCCTTAGATGAAGCGCCCGTGAGCTTAAGGAAGGCGATGTCCTCCTTGGCCAAGCGCTTACCGATGATATCGAGCATACCCGTAAACTGGCTGAACAACAGGATGCGATGACCACCGTCGAGTGCGCCGTGCACGAGCTCCATGCACGTATCGAGCTTGGCGCTCCCCGCCTTGTAATCCTCGTAGTGTAGACGCGGGTCGCAGCAGATCTGGCGCAGCTTGGTGAGCTCGGCAAGTACCTTGAGCTTGTCCTTCTTAAACTCCCCGGCCTCGCGGTGCTGCACCTGCTGGGCGATGCGGTCCTGGTTGGCCAGGTAGAGCTTGCTCTGCTCGCCGGTGAGCTGCGCCATGACCGTATCCTCGATCTTCTCGGGCAGGTCGGCCACCACGTCTTCCTTTACGCGGCGCAGCACAAACGGCGACACGAGCGCTTGCAGGCGGGCGGCACTGTCGCCCTCGGCATGCTCGACCGGGCTTTCGAAGCGCTTTGCAAACGATTCACGCGTACCCAGCAGGCCCGGCATCAAAAAGTCGAAGATGCTCCAGAGCTCGGATAGGCGGTTTTCGATGGGCGTGCCCGTCAGGGCAAAGCGCGCGCCGGCAGGCAGGCGCTTTGCGGCGCGCGCCACCTGCGTGAGCGGGTTTTTAATGTACTGGGCCTCATCGAGCACCACGCGGGCAAAATCCTGCTCGACGTACTCGTCGATATCGCGCCGCATAAGATCATACGACGTCACAACCACGCTATGCTCGGCCACGCCGGCGATCTGCACGCGGCGTTGAGCCTTGGCGCCCACAATGGCGCACACATCGAGCGACGGGGCAAAGCGCTCCAGCTCGGCAGTCCAGTTGTACACGAGTGAGGCCGGGCATACCACGAGCGTGGGCTTGGTGTCCCCCGCCTCCACGCGCGCCAGAATATGCGCAATCATCTGGAGCGTTTTGCCCAGGCCCATGTCGTCGGCCAAGATGCCGCCAAGGCCCAGGTGTTCGAGCGAGCCGAGCCACTGGTATCCGTCGACCTGGTAGCCGCGCATCGTTGCCTTGAGCGATGCCGGCACCGTAAAGTCCATCTTGCCGAGCGTGTCCAGGCGCTCGACGGTACGGCGGAACGCAGCGTCGCGATCGGCCTCGAGCGCCGGCGTGCGTGCGAGCATGCTGTCGACGAACAGGGTGCTCGACGCGGGAAGCGACACGCCGTCGAGCAGGTCGACGGCATCGACACCCAGGTCCTCGGCAAGGCCAAACGCGGCGCGCGCCCCCTCGTCCAGGCGAATGATGTCGCCGGACGTAAGGCGCGCAAACGTTTGATGGCGCTTGTACGAATCGAGATAGACGGCAAGGTCCGCGGCCGAAAGCCCGCTCGCGCCCAGCTCGACATCGAGCAGATTGCTCTTAACGGTCGCACGAACCGAGAGCTTGGGCGCGGGGCGGACCGAGATCTGGCGCAGACGGTCGCTGAGCATGACCTCACCCAGTTCGGACAGGGCGGACAGGCCCTCGGTCAGCAGGCAGAACAAGCGGGCGTCATCGCGCTCCTCAAACGCCAGACCGCCCTCGTAGAAATCGAAGTACAGGGCCGCCGTATCCATAACGCGAAACTCCGCCACCTCGTCGCGGGGCGGCACACCGGGGCGCTGCTCTTCGAAGGGGCTGCCCGGAGCGCCCAGGCTAAAGAGATCCGCCGACCAATCGCCGTAGGTAACCGTAATTTTGCAGGTCACGAGCCCATCGTCGACACCGATCGCCATAGCAAAGCTCGGCTCGGGTGCCACGGTATCGAGCGCGGCGGGCGCGGTGAGGTCGGTGTAGTCGCGCAAAATGGGCAGCGCCATACGGCAGAACTCACCCACCTGCTCGGCGGCAATATGGGCGGGCGTGCGGCACGGCAGCAAGCGCGACAAAAAAGGTGCGGCATGCTGAGCAAATGCAGCGTCGGTACGGCGCGCGCGGCGCGTGTCAACCAAGTAGGCGGCATCGCCCGACGCAAAGCAGTACATATCGGCGGGCAGGCGCAGGTCATAGCTACCACCAGCCGCCGGCGCGATTTTGGCGGCAAGCAGCGGTGGGCGCTTAGCGGATGCCTCGTCCTCCCCTTGCGGAGACAGCTCAACCGCCACGTCGTAGGTGCGATGCGTCGTCATCCCCCGCGACCAGGCGGGCTCAAAGGAGATGGTCTGGCCGCGCAGCAGGTCCAGCACATATACGATGCTATGCTCGGACAGCGGCAACTGACGCTCGGCAACAAAACCGCTGCGGGCAAAGTCGTACGACGCCGAACGCGAGCTTGTGATGTCATCGAGATAGGCAACTGTCGTCACAACAAGGTTGAGCAGCTTTGCCGATGTTTCGTCAAAGGCCTCAGGTGAATGGACAAACGTGAGCTTCTTGCCATAGGAGAACGTGCCGCCGCGCACGTAGGCATCGGCCATGCCGTCGATGTCCTTGACCACGTAGGAGACCGATCCACAGCGAATGCGGAACTCGAGCGCCCAGCTAAAGCGGTCAGCGAACAGCGGATTGTAGTACGGCACCAACGAGGGCTCCAATGCCGCTTTGGGGGCGTCGGGATCAACGGCACCGGCAAGCTTGCGGCGCATGCTCGCCAGCTCATCCATGCGCGCGTCCGAAAGATCGGAGAGCGCCGCCACAAGGCTCGGGCTCGTGGGGACGGGCGCCGGGAAGGGAAAGTTGGGGTTGACGGCCGGCGCGGCGGACATGGCGCGCGCGGGCTGTTTCGGCTGCGCCGTAAACGTGCGAACCGGCGTGCGCAAACCTTCGACGGGCTCGGCGCCGCTGGCATCCAAATACGCCAGCGCCGTGGCAATAGCGTGCTTACACATACCGGGATAGCGGTATGCGGCAGGGCAGTCGCAGTCGTAGTCGATAACCTCGTGCTCGTCCATGTCGAGCGCCACGTGCGTCTTGTACAGGTAACCGCGCGAGCCGCGCACCGTGCCCTCGACCGTCACGTTTTTGGAGAAGCGCGAGCCGCTGTCCTCGATCGACAGCACGGCACCGTTGAGCATGAGCGAACGCCCCTTCATAAAGGTGCCGCTCAACGCCGCCTCTTTGCGAAGCGCCTGCACAAACGTCCCCTGCGCCATCACTTCCTCCAATCTCACCCGGGGTAGCTTAGATCACCGTCACGCGGCCCTGGTTACCCACAATGGCCTTGGCCTCGGCCAGCAGCGGAATCGAACGCGCGTTGACCTTGGCAGGTACCTCGGCACGCAGCACGCGCCCGTCCACCTGCTCGATAAAGATCTCCACGCGGTCGCCGCCCGGGTTAGCGGTGAGCACCGTGGCCAGGCGCGCCATATTGCCCTGGCTAAAGCGGCTGTTGGGCACCATGACCTCAAACACCTTGGGCTTGTTGTTCTCCTCGTTGAGCTCGAGCGGCACGATCTCCTGCGCGATGATCTGGTCGCCGCGGTCCGAGCGCTCGAGCTTGCCCTTAATGCGCACAAAGGCATCGGACAGCTGCGCGCCGGTCTCGGGATCGACCTCGCCGTACAGGTACCCCTCGGCCTCCTTGTAGGTCTTGGGGAACACGACGACGGTGGCCTCGCCTTCCATGTCCTCGAGCTGCACGATGCCCATGGGGTCACCGTTTTTGGTCACGCGCTTGGACACGCTCGAGACCATGCCGGCCCACCACAGCGCCTTGCCCTCGGGAATTTCCTGGTTGATGGTGCCGCCCGTAGGATTCTGAACTTCGTAGCCGGTGTCGATCTGCGAGAACGAGAAGTCACGCGCCTTGGCTAGTGCATACTCAAACGGGCGTAGCGGGTGGTCCGAGACATAGATGCCCAGAACCTCCTTCTCCTGACTCAACTTAAGGTGGCGGTCCCATTCCTGGCCATCCGGATCGGGCACGCTCACCTCAAAGCCCGAGCCCTCAACGTCGCCAAACATATCGAAGAACGACGTCTGGCCGCTCGCGCGATCCTTCTGGCGCTTTACCGCGGCATCGATGATGTTCTCGGGGTTGTTCTTGTCCACAAAGTGCATCATCTGGCGACGCGGATACCCCGTGGAGTCGAAGGCGCCTGCCTTGATGAGCGATTCGATCACGCGGCGGTTGGCCTGGCTCGAGTCCACGCGCTCGACAAAATCGTGCAGCGTCTTAAACGGACCGCCCGCCTCGCGCTCGGCGATAATCGCCTGCGCCACGCCGGTGCCCACGCCGCGGATGCCGGCCAGACCAAAGCGCACGCCCTCCTTGGTAGCCGTGAACTCGGTACCGGACTCATTGACATCTGGCGAAAGCACGGGGATGCCGTCGTGACGGCACGCTGAGACGTAATGAACGATCTTGTCGGTCTTGCCCGTGTAGGACGTCAGAACGGCCGCCATGTACTCGTGCGGATAGTGCGCCTTGAGCCACGCCGTCTGCATAACCAGGATGGCGTAGCCGGCGGAGTGCGACTTGTTAAAGGCGTAAGATGCGAACTCGAGAACATCGTCCCAAATCTTCTGGGCGACCTCGCGCGTGTAGTTGTTCTTGATAGCGCCGTTCATCCAGTGGTCGTAGGTGGTCTCGTCCGAGCCATCCTCCCAGTGCAGCACCGTCGACGTGAGCAGCTTGATCTTTTTCTTAGCCACGGGTTTACGGATACGCGAGTCCGATTCGCCCTTGGAGAAGCCGCACATCTCGACGGAGATGAGCATAACCTGTTCCTGGTAGACCATGGTGCCGTAGGTTTCGCCCAGGATGTCGTCCAGGCGGTCGTCGTAGGAGACGGCCGGCTCCTTGCCGTTCATACGGTTGATGTAGGACGAAACCATGCCGGCGCCCAGCGGGCCCGGGCGGTACAGGGCGATCAATGCCACGACGTGCTTGTACTCGGTGGGCTTCATGTTCTTGATCGTGGCCGTCATGCCGGCGGACTCGACCTGGAAGACGCCGGCGGTATGGCCGGAGCCCATGAGCTTAAAGATCTCGGGGTCGTCAAAGGGGATCTCTTCCTCTTTGATGTCGATGCCGAAGTTCTTTTTGATGTTTGCCTTGGCCTTGGAGATAACAGTCAGCGTACGCAGGCCCAAGAAGTCCATCTTGAGCAGGCCCATGTCGGCAACGGTATGGCCCTCGTACTGGGTAATCTCGACGCCGCCCTTGGTGTCGAGCTTGGTGGGCACGTGCTCGTTGACGGGGTCGCGGCAGATCAGAACGGCGCACGCGTGCACGCCCTCGCCACGGGTGAGGCCCTCGATTGAGAGCGCCGTGTCGATGATGCGGCGGGCGTCGTCGTCCTTTTTATAGGCCTCGGCAAAATCGGGGTTAAACAGGTCCTCTTTGCCGGGTTGCTTTTCGAGCACCTGCTTGAGCTTGACCTTGGGGTCGCTCGAGACCATCTTGGACAGACGCTGGCCCATGTAGACCGGGTAGTCCAGGACGCGAGCGGCGTCGTTGATGGCCTGCTTGGCCTTAATGGTCGAGTAGGTGA
The DNA here is from genome assembly GCA_905215385.1 of uncultured bacterium. Classification (GTDB taxonomy): domain Bacteria; phylum Actinomycetota; class Coriobacteriia; order Coriobacteriales; family Coriobacteriaceae; genus Collinsella. Next base: position 148,994 of record CAJMPY010000002.1, on the reverse strand, counting down.
TGACGTGGGTGACCTTCTCGGGGCCGTAGAGCTGGCGAACGTGCTCCACGACCTCGAGGCGCCGCTCATCGTCGAAGTCCATATCGATATCGGGCATCTCGGTACGCTGCGGGGACAGGAACCTCTCGAACATCAGGCCGTTCTCGAGCGGGTCGAACGCGGTGATGTTCATGGCGTAGGCGACGATAGCGCCGGCGGCCGAGCCACGACCGGGGCCGACGCCGATGCCGTTGTCCTTGGCCCATTGCACGTACTCGGCGACGATGAGGAAGTAGGCGGCAAAGCCCTTGTCGCAAATGACCTTGTATTCGTACTCAAAGCGCTCTTTGATGTTGACGCCACCGATCTCGCGCGTGGCCCAGTCGTCACCATAGTGCTGGCGCAGGCCCTTCTCGCACTCGCGGCGGAACTGGCTCTCGTGCGTCTCGCCGGGATCGAGCAACGGGAAGCGCGGCAGGATGATGGAGTCCCAGTCCAGCTCAACGTAGCACTTGTCGGCGATCTCGAGCGTGTTGTCGCAGGCCTCGGGGCAATACGGGAACATCGCCCGCATCTCCTCCTCGGTCTTCATGTAAAACTCCGAACCGGTCATGCGCATGCGGTTGGGGTCATCGACCTTGGCGTTCATGCCGATGCACATGATGACGTCCTGCACCGGCGCGTCCTCGCGGCGCAGGTAGTGGAAGTCGTTGGTGGCGATGACCTTGACACCCACCTGCTTGGCGATATCGATGAGCGTGCGGTCCACCTGCTCATCGGTCAGGCCGTTGTCGGTGGTGATGCCGTGTTCCTGAATCTCGATGTAAAAGTCGCCGGGGTCAAAGGTATCGCGGAAGGTCTCGGCCCACTTGATGGCGCCTTCCATGTCGCCGCGGTCGATGTATTTGGGGATGATGCCCGCGATGCAGGCGCTCGTGCAGATCATGCCCTTGGCGTGGCGGCGCAGGTTGTCGAGCGTCACGCGCGGCTTGTAGTAAAAGCCCTGCACGGCTGCCTCGGAAACCGTCTGCATCAGGTTGACGTAGCCCTCCTGGTCCTTGGCCAGAAGGATCATGTGGTAGAGCTCGGGCTTGTGGTCGCGGGCGAGCGTCTCGTCCGGCGTAAAGTAGACCTCGCAGCCAAAGATGGGTTTGATGACCAGGGGCGGCTTGAGCTCGTCGATGTTGCCCTTCTCGTCCCACATGACCATGTCCTTCACATACTGGGCATGCTCGCGCGGGTTTGCCTCGGGATCGGGCTCCACCAGCTCGTCGCGGCGATCCTTTTCCAAGAAGGCCTTGTCGTGGCTCCACGTCTTGTACTCGGGCGTGTTGTGGTTGACGGCGTCGCAGGCCAGCGCCAGGTCGGGCACGCCGTACATGTAGCCGTGGTCGGTAATGGCCACGGCGGGCATGCCAAGCTCAACGGCACGATTGACCATATCCTGGATACGGGTTGCGCCGTCGAGCATGGAGAAAACAGTGTGATTGTGCAGATGGACAAATGCCATGTGATGAGCTCCGATGCGGGTTCGTGTTCTGACTGAACGATTTTACCCCACGGCACGGACAGCACCCGAACCTAGCCAAACCCACACGGGTAGTCAATTTGGGACCTTCAAAAAGGGGAATGAGGGCATCCAGATATATCGAGTATTACTGGAACCCCGGCGATGCGCGGAATGATTTGTGACGAATAGTCATGTCCATCAAGAAGGCTCGACGCTTCGGATAGCTCGTCAATCGATATATCAATTCTTGGAGACCTGTATTCCAACCATTTTTAATGAAACAACGGCGGTAATTGCTATCGCGATTGCACCAATAATACCGAGCGCTATCTGAATGGGATATAACCCCAACACATGTCCAAATATGGAGAAAAACACTGCAGAAAAGAGAGCCCTTACCAGAGACGCGACGGAAAGGATCGTCGCGCGGAGATCGTCCGCTATAGCGTCTTGGATTAAGTTTTCCGAAGTGATGTACACCACTTCTGGGAGAAAACAAAGCACCATGCTAAGGCCAAACAAACACAGCGGATTTGAAGCGAACCACGGAAGAATCATGAAAAGGCCAGCCTCGATTAGCATCGAGCCGAGCATGGTATTTCTTTTCCCGAAACGCAATGAGAAGAAATCTGCTGCAATGTAGGCCGTCGCATTTACTGCATAGGATGCACCGAAAAATGATTCCTATTATGGAGACGGGAGCATCAAATGCGTCGAATACCAACTGATTCAAGTTGTAATAACTCCCATAGAATCCATCGAGCATGCTTGTGCCGATTAGAAGAAGCAACACCGCAAAAGCGGATTCTCCAATGCACCAGGTTTCGCGTCTGAAGATCTTGGCTACGTCAAACCTTCCCTTTTCAGAGCTTTCAGAACGGGTCGCTTCCGTCCTCTCAATGGGATACAGAAGGAAAAGCTGCAGGAGATAGAAAACGGAGACACATACGTAGAGGGCGCTCCAAGATACTTGGGCAATGAAAGATCCGAGCACAATTGCCATTCCCGTAGCGATTGATTGTGCGGCAAGCAGCCGAGCATTGATGGTGAGGAAGCGCTCTCCTTGACCGGCATTCCGGGCAATTTCATATAAAAGTGCTTGTTCGGATCCCAATTGAAGGGAGTAGGCGAGTGCCTCAACAAGGGAAAGCACGACAAGAAAGGGGCCTGAGAGCAACAGCATGCCAGCCGTATGGAAGAAAAGCAGCAGCACGCCCACTTGAATCGAAAACTTCTTTCCAAAGAAATCGCCTATCAGCCCTGTTGGCAGCTCGAGGACGACCGTTGCAATGTTAAACAGGGCTTGATAAAGCGCGATTTCCGTGACAGGCATTCCTTTCTCCGCAAGGAAAAGTAGAAACACTCCCCGATTTAAAACAAATCCCGCGAGAACGAAAAAGGCGGAATAGATGTGCAGTTGCGTAGCGGCATTCTTATTCATTTGGCACTTCCATCAACTACTTTTGTCGGGCCGCTCGCTACTGACTCGAAGCCTGAAGTGTTCACAGTTGATGTGAAGAGCGGTAAAGCTTTTGCACAGGGTATCAATGGAATACATCCGAAGCGTTTTCGGCAGTATCATCGGCGAAGGCGGGATTAGCCTTTACGCGGCGCTCACCCTCGATGTATTTGACGATTTGATCAATCGTCTGGTTGGCGTGGCTCTTGAGCTTGCGCTCGTAGAAGAAGAGGCCGAGCTTGCCGCGCATGCCAGACGTGTTGCCACCCGCACCCTGAAAATCCTCGGTATAGGTGAGCTCGCAAGCACCATCGCCAGCAGGTGCAGTCTCATAGCGCATGGTATTGATGCCCGCCGCATACTGAAAACGGACCTCATAGAGGCACGGGTAGTCAAAGTGCTTGATCTTAACCTTGATCGCCGTGCCCTTGGTCTTGCCTTTTGCGGACTGGGCGCGCTTCTCGTACTTATAGCCGTTGAGCTTATTGCGGCTAGGACGTTTGCCCGTGACGTTCTCGATATCCTGCATGATGGACCCCGCCAGAGCGTCAAAAAGCTCCTCCGGCGTCACCTTAAGCGTTTTGGTGAGCTGCATGATGGCCCCTTATTCGTTTGAACCGTTCGGGCCATTGTACCGCCCCAAGCTCTCCCATGCGTTGCGGTGCCATTTGGACGATTGAGGGCCTTACGGCCGCAAAACCAACCAAATAGCACCATAAAGCCTGAGGTGGCTAGAGGCTGTAGGTGACTACTTGAGGCTCGCAGGGGTTGGCGGGGTCGACTTGCTCCACGCGGACGAACTTGACGGTCACTGCCTCAAAGCCCGCCTTGTGCAGAACATCAGCGTAAACGCGCGCCTGCAGGGCGTGCTTCTCCTGCAGCTGTTCCGGCGTCTCGTCCGGTGTGCCGCCCGTCTTGTAGTCGATGACCAGCGCGCGTGACGGATCGGCCGGGTCGGTCGCCAATGCATCGATGGCGCCCTCGGCATAGGCACCGTAGCGAGCGATGTCCTCGTCCTCGCAGCCCAGCGAAAAGAACGGCACCTCGGCGCGAACGCACGGCCAGGCAAGCAGCTCGGCACGGACCGCCGACTTGAGCCAGCGGTCCAGGGCAACGTCGAAGCGTTCGCGCTGCTCCGGCGTCAGGCGCCACAGACGCGCCAGCGCATCGACGCGCGCAGCGGGCAACGTGTCGGCACCCATCTCGATGAGCCACTGGCAGGCAGCGTGGAAGGCCGAACCCAAGGCCATGGGATTGCCAACGGGCTCGACAGCAGCCACGTCTGCATCGGCCATCTCCGAGCCATCCGACTCCGTATCATCGCCGGACTCGTCCATGGGAACACGAGCCTCGGCGGCACGGTCTTCCGTCTCGGCGTGGAGCGCCGCGGCGATTGACGAGTAGCTATACGAGTCACGCGCCGGAAATGGACAGATGCCCATGCGCACGCCCACTGCCTGGGGATACACAAGCTCAAACGAATCGGGCTTGGGGTCGGCAGGACCGGGCACAGTTGAGTGCACAGCATTATCAGCGACATCGACATCGCCGCGAACAAGCCTTCCCTCGGCATCCAGCGAAGCGTTAGCCTCAAACGCCTGCTCGCCAAACGTAAAGTCCGCCAGCGAGATGAGCTCGTAGTCGCCCGGCTTGGAGTTGTCGAACACCAGGCGGTCGGCATCAAGCTGCGGCATGTCCAGAGCGTCGGTAGGCAGAATACGACGCAGCACGTCGTAGGTCAGATCGGTCTCGACGTCGAAGGTCGGCGCGCACAGCTTGCCGCGGCTCACGCCGGCATCCATCGCCAAGATCACCAGCTCGCGGGCACGCGTCATGGCAACGTAGAGCAAGCGGGCCCGCTCCTCGAGCGAAAGCTGCAGGTCGTCGTTACGCAGGCGGGCAAATGCCTCGGCGGGAGAGCCCGTCGCGCACACGTCCTCCATGAGCTCTGGCGGCAACCACAGCGACGTGCCCTTGCCCTTAAACGCGTGCTCAAACTGCTTTTTGACGTCATCGCCCTTCACGAAGGTCCCGTCGGCAAGCTTAACGCCATCAAAACGAGCCGGCAGCGCCACGACTTGCGCCCCACCGTCGACGCGGCCCATCTGTGCCGCACCGGACGATTTGCGCACGCCAAAGCACTCGGCGACCGCCACGACCGGATATTCCAGACCCTTGGACGCATGCACCGTCATGATGCGTACCGCGCCGTCACCCTCCTCGTTGAGGGCGCCCGGGGCCTCCTTGCCCGCCAAGAAGCGGTCGAAGGCAAGCGCGATGGAGCGCGGCGAGTTGCCGAACTCGGCCTCCGCCTCGTCCACGGCGTCGAGCGCCTTGAGCACGTTGGCGGCGATAGCCTTGCCCTCGGGGCCACGCTGCGCCAGACGCACGAACCAGCCGGAGGCGTTGACCGCGTCGCGCGCGATGGCGGCGAACGAATCGCGTCCCACGCGACGAAGCGCGTAGCGCAGCACCTCGCGGGCGCGCGTTACGAGCGGCGAACCCTGCAAACCCGGCACATCGGAATCGCTCATGATGCCCGCATCGATGTTGCGACGCGACGTCTCGCCCGTCTGCTCGTCAAGCTTGGTCGCCAGCGCCAGGAACTCCTGGGCGCCGAGTGCAAACATCGGCGAGGCCAGCAACGGCATAAGACCCTGCGCCGTATCGGCCGGATTGGCGAGCGCGCAGACCAGGGCACGCACCGTCTGCACCTCGGCTGCCTGGGCAAAGACCGAGCCACCTGCGATCACACAGTCGAGCCCTTGGTCGCGGAAGGCCTGTGCGTAGACGTCGGCATTGGTCATGCGGCCCAACAGCAGCACCATGCTGCCCTGGGGCTGCCCCGCTTTGACGAGCGCTTGGAACCGCTCCGCAATCGCACGAGCTTTCGCCTGCGTTCGCTCCTGCGTGCTGCCACCGGCAACGAACAGCGCTTGGCGGCGCGACGCCTTTGCCTCGAGCTTGTCCTTGCGTTTATCGCTCGGTTCAAGATCCAAGAACCCCTGCATCAAACCGCCGGTATCGCCGTCAAAGACGCGCGCCACATAGCGCAGCACCTCGTCGTGGCTGCGGAAGTTGCGCACGAGTTTGACGAGCTCGCCGGCGGGGGCATCGGATGCGACAGCCGTCTCGGGCGCAGCAGAGGAGCCCACCTTGCGCTCCTGGCGACGGAATACCTCGACCTCGGCGCCACGGAAGCGGTAGATCGACTGCTGCGCATCGCCCACGGTGCACAGCGCGCGCTCCCCCGCGCCCGTCAGATAGCGAATCAAATCGACCTGCATCTGATCGGTATCTTGGAACTCATCGATCATGACCATCTTAAAGCGGCCCTCATAGGCAGCTAGAATAGCCGGGTAGTCGCGCAGCGCCTCGTATGCCATGCGCAACAGATCGTTATTGTCGAGCGCGGACTGGTCGGCCTTGAGCGCACGGTACTCCGCCTCTACGGCACGGGCAAGCCCCATCAGCGCATCGAGCGCCGGGTCGCCGCAGGCAAGCACGATATTGATAAACGCATCGGCTGCCTCGGCCTTGAGTAGCTCCACCTGCTCCTTAGGAAACGCCTTGCTCGCCCGAGGCATGCCGCACGACATCATGAGTCGCGCCGCATCCTCCATGGTTTTGCCGCTCGCCTCAAACGCGTCGATGGCGTCGAGCGCCACCTGCGCCTTCTCGGTCGCGGCCTTGCTCGCACCCAGCGCCGCACGATAGGCATCGGCAAGCGCCGAGGTGTCGGCCTGGCCGCGCGCCACGCGCACATCGTCCATGCCGCCCGGCAGCTGGCTCGATAGCTCCAACAGGTCGCGCACCAGGCCTTTGATGGTGGTGCCGGCACCAAACGGCCCGCCCTCGCCCGCCATGGGATACCAAGCGTAGAGGGCCTTAAGCGAGGCGGCGAGCTCAGGCGCGGCATCGGGCGCCGTCGCGCGCCCCAGCACATGCTCGACAGCCTGATCCATAAGCTCATCGGTATCGGTAAGCACCGTGAACTCGGGGTCGATGCCCAGCTCCAACGCATGCGCGCGCAGGATGCGCGAACACATGCCGTGAATGGTCGAGATCCAAGCGTCGTCGACGGTCAGGGCCTCCTCGTCCATACCCTCTTCGATAAGCGCGCGACGCACGCGGTCGCGAATCTCGGCCGCGGCATCTTTGGTAAAGGTAATGGCGAGCACCTGATCCAGATGCTCGACAAACGGACCGGATTCGGGCGAGAGCGCATAGACGATGCGGCGCGTGAGGGTAAAGGTCTTGCCCGAGCCGGCACCTGCCGAGACAAACAGCGGGCGGTCGAGCGTTTTGACGACTTGCAGTTGCTGCGGCATCAAAGTCGAAAGATCCATGGTCTACACGTCCCTCCTTACAAACGTTCCTTCGTGGTTATACGAGCAGCGCGCATGCGCGGCCTGAGCTGACGTCGGGTCGACGGCGGCAACGTTGCCTGCCTCGAGCTCGCGCAGACGCTCGGCAATGCCGGTCTCCACGCGATCGAGCAGCGCATCGAAGTCCATGTTGCCGCCCTCGCCGGGAAAGCCCTTCTTAAGGCCTGGGATGCGGCCGTCGCCGCGCTCTTCCTCAAGCAACTCGGCGCTCGCCGCACCGCGCAGCGCGGGCTTGCCGCCCTTGGTCGAAAAATAGAGCGCGGCGCGGGTATCCAGATCCAGCGCCCGGCGCATGGCCTGCGCGTAGATGAGTGTCTGGGTATGGGGCGGCAGCCAGCGCGGGTCGTCGATGGGGGCCTCGCCCGACTCCTCGTCGCGCACCGTGGGATCGGCGAGCTTAAACTCCTCGACACCCGAACGATGCTTGTAGTCGATTACCACGGCGCGATTCTCGGCATCCACATCCACGCGGTCGATGCGCCCACCGAGTGGCCAACCGGCATACTCGACCTTAAGCTCATTAAAGGCGAACTCAAGGTAGCGCGGAGCAAAGGGGGCGAGCGCCTCGGACTCGTAGGCAAGCACGCCCTCCAGCTGCGGCAAAATCTCGGCCACCTGGCGCTCCTCCACTGGAGAGAGCGGCACCAGCGGGCCCTCGGTACCGCGCTTGCCGGCGTGCTCGGCCAGGGTCTCGGCAAAGACATCGTGCAGCAGCTCCTTCGCGCGCGGTAGATTCATGGGCGTCACGCGCTCCATGCCCTCCTGCGGAAGACGCGCATGCAAGTGCTCCAGCACGTCATGGACAAAGTTGCCCTTCTCCATGTTGCCAAAGCCCGCATCGATGGACTGAGGCTTGACGCGATACGACACGAACCAGCACAGCGGGCAGGTGGAGTAGGCCTCGATCTGCGAGGCGGACGTCAGGCGCGGCACGAGCGGCGCGTCCTCGCCCTCGCCGTCGCGACGATGCAGGACCAAATACGGCACGGCCTCGGCACTCAAATGCTGAGGGGCTTCACAGGTCACGCGCTCGCGCTTGAGACCTTCGCCTGCCGCGGGATCGAAGTCCCTTACGATATCGCCCTCACCCATGCACTTCGCCTTGTCGGCGCCAGCGGCCTTGGCGTCGTCAGCGGCCTCGGCGTGCGCCCGCAGCTCGGTCCACACGGCAGCCGGATAGCACTCGCGCGCCTGGCGATCGTGCGTCACGCGCGCAAGCGCAACCGGGCCGCGTGCCGCCTGCATCGCGTGGCCAAAGCGCATGCGCAGCAAGGCCGCGGGCTCAAGCGTCACGCCCTCGCGACCAAGGCTCGCCGTCAGCGTGGCCAGCGGCCCCTCCTCGTGCGAGAGCGGATAGCTGTCCAGATCGACATCGGCAAACAGCACGGCATCGTAGCTGCCGGGGCGCAGAGCCGCCGCATCAGCAAGCGAAGCAAAGCGAACCTGGGCACGTGGCGCACGGTCAACCTCGTAGGTCTCGTAATCGTAGGCGGTGCTACGCTTGTCCACCTTGGTGCGAATGCCATCGAGCACGGGCACGGTCGCGGCCTGCGACACGTCGAGCGCGCGGGCGCCATTCATAAGGATGTCGATGACGTGGCGCAGCAGGGCCACCTCCGCCTGGCGACGGGCTTGGCCATCCAAGCTGCCCAGCGAGCGATCGGGCAACGCCTCAGCAACGGCAAGCATGGCCTTGAGCGCCGTGACGGGCTTGTCACGCCACAGCGCCTGGAACACGTCCGAAACCACACACGGCACGTTCTTAAACCAGTTCTCGTCGCTCGCCGCCTTGCGCGCACCCCTCACCTGGCCCTGAACGCTCTGCAGCAGGCTCTTAACGCCCGCGGTAGTCTTGCTGCGCGAGAGACGCATATTCTTATCGAAGGTACGAGCATTGACGGCATCAGCGCCCGAAAGCGGACTGTAGATCCAGTCGGTAAGCTCCGGCGCGGGCCACCACTCGGTCTTTGACGCCGCACCCTCATCGGCGGCCTTCATGCGCTCGATCAGGCCAGCAAGCGCCGCAAACTGCCTGCCCGCAATGGATTGGGAAAACGCCGTGAACTCAACTGTCTCGGCAGCGATATGACGAGCCGCCAGACGAGAGGCGAGCTCACCGAACAGCTGGGGTGCCCGGGCGGAAACTACGAGCACGCGCGCGGGGTCGGCGGGCGTTGCCGTAGCTTTATCGGCCTTGGACTCCTTGTGCGCTTTCACCAACTTATCGATGGCGTCCGCATAGACATGAGCACGGGCATGGGGGCCGGCGACCTCAATAAAGGCAGCCTGTGCGGCGGTCCCGCAAGCGGCATCAGACGCGACGGCGTCCTCCCCCAGCGGCGCGGCCTCAAACAGCACGCCGCGGGCATCAAATGCCGCGGCAAGCTCCTCGCGCATCGCCGCCTGCTCGCGGGCAAGCAGCACGACGACCTCTCCCCCATTGTTCGCCACGGCAGACAGCAGCTCGAGCAGGCCGTGCGTAAACGACGTGATACCGCGCACGCATACGGCGCGGGTGCACGCTGGCAGGCTATCGGCCAGGGCACCGGCCATAATGTCAGCCGCCTCGCAGGGCTCGACCATATCTCGACGGTCCAAACCACCCGCATAGGCACGCAAAAGCTCGAACACGCGAGCCTCGGCATCGCTTTTTGGCTCAGGCTGGCAATGGTTGCCACGGCATCGCTCGGCCGTCGTCCCCGCAACGCCCGGCAACACGTCGCGGGCCATGCGCGCAAGCATGCGCACTGTGCCCTGGCTGCGCGAAAGCGGCTGCAAATCGGCATCGTCGAGACGCGTGACCATGTCCGAGAACAGCATCTGGCGCTGCAAGTTGTCGACGAAACCGCGCCCGTCGCCCAAAAGCTCCCAAAGCGAGCGAAGCCACGATGTAGGCGTCTTGTAGTCGATACCCAGCGAAACGCCGGCTTCCGCCGCATCATGACGGCACAGGTCGAGCTCGGCAAACGTTGGCACCAGCAACACGGCACGCCCGTGGCGGGCAATAAGGTCGGTAAGCAGTGCCGACTCGGCATCGCTCAAATCCGTGCCGGCATTGGTGGTATAGATTCGAACAGGCATGGTCCTCCGCTCAAACTGTTCGCAATAATCAATGTATCCATCCTACCCGCCCACGCGGACAGATTTGCCCCACGCCAACAGATTTGATCCCTTGGGGACGGAGGAAAACGGATCACCGAAGGGGTCAGTCTAACCCGGTGATCCGTTTTCCTCCGTCCCCAAGGGATCAAAAAACCGCCCCCGGAGGAGCGGTTTTGCACAATTCGTTTTTGGCGCGGCCTACTCGCCATCCTCCAGCTTAATGAGGATTTTGCGGTAGCCACCGTACTCGCCGTTGAGCGCCTTGGACACACGGCTCACCGTGGTGGACGAAGCGCCGGTACGCGCCTGAACCTCGACATAGGGCTCGCCCTCGTCCAGATAACGCGCGACCTGCAGACGCTGCGATAGATCGCAAATCTCGCGCGGCGTGCAGATATCGGTCAAAAACGCTTGGATATCTCTCTCGTCGTCCAAAAGGCTAAATGCGTGGACCAGCTGCTTGACATCAGGCTTGTCAAACATGTTCTCGATATTCATCGATCACCGCCAAACCCGCCAAAAGGCATCGAAGTTGATACTGACATCGGGCATCGTTCGCCCGTTCTATGCAATAGGGCAACGCCTGTGGCTTTTGCCCGTAGCAGTTTAGCACACCACCAAACTAAAGCGACAAAACTCTCTGCCAGCGGCGCGTTTTCTAGGACGAACGCCGTTTTGAAACCGAATGCGCACGCAAGCTCCACGAATATCTGAGACAATGGGCGCCCAAACAGAGCCGTGCCCGAGCATCTGTCCGAGTTGCAAAGGCATGTGCCCCTCACGCCCCCTCACCACGCCATGCGCAAGAAAGGATTCCCACCATGCGCTTTTTGCTCAACTGGCTTTTGACCTCAATCGCCATCGCGATCGCAACGTTTCTCGTCCCCGGCATTCAGCCCTTCGGCATGGCCGACGCCTGGGTCTGCTTTGCCTTCGTGGGACTGTTCCTCAACATCGTCGACTCGCTCGTTAAGCCGTTCCTGACGGTCATCTCGCTGCCACTCACTATTATCACGCTTGGTATTTTTCAGCTTGTGGTCAACAGCTTTATGCTCGAGCTGGCCAGCTACCTGTCGGTCAATCTGCTGGGCGCGGGTATCTCCATCGCCAGCTTTGGATCGGCGTTTATGGGCAGCATCCTGGTATCCATCATGCGCAGCATTCTCGACAGCATCGCCAGGAACTAAAGCGACCGGATACGGGCCGCCACAACACGCCAAAACGAAGGCCGTCCATCGCAACGATGGGCGGCCTTGTCATTTGCCAAGCCTCAGAGGGCAGGAAAATCTACCATTTCTGCCCCGTCCCCCAATAGCAGGTGGGGCTAGATGACGTAGTCGTAGCCCTCGTTGGGGGCAACGAGCGTATCGAGTGTCACGCCGTCGAGGTAGTCGTTGATGAGCTTGTCCAGGTTCTTCCAAACATCGAGTGTGGGACACTCATCAGATCGCGAGCAACCTTTGCAGTCGCCGTCCAGGCATGCGACCGGTGCTAGGCTACCCTCGGTCAGGCGCAGGATCTCGCCCACCGTGTACTGCTCGGGCGGGCGCGTGAGCACGTAGCCGCCGCCCTTGCCGCGCATGCCCGAGAGCATATTGGCGCGGACGAGCGTGGCCAAAATGTTCTCCAGATACTTCTCCGAAATCCCCTGACGCGCGGCGATCTCTTTGAGGGGAATACGGCCTGCCGCCTGATGCTCGGCCAAGTCGACCATAACGCGCAGGGCATATCTGCCCTTTGTGGAAACCAACATATATATTGCTGCCTTTCGGTCTTTTAATTCGTAGAAATTCTAGCCGAAATATTGGTTTTGAAAATACCTATTCCCGTCAAGATGGTTAATCGACTCGTAATAATCTTCTATTTCCTATTGCATTACTAGGCTTTAGTGCCTACTATGCTTGCCAACAGCAAAATGAACAACCCATAAGGTTTGTGGGTTTCGCTGCTACCCACGCCGTAAAACCACACGGTATCCAGTCATTTGAACACTTTGGAGGTTCACCATGAGCAATGTTTACACGTCCATTGATCAGCTTATCGGCCACACCCCGCTCCTGGAGCTCACCCACTTTGAGGCAGACGAGGACCTCAAGGCGCGCGTGCTCGTCAAGCTGGAATACTTCAACCCCGCCGGCTCCGTCAAAGACCGCGTCGCCAAGAACATGATCGACGAGGCCGAGAAGGCCGGCAAGCTCGTGCGCGGCGGCGACTACACCATCATCGAGCCCACGAGCGGCAACACCGGCGTCGGCATCGCCTCGGTGGCGGCCGCCCGCGGCTACAAGGTGATCATCACCATGCCCGAGACCATGTCCGTCGAGCGCCGCAAGCTTATGCAGGCATATGGCGCACAGCTCGTGCTCACCGACGGCTCCAAGGGCATGAAGGGCGCCATCGCCAAGGCCGAGGAGCTGCAGAAGGAGACGCCCAACAGCATTATCGCCGGCCAGTTCGTGAACCCCGCCAACCCCGCCATCCACAAGGCCACGACCGGCCCCGAGATCTGGGATGACACCGACGGCAAGGTCGACATCTTCGTCGCCGGCGTTGGCACCGGCGGCACCGTGACCGGTGTGGGCGAGTTCCTCAAGGAGCAGAACCCCGAGATTCAGGTCGTCGCCGTCGAGCCTGCCACCTCCCCGGTGCTCTCCAAGGGCCAGGCCGGCCCGCACAAGATCCAGGGTATCGGTGCCGGCTTTGTGCCCGATGTCCTCGACACCCAGATCTATGACGAGATCATCCCCGTCGAGAACGACGACGCCTTTGCCACCGGCCGCGCCGTGGGCCACAAGGAGGGCGTGCTCGTGGGCATTTCGTCCGGCGCCGCCGTGTGGGCCGCACTGCAGCTGGCCAAGCGCCCCGAGAACGAAGGCAAGACCATCGTGGCGCTGCTCGCCGACACCGGTGAGCGTTACCTGTCCACGGCGCTCTTCCAGGACTAAGGTCTGCCGCCCATAGGTTGAGCCCAGGACGAACCGGTCTCCTCTCTCCCGGCAGTCTGAGCCCATCCCATCAGGGTGTCCCACGAGACGTCCGAACTTGCTACAATGTCTGCGGCGCGGAACCAGCCTCCCGCGCCGCTTTTCTTTTTTGGCCACATGCCACCAAGGAGAACCTCCCCATGCACAACAAGCGCGTGCTCGTCGCCATGAGCGGCGGCGTCGATTCCAGCGTGACCGCGTATCTGCTCAAAAGTCAGGGTTACGAATGTGTCGGTGCCACCATGCGCCTCACCTGCCCCGCACCCGATCCCGTCACGGGCATGAGCAAAGTCGATCGCGACATCGCTGACGCGAAGGCCGTCGCCGGGCGCCTGGGAATACCCCACCACGTGCTCGACTTGCAGCAAACCTTCGACCGTAACGTGATCGAGCGCTTTGTGAACGCCTACCAGGAGGGGCTGACGCCCAATCCGTGCATTATCTGCAACCGCCACATTAAGTTTGGCGCGCTGCTCGATGCAGCGCTCGATATGGGCTGCGACTACATCGCCACAGGCCACTACGCAAAGACGAGCAAGGCGTCCGACGGAACCTGGCAGCTGCACCGCGGCGAGGACCCTAAAAAGGACCAGAGCTACTTTTTGTATTCGCTCACGCAAGAGCGTCTGGCACGCACAATCTTTCCGCTGGCCGGGCTGGACAAAGAGCTCGACGTGCGCCGCATTGCCGCCGAGCAGGGCTTCATCAACGCCAAGAAGGCCGAAAGCGAGGATATCTGCTTTATCGCGGACGGCAACTACGCGGGCTATATCGAGCGCCGCTGCGGACATGCCGCTGCACCGGGCGACATTGTGTGGCGCGACGGCAGCGTGGTCGGAAGCCACAATGGCGCGCTGCGCTATACCATCGGCCAGCGCAAGGGCCTGGGCGTCGCGATGGCGCACCCCGTGTACGTAACGGGCGTCGATGCCGCCAACAACATTGTGCATCTGGGCGAGGCCGAGGACCTGACGGCCACAGCGCTCACAGCCAACGACTGGATTTGGAGCGCCCCTGCCGACCACATGGAGGCCGAGCTGGATGCCGGCGGCATTCGCGTGGGCGCCAAATACCGCTACCGACAGAAAGACCAGGCAGCGACCCTTACGCACGGCGAAGGCGGGCAAATGTTGCTGACCTTTGACAAGCCACAGCGCGCCATCGCCCCCGGCCAGGCCGTTGTAGTCTACCGCGGCGACATCGTCCTGGGCGGCGGCACCGTGACCGGCGCGCTTAAGTAGCCGCGGGTTTATCGCTGCACGTGTCGAAGTACCTCAACAGCGGCACCAACCTCGATTACGCGACGCTCGAGGCCGCGGCGGATGGCCTCGAGTCGACCCTCCGCCGTGGCCCATTTGCTCTGCGAAAGAATCTCGATCGCCTCATCAACAAATCCGTTGAGCCGCGATGAATCGAACCAATCAAGTGAGTCTGCAAGCGCCAGTTGGACGGAGGGGTCGGGTCCAAACGGCTTGGCGGCAAACCCAAACTCCCCGGCTACGAGCACAGCGGTTGACACGTTATACCACAGGCAGTTGCCGCTATCGAACAGCGGAGCAGGCCTTACCTCCAGGGTATCGACGTTGCGGATGATGCCAAAGTTTCGCCAATGGCGATCACTATTGGCCAAAAGGGCATCGCAGACAATCATCTGCGACATGGACCTTCTCACAACGGCCTCATCAGCTCCATGCTTACCAAGGTAGCGACAGTATCGGTCGTACGTCGAGTTTCCTCGCTGACCGCCAAGCGCATCCTTAACGTAAAAGGCTGGAACGTATTCCTCGCGGCCATCAAGAAAGTCATCGCACAGGCACACGGGGCCATCAAACATGTGCTCAACCGTATAAGAAACAAACTCATCCTCGGGTAGCAGGCGACGGTGCAGGGCCGTTGCAACCGCCTCGTTAAAGGGCCGCTGGTCATCCATGCCGCATCCTTTAGCCAAGACGCGAACGCCGCGGCGGATCATCCATGATTTAGGGAGCTCGCCCTCGGACGTGTTATCCGGATTTTTTAGACCGATGCCTTCCAGCCAACCCGAACGCTCTTCGGGCGCAGACCGCTCAAAATCATTCTCGAAGTAATTGAGGTTTCGCCATTCGAGCCCGTCGCATTCTGCTGGTCGCAGCCAATAACAATCCGAAAGCGATAGGCCCAGGCACCGAACCGGAACCTCGATGCGACTGGCAATTCCCAGTTCACGATAGCGCAAGACGAGCCCGGGGCGGACGTCAGGCACCGACCGATGGCTCCACCACACATTGAGCTCCCGTTTATCCACCGTAGGAGAAGAGCTCGAGCACGTGCCAAACGGCATCCTCTGCGCATCGAGGACCTCGGCGATTTCGAAGGGAAACTCGCGCGTCGGATCAAACGAAACACGCGCAACCTCGTAATCGGCGGACATCAGCGTAAACTTGCGCCCCACATCGGCCGCAGGACGGCGTCCTCGTTTGCGGACCTTTTGATAAGCGAGCGCAGAATCATACTCAACCATCTTCCGTCCGCCCACAATATCGCACGCGAGCGTTCCCGATGCGGCAAGTTGAGATATGCGGGCTTTCGTAACGCCCAACAGGCGGGCAGCATCACCCATAGACAAGTACTCAGACGTATCCATACACCGCATCACCTCGTTAAGTAATTTACACGTTTAGTTAATAGATTACAGGCATCATAATACTAAACGACCAAAAGCGAAAAAGGCCCGAGAAATCGGGCCTTAGCGATTGGTCAGCCGAGTCGCAAACTGCTCCCCTAGCGCTGAACGTAGGCGCGAACCAGCTCGTAGGTATTGCGCACACCGTCGATGTGGCTGCGCTCGTAGTTGTGGCTCGCGTACACGCCGGGGCCGATCAGGCCGTGACGGATGTCGTAGCCGGCCGAAAGCGTGGCCTCGACGTCGGAGCCGTAGTGCGGGTACACATCGATGGCGTAATCGAGCTCCAGCTCGCGCGCGATATTAGACAGCGTGGTTACCAGGTCGTAGTTGTACGGACCGCCAGAATCCTTGGCGCAAATCGAAACCATGCGCTCGGTGCAGCCAAGGTCGTCGCCCACGCAACCCATGTCCACGCTGATCATCTCGCGCGTGTCGGCCGGCACGAAGGCGCCGCCGTGGCCGACCTCTTCGTACACGGTAAAGAGCAGCGATACCTTGCGCGAAAGGGTCACCTCGCCGTCGGCAACGGCGCGAGCCAAACCCAGCAGAATCGACGCCGACAGTTTGTCATCCAGGAAGCGACTCTTGATGTAGCCGCTCTCCGTCACCGTGGTACGCGGATCCATAGCGATGATATCGCCCGTCTGAATACCCAGCTCGAGCACATCGTCCTTGCTATCGACGTTCTCGTCGAGCAAGATCTCCATGTTCTTCTCGATGGTCTTGACCGGCTCATCGGCCACATGCGCCGAAGGCTCGGTATTGAGGACCACGCCCGTGTACACATTGCCGTCACGCGTGTAGACGGTGCAGTTCTCGCCATCGGCCGTAGACCACTGGTGCCCGCCGAGCGTCGTGGGACGCAAGCGACCATTGTCCTTAATGGAGCGCACCATGGCGCCCAGGGTATCGACATGGCTCGCCAATACGAGCGGCTCGCCCTCGCCGCCAAGTTCAACCAGCACGTTACCCTTATTAGAACGCTCAGGCCCAAAGCCCATATCGCGCAGGGTCTCCATTAGATAATCAGTCGCCGCACGGGTATAGCCCGTAGGCGAAGCAATCGAGTTAAGCGCCTTCAACTGCTCAGCAATATAGGAGAGCGTAGAATCCATCTGGGACACCAAAGTCACCCTTTCATATCGAATTAAACCCACAGCAACAATACCACCACGCACATTTATTTACCCAGAGAGACAACCCATCGAGCTCCCCAGGACTGCGCCCGCCACGATAACGAGCCGGCGGCCCCTGCCGTTAGTCCCACAATCTTTCCGCAGGACGGAGGAAGCCCCCGCCGCACGAAGTGCGCAGCGGGGGCTTCCGACATGTCCGAGGACGATTGCGGGGCTAACGGGCAGGGCCCGCCGAACCAAGTTAGGCAGCCGGGCAGATCTTCTTGAAGAGCTCGATGACGTCGTCGAGCGTCGCCTCGCGCGGGTTGCCCGGGAAGCAGGCGTCAGCCATGGCGTCCTTGGCCAGGACCTCGATCTCGTCGGCCTTCATGGCCTCGCAGACATGCGGAATGTTCACGTCGGCGGAGAGTTGCTTGACGGCGGCGATGGCGGCGTCGGCAGCCTCGTCGGTGCTCATGCCCGTGGTGTCAACACCCATGGCAACGGCAACCTTGGCCAGGCGCTCGGCGCAAACCGGCTTGTTGAACTCCATGGCGATCGGCAGCAGCATGGCGCAAGCGACGCCGTGCGGAGTGTCGTAGTGGGCAGACAGGGTGTGAGCCATGGCATGGTCGATGCCCAGGCCGACGTTGGAGAAGCCCATGCCGGCGACATACTGGCCAAGAGCCATACCCTCGCGGCCGGAGCCGGGCTGACCAGACTTGGCCTCGGCAACGGAGTCGCGCAGGTTCTCGCTGATCAGCTTAATGGCCTCAAAGTGGAACATGTCGGAGAGCTCCCAAGCACCCTTGGTGGTGTAGCCCTCGATGGCGTGGGTCAGAGCATCCATGCCGGTAGAAGCGGTCAGGCCGGCGGGCATGGAAGCCATCATGTCGGGGTCGACGACGGCGACCTCAGGGGCGTCGTTGGTGTCGACGCACACGAACTTGCGGACCTTCTCGGGGTCGGTGATGACGTAGTTGATGGTCACCTCGGCAGCAGTACCGGCGGTCGTCGGCACGGCGATGGTGAACACGGCGTGGTTCTTAGTGGGAGCAACGCCCTCGAGGCTGCGGACATCGGCAAACTCGGGGTTGTTGATGATGATGCCAATGGCCTTAGCGGTGTCCATGGAGGAGCCGCCACCGATGGTCACGATAGCGTCAGCTTCGGCGGCCTTGAAGGCCTCGACGCCGTCCTTGACGTTCTGGATGGTGGGGTTGGGCTTAATCTCGGAGTAGAGGCTCCAAGCGATGCCGGCGGCGTCGAGCTCGTCGGTCACCTTAGCGGTAACGCCAAACTTGACCAGGTCGGGATCGGAGCAGACGAAGATCTTCTTGTAGCCGCGACGCTGGAGCTCGCCGGGGATCTCCTTGATGGCGCCGGAACCATGATAAGAAATGGTATTGAGAACGAAACGATTAGCCATTGATAGCCTCCCATCGTGTGCGGGGCACCCATTACGCCCCGCGCTGCAAGTTCCATCCTAACGCTTTTGAAACAAAAAATGCATGAGAACGTCAAAAGTGTTAAAGCGTTTCAACATAATAACGGAGCCCCAGCCCTTCCCTCCCGACTGCAGCGAAGGCTAGATTATAGGAGCAATTGCCCAAAGAATACGACCAACTCAGTCTATAAATTGTTTCTGTTTTAGCAATATATGTTTGACAATACGTTTATAAAAGGATACTTTATAGTAATTAATATGCATGCAGCAAATAGTGTCATTCATTTTGTTAGAAATTGCCCATGCGGTTATTGCAGCTGCATGTACTGCAACGTACAGCGTAATTCTCCGCACGAAGCAGAAGACGGTTCCAATTCGATCGAGGCGATGACGCGTGATGGCTACTGGTTCTAAATCGAGCAAGACGGCTACAAACGAATATCGAATCTCAATTGAAGGTAACCCTTATCCGCATGCTCTGGCTCTCGTCAACCCAGCGGGAGACAACCTCAACATCAAAAGACATGGGTTCACGGGTCCACTAGGACAGCTATTGAGTCTTAAATACACCGTTTATGACGATGCAAATGAAAAGCTCTTTACTGTCGTCGACGGTGGTTTTAGTAACATGCCCAGGGTTGCGCTCATCATCGAACACAAGGAAGTTGCGGTGTTCGATTATGGCCTAAACAGACTTGAGATGAAGTGCGTAACGAACATACCGAATTACACAATAAAAGGTAACTTCCTATTTGGAGATTACGATATATTCAGCCAACAGGAAGTGAAGCTATCTTCAGTTATCGTCCTTCAATGTGATAAACAATCGTGCTTTAGCATACAGGTTTTGGATAAAGCCGAATTAGCCGCCGCAATTGGAATACCTACAGCCATTGCCCTTCTTAGGGCTCGGATTGAAGAGCATCTCGAATAAATCGCAAAAAGCAGTTCGTAACAACATTCAGGAGCTAGATAGTTTTTCTGGCTCCTGAATGTTGTTACGAACATGCACCTTAGCGCTTAAGACTCGTGGTCTGCCAGTCAGCTACGATGCGGGCCCATTTCCTGTGCAAATCGCGTTCACGGTCGATGAACATGATGGCAAACGCGATAAACAGCAGCACGCTCGCCACCGCAATGGCGTGCAGGCCCATGCGCTCAATACACCAGTTGCCCAGCACGGCGCCAAACACAAAGGTGAAGATCACGCCAAAGTATAGCAGGCCGTTTTCCAAAAAGCCGCGCTTGTGGGTGATGATGTAATCGTCCACGTTTTGCAGTGCATTGCGCAAGTTGCCGATGCACATGGTCGTAGCGATGCCGTGACCGTGGATCTTGCGGAAGCTCTCGACCTGCATGCCACAAGCAAACGAAGTGAGGCAGTTGGCGAGCAGGTTGAAATCGCCACCGGGAATAAAACTCACGCCCAGCAAGATGACGGCTTCAAAGAACACCGTTACCTGGCGCCAGTGAATCACGCTGCCAAACCGCTCGTGCACCAGGTCGGCAAGCATAATGCCCACGGCAAACGACACCACAGGGAAGAAGTAGCGCCCCGCCAGCGCCCAGTTGCCCTCCGAGATGCTCACGCCCACGAGCAGGATATTGCCCGTCTGCGCGTTTGCGAAAACATGATCGCGCCCAATGTACGAATACACATCCATAAAGCCACCGGCAAGCGCCAGGATAATGCCCAGTTCGATGGACTCCGATATCTGCTTGGCACGTTGCATCGTCGTGCATCCTCCTTGTTGACGACCCTCTCGTGCGTTGGCGGAAACATAGCCGCCGTTCATACTGTAACCCATTGACAACATGGCATGCGCGCGAGACGGGCTCCCCAACGCGCAGATACACAGTCTGGAAACAAACGGCGGGCGCGGCGCCACACCCGACGCCCGACGCCTCGTGTACTCCACCAGTCTTTTTAGCTCCGTCCCAAAAAGACTGGTTACAATTACGTGCAGCATACAGACACCGGGAGGGATCGTGGCAAAAAAGCCTCAGCACGCTCAGAACAGCCAACGCGGACAGCAGGGCAAACAGGGCCAGCAGCAAAAGCTCGGCGGCCAAGCGCAGGCCACGGTCGCCCGCACCAAGCATTCCCAAGCGACGCCCGCCCGCCCCTGGCGCCCGGGCCGCGATAAGTTCCTCCCCGTCAGCCGCGCCGACATGGATACGCGCGGCTGGGACCAGTGCGACTTTGTCTACATCTGCGGCGACGCCTACGTGGACCACCCCAGCTTTGGTATGGCCATCATCAGCCGCGTGCTCGACGCGCACGGCTACAAAGTGGGCATCATCTGCCAGCCCGACTGGACCGACCCCGCCAGCATCACGGTGCTCGGCGAGCCGCGCCTGGGCTTTCTCGTGAGTGCCGGCAACATGGACTCCATGGTCAACCACTATTCGGTGACCAAGCACCGCCGCCACACCGACGCCTATACCCCTGGTGGCGAGGAGGGGCGCCGTCCCAATCGTGCCGTCACGGTCTACGGCAACCTCATCCGCCAGACGTTTAAGGACGTCCCCATCATCATCGGCGGCATCGAGGCAAGCCTGCGCCGCCTGGCCCACTACGACTACTGGCAGGACAAGCTCAAGCGCTCGGTACTGCTCGACTCGGGCGCCGACATCCTCATCTACGGCATGGGCGAGCACGCGATCGTCGAGATCGCCGACGCGCTCGACGCGGGGCTACCCGTCGATCAGATCACCTATATCAATGGCACCGTTTACCGCACGGGTTCGCTCGACGAGGTCTACGACTACGACCTGCTGCCCAGCTGGGACGACCTTACCGCCGACAGGCTCAACTACGCGCGCAGCTTTAATGTGCAGCAGCAGAATATGGACCCCATCACCGGTCATCGCCTGGTAGAGCCCTACCCCAACAGCGTCTATGTGGTGCAAAACCCGCCGTCGGCGACACTCACCACCGACGAGATGGACGAGGTGGCCGAGCTCCCCTACGCACGCGACTGGCATCCCGATTACGACGCGGCGGGCGGCGTGCCGGCCTTTGCCGAGATCAAGTTTTCCATCAGCTCCAACCGCGGGTGCTTTGGCGAGTGCTCGTTTTGCGCGCTCACCTTCCACCAGGGCCGCGTGCTGCAGATGCGCAGCCACGACTCGATCATGCGTGAGGCCGAGCTACTCACGCACGATCCCGAGTTTAAGGGCTATATCAACGACGTGGGCGGACCGACGGCAAACTTTAGCCGTCCTGCCTGCGACAAGCAGCTCAAGCACGGCGTGTGCAAGAACAAGCGCTGCCTGTGGCCGAGCGTGTGCAAGAACATGGTGGTCGACGAGAGCGGCTACACGCAGTTGCTGCGCGACCTGCGCCACCTGCCGGGCGTCAAAAAGGTCTTCGTGCGCAGCGGCATCCGCTTTGACTACACCATGGCCGATGCCTCAGACGAGTTTTTGCGCGAGCTGCTGGAGCATCACGTCTCGGGCCAGCTGCGCGTAGCGCCCGAGCACGTGAGCGACGCGGTGCTCTCCGTGATGGGCAAGCCGAGCCGCGCCGTCTACGACGCGTTCTGCCGTAAATTTGAACGCCTGAACCGCGAATACGGACTCAAGCAGTACGTGGTACCGTACCTGATCTCGAGCCACCCCGGCTCGACGATGAAGGAGGCCGTGGACCTTGCCGAGGCCGTGCGCGACATGGGCTACATGCCCGAGCAGGTGCAGGACTTTTACCCCACACCGTCCACCATGTCGACCTGCATGTACTACACCGGCGTGGACCCACGCACCATGAAGCCGATCTACGTGGCACGCGACCCACACGAGAAGGCCATGCAGCGTGCGCTGATTCAGTATCGCAAACCCGAGAACTACAAGCTCGTACGCGAGGCGCTGGAGAAGGCCGGGCGTCGCGACCTGATCGGCTACACCAAACATTGTCTGATTCGTCCCGTGCCGCCGCGCCCGGGCGAGACGTCTGCCGGCGGCGGGCATGGCACCGGCAAGAAGGGCGGCAAACCGCACGGTGGTGCTGGCGGCAAGGGACCCAAAGGCAGCAAGGGGCACGGCGGCATGTCGCGCGCGCAGAACACTGCTGGTCGCAATCGCGCGGCTCAGGGACGTCAAGGCGCCAACGGAGGCGGACGCCGCAACTAGGGCAGCGGTGCGCTCGCTGCGTCCATCCCACACGCGCGGCGCAGCGACCGCATTGCCTCAACGAGGATGACGCCGGCGATAGCGACCGTAATTGCTACGTCGAACGGCGTGTTCACAAACCAGAGCAACGTCATGAGATACGACCCGGCGTTAAAGGCAAAATGTAGCAGGATCGTGTAGCGGAGCTTTCCGGTCGTCACGAGCACCCAGCCAAAAATGAGGCCGGCAGCGCCCGCATAGCAGCCCTGCACCCAGTTCATGTGCATAAAACCGAAGATCGCCGCCTGCAGCACGACCGCCGTGGCGATACCCCACGTGCTCGGGGCCGCCCAAGGCACCATGGCGCCGTCCTGCGCACCCGCACGACGCCGGCACTTCCAGAGCGGACGGCACTGCGGGTTAAATGCTCGGAGCGAAAACTCAAAAATGATGCCACGCACCAGCAACTCCTCGCAAAACGGAGCGCCGAGCACCGTGGTCAGGACGGCCAGGTAGCTCGTGTCGCCCATGCCTGTTTCCTCGACAAGTTCACTGTAATCGGTCGCGACCTCGGGCAACAGCGACAGCACGGCGTCGGTCACGTAGCCAACGACCACCTGCAGGGCAAGGCCGATCACGATAACGCAGGCGATGCGCCTCCATGCTTTGCCTGCTCCCCCGCCAAGCGGGCGCTCGCCCTGCCAGCGCGTCATAAACGAGCGCGGCCACAGATAACGCCACCACAGCAGCGCCATCAAAAACGACGCCATCTGCGCGGCAGCCTGAAGCAATTGAATATCGAGGTCGTCAATCGAAAAGCCCATGAACACCGATGCGACGCCCAGAGCGGAGAACAAAACCACGCTCAGGGCGATATCGGCAGCGACGACGCCAAAACAGGCAAGCGCCCAAACCAGCGCATTGAGCATGCCAACCTCCTCTCGACGGGTAGTCATATAAGAACGTCCCCAACGACTAGTCATTGGGGACGTTCTTCAACGACTAGTTGTTGGGGACAGTCTTTGCCGAAGGCCCCGTTGGGCGAGATGTCGAACGGAAAGGTGCCGCAACGATTGAACGCGGCGATAAACATGCGGATGGCGTTGGACGGCGTGGTGCCCACGAGCTGGGTTGCCGCCGCGAAGGCTGCCTTCTCCTCGGGCAAGACCTTCGCGACAACCGGGGTCATGTGTTCTGCCATGGCGCTTCCTTTTTGAAACGACGGTGGTGCGGATAGATGCGGGCCACGCGGCTGGGCGACGGGCTGTGAAGGCAACCCGATTGGCCCGCATCCGGAGTTTGTTTCTGCGGCGTTGGTATTACTTGGTATTCCTAAGTATTACCCCGCAGATAGAATACCACACCCGACCCCATGGGGACGGAGGAAAACGGATCATTTTGTTGCTGAGTTAGTATTTAGAGCGTGATGATGTCCGAGATATCGAGGGCCTGAGCGTCGGAGGCGTCGTGTGTGGCGAACAGGAGTGTGCGGCCATCGAGGAGGTCGAGCACGACCTCGGCCGTCGCATCGCGCGCGGCGACATCCAGGCCGGTAAAGGGCTCGTCCAGAATCACCGCACCGCCCGGGCACAGCAGGGCGCGAGCGATTTCGACGCGTCGGCGCTGGCCGCCCGAAAGCTCGGCCGTACAAGCATGCACGTCGATTCCCGGCACCAGCAGGCGCAACAGGGCTGCGGCACTCGAGGCATCCACGCGTGCATCGGCGCACACGAGCACGTTATCCAAGGCAGAAGCGTCCTCGACCAGACGCGCATCCTGGAACATCATGGAGCACGGTGCGCATTCCCCCGCCGCCAGGGCAAGCAGCGTTGTTTTGCCAGCACCCGAGGCGCCCATCACGCAAGCGCGCCCGCCCGCGGGCACGTTGAGCACCAGACCATCCAGCGCCGGCGCCCAGGGCGCGCGATCGCCCACGGCAAGCGCAAGCTCCGCCACGTCGGCAGCGCCCGCACGACCGTGCAAGCCGCGTCCATGCGACCGTACCGCCGCACGCCATGCCACGGGCCCCGAAGCCCGCAGCAGCCACACCAGCACACGCTCGCATGTCCACGATGCCGCCACGACCAACACGGTCCAAGCCAACAGGTCAGCCGTCTCGATGAGCAGCTTTGCCTGATAGATGCACTCGCCTACAGTACCCACCGCCATGCCGATCAGCTCCGCGGCCACGCCGGCCTTCCAGCTCATGCCAATCACTGCCTGCGCGCACGAAAGCACAAACGGTAGAACTTCGCGCCAGGTATGGGCGCAAAACAGGCGCCAACCCCGTACGCCATGCAGGCGAAACATCTGCTCCAGCGGTTTGTTCACTTGCGCCAAGCCCTCGACCAGCGAGAAATACACGCCCGGCAGCGCCATCAAAAAAACAGCGGCGATGCTCACGCGCGCCGATCCCAGCCAAATGAGCAGCAGGACTACCACGCAGGCGACCGGTGTCGCCTTTACAAACGACAGCGCCGGAGCCACCAGGCGCGCAAACGCCCGCGACCGTGACGAAATCCCGGCAAGCACGCCACCACACACCGCGGCAAGCGCCAGCCCGCCCAGTATCCGCGCGCCCGAGCCCGCCAAAATCGCCCAGGTACCGCCATCGCACACCAGGCGCAGCAGCGCCAAGGCAACCGCGCCCGGCCCCGGTAAAACCAACGGCTGCGCCACCAGCGCCGCCGCAAAGATCCACACGGCAAGCCAAAAGGCGGCGACGGCACCCACTGCCGCCACCGCCTTCGCACGCTCAGTCATTTGTCGAGCAAACGCACGCACGGGCTACTCCATGTAGTAGAAATCGTCAGCCGGGAGCTTACCGCCCACGGCGCTCGCGTCCGCATCGGCCAGCACCTGTAGGTACCCACCGAGCGCCGCCTTCGTATCTTTCCCCGTCTGACACACGAGCATGCACCCGGGAATCGCCTTTTCGGCAATCGTGGCATTATCCACGATGCCCGCATCGACCACGGCCTGAGCCCAGTCCGCCGGCGCCGCATTTACGGCCTCAACGCTCGCCGCATGGCAGCTCAAGAACTCCGCCACGGCCTCGGGATGCTCCTCGGCAAATGCACGGCGCACCACGGTCACGCCCGTCAGCAAACGGGAGCCCGTGTCACCCGCGAGCTCGTCCCACGCGTCGGTCAGGCTCACCGGTACCGACAGACTGCCCTCGCTCTTGGCGATGGCAGCGGTCTTGAATGGCTCCGGCAGCACGCCCACGGCGGACGGGTCGGCAAGCAGGGCCGACAGCACCTCGGTGGGCTCGCTCTTAAACTCGAGCGTCACTTGACCGGTCAGGCCCGCGCGCTCCAGCAGGTAGTTCATGACGTACTCCGGCGTGGTGCCCTTGCCCGTCATGTAGACGGTACGACCCGCCAGATCGCCAAACGAGGCCACGCCTGCGTCGCCCGTCACAACGTTCAGCACGCCCAGCGTGTTGATGTCGATGACCTGCACCGCACCCTCGGTCTTGTTGTAGAGCACGCTCGCCAAGTTGGCCGGCACCAGGGCAATGTCAATATCGCCCTGAATGACCTTGGGCACAATCTCGTCGGCCGCGGCGCTGATCGCAAAGTCGAACTCATTGTCCGTCTCGCCATCGGCAGCCTGGTCCATAAACTGCACCAGACCGATCGACGTCGGTCCCTTGAGCGAGGCAACGCGCACCTCGACCGACTCAGCGGCAGCGCCACTCGCCGCAGACCCAGCAGCCGAACCCGCAGAAGACCTCGCCCCCGCAGCTCCGCCGCCACAGCCAACCAGCGCAAGCGACAACGCGCCCGCGGCAAGCGCCGAGGCAAATCCCCGGCGCGACATTTCAAAATCAAACGCGCGCATCGCTAGCACGTCCCCTCGTTAGGCATCGTCCATGCGTGATGGTCGGTATGCAGCAATCCCTCGGCCAGCGGCGACAGCGGCGCACCCAAGAACTCGCGATAGCACGCCTGGACATCGGGATTCTCGTGCGAGAAGCGAATCTTGGCGTTCGCATCGAGGCCCCACAGTACCTGGCCGCGCTCGGCTGCCAGCTCACAGCCGTCATGGATGGGCTGACCGCCGCCACCGACGCAGCCGCCCGGGCATGCCATAACCTCAACGAAGTCATAACTCACGCGGCCGTCGCGAATCGCGTCGAGCAGACGGGCAGCGTTTCCCAGCCCGTGTGCCACGGCGACGCGCACCTTGGTGCCATCGATATCGGCCACGGCCTCCTTCCAGCCATCGAGTCCGCGCACGTCGGTAAAGAAATCGGCATCCGGGTTCTTGCCCGTCACCAGGTAATATGCCGAGCGCACGGCGGCCTCCATCACGCCGCCCGTGGCGCCAAAAATCACGCCCGCGCCCGTGCCAAAGCCCAGCGGCGTATCGAGCGGCTCCTCGACCAGCGTGTCGACGCTCACGTGGCTCGCGCGGATCATGCGCACCATCTCGCGCACCGTCAGCGCAACGTCCACGTCGGGCGCGCCGCCCTCGCCCATCATGCTCGGCAGCGCACACTCGGCCTTCTTGGCCGTGCACGGCATCACGGACACCACGAACAGACGCTCGGGCTCCACGCCCAGCACCTTGGCGTAGTAGGTCTTGGCAATAGCGCCGAACATCTGCTGCGGCGACTTTGACGTGGACAGGCTGTCGACAAACTCCGGGTAGCGCGCCTTTACAAAGCGCACCCAGCCCGGGCAGCAGCTCGTAAACATGGGCCAGCCGCGGCTGTTACTCTCGCCCTTGGCGGCGGCGCCCAGGCGCTCGATCAGCTCGGAGCCCTCCTCCATAATGGTGAGATCGGCCGAGAAATCGGTGTCGAACACGTACTCAAAGCCCACGCGGCGCAGCGCGCAGGCCAGGCGCTCAACGGTGGCATCCTCGCGCGGAATACCGAGCTCCTCACCCCAGGCGGTGCGCACGGCCGGCGCTATCTGCACCAGCACGATCTTATCGGGATCGGTGAGAGCATCAAACACGGTCTCGGTGTCGTCGCGCTCGCGCAGCGCGCCCGTCGGGCAATGCGTGATGCACTGGCCGCATGCGACACAATCAGTCTTGCCGATGGGCGCGCGCCCGCGGGTACCCACGGCGGTGTGCGTGGCTCGGCTGGTCAGGTCCCAAATCCCTAGGCCTTGCACGTTCTCGCACACCTTGATGCAGCGCATGCATTTAATGCACTTGTCGTTTTCGCGGATGATGGGGAAATCGAAGTCCCAGCCCTCGCCCGCCAAATGCCTTTGATACGGCAGATAGAAAATGCCCAGGTCGTTGGCGATGGTCTGCAGGTTGCAGTTACCGCTGCGCACGCAGCTCGTACAGCGCGAGTCGTGCTGGGGCAGCAGCAGCTGCACGTTGGTGCGACGCGCCTCGCGGGCCTTGGGGCTGTTGGTGTGGACCACCATGCCGTCGAGTACGTAGTTGTTGCAGGCGGCAACCAGCTGGTCGCAGCCCTCAACCTCGACCACGCACACACGGCAGCCGCCGATCTCGTTCAGATCGCGCAGATAGCACAGGGTGGGAATCTGGATGCCGACGGACTTGGCCGCATCCAGGATCGTGGTGTGCTCGGGCACCACGACCTCGCAGTTATCGATCGTGAGCTTGACCATGTTGAGTGCTCCGCTTTCGGTGTTGTCGCCGACAGTGGTTTTGTTGAGCTCTACCATTCCAGGTTCCTCCCTCCGCGGAACGCGCCAAAGCCAAAGTGATCGCAACGCAGGCAGCGGCTCGCCTCCTGGCGCGCCTCCTCCTCGGTAAGGCCCTGCTCGACCAGATTCCAATCGTGAATACGCTCGCCGGCCTCGCGCTCGGCCAGCTCGCAGCGGCCGCACTCGTGCTTGCCCTTAAACTGGACGGTCGGCAGCTCCACATCGAGCTTGATCTTGTGGTCGAAGCCCAGGTAGCGGTCGATATTTGCCGAAGCAACGCGGCCGGCGTTGATGGCGCGGATGACCGTGGCGGGGCCGGTCTGGCAGTCGCCGCCGCTAAAGAGGCCGTCGAAGTTGGGCACGGCGCCGTCCGAGTCGGTGACCACGCAGCCCCACTTGCAGGCAATGCCCATCTCCTCAAACGGCTTGGAATCGATGTCCTGGCCAATGGCCACAAACACGCGCTCGCAAGGAATGACGCGCTCGGGCGTGGCGGCGGCACGCGGGGCCGGACGCCCACGACGGGGCTCGCCGATAATCTGCGGCTGCACGCGCAGGCCGCTCACGCGACCATCTTCGCCCGTCTCGATGGCGAGCGGCGCCGTCAGCTCCAGCACCTCGCAACCCTCGGCCTGGGCGCCGGCGATCTCGGCGTCCTGTGCCGTCATATCGCAGATGCGACGGCGGTAGACGATGCTCACCTTTTCGGCACCGCAGCGCACGGCGGAGCGGGCCACGTCCATGGCAACGTTGCCGCCACCGATGACGCACACGCGCTGGCCGCCCAGGTCGGGCAGCTCGTCGTCTCCAATGGCACGCAGCATCTTGACGGCCGACTCCACGCCGGGCGCCTCTTCGCCCGGAAGGCCGAGCTTCTTGTCGCTATGGGCACCGATGGCCAGGTAGACGGCATCGAACTCGTCGCGCAGGCGGGCAAGTTCCTCGCCGTTGACGGAGTGGTCGAGCTCCACGTCGATGCCGGCGCTCAAGATCCAGTCGATCTCGGCCTGAAGACGCTCGCGCGGCAGGCGGTAGCTGGGGATGCCGTAGCGCAGCATGCCGCCCAGGTGGTGGCGCTGCTCAAAGATGGTCACCTTATGGCCCATCACGGCCAGGTAGTAGGCGCAGGAAAGGCCGGCCGGGCCGCCGCCGATCACGGCGACGCGCTTGCCGGTGTTGTCCACTACATGCGGCTTGTGGTCGTTGAGCTCACTGTGCTCGACGGCAAAACGCTTGAGGGCGAGGATGTTCATGGGGTCGTCGACCATGCCACGGCGGCAGTGCATCTCGCAGGGATGCTCGCACACCAGGCCGCAGACGAGCGGCAGCGGATTGTTCTTGCGGATGACCTTGACGGCGTCGGCATAACGACCCGCCTCGACCAGCGAAATATAACCGGGAATGTCGACATGCGCCGGGCAGCCCGAGACGCACGGGACGCGGGCCTCGCGGTCAAAGCCACAGGAGTGTTCGCGGATGTGGTGCTCAAAGTCGTCGCGGAAGCCACGGATAGCCGTAAGTGCCATAGCACCGGCCTCGTAACCGATGGCGCAGTCGCTCGAAAGATAGATGGTGCGGGCCGTGCGCTCGACCAGGTTGAGCGTGGACTCGTCGGCGCGGCCCTCGAGCACATCGGCGAGCAGATCGCTCAGCGCGCTCAGGCCCACGCGGCAGGGCGTGCATTTGCCGCAGCTCTGGGTGGAGCACAGGTTGACGAGCGCCGCCGTAAACTCAACGGGGCACGGGGCGAGCGAACTCACCGCCAGACGGCGTCCAAGCGCATCGTGCAGGTCGTCCATGACGGCCTGAGCGTGGCTGCGTTCCATTACATGCAGTCGTGCCATAAGATCCCCTCTCATGCGGCAGCCCAGAGGCGAGGCCGGGCGAAGTTGCTACACACACAACACTGACCTAAATAGTTGTTAGGTCTCCACGCAGTTCGGCAGGCGGTATGAAATGTCACCCTCGGCGGTGAAATAGAACATTACCGCAGATAAATGCCATATTTGATAAAACGCGTTACCAAATGACAATGCCCCGCCCACGCAATCACGTGGACGGGGCACTGCTCCAGGTATGCGGTCAGCGGCTCTTTTGTGCCAGCGACCTTCTGTCTTTAGCTAAGCTCGGGCCAGTAGCCCTTGTTGGCCTCGATCATGTCGTCGAGGACCTCCTTGGCGACCTTCATAGAAGGCACGGTCTTGTTGAGCGTAAAGGCCTTGAGCGCCTTCTCGTACGAACCCTCGATCGTGGCCTCGACCACGAGCTTCTCGGAGTTCAGCTGCTGCATCATGAGGCCCTGCTGGAACAGCGGGATGTTGTCGCGGCTGATGACCTCGGGGCCGTTCTTGCCAATGTAGGCAGGCAGCTCGACCATGGCGTCGTAGGGCATGTTGGGGATAGCGCCCTTGTTCTCGCAAATGACCAGGAAGCGCTGCTTGGTGTCGTTCTTCAGAGCGATAGCCAGATCGGCAATCCAGTCGCCGTGGCTGCCCGCATAGAACGTGCTCTCGTCGATCTCGCCCGTCTTCTCGTAATGGTCGATGCCGTCGAAGAGGTTCTTCTCGCGCGTCTCCTCGACCTCGTTAGCACGGGTGCGCTCGGGGTTGGAATGCTCGACGAACTCCTTCTGCTGCAGGTAGTAGTTCAGATACGTGTTGGGCAGGTACTCCGGGAAGCACTCCATGATCTCGTACTCGCCCTTCCAGACGTAGTACCAGCTGCCCTTGGTGTGGCGGTTCTGCTCGGGATGCTCGTCGGTGGCCTCCTCGGGCTTCTTGGACATCAGCGAGCTCATGCCCTTGAGGTACGAATCGGGCAGCAGAATCTCGTGCTCCTTGATGTACTCGCGCAGCTGCGGGAGCACCTCCTCGCCCTTGTGGCGGATCGAGGTGAACCAGCCAAAGTGGTTGAGGCCAAAGTAATCGTACTCGACATCCTTCTTGTCGATATCGAGCGCGGCGCAAACCACGTCGATGATCGCGATCGGCATGTCGCAGATGTTGATGATGCGAGCGTTGGGGCGCAGGACGCGGCAGCCCTCGGAGACGATGGCGGCAGGGTTGGAGTAGTTAAGAATCCAGTAGTCCTTCTTGGCGTACTTCTCAACGTCGTCAATCAGCTCGACCATGGGGAAGATGGTACGCATACCGTAGGCAAGGCCGCCGCAGCCGCAGGTCTCCTGGCCCACGCAGCCGTGACGCAGCGGAATCTTCTCGTCCTGCTCGCGCATGGCATAGCCGCCCACGCGCATCTGGGCAAACACGAAGCTCGCGTCGGTAAAGGCAGTCTCCTTGTCGGTGGTCACCGTGAGCTTGATGTCCAGGCCGAGGTCCTCGTGCAAAATCCA
The DNA here is from genome assembly GCA_905215385.1 of uncultured bacterium. Classification (GTDB taxonomy): domain Bacteria; phylum Actinomycetota; class Coriobacteriia; order Coriobacteriales; family Coriobacteriaceae; genus Collinsella. The sequence continues at coordinate 117,244 of CAJMPY010000002.1, read as the reverse complement.
GTCCACGAGCACGCCGATCTTGCGCTGGCGCTCCTCGTTGATGTCGTACAGACGAATCTCGTCAACGTCGAGCTCGTCCTTGCGCAGAGCGATGGACTTGACGATGCCGGGGGTAAAGGTGGATCCGCCACCACACAGAGTAATGATCATTGTTTACTGCTCCTTCTCAATTGCGTTTTCGACCTTGTCACGCATCTCGGCGACTTTCATGCCAAAGATGATCTGAATGTTGTTGCCGTTGCGGTTGATGCCGCTGTTGGGCACGTGGTTGATGAGGTCCTCATCGATGAGGTCCGGGTTCTTAACGTTCACGCGGAGACGCGTAAAGCAGTTCTCGAGCTCCTCGATGTTGTCCTTGCCGCCAAGACCTGCGACCAGGTCGGCAATGCCCGCATCGACGCCCTCTGCGGGAGCCGCGGCAACAGCGCCCTGCTTCACCGCGACAGACGCGGCGGCCTCGCCCTCGGCAACGGACTCGGCGAGCTCGGACTCCTCCTCGCGACCAGGCGTGTGGAGGTTGAGCTTCTTAATAAGGAAGGTGAAGAGGAAGAAGTACAGAGCGGCGTTGAGAACTCCAAGCACCAACATAACCGGCCAGTTGGTCTTATCGACACCAAGAACCAGGTTGGAAACCACGATGTTGATGATGCCGCCTGCAGTCGAAGCGGGCACGGAGAGGACCTTGAGCAGGACCAGGAAGATGCCGGAAAGAACCGAGTGAACGACAAAGAGCACGGGAGCGGCAAAGACAAAGAGGAAGTCCATGGGCTCGGTCACGCAGGAAAGCACGGCGGTGATGATCAGCGGGATGATGACAGCCTTGGTCTTGTCCTTGTTCTGCTTGTAAGCGGTGAAGATAAAGGCGAGACCGATACCGATGTAGGGCCACAGGTTGTTGAAGGTGTAGCTGTTGAAGTAGGTGCTATCGGAGAAGGGCTGGCCCGTCATTGCCATCTCGGCGACACGGATGGGATAGGCACCGGCGATAACCTGACCACCCAGCGTAAGGGTGCCGCCCACATCGGAGAACTGGAACGGGGTGTAGATGAGGTGGTGCAGACCGGTAGGAACGAGCAGCTTGTTGAGCATGCCGTAGATAAACAGACCGATGTTGCCCGACTCCTTAATGATGCCGGCAACGGAGGAGATGGCACCCTGAACCGGAGGCCAAACGATGCAGAAGCCAGCGCCCATGATCCAGGAAATGATGATCATGATGAGGAACGGAAAGCGAACGCCCGAGAACATCGAAAGGGCAATGGGGAACTGCTTGTTCGAGTACTTGTTGAACACGACACCGGTGATGCAACCAAGGATGATGCCGCCAAATACGCCGGTATCGAGCACCTGAATGCCCATAACGGTGGCCTGGCCGGTTCCGGTAAGGCCGAGCATGCCGCTCGCCTCGGCAAGAGAGCCGGTGGCGTTGAGCACGATGTTGTTAGCCTGCAGGAACAGGAAGAACGACATCAGGGCAATCAGCGAAGCATGGCCCTTGTTCTTCTTTGCCATGGCGCCGGCGATGCCCACGCAGAACAGAATCGAGAGGTTGTTGATGATAAACATCAGCGACTGATAGACAACGGCGCCCACAAGCTGGAACGGACCGGAGCCCAGTACGGGGACCAAAGCGCAAATGGTCTTGTTGGTCAGAATGATGCCCACGATGAGCAGGATGCCGGCAACCGAGAGATACATCATCGGCTGGACGATCGACTTCGCGAACACCTCCAACGGCGCTTTGAAATTGAACTTCTTTTTTGCGGTCATAGCGGTACTCCCCTTCCTTTTCCGCAAATTGAGATAGGTGTGCCCTGGACAAGACCGTGAGTCTTGCCTTATATCAATCGATATGTGGGCACGTTATGCCTAGAGACCAGGTTCTCCAAGCAGGTTAACAATGTGATATGCGAGATAACTCTTCTCGGCATCGGTAACGACAACGTTATAGTTAGACGCCAAGTGGTCGGCTATGGCGTCCGCGCACGAGAATGCGCACGGATACGCCGTTTCATCGATTCGGAACAGTGCGTCTCCGTTGATTTGCCCGGCCGCAGGATCGAGCGCTCGCTGTGCGAAAAACTGCAGGTGACGAACGAAGCGTTCGTAAGGCAGCGAGGTGTCATCGAGGGTCGTGGCATAGCGCTCGGAAACAATCGCAAGCACGTCGCGAACGAGCTGGACCGAAACAATCAGACGGTCAGAGCGCTGCGGCATGGTGGCGTTGACGATATGCAAGGTAATGAAACCCTGCTCCTCCTCGCTCATCTGGATGCCCATATACTCCTTGATAATCTGCAGCGCACGGCCCGCAAGCGCATACTCCTTGCGATAGAACTGCTGGATCTCGAGCAGCAGCGGGTTCTCGCACGGAACGCCCTTGCGCTCGCGCTCGAGGGCGAGGCTGATATGGTCTGCGAGAGCGATGAGGATCTTATCGTTGATGTCGACATTGAGCTCTCGACGAAGCATCTGAACGATGTCCTCGGCAATCACGAGGTTGACGGTGGGGATGGACTCCACAAGATGTGCCAAGCGGTCAATCGTACGAGAATCCTGGGAGGTACCCTCCTGCAACGCGTAGGTCTTTTCGATCGACGCCTCGTCGATGGCATCGCCGGCATGACGGCCAAAGCAGAGGCCTCGACCGATGACGATGAACTCGGAGCCATCGTCCGAAGTGACCATTGCGACGTTGTTGTTAAAAACTCGCTTGATAACCACGGTACCCACCACAAGAATTTACTCGGAAAGCCAGATGACAGGCTCTTTAACAGCAACAGGGCCGGAAGCATGCTCACGAAGAGTCGAGTTCTCCGAGCGCTCGCACACGATAACGAAGACCGTGGGATCGAAGCCGGCGGCGCGGACCGCGTCGAAATCGACCTCGACGAGGGGCTGGCCCGCGTCGACATGGTCACCCTGGGCAACAAGCGCATGGAAGCCCTTGCCCTCAAGCTTAACAGTATCGATTCCGATATGCAGCATCACCTGAGCAGAGCTGTCGTCGGGCATGATGCCCAGCGCGTGCTCAGTCGGAAACAGCGCCGCGACGGTGCCGGAAACAGGAGCGCGCACCGTTCCCTCTTGGGGAACCACGGCAACGCCATCGCCCACGGCACGGCTGCTAAAAGCAGGGTCATTGGTATTTTCTAGATGAACAAGCTCGCCGGAAACGGGAGCGAGGATTTCGAACTCGGAAGCCGCAGTCGTCTGCTTATCCGAGCCACCCATCAGGCGAGAAAAGAAACCCATGGTGGCATGTCCCTTCATAAATATAGCCCAACCAAAATCAAGCGAATGCATCCATAGAGACACACCCGTTCAAAGACTTTGGTTAGGCCCACGTCCGAGGGACTCGGTAACCTTCCGCATTTCTTTTTACGGGAGCTATTGTAGACAAGCCCAAAGCCGGAACAACCATTATGACCGATGAACGGTATTTTTTCTCCGATAAACGGTATTTAGGCGGCACTTAGGGACGTTCCTTTCCCGCCGGCACCCAGGGGCGCTCCTTGCAGCAATTTCGTATGCGCTAGATGAAGAGCTCGCATTCCTTCCGCACGACGCAAACCTTGCTCAGCATCTGGGAAACAGCGGATAGCTTGTTGGGATCAAGCTTGCGAGCGCCTCGCGGACATACGGCGATGCAGCGCATGCAGGAGATGCACGCCTCGCCAGTTGCTCGCTTGGGGTCGCCCTTGTCGATAGCACAAACGGGGCACGCCGCGGCGCATGCACCGCAGGAGACGCAATCCTCTGTTGCCTCGGGTGCCATGCGATGACCTCCAGCTTGTTTATAAGGACGATTGCCGGGAATAGAGGGCTCGGATGCATCCTCAGCCAACAGCTTTTGCTGAATTTGCTGCGCAAACTCTGCGAGCTGCGCCGCATCCTGCGCATCCGGTCGCCCAGCAGCAAACTGACGAGCAACGGAATGCTCAGCAATAGCAGAAACAGCTGCAACCACCCTAAATCCGGCGCGCATCGCAACGTCCTCCAGCTCTACGAGCGTGTCCTCAAACGCGCGGTTTCCGTATACACAAACCAAAACAGTCCGAGCCCCGTTGCCGCACACCATACCCAACCGGTCAGTCACCACAGCCGGGATTCTACCGGCATACGCCGGCGCTGAGATTACGGCCGCGTCGTCCTCAGTCATCGAGACAGCGCTGAAATCTAGCCCGCTATCGGTCAAATCGACGGTAACGGTATTCTTGTCCAGCGCCCCGGCCACAAGGCCAGACACCTTCCGCGTTCCGCCCGTCGGACTAAACACAATTTCGAATACGCTCATCTAGACACCCTCCCCCTACGCCTGGCAACGCGTCAAGCCGTTTTCACATCCAGCCAGAGTATACGGCACGTAGGGTCCCCGTTTTAATGCACCAAGCACCCTAATGCACCCACCCTACGCTGTCTGCCTCTTCGTTTTGTATAAATTACGGTACAGATTGTATATATTTACGGGATACCGCCGTGTTCTCCTGAGGTACCCCATCCTGGCCCGTGCAAAAAACGGAGTATTCTGCAACGTGACCGCGCCAGCACCGCCGCGGGCGGGCAAAACTGTAGGGCGCTGCGTCATTTAGGGTTCCGACATAGCGAGAATAACGCGTCCCTGCTCCGGAAAACGGCGAAATCTGGCTCAAAACGCTCGCTAGGGATATCCGAAGACCACCGTCGGCGACGTCGAATCATATGCAGACAACTCGAACTACAGAATACTCCAAAAAATGCACGGCGCACCCCATGGGACCCATTGCCGCATGGCAGGAAACAGGCCCACGGCATCCTCTAGATGCATTCCCGAGGAAATCACATTTGAACTAGCGATCGGATACGGCAAACAAAAAGGGCCCCGAGCGTAGTTGCTCGGGGCCCTTAGTTCGCCTCGCTCTAGCGCGCGACGCGTATGTTACTTGCGCTTGCCGCCGCCGTCACCGGGACGGCGGGAGCTGCTGCCGCGCTTGCCGCCACGGCTGTTGCCGTAGCTGCCACGGTTATCGCGACCGCCGGCACGGCCGCCACGGGAGCCGGCCTGGTTGCCGCCACGACCACCACGATAGCCGCCGCGACGCTCTTCGCGGGTATCGTCGTAGTTGCGCCAGTCATCGCGACGATCGCGGCTGGCACGCGGGTCACGACGATCGCGCGACTCGTTAGAACGACCAGCGCCGCCGCGGCCGCCATTGCTGCGAGCACCCTCGCGACGCTCGCCGCCGCGGCTACCGCGCTCTTCAAAGCGCTTGCCGCCGCGGGACTCACCGCCACGGGCGCCTCGCTCACCGCGACCCTCGCCGCCGCGACGCTCATCACGGCCACTGCGCTCATCATCACGACCGGAACGACGGCGGTCGCCCGCACCGCGCTTGCCGCCGCGCGAACCACGGCCCTCGTCCTCGCGCTCAACACGGCGACGACCGCCGCGGTCCTCGTCCTCGCGGCGACGACGATGTGCCTCGCCCTGGAACTGCTTGGCACGACGCTCGGCACGGTTGCCGCGCGGGCCCTGCTCAACAGCACCAGCGCGCTCCTCGGCAGCCGCCTCGCGAGCCACGCTCTCAACAGCCTCGTCCACGCGAGCCTGAACGCCCTCGCGCACGCGGGTCTTGCCGCCGCGCTTGGGACGGCTCGGGCGCTCGCCGTCGCCACGACGCTCGTCGCGACCGCGGTTGGAACGACCAGCCACGTCGCCGTAATCGTCGCCGTTACGCTTGCCGTCGCGACGCGCCTGCTCAAGCTTCTTCTTGCTCTTGGACTTGCCGCGCTTGGTCTTCTTCTTCACCTTAAAGGCGGCAGGATCGCGCTCGGGATCGACGGCGGGCGGGTTGGGACCCACATGCAGTTCGCCGGCTTCGTAGATGTCGGCCGTCTTGTCCATGAGCTTCTCAATCTCGTAGAACTCGTCGACGTCCTGCTCGGTCACAAACGTAATGGCCCAGCCCAGCTCGCCGGCGCGGCCCGTACGGCCAATGCGGTGGATATAGTCGGTCGGCTCGGCCGGCACGTCGAAGTTCACGACGTAGCGCACGTCGCTAATGTCGATGCCGCGGGCGAGAACATCGGTTGCCACCAGCACGTCGACGGTGCCGTCGCGGAAGGCAGAAAGCGCGCGCTCGCGCTGGGCCTGGCTGCGGTTGCCGTGAATCGCGGCGGCCTTGATGCCTTTGCGCTCAAGGCGACGGCAGCAGCTGTCGGCGCGGTGCTTGGTGCGCATAAAGACGATAGTGCGCTCCGGGCCTTCCTTTTTGAGGAACTCGGGCAGCAGGTTGTTCTTGGCCTCGATGGACACCGGGAACACAAACTGATCGACGGTGTCGGCGGTCGACGTGGCGGGCGCGATCTCCACGCGGGCCGGGTCGCTCACCAGATCGGTGATCTCGCCCACGGCCTCCTCGTCGAGAGTCGCCGAGAACAGCAGCGTCTGACGCTCGGCCGGCGTCTCGCGCACAATGCGGCGAACGGCGGGCAAAAAGCCCATGTCGAGCATGCGATCGGCCTCGTCGAGCACCAAGACCTTAACCTCGTCCAGATGGCAGGCGCCCTGCTCGATCAGGTCGACCAGACGGCCCGGCGTGGCGACCAGGATATCGCAGCCGTACTTGAGTGCCGCGGTCTGCGGCTTGTAGCTCACGCCACCCACGACGGTCACGGCGACATGGCCGGTGACGTCGGCGATCTTGCTCGCGACCTCGTCGATCTGCTGGGCAAGCTCGCGCGTAGGGGTGATGACGAGCATCACGGGGCCACGGCCGTTGCCTTCGGGCTTCTTGGCGCCGCGACGACGGTTGCGGCCGCCGCGCTCGCGCACGGGCTTGGGCGGAGCGATGTGCTCCAGATTGTTCATGGTCGGCAGCAAGAAGGCGGCCGTCTTGCCGGTGCCGGTTTGAGCGGCGGCAAGCAGGTCGCGACCCTCAAGCACCACGGGGATCGAGCCGGCCTGCACGGGCGTCGGCGCCGTGTAGCCCAGGTTCTCGATAGCACGAAGCATCTCGTCGGAAAGCCCCAGCTCGTCAAAGGCGGGCAGGCTCTCGGTAGCGGACTCGACGGCCTGGGCAGCATTGGCCTGATCGGCGGCATCGAAGGCAGCCTGGGTCATGGCCTCGCGGGTCTCGTCCAGAATCTCGGCGTCGGTGACGTCAGATACAGAATTACGCATATGTTGTTGTTCCTTATCTGCACGCGCTATGGGCACGGCATGCTGCCGCGCGGGCGTGCTTGGTAGTGCGCTAATACATACAAAAACGGGTGCGCACAGAGAGGACGTTGCTCAGCACGCTGGCGATCGCTTTGGCAGCCCTATCACGCGCCGTCCAGACGCAGCAGCTCTAAGCGATGGAGCAGATTCGCCGCCGGTTAGTATACCCGCACTCCGTATGCCCCCACGTAAACCACAGATGACGGGGCGGACGAGGTGGGCCTGGCCGATTGTCTCAATCTGTAACAGATGCAGGGCAAAACCGGGTCCTAATTGTTATAGATCAAGACAGAGGGGGATTTCCGTCCAGTCCAAACCAAATCTCTCAGGCTTCCTGCAATTTCGAACATGTGGCCTATAATGTTGCTTTGGTTACGCTATATATTGCGCAGCCATTTAATACGTCGCCCACCGGGGGCCATTAATTCCTATCGCCATATTGGCTAGGAAGCAATCAAAGGAGGTATCCGTGGCAGCAGAGACGCCTTGCTCGGTCCTCTATAACGATATTCGCTCGTTCGGCGGTCTTAAACATCTCGAGATCGCCCGAATGCTCATCAATGGAAACTCTTATCTCGGCAGTACCCTGCTCGAGAAATGCTCTTCCAACCGCTCGTATCTCACCCGTTACATCGTCCATCGCAAGCCTGACCAGTGCGCGCCCTCCATCTACAGCGACTTTACCGTCACCACGCTCAACCTTTCCTCGGCAATCTGCAGCAAGCTCGGCGGCGGCGAGTCCGCCTATCGGGCAATCGCCGAGCACTATCGCGGTCCGGCCGCCAACGAAATGATGTCGGCTCTCGCCAGCTACAAGCTGGACAGCCGCCTATATGCAAATGCCCTCAATCGCATCGACAACTTTGACGGCAATGCCGTGCGCGAGAAAAGCACGCTTTACCTTATGCTCTTTGTGGCAACGGGGGCGCTCGCCGATCCCGTTCAGGGCGTGGCCACCGTCGAGCGCTTTTGCGACAGCAAGACGGGCGGGCACTTTGGCACCACCGAAACTACCGTCGGACGTGGCTTTATGGGCAGCCTGGAGCAGCCGCGCGCCGTCGCCCCCAACCTCGGTCTGCTCAGGACACATGCCGACAACTGCGTCGACATGCAAATCCATCCCCTCACACGCGATCCGCGCGGCACCGTGATTGGTTCTTTGCCCAAAACCTCGCCCAGCATCACCAATGTGGGCGCCGACGCATCGCGCGAGCATCTCCGCATTTGGCTCGAGGGTGGGCACTGGTACGCCCAGGGCCTTGGATCGACCAACGGCACGGTGCTCGAATCGGGTGCAGGCGACGGCGATATCGTAATCGAGCCGCCCCGCGACCAACGAGAGCCCGGCAAAGTCTATCCCCCGGTGGAAATCGAAAACAGCGACAGACTTCACTTGGGTCTCTATACAACGTTTCTCGTTATTGTGGACTAGCGCGGGCGGTGATCGAAAGACGGTCATCGCCCGTCTTTCGTCTGCTACCTTCTACGTCGTAAACGACAATGCTCAGCGGCATACGTGAGCAGTGCGGCTATTATGGTACTTTACCGATAACCGAACTGTTCACGTACACGTGCGACAACCCATGCCAGACAAAGGAACGCCATGGATACTACCGACAGCGCCTATGGCGACAAACTCATCCGTCTCGACACGTTCGATACCGCCGTGGCGGTCGACCCCAGCGCCGAGGACGATGCCAAGCGCCGGTTTATGACGCTAATTCTTCAGACGGCATACCGCGACGACGGCAATATCGGACACGTGCTTCGCGCGACCAACACGAGCGGCGAGGTCTTTGCCGTCAAGCTGCTCAAGGACAACGCCATCCTTTCCGGCCAGACACCCGACCGCTCCGCCGAGCAATCGGCCGCGCACCTGGCCAGCACCGCCGCGCTGTTCGAGGAGTACCGTCATCTGTGTACCGTCTCGCACCTGCGCGGATTTCCGCGCGTCTATGGCTATGGATCGTGCGAGGACGACCCGCTCATCCTCATGGAGTGGGTCGAGGGCACGTCGCTCAAGCAGGCGCTGCCCCTGCTTCCGCACGATGCCTCGGGCGGGCTAACCACCCAGATGGTCGCCGCCGTCGGAAACGCCGCGCTTCGTGCACTCCTGATGACCCAGGGACTCGTAAATCCGGTCGTCCATCGCGACCTGTCGCCCGCCAATATCATGTTCCGCACCACCAGTCGAACGCTCGAGCAACAGATTGCCGATTGCTCCTTTGACCCCTGCCTCATCGACATGGGCTCCGCGACCATGGCCCTCGGCGACGACACGATCACCCGGCGCGCCGACATCTGGCGCTTTGCCACGCCCGCATACGCCGCGCCCGAGATGCTCACGCAGGATATCGAAGGAATCGCGGCCCTTCGCCGTTCGCCGGCAATCGACGTCTATGCGCTTTCGAGCATTCTGTACCAGCTCTACAGCGGTCGCAAACCGTTTGACTTTGAGTCGACGGACGCCGCTGCAACCGGCTCGTTCTATCTCGTAAAGACCAAGACCAAGCCGGCACCGCTCGAGCCGCGCTGCGAGGGCGATGAAGCGCTTGTCCAGATCATCATGAAAGGCATCTCGGTCGAACAGGGCGATCGCCCTACCGAGCAGCAGATGCTCGAGGTGCTCTCGGCATACCTCACCGACGCCGAATCCGAGGGCCGCGAAGGCACAGGAGACGAGGCTGCAATTGATATCGATTCCGGCACGCACCTTAAGGTCGACGTCGCCGGCGAGCGAGCGCGAGAGATTCTGGAGCAGGCCCGGCACGATGCCATGACCCGCCGCCGCTTTATTATCGGTGGCGTTGTCGCAGCCGTTGCGGGGCTCGGCGTTATCGGAGCCGCAACCCATGGCTTCGGCATCCCCGACTACCTGGACGGCATCCGCGGTACGCTTGACGACTACACCTGGGATCAGCTGCAAGAGATTTCGCTCAAGATTAAGGCCGCCGAGACCCGTAGCGAGGCACGCGAGATTGCCAAGCGCTACCACCTGCTCGACGCTGATGGGCATATCCCCTATCCGTGCACCAAGCGTGTGAAGCTCGCCAACGGGCTGGAGGTCGGGGCGCAACTCGTGGGCATTCTTCACGACGACCTGGCGGATACCAACGGCAAGGCCGGTCTGTCATTTATCTTTGACGCAGGTATTGCCGAGCGCGATGCCTCAGAGTACCCGCTCAACGGTGGCTGGGAAGACTGCGAGCTGCGCACATGGCTCGATGAGGACGGCATTAAGCTGCTTCCCAAGGAACTGCAATCGGTTATCAGTCCGGTCAAGAAGATCTCGAACAACGTCGGCGCCACCAAAAGCACTTCGTGCCTGAGCGAGCTGCCCGCGACCCTTTGGCTGCCCGCCATGGTCGAGCTCTGCGGCGGACAGGCGCCCAAGGACTTTAGCGAGGACTGCCATTACCTATCCGGCATCTACAACGGCGAGGGCAAGGAGTACCAGCTGTTCCGCGAGCTTAAGGTGAGCCCCTTTACCACGAACAGTATGATGGTTCGCCAGTGGAAGGGCAAGGATGTCTGTTGGTGGGAGCGTACGGCGAGCCCCGACACGTCGGAGAACGAGGGCACGCTCTATATGAACCGCGTGGGCGACGACGGCGATGTCTTTAATTACGCCACGCCTGCAAGCAAGCCCGATAAGCGAACCTGCGTGATTCCCGGATTCTGCATCTAGGCGGCGGGCGTCTTGCCGTGACGGAACCCCTCCCCGGCAATTGTCTCGATCTGTAACATTAGCTCGGCAGATACAGGTCTAGATGTTACAGAACGAGACAAACCCCAGCCCCGCGAGACAACATCTCAATCTGTAACAGTTAGGGGTCAAAAACCTCTCTTGATGTTACAGATCAAGACATTTGAGTTGGCCGCGGGCGGTCTGTCTCGATCTGTAACAGTTAGAGGTCATATTTGCTGCTAGATGTTACAGATTGAGACATTGAGTTTTCTGCCAACTGTTTGTCTTGATCTGTAACAAATACTCGGTAAAACGGGGTCTAGTTGTTACAGATCGAGACGTTTGGCAGAGACGGCCACCGATTGGGCAGCCACCCTCATCTGTAATGAAAAGTCATACATTCCAACTATTACTAGACACCCCCAGGGGGTATGGGTGTATAGTATCAGTTGGTTAACAATTCCAACACTAAACTACAGAAAGGAGAAGCCATGGCTCAAGATAAATTCGATGTGGGTGGCATGACGTGCGCCGCCTGCCAGGCGCACGTAGACCGCGCCGTGAGCAAGCTCGACGGCGTCGAGAGCGTCGCGGTCAATCTGCTCGCCGGCTCTATGCTGGTGGACTACGACCCTGCGCAGGTCTCCCCCGACGATATCTGCACCGCCGTCGACCGCGCTGGCTACTCGGCCTCACCCGTCAGCACGGGCACCGACGCCGCCCAAAGCGGCAGTACGCAAGCCAGGTCCGGCGCCGCCCATATGGAGTCGCCGACCAAAAAGTTGGAGGCCGCCGCCTCTGCCATGCGCACCCGCCTCATCGTCTCAATCGTCTTCCTCATCCCGCTGTTCTACATAGGCATGGGGCACATGCTCGGTTGGCCACTGCCCGGCGTCTTCACCGACCACACCCACAGCATGACGCTCGCCCTCACCGAGCTCGTCTTGCTCATCCCCATCGTCTACGTCAACGACGCGTACTTTATCAACGGCTTCAAGTCGCTCGTGCACGGCGCGCCCACCATGGACGCCCTCATCGCCGTCGGCGCCACCGCTTCCATTGCCTGGTCGCTCTACGCCATGTTCATCATGGCCGACCAGCTAGCCGCAGGTCAGGTGCACGAGGCCATGATGACGGGCATGGACAACCTCTATTTTGAGAGCGCGGGCACGATTCTGTCGCTCGTCACCGTGGGCAAATACCTCGAGACGCGCAGCAAGTCCAAGACCGGCGGCGCCATCGAGGCGCTCATCGACTTGGCACCCAAGACTGCGACCGTCGTTGCCGACGACGGCACCGAAACCACCGTCGACGTCGACAGTATCCTTCCCGGCCAGGTCCTGCGCGTGCGCCCTGGAGAGTCCATCCCCGTTGACGGCGTGGTGCTCGAGGGCAGCTCGGCCGTGGACGAGAGTGCGCTCACCGGCGAGTCCATCCCCGTGGAAAAGGTCGCCGGCGACACCGTCAGCGCCGCCACCGTCAACCGTACCGGTTCGTTTACCTTCCGCGCCACGCGTGTGGGCGCCGACACGTCGCTCGCCAAGATTATCCAGCTCGTCGAGGACGCCAACGCCACCAAGGCGCCCATCGCCCGCATGGCCGATAAGGTCGCCGGCGTGTTTGTGCCCGTGGTGTTTGTAATCTCTGCCGTAACTTTTGTGGCGTGGATGGTGCTGACCGGAAGCATCAACGAAGCACTTACCTCCGCCGTGGCTGTGCTGGTGATCAGTTGTCCGTGCGCGCTGGGCCTGGCCACGCCCGTCGCCATTATGGTTGGCACCGGCAAGGGCGCCGAGATGGGCATTCTGTTCAAGAGCGCCGAGGCGCTGGAGAACCTGCGCAGCGTGGGCACCGTGGTGCTCGATAAGACGGGCACCGTCACCCGCGGCAAGCCTGCCGTGACCGATATCGTGGTAGCCACGCGCGCTGACGGCTCGCCCGCCATGAGCGAAAAGGCGCTGCTCAAGCTGGCCGCCGCGCTGGAGCGCTCGAGCGAGCACCCGCTGGCAGAGGCGATTATGGCCGAGTGCGAGGCGCGCGGAATTGTCGCGCGCATGGTCGAGGACTTTGCCGCCGTGCCCGGACGAGGCGTTACGGCACGCGAGGGGCAGAATGTCATCGCAGCCGGCAACGTGCGCCTGATGGACGAGTTGGGCGTTACCGTGCCCGCGGGTCTTGCCGAGCAATTTGCCGCCGAAGGCAAGACGCCGCTGTTCTTTGCCAAGAACGGCGAGCTTGTCGGCACCATCGCCGTGGCTGACGAGGTCAAAGAGACGAGCGCCGAGGCCATCGCCGCGCTCCGCAAGCTCGGCGTCGACGTGCGCATGCTCACCGGCGACAACCGCGTGACGGCCGAGGCCATCGCCCGCCGCGTGGGGCTGAGCAGCGAGCAGGTCATCGCCGACGTCCTCCCCGCCGACAAGGAGCGCCACGTGCGCGGGCTGCAGGATGCGGGCAGCAAGGTCGCCATGGTGGGCGACGGCATCAACGACTCCCCCGCCCTGGCGCGCGCCGACGTGGGCCTTGCGATCGGCACCGGCGCCGACATCGCCAAGGAGGGCGCCGACGTGGTACTCATGCGCAGCGATCTCATGGACGTCGCCCGTGCCATCGAGCTGTCACGTGCCACAATCCGCAACATCAAGCAGGACCTGTTCTGGGCGCTGTTCTACAACGGCATCGGCATTCCGCTGGCGGCGGGCGTGTTCTTCCCGCTCACCGGGTGGCAGCTCTCGCCGATGTTTGGCGCCGCCGCGATGAGCCTGTCGAGTGTCTGCGTTGTGTCCAACGCTCTGCGCCTGAAATCCTTTAAGCCTAAAGTGGCAAAATAGGCTCACCATTAAGTCCATTTAGAACGGGTTTTCCAGGTGCCCGAGATTGACCTGAAAGAGGAGCGACGCGTACTTTGGTACGCGAGCGACGGCTTGAAGGTCAAGGTCGGGTGCCCGGGAAAGCCGACACAACAGAGAGGAATACCAATGCGTTACACGATTAAGACTTCGGGCCTTATGTGCGGCCACTGCGACGCCACCGTCGAGACGGCGTTGCTCAACGTGGCCGGCGTGACCGACGCCGACGCCGATCACGAGACTCAGACCGTCCAGGTGGAGTGCGCCGACACCGTGACCGCCGAGCAGCTCGCCGCCGCTGTCGAGGGCGCCGGCGAGAAGTTCCACGCCCTGTCCGTAACCGCCGCGTAACGACCCACGCGCACCCCGACCAGAAACGAGGACCCGCCATGATGGCAGACCACAAATCGGTGACCCGCATGCTCAAGACGGCACGCGGCCAGATCGACGGCATCTTGCGGATGGTCGATGAGGACCGCTATTGCGTCGATATCTCCACGCAGCTCATGGCCACACAGGCGCTCCTCGCGCGCATTAACGCCGACGTGCTCAAGGCGCATATCGAGGGCTGCGTGACTTCGGCAATCGAATCGGGCGACGAAGACCTCAAAGCCGCCAAGCTCGCCGAGATCGAACGCGTCGTCGACAAGCTCTCCAAGTAATTGGGGACATTGGGGACGGACTGCTTTGCACCTTCTTGGTGTATCGGGGACAGGTATGTTTGCACCACCTTGGTGCAGATTGACCTGTCCCCCTTGCTCTAAATCGGGTATAAAGGCGTGCAGCATATCGAACGAAAGGCAATTTGCATGAATGACTTTATGAAGGGCCGCAATGGCGCCGATGAGCTCACCATCGTTATGGGCTTTGTCGGCATCGTCATCGCGATGATCGGATCGATAGCCCATATCCAGTGGCTCAGCTGGATTGCCATCGCCGTAATCGTGATTGGCGTGCTGCGCGGCCTGTCCAAAAATATCGATGCACGTCGCAAGGAAAACGCGGCCTTTGTCGCCGCGACCGCTAACGTCCCCGGCCTGGGCAAGTTCGTAGCGAGCTTGGGTAGCGGCACCGCGGCTGCCAACGCCTCGCGCACGGCCGGTACCAGCAAGGAAGACTTTGAGCGTGCCAAGCGCACGGCCAAGAAGATGTGGAAGGGTCGCAAGACCACAGCATACCTCAAGTGCCCCAACTGCGGCCAGATGCTCTCCGTCCCCAAGGGCAAAGGCAAGATCCGCGTCACCTGCCCCAAGTGCCACGCCAAGATGGAAACCCGCTCCTAGCGCCCGCACGCGGGACAAATTAATCAGGTTTGTTTGTCCCAAATCTTAAGTATTTGTTCGATAAAAAAGCCGAGGCCTCGTGTTGAGACCTCGGCTTTTTGCATGCGGCAACGGAGCTGCCCCTTTGTCACATCTACGCCACACCGTCGCGGGCGAGCTCCTCAGCCAGCGCTTCGGCAGGCATGGCCATAATCGCGTCGAGCTCGGCGTCCACCTCGGGAATACGCTTCACCTTGAGTTTGCGCACCAGATCACCACGGCACATCACGTACGTCGGCTCACGCAGTGCGCACAGATCATCGAGCGGGTTCTTGCGCGTTACCAAGATATCGGCAGCCTTGCCGCACTCGATCGTACCGGTCTCGCCGCCCAGCCCCAGCAGCTCGGCATTGATCTGCGTAGCCGTATGCAGCGCAAAGGCGTTGCTCACGCCCACGTACTTGGCAAAAAAGGCAACCTCACGCCACATGTCGTACTGCGTCACAAACGGGCAGCTCGAGTCCGTGCCCAGGCCCACCTTAACGCCAGCTTCCAGTGCGGCACGGGCGCTCTCGATGATGCCCGAACACACAATGTCGCCGTTCTTCTTTTGCGTGTCGGTCGAATGGGTCTTCTCCGGATCGAGCAGCACAAACGGCAGCGCGGGGCTGATAGTGCAGGTAACGCTGGGCGCACGCCCCTCAAGCTGCGTGCCCGCGGCGCCGCGGTACAGTTCCAAGATCTCGGGAGTCATCGGGGCACCGTGCTCGATCGTATCGACGCCGGCCTCAAGCGCGGCCTTCACGCCCTCGGTGCTCTCGACATGAGCCATAACCGGCAGGCCCACCTCGTGCGCAGCCTTGCACGCCGCCGCGGCAACCTCGACCGGCATGCGCAGCACGCCCGGCTCACCTACTTCGGTCGCGTCGAACACGCCGCCCGTCACGAACAGCTTGATGACGTCGGCACCGCGCGCATACAAGTCACGCACTTGTTCGGCCGCCTCATCGGGGGTATCGGCGACCTGCGCGAACAGCCCCGCACCGTGACCGCCCGGCACCGTGACACCCGTTCCCGGCGCCACCAGACGCGGACCCTGATACTTGCCGGCGTCGATAGCGTTGCGCACGGCAATATCGGCAAACAGCGGGTCACCCGCACCGCGCACCGTGGTCACGCCGCTTGCCAACTGCTGCTGGGCGCTGCCCTTAAGAATATGGCGCACGATGGCGCGCCCCACGGGATTATCGAGCTTCTTCATCAGCGCGCCCGCATCGCCGGCCGAGACAGGCTTGCCCGAGCCGCACAGGTGCACATGCATATTGATGAGGCCGGGCATGAGGTACGCGCCGGCCAGGTCGATGACCTCGGCACCTGCAGGCGCCTGCGCCACAGCACTCGGCCCCACCCACGTGATGACACCGCGCTCAACGGCCACGGCCATATCGGGTTGCGGCTCCATATGCTCCGAGCCATCCAGGACGGTCGCATTGATAAACAACGTGGAACGATCGGCAGACGCCATATCGAGCTCCTCCCTCACGAGCAACTTGAACATTTGTCCATTATCACCCAGTGCGGCAGGGTTGCTGCGGACATATCGGTTAACGGAGAAAGGATGAGACACGGAGAACGGAATGCATTGCAGTCCCATCCCAGCGACATCCGGGAAATGTCTAGATCTGTAACAGGTAGACCGGGTTTTAGCAGCCAGATGTTACAGATCGAGATCTTTCGGCACCGCGTCCAACCTTTGTCTCAATCTGTAACAAGTAGACAGGTTTTCGGCCTCTAGATGTTACAGATCGAGATATTTTAGCGGCAGCCAACCTTCTGTCTCGATCTGTAACAGTTGCGAGGCCAAACGGCCCCTTGTTGTTACAGATCGAGACAAACTCGGCAGGAACAACCACATCCGCGTCAGTTACACCCCTCAGCGCCCATACCACTGCCGCCTCCACTGCTCAGCCAAATCGGCCCACTGCGGAATGCCCGCCAGTCTCATCTTTTCAGCCAGCTTCCCCGGATTCTTGAGCTCATCAAACGTAAACCTCAGCACCTTATGTCCGAGCATCGTCAGATGAGACTCTCGCTGACGTTCTGCCACGAACGGGTCGACCGACTCCCGACCCTCGTCGTTCTGTAAGGCATACTTTCCCTTTCCATCGAGCTCGCCAATCACGCACGTCCCGTCCTCGAGCCTCCAGAAATAATCAACGCGAAACACTTGGCTCGAATCAAGCGGGTCACGAAACTCCACCTGCAACTCTGGCACCGGAAAACCGTATGCAATAAAGAATGCCCGGAACCGAGACTCGCCACCGTTTTCGGACAGCCCGTCCGCATGCGACGCAATCACCTGAGCTCTGCGATATCCGCGTCTGCCCTCGCAATCGGCCTGGAGCCGTTCGCAGAGGTCGTCGCGCGATATGCCCTTCGCCCGCAGCGCAGAATCGGCGATCGCCAGACCATACGAAAACGGCGCACGCAGCAGACAGTCCTTCACTGTGCGCCAAAACGGCGTCACTCGCACGCCGTCGACGCGCTCAAGCGCACCCGCCGCCTGCGGACGCAACAGCCGGCATCCTGCACTCAGCGGCACCGAGCAACCTGTCTTAACAAGAAATCGCGGCCCAAGCAGATCATTTGGCACCTCCAGACCCCACAAAAGTGCCGCGTCGTAACCCCAAAACGCCCAATCGGGATGAAACTCCGCAAGCCCTTTGATGGTCCGCAGCGCTCGCTCCGTCGGCGTCAACGCATCCCAATCATGCTGAAAACAGAACAGGTGCGACTCAGGCTCCGCGATATCGTCGGTTCCCACATGGCGCCGCAGCCACATGAGCTCGGCATTGTCGTGCGTCACAAGCAGCACGCCTAGTTCAGCCGCCTCCGTGAGCCTGGCAAGCATCCTATTCCGCGCCAACGTGTTGCGAGCCGTATGCTTGTGTTTGAGAACGGTATTAGACACTTCCATCACCACCACATCGGACAAATGGACCATTGTCACCGTTGCCTCCGCTGATAAACGTCTTGATCTGTAACAGTTAGACGTTCTCCAGGCCCCTAAACGTTACAGATTTAGACAAACCAGCGGCGCCCAGGTATTCGTCTCGATCTGTAACAGGTAGACCGGTTTTTTGTCCCTAAACGTTACAGATCGAGACATAAAGGCAGAAGGCAAGGCAGGCGACAACCGTCCATCCCCTACTCCCATTCCTGTTCGTAGATGTTGAGCGACTTCACATACCGCCCCTGGGCACCCATGATGTCGCGGACCAGGCGCAAAAAGAAGCTGATGCACGAGGTGTCGAAACCGTCCTCCAGGTCCTCGGGATGCACCGAGCCCGGCCCGTCGACCGTCGTGTCGCTCAGGCGCGCGATGTCATACAGGTAGAGCTGCCCCGCCGTCAGCCAGACATCGTCGACGCACGCGAGTCGCACCGCAATCGCACCATCGTTCCAGCGCTCCTTTTGCACGATATGTGGGTCGTAGACGTCAAAGCGACGGTCGGTGCGCGTGTCCTTCAGCACGACCATGCCAGTCGCGGGATCCTTGTCCAAAATGCCAAAGCGCGAGAAATACTGCGTGTCACGCACCTGCTTAAGTCGCCCGAGCGAAGCAGGAGAAATTGACGCTGGCGGCTCGTCCACATACAGTTCCAACAGCGTCTTGCCGTGGTAATAGGGGCGCTCAAACAGCAGCCAATCGGTAAACGCCATGTTGTAGGCCATGATTTCGTTTTGAGATGGTTCCTCGCAATAGCTGAGCCACGGATCGACGATAATCTCGAACTGCTCGCGCGCCGGCTCCAGAAATTGAAACTTCCGCAGCATCCAAAAGTGAGCCATGTCGGCAATATCGTTGCCGACGGCCTCGGCCAGCTGCGCTCGATCAAAAACTTGGTCAGTCATGGCATCCTCCTCAAACTGATGGACCTCAATTTGAGCTTACGAGGAGGGTGGGCAACCGAGGCAAGCGCGGGCAAAATAGGCCTTCGACTGCAAACCAGATGCTAACCAAACACTTGACGGGACACTTGACCGAATGAGTCCACCGCAACAAAACCGCAGGTAGACATAGACAGCCAACCCGCCCTTTTGAGCCAGATGCCCGCAGCCACCACAGAAACAACAGGTGACCACAGCCCAAGAAGTCGACAAATGAACACCCGTACGTCGACAAACGAGCAAATCGCTCGCAAATCCGCAAGGAGTGTCCCCAACGACTAGACAAAAAATGACTAGTCATTGAGGACGTTCTTAAATGACTACTTTACAGCTCCAGCGCCTCGGCGACCTCGGCTGCGCAGGCCAGGGCATCGGCCATGGCACTCACCACGAGCGAGCTGCCGTTGCGGGCATCACCCGCCACATACACCGGCGCGGCATCCGCGGCGACGCCCTCCGTGCGAGCCGCGAGATGCGAGCCCTCGGCAGCCATCACCGGCAGCGGACGACCAGCGGTGGCAACAGGCACGCTCACCGCATCGAACACACCGTACTCCGGACCCGTAAAACCGCAGGCGATGAGCACCAGCTGCGCTGGCACCTCGTGCTCGGAGCCCGCGATGCGCTCGGGCTTTCCCGCCGACCAGTCCAGATCGACCACGCGCAGACCCGCAGCCGCACCCTTCTTGTCCAGCAGCACCTCGAGTGTATCCACGGCCCAGGCACGCATCTCGCCACCCATCGCAGCGATAGCCTCCTGCTGGCCGTAATCGGTCTTCTTAACGTTGGGCCACTGCGGCCAGGGGTTGCCTGCCGCGCGCTTATCGGGCGCAGCCGGCAAGAACTCAAACTGGCGCACGCTGCGCGCGCCCTGACGCACCGCGGTACCCACGCAGTCGTTGCCGGTATCGCCACCGCCAATGACCACGACGTCCAGGCCGCGTGCGTTCACCGCGGGCTTGCCGCCATCGAGCACCGAGACGGTCGAAGCCGTCAGGTAGTCCACGGCATACACCACGCCCGGGGCATCAATGTTCGCAGCCGAAAGTCCACGCGGAGCACGGGCGCCGGCAGCCACCACGGCGGCGTCAAAGTCGTCGAGCCTGGCGGTAACCTTGGGATCGCTCACGTCGGCGCCCAGCTCGAACACAATACCCAGCTCGCGCATGAGCGCCACACGACGCTCAACCACAGACTTCTCGAGCTTCATGTTGGGAATGCCGTACATGAGTAGGCCGCCGGGGCGGTCGTCGCGCTCAAACACCGTCACGCGGGCACCGCGACGTGCAAGCTCCCATGCTGCCACCAGGCCAGCCGGGCCGGAACCAACCACGGCGACCGAGGGCGCGTCCTCCCCTGCCGGCTCAAAGCGACGTGGGCCGCCGTTGGCCCACTCATGGTCGCTGATCGCACGCTCGTTATCGTGAATCGTCGTGGGTTGGCCGTCGACCGAGCCCAGGTTGCACGCGGCCTCGCACAGTGCCGGGCACACGCGGCTCGTGAACTCAGGCATGGGCGAGGTGAGCGACAGGCGCTCGGCAGCCTCAACCCAGCGGCCGCGGTACACCAGCTCGTTCCACTCGGGAATCAAGTTGTGCAGCGGGCAGCCGCTCGGACGTGCCTTGCCAAAGCTCGCGCCCATCTGGCAAAACGCCACGCCGCACATCATGCAGCGGCTCGCCTGGGCGCGACGTGCGTCGTCATCGAGCTCCACATACAGGGGATCAAAATCATGACTGCGCTCCTCCACGGGACGCAGCTCGTGGGTCACGCGATCGATATCAAGAAAAGCACCGGGCTTATCCATGGCACTTACGCCTCCTTCTTGGTCGAAGCAACAGGGCTGGCAGCCACGGACGCAGCACCCGCAGCACCGCCCGCAATATCGAAGCGAGCGACATCCGCGGCGCTCGCGCGACCGGTCACAATGTCAAACGCCAGCTCCTCTGCCTGCGCATGCGTCTTACCGGCAGCCTCGCTCGCAGCGACAATCGCCAGCACACGCTCGTACTCGGTCGGAATGACCTTCACAAAGTGCTTGCTCATCGTCTCAAAGCTGTAGAGCAGCTTGATGCCGCGCGGGCTCTGCGTCGCGTCCACGTGCTCCTGGATGAGCTCGCGAATCTGCGCCAGCTCGCCGGCAGTCGGGGCCTTGAGCTCAACGCTCTCGTGGTTCACGCGGGCATCGAGCGTGCCGTACTGGTCAAAAACATAAGCCACGCCACCCGTCATGCCGGCAGCGAAGTTCTGCCCGACCTCGCCCAGGATGAGCGCCAGGCCACCCGTCATGTACTCGCAACCGTGGTTGCCGCAACCCTCGACCACCACGGTGGCACCGGAGTTGCGTACGCCAAAGCGCTGGCCGGCCAGGCCGTTGATGAAGCCACGGCCGCTCGTGGCGCCAAAGAACGCAACGTTGCCCACGATGATGTTTTCGTCGAACTTATAGGTCGCATGCGGGTTGGGGCGCACCGACACCTCGCCGCCCGAAAGGCCCTTGCCAAAGTAGTCGTTGGCGTCGCCGCACACGTTGAGCGTAATGCCGCGCGGCAGGAAGGCGCCAAAGCTCTGACCGGCCGAGCCATCGCAATCGATGGTGATGGAGCCGGCGGGCAGGCCCTCGGGATGCGCCTTGGTCACCGCGTTGCCCAAGATGGTGCCCACGCAGCGGTTGACGTTGGCGATATCGGCGCGGAAGCGAATCGGGCGCAGTTGCGCGCGAGCGTCGGCCGTGTAGGGCACAAACAGCGTGGAGTCGAGCGTCTTGTCGAGCTCGCTGTCCGCAGCCATCTGGGGCAGGAAGTGACGGCCGTCGGCACCCGGGATGTGGGCACCAAACTCACAGGTCGCACCTGCCAGCACGGGCGACAGATCCAGCAGGTTAGCCTTGCGGTTGCCCGGGACCTCGATCTGGCGTAAGCACTCGGGATGGCCGACCATCTCGTCGACGGTGCGGAAGCCCAAGCTCGCCATGACCTCGCGCAGCTGCTCGGCAACAAAGAGCATAAAGTGCTCGACGTGCTCAGGCTTGCCGCGGAAGCCGCGACGCAGGCGGCAGTTTTGCGTAGCGATGCCGGCCGGGCAGGTGTCCTGCTGGCAGTCGCGCTGCATGAGGCAGCCCATGGAGATGAGCGGCATGGTCGCAAAGCCAAACTCCTCGGCGCCCAGCAAGCAGGCGACGGCAACGTCGGTGCCGTCCATGAGCTTGCCGTCGGCCTCGAGCACCACGCGCGAGCGCAGGCCGTTTTGCAGCAGCGTCTGCTGGGCCTCGGCAAGGCCAAGTTCCAACGGCAGTCCCGCATGCCAGATAGAGTCGCGCGCAGCGGCACCCGAGCCGCCGTTGTGGCCACTGATCAAGATCTTGTCGGCAGCACCCTTGGCCACACCGGTGGCGATGGTGCCGACGCCGGCCTCGCTGACCAGCTTGACCGACACGCGCGCGCCGGGGTTGGCGTTCTTAAGGTCGAAGATGAGCTCGGCCAGGTCTTCGATAGAGTAGATGTCGTGATGCGGCGGAGGCGAGATCAGGCCGATGCCGGGCGTGGACTGACGGACCTCGGCAATCCAGGGGTAGACCTTCTTGCCGGGCAGGTGACCGCCCTCGCCGGGCTTGGCGCCCTGGGCCATCTTGATCTGGATCTCGAAGGCGCTGCACAGGTAGCGGCTCGTCACGCCAAAGCGCGCGCTTGCCACCTGCTTGATCGCGGAGTTCTTGGAGTCACCGTTAGCCAGCGGGGTCTCGCGACGCGGGTCCTCGCCGCCCTCGCCCGAGTTGGAGCGTCCGTGCAGGCGATTCATGGCGATGGCCATGCACTCGTGCGCCTCTTTGCTGATGGAGCCGTACGACATGGCGCCGGTGTTAAAGCGGCGGACGATGTTGAGCGCGGGCTCGACCTCGTCGAGCGAAACCGGCGTGCGGCCGCTGGCATCAAAGTCGAGCAAGTCGCGCAGACGCACGGCACGGCCGGTGCGGTGCAGGCGGGCGCTGTACTCCTTAAAGGTGTCGTAGCTGTCCTCACGGCAGGCGGTCTGCAGCAGGTAGACGGTCTGGGGGTCGATGAGGTGTTCCTCGCCGCCGAGCGGGCGCCACTTGGTCAGGCCCAGCGTGGGCAGCTGATCGGGAGCCGGGCTCTTAAGGATAGCGAGCGCGGCGTCGTAGCGCTCGTTTTGCTCGCGTTCAACGTCCTCGACACCCATACCGCCCACACGGCTCACCGTGCCGGCAAAGTACGCGTTGACGAACTCCGGCGTAAAGCCCACGGCTTCGAAGATCTGCGCCGAATGGTAGCTCTGCACCGTGGAGATGCCCATCTTGGACATGATGGAGACGATGCCGGCGGTCGCAGCCTTGTTGTAGTTGGCGATGCCCTGCTCGGCCGTCACGTCCAGGTCGCCGCGTGCCGCCAGATCGCGGATGCACGCATGTGCGTTGTACGGATAGATGCCGCTCGCGGAGTAGCCCACCAGTGCCGCAAAGTCGTGCGGGGACACGGCGTCACCGCACTCCACCACGATGTCGGCAAAAGTACGAACGCCGGCGCGGATCAGGTGGTTGTGCACGCAGCCCACGGCGAGCAGCGACGGCACGGGCACCTCGCCCGCAGCGGCACGATCGCTCAACACCACAATGTTCACGCCGTCGCGGACCGCAGCCTCAACGTCCTCGGCAAGCTGTTTGAGCGCAGCCTGCAGCGCGCCCTCGCCGGCATCGCGGCGGTAGACGGCACGGAAACGACGGGTCTTAAAGCCAACACGGTCGATGGCACAGATATGCTCGAACTCTTCCTCGTTGAGCAATGGGCGCTCCAAGCGCACCAGCTGACAGGCCGTGCGGGAATCCTCGAGCAGGTTGCCGTGGTTGCCCAGGTAGAGCGTGGTCGAAGTCACCATGTGCTCGCGCAGGGCATCGATCGGAGGATTCGTGACCTGAGCGAACAGCTGATAGAAGTAGTCAAAGAACGAACGCGTCTTCTTGGACAGGCAGGCCAACGGCGCATCGATACCCATCGAGGCGAGCGGGGCCTTGCCCTGCTGGGCCATGGGGCGCACGACCTCGTCAACATCATCCCAGTGATAGCCGAGCTTGGCCATGCGCACGGCGGCGGGCACCTCGGCATCCTCGGCGGGCGCGGGCGCGGCGGGCTCATCGAGCGCGTCGACGGTCAGTGTCTCCTCGGCAATCCAGTCGCGGTAGGGCTTCTCCTTGGCATAGCGGGCGCGCAGCTCGTCGTTGTAGATCACGCGGCCGCGGGCAAAATCGACCTCGAGCATCTGGCCCGGTCCCAGGCAGCCGCTCGTCAGGATGTTCTCGGGGCTCACCTCGATGGTGCCCACCTCGCTTGCCAGCATAAAGCGGCCATCGCGCGTCACGTAGTAGCGGGCGGGGCGCAAGCCGTTGCGGTCGAGGGCGGCGCCCAGCGTGCGACCGTCGGTAAAGGCGATGGCCGCCGGGCCGTCCCAGGGCTCCATGAGCATGGACTGGTAAGCGTCGTAGGCGCGGCGCTCCTCACTCAGGCTATCGTTGTGGTCCCACGGCTCGGGCAGCAACATGGACGCGGCACGCGTGAGCGGGCGACCGTTCATGACCAAGAATTCGAGCACGTTGTCCAGAATCGCGGAGTCGGAACCCTCGCGGTTGATGATGGGCATCACGCGCTCAAGATCGTGCTGCAGCACGGGGCTGTACAGGTTGGGTTCGCGGGCGCGAATCCAGTTGACGTTGCCCTTGAGGGTGTTGATCTCGCCGTTATGGATGATAAAGCGGTTGGGGTGCGCACGCTCCCAGCTGGGCGTGGTGTTGGTGGAGTAGCGCGAGTGGACGAGCGCCACGGCCGTTTTGACGGCGGCGTCGTTGAGGCCGATGAAGAAGCGGCGCATCTGCGTGGCGACCAGCATGCCCTTGTACACGATGGTGCGCGAGCTCATGGAGCACACGTAGAAGATCTTGTCTCGCAGGGCAAACTCGGCATCGGCCTTCTTTTCGATGGTGCGGCGGCACACGTACAGGCGACGCTCAAAGGCATCGCCGGCGGGCGTGTCGTCCGGACGGCCCAGGAAGGCCTGCAGGATAGTGGGCATGCAGGCGCGGGCCGTCTCGCCCAGGTCGTGCGGGTCGACGGGCACCTCGCGCCAAAAGAGCAGCGGCACGCCGGCCTCGGCACAGCCCTCCTCAAACACGCGGCGGGCATCCTCTACGCCCTTGTCGTCCTGCGGGAAGAACAGCATGGCCACGCCATAGTCGCCCTCTGCCGGCAGAATCTGACCGCACTTTTGAGCCTCTTTACGGAAAAAGTGATGCGGAACCTGGAACAGGATGCCAGCGCCATCGCCGGTATTCTTCTCGAGTCCCGTGCCGCCGCGGTGCTCCAAGTTGACCAGAATGGACAGTGCGTCGTCCAGAATCTGGTGATGGCGCTCACCGTTGATATCGGCAAGCGCGCCGATGCCACATGCATCGTGGTCGAATTCGGGGCGATAAAGGCCCTGCTGCTGAGCGGAATCTGCCTGCATCGCGATCCTCCCCTAGATATTTAGACAGTCAGTTGAATAGGCATAGTAGGAGCATCGTCGGCCCGTTGTGTTTCCCACCCGTTTCGAAACAATCGCGTAACGCACGCCCTACGAGTGGACACCGCCGACCTCAAGGGCGACAACATAGGCCCCAAGTTCGGCCTGTTAGCTCACCACTTCAAACATCTCAATCTGTAACATGAAGGGCCGGTTTTGGCGGCCAGCTGTTACAAATCGAGATTTTCCATAGGACCATTTCTTCCTGTCTCGATCTGTAACACCTAGGCCCAATTTCCATCCCTCGTTGTTACAGATCGAGACATTTCGGCAGCCCCCTTTCACCATCCCATTCAAATACAACAATTTTGTTAGTCTTGGTTAACTTTTAAGCTTAAAACGGGTATCCTTTGCGGCGTCAAGCAAACGGCACGCACACCGTGCCAGATCAAGGAGGCCCCTATGGCGCACCAAGCAGACCAGCAGACGATGCAACTCGTCCTCATCCGTCACGGAGAGTCCGAGTGGAACAAGCTCAACCTGTTCACCGGCTGGACCGATGTTGAGCTCACCGACACGGGCCGCGAAGAAGCCGCAGCAGGCGGTCGAGCCCTCAAAGAAGCCGGTTTCGACTTTGACGTCTGCTACACTTCGCGCCTCAAGCGCGCGATCCACACCCTCAACATCGTGCTCGGCCAAATGGATCGCGAGTGGCTGCCCGTCATCAAATCCTGGAAGCTCAACGAGCGCCACTACGGAGCGTTGCAGGGTCTCAACAAGGCCGATGCCGCAGCGGAGCACGGCGACGAGCAGGTGCTCATCTGGCGCCGCTCCTTCGATGTCTGCCCGCCGGCACTCGAGCCGGACGACGCGCGCGATCCCCACACCCAGGAGCAATACCGTGATGTCGCGCCCGATCAGCTGCCCTATACCGAGTGCCTCAAGGACACGATCGCCCGCGCCTGGCCTTATTTCGAAGACGAGATTCGCCCCCAGATGCTCGCCGGCAAGCGCGTACTCATCGCCGCACACGGCAACTCCCTGCGCTCACTCGTCATGAAGCTCGAGCACCTCACGCCCGAGGAGATCCTCAAGGTCAACATCCCCACCGGCGTGCCGCTCGTCTACACCTTCGATACCGATTTCAATGTCCTCGACAAGCGCTACATCGGCGACCCGGCGACCATCGCCGCCAAGATCGACGCCGTGGCCAATCAGGGCAAAGCGCACAAGTAGCCCCAACCCAAATCCGACGCGTGGCGCCGCACGACCCAGATGCGACGTCACGCCGCCCATACGCAGGAGCGCACCATGCTCAACCATCTCAAACAACACTTTGGCTCCCGACGCACCGGTGGTCACGGAGGCCTAGACATTGCGCGGCATATCGGCCCCGGGCTGCTCGTGACCGTCGGCTTTATCGACCCGGGCAACTGGGCCTCCAATATGGCCGCGGGCTCGCAGTTTGGCTACGCGCTGCTGTGGATCGTCACGCTGTCCACGATTATGCTCATCGTGCTGCAGCACAACGCGGCGCACTTGGGCATCGCCACGGGCGCCTGCCTTGCCGAGGCCACGACCCGCTTTCTCCCCCGCATCGTGGGACGCGCGGTGCTCGGCAGCGCCTATCTCGCGACCATCGCCACCGCCATGGCCGAAGTCCTGGGCGGCGCGATTGCCCTTCAAATGCTCTTTGGGCTGCCCGTGCGTGCGGGCTGCGTCATCGTGGCGGCAGTATCGATGGCGATGCTCATGACGAACTCCTACAAGCGAGCCGAACGCTGGATCATCGCCTTCGTAGGCGTGGTAGGACTCTCGTTTTTGGCCGAGCTTGCACTAGTCAAGGTCGACTGGCCGCAAGCCGCCGCAAGCTGGATCACGCCTAGTATGCCCACTGGCTCTGCCGCGATTATCGTGAGCGTTCTGGGTGCGGTCGTTATGCCACACAACCTTTTTCTGCACTCCGAGGTCATCCAATCCATGCACTTCGAAGGCCAAGGCGAGCAGGTTATCGAAGAGCGTCTGCGCTACGAGCTCTTCGACACGCTCTTTTCGATGGGCGTGGGCTGGGCAATCAACTCGGCCATGGTCATCCTGGCCGCAACGACCTTCTTTGCGCACGGCATGGTCGTAGACGACCTCGCCGTCGCAGCGGCCACGCTCTCCCCCATCTTGGGCCCGGCGAGCTCGACCATCTTTGCGGTAGCGCTGCTGTTTGCGGGCCTCTCGAGTAGTGTGACGGCGGGCATGGCGGCGGGCACCATCACCGCGGGCATGTTCGACGAGGAATACGACATCCACGACCGACATTCCTCGGTCGGGGTGGCGGCCTGTTTCGCCGGAGCAGTGGCGGCGTGCCTGGTCGTTCCAAATCCTTTTGAAGGTCTCATCTGGAGTCAGGCGCTGCTGTCGCTTCAGCTGCCGATTACGGTCTTTGTGCTCATACGGCTCACCAGCTCACGCCGCGTCATGGGCAAATATGCCAATTCGCGCCCGCTCAACGCGCTGCTCGTAGGGATCGGTGCCATCGTGACGATTCTCGATGTCGTGTTGTTGACAGGGATGTAATGGGGCGGGGCACCTACTCAGGCAAACGTCTCGATCTGCAACATCTAGACCCGCTTTCGATGTCTAGATGTTACAGATTGAGATCTTCTGCCGGACGGTTTTGGTTTGTCTCGATATGTAACAAGTGGGCCCAATTTCCACCGTTAGATGTGGCGGGTTAAGACAAAAGGTCGGCCGGACTCACAACAGACAGGATCGGCCAACAGCAACCGTGATCCCTTGGGGGCGGAGGAAAAGGGCCCCGGCCGAGAATTCGACCGAGGCCCTTGGACAGAGCTATGTTCGGCTTTCGCCGTGTGTCTGCGAGCTACTCCTCGACGAGCTCAAACTGATCGGGACCGACGCCGCACACCGGGCACACATAATCCTCGGGCAGCTCGGGCGTATCGACCTCAACCTCGTAACCGCAAACGACGCACACGAACTTATACGTCTTCTTCTCCTCAGCCATGATGTTCTCCTCTCAAACGCGACTGGTGATGTACTTCATTTATCAGTATAGATTCTCAATAATATAATGCAAGTACTTTTAAAACATTTCTAGCCTTGATACGAGGACGCCTTCGGAGGCGTCTTGCCCTTCAGGACCTTATGGTAGTAATCGTAGGTGAGCGGCGTCTCGTCACTCAAGCGCTCGGCATCCTCGACCTCGCCGATAAACAGTAGATGCGTGCCAACATCCACAGTGTCGATCAAATGGCAGCTAAACAGGGCCGCCGCGTGCTCGGGCACATAGGGCATGCCCAGAGCCGTCTCGCGGGTCTCGTATTTGGCAAACTTGTCATAATCGCTGCTGGTGCGGAACCCAAAGTTACCGATGTAGAGCATATCGGCGGTCTGATCGATCACGGTCAGCGCGAACGCTTTGGCCGAAGCGATGACGCCCGAGGTGACGTTGTCCTTGTTCACGGCAACCGAAATGCGCGGCGGCATGGACGTCACCTGCACCGCAGTGTTGATGACGCAGCCGGCGCGCAGCCCGTCTGCCGCGGCGCTCACCACGTACAGACCGCTCGGCATGGTAAAGAACGCAGTTTTGTCCATAACAATCACTCCCCTAACCCGGGTTGGAACCTCATGGATGTATGTACCCACAAAAAAGGCGGCGCCCACAACGGACACCACCTTTGAGACATATGTGTCAAAACAGTATAAGCAAGATGAGACGCCCGCAGTTGCGGTGAAATAAGGACTGAATAGCCCCTCAAACAGGCAAAACAGTCCGTATTCCACCGCAACTTATGAAGGACGGTCAGCGGTTGCGTTCCTTGAGGGCGCGGTCGATCTCGCGTTGGACATCACGCTTGGCCATGTCCTCGCGCTTGTCGTAGAGCTTCTTGCCGCGACCCAGGCCCAGCAGCAGTTTTACGCGACCGTCGGTATTAAAGTAGAGCTCCAACGGAACCAGCGCATAACCACGGTTGCGAAGTTTGCCGTCAAGAAAGTCGATCTCCTTGCGGTGCAGCAGCAGACGGCGCCGACGGTCGGGATCGCGATTCCACACGCCACCATGGCTATAAGGGTGGATATGCAGGCCGACGAGCCAGCACTCCCCGCCACGAATCAGTGCAAAGGTATCGGTAATCTGGCACGCGCGCTCGCGAATCGACTTGACCTCGGTACCGCTCAGCTCAATACCGCACTCAAACGTCTCATCGATAAAGTACTCGTGATGTGCCGAGCGATTCTTGGAAATGAGCTTGCGCTCGCGCTTACTGGGCATCGCCGGCCTCCTTGGCGCCATTGGCGTTTGAGCCCGCAGCCTCGCGCTTTGCCCTGCGCTCGGCATTAAGCTCGGCATCGCTCTCGCGCACCAGCTTGATAATCGCCGCGCATGCCTCCTCGCCCACCAGGTCGCGGGCACGGACCGTCAGACGCGTAGCCTCCTGCTTGTCGCCGTCGCTTGCAGCATCGGTCGCGCACATGATCAGGCAGATGGCGATCTCGGCCGAAGGCGAGGTCGGCACGCCCTGCAGGGCGAGCTCACCCATCACATGGTCGTCACTCTCGTCCGCGGCATCCGGATAGGTGGTATGGATCTTGTTGAGCAGGCGCGTCGTATGCGCATCATTGGGTGCCAGGCGCAGCGCCAGACGCGCGCAGCCCACGGCAGCCGAAATGTTCTCGGTCTCGGGCTCCAAGAAGTACTGACCCAAGTTGGTGTAGGCGCGTGCGGCGCACTTACCGTCGCTCGCGCGCTCCAGCACCGAGAACGAGAGCGATGCCCACTCCTGCTTGTCCTCGAGCGCGCGGAACAGCTCGGCCAAGTCCAAGCGATAGTTGCAGTTCATGGGATCCCAACGCACGGCCTGCATCAGGGCATTCCGAGCACTCACATAATCCTGCTGGCGAATGTAGGCAAACGCCATGTCGGAGTACAGGCGGTCAAAGGGAACCTCGACCTGCACCAGCTCGCGCGGATCCTTCTCCACACGGCGATAGGCCAGGCGCTCAAACTTGCTGTCGAAGCTAAAGTACTGGCGCTTCTCCTCCGTCTTGCACTCAGCGTCGATATACTCCTCGGCGAGCTCCACCAGACGCTCAAGCAGCGGCGTCGCCGTAGCCAGGTCGCCCTGCGCCAGATAGTTCTCGGCATACGTGATGTCTTCCAAGCTGATAGGCAGGTCCATGACAACTCCTCGGTCCGGGCGGCAGACTCAACGCGCGCCTTAAATATCGGTCAATACACAAAACCCGGGTCTCTAACGAGGCCCGGGGCGTTCAATTTTGGTAGCCCGTACCAGATTCGAACTGGTGATCTCCGCCTTGAGAGGGCGGCATCCTAAACCGCTAGACGAACGGGCCATATGTAGCAAATGCAATGGCTGGGATGGAGGGAGTCGAACCCCCATTGACGGAACCAGAATCCGCTGTCCTGCCATTAGACGACATCCCAATGACTGCATCGCTGCGCTCGGCTGTGCCTTTGCGCAAGAAAGAAATATACGGGAAGTACCGCCGTGACGCAAGCCCCAATTTTGACTTTTTTAAAATTCAGTCAAATTGGCCTAATTTAGTCCAACCCGTGAAGGACCTGTGAAGCCGACCGCTGTACACGAAGGGCAAAACGCCGCGAGCGGTAGCCGTCAACCGTTGGCAGATTCTACCGCGAAAACGATAGCACCAGGCAACACAATCGAAGCATCAATGATCACGTAGATATCGAGGCGCCATGGACGAAGAGCTTGATTACCTATGGGAGACCCTGGGCCTCGAGATCACTGCTGACCTTTGGCCCGAACGGGACAAAATCCATCCCACTCTGCGCCCCGCCATCACGGTGATGCAGGCAAAATACCGCCGTGCATCCTTTTTGATCATGCGGATGTCATGGCACGCGGGACTCCCCGACCTTAAGCGAATCCAGGCAAGCCTCGTCGAGCTGTCCGGTATGCCGACCGTCATATCCGAGGCGCACCTGGAGCAGCGCCAGCGCGAGCGACTGCAACAGCAGCGGATCCCCTTTATCTGCCCCGGCGTTCAGGCATATCTGCCCTTTATGGACGAGGAGTACTGGAGCGGCAAGCCCAACAAGCACGTAAAGGTCTACGATCCGCACGAATGGGCGCAGTTGGAGGACTGACTGGGGCAAGCCTGCCGGCGGAAAGTGCGTCCCAGATTTCAAGCTCAAACCGGTCCCCACTTTCCCATCGAGCCCTCAACCGGAAACCGTATCCCGTAATCGAAGCTCAAAACGGGTCGCACTTTCCGCAGCCGCTACAGCAACGCCTCGACCCAAGCCGATTCCCTAAAGCCGGGAATCGCAAAGTCGTCGCCCACCAACAGCGGACGCTTGACCAGCATGCCGTCGGTCGCCAGCAGCTCGTAGCACTCCCGATCCGTCATGCCCGCATCTAGACGCGCCTTCAGGCCCAGCTCTCGATATTTCATGCCCGACGAATTAAAGAAGCGCCGCACCGGCAGCCCCGAACGAGCAGTCCAGGTCGCAAGCTCATCAGCCGTGGGATTGTCCAAAACGATATCGCGGTCGATATACTCAACCCCATGTTCGTCCAGCCATGCCTTAGCCTTTTTACAGGTCGAGCACTTGGGATATTCAACAAACAGTACGGTCATGGGAATCCTCCGAATATAGATCGGCCAACGCAGGCACACGCCACACGAGGCGCCTTCGCATGATGGGCCAATTGTAGCCCACGGGTCACACACTAAACGAACCGTACCCCGAATCCGCGTTTGATGAACGGCAGCAGCTCCATTGCCTCGGGCGTGATATGACCCGCAACGTTCATGCGCTCGTCACCGGGAAGATCGACCCGCGCAATCTCAAGCTCGCCTTCGTAGCGCCCATAGCCGCTATTGCTCACAGCGATCGACCCCGCCTTTCGAAACAGGCCGGCACCGGCATCCGTCGGCACGGAATCCGGCTTAAGCGTCGTACGCGACTCCTGAGACCTAAAGATGAGGGTGCTCGAATCGGGCCGGTCGTGATGAATCTGCCCACGTACATAGGCATAACCGGGCTCAAGCTCGCATTGCAAGTCCACGTATCCGGCGGAAACTTGAGCAAACTGCGCCCAGCCCGCATCGGAAAGATCGGGGTCGCCGACCAACACAAT
Source organism: uncultured bacterium (assembly GCA_905215385.1). Taxonomy (GTDB): domain Bacteria; phylum Actinomycetota; class Coriobacteriia; order Coriobacteriales; family Coriobacteriaceae; genus Collinsella. Next base: position 84,638 of record CAJMPY010000002.1, on the reverse strand, counting down.
GTCGCAATCGGCGCCATGTGCAAGCTCAAGCATGTTGAGGGCAACCTTTGACGCGCGACCGCGCTGCGCCTCGACCGTCGGCAGTCCCTCGAATACCGGCCCGCGAACGTTAGCATCACCCGGCACAAAAGCCATGATTTCGAATCCAAGCGCCGCAAGACGAAGATTCATCCGAGCAATGTCCTCCAGAGCTAAACCGGTATAAGGCTTGGGGTAAAAATTGTGGCAGGCGGCAAAACGAGTCACATCGGCACCGGCCTCACGCCACGATGCGATTTCATCAGAACTCACCGTCGATGCATTGACCACAATGCGAAATACACCGGACAGCTCCGCGACCCGCTGGGCGCTAAAGCCATAGTCCAAACGAAGGTATTCCAACCCCAGATCGCGCAGGTCCTCGATGCGCTCAAGCCCGAGCAAATCGCACGTGCGAGGCCCCACATCGGCAATGAGCGCAATGCCGCGGGCGGAAAGCAGCGACAGCACATGACGGACCTTATCGGCATATGCCGCTCCCCCATCCTCGGGAATATGCAGCGAGGTGAACGCATAGCGCGCACCCGCCGCGGCACCACGCTCAATTGTCCGCTCAATATCCTGCAGAGGGCTGGAAAGATAAATCGAAATACCCGTTTTCACGCTACAACGCTCCTTTAAAAAAGGCCGGCGGAGCAGTTAGCCCCGCCGGCACAACCATAGCATCAAGAAATCTGCCGCGCGCCGCGAGCCCTGAGCAACACGGCTCGCGATATCAAACTACTCGCCAAAGAACTCGTTGATCTTCTGCTCGTCGACGCCAAAGAACCACGTCAGGACAAAGCCGGCGGCATAGGCAAGCAGCATAGCGGCAACGTAGCCGAGCTGCTGGCCAGGAACGACGATCAGCAAGCCAAACAGACCGGAAACGCCCTGAGAAACCGTGCCGATGTGAAGCAGCGCCGCGAGCGCGCCGCCAAATCCAGCACCCAGGCAGGCCGTCACAAACGGACGAACGAGCGGCAGCGTAACGGCATACATCAGAGGCTCGCCCACACCCAGAATGCCAACGGGAATGGACTCTGCGACGTACTTCTTGAGCTTGGCGTTCTTGGTCTTAAAGTACAGCGCCAGACCGGCACCGACCTGGCCGCCGCCAGCCATCATAAGGATGGGGAGCAGGTAATTGATGCCCTTGGTAGCGCCGTCGGGATCGTTGAGCATAGCGTGGATCGGCGTGAGCGCCTGATGCAGGCCAACGGAAACCAGCGGCAAGAAGCCTGCCGACAGGATATAGCCGCCCAGGACGCCCAGCTTCTCGAAGATAAAGGTCAAAACGCTAAAGATGGCAGTCGTCAGCCATGCGCCAACCGGCTGGATGACGAGCATCAGAGCAAAGGCGCCGATGATGAGCACCAGCAGCGGGGACAAAAACGTGTCGAGTGCGTTGGGCATAACCTTGCGAATCTGACGCTCCATCCAGGCAAAAAATGCGCCAGCGATAAGAGCCGCGATCATACCGCCCGCTGCGGGGTTGTACTGCGCATTGGTGAGCGGCAGCAGAATGGCAGTGGCAGGATCAGGCGCGCCAGGCGCAAGTAGGGGCATGGCACTGTTGGCGATGCACATCATGCCGGCGATGCCGCCCAGCGCAGCGGAGCCGCCAAACTCACGTGCCGCGTTATAGCCCACCAAGATGGGCAGATAGGCAAACAGGGCCCAGCCCATGGAACGAATGCCCTGGTACCACCACTCGCCTGCAAGCGCGCCTGCCGTCGAGACGTTAATGACGTTGCAGATACCGTTGATGAGGCCAGCCGCAATGATGCCGGGAAGCAGGGCGACGAAGACATTGGAAATCTTCTTGAGGAAGGCCTGAACCGGCTTGGACTCGTACTTGGCCTTCTGCGCGGCCTTGTTTGTGGCCGCAGCGTCAACCACGCTCTCGTCGGCAACGCCTTTCGCAAGGCCGGTGAGCTTGGAGAACTCCTCGAGCACCTTATTCACCTTGCCCGGCCCCAGCACGATCTGCATCGTGTCGTCCTCGACCAAGCCCATCACGCCGTCGAGTGCCTTAATACCCTCCGTGTCGACGCTGCCCGTGTCTTTGACGGTCACGCGCAGGCGCGTCATGCACGCCGCGTTTGCCAGCACGTTGTCTTTACCGCCCAAAAGGTCCAGCAGCTTTTGAGCCAGCTCTTTGTTCGTCATAACTCCTCCTTGTATTGGGTATCTCGTCTGGATGTCATATCAGCTCACGCCGCGCACCTATTGGGCATCGGCATTGCTCTTCCCATGGACACTCACCGCAGCACGGACATGGCCTCGCGCTCGCTCAAGAGCTACCGCAGCCTGCTCGGCATCGCAGTCCAGCAGCACCGAGACAATAGCGGTTTTTACGTGGCCGCCGGCATCTGCAAGCGCCTGAATAGCGCACTCGCGCGTGCAGCCGGTCGCCTCCATCACGATGTTCTGGCCGCGCACCACCAACTTCTCGTTCGTCTGCTGCACATCGACCATCAAGTTTTGGTATACCTTGCCGATCTTAACCATGGCACCGGTCGAAATCATGTTAAGAATGAGCTTTTGAACCGTTCCCGCCTTGAGCCTCGTTGAGCCGGTCAGTACCTCGGGACCGGGCACGGGTTCAATGGCAAGATCTGCGCTCTCACCGATCTTCGACCCTTGGTTGCAGGCAATTGCGATCGTCTTGCACCCAGTTGCCTTGGCGTACACAAGGCCGCCCACCACATAGGGAGTACGACCGCTTGCCGCCAGGCCAACGACAAGATCCTTGTCCGAGAGTCCACGCCCCTGCAGGTCGCTCGCGCCAAGCTCCTCGCTGTCTTCGGCACCTTCGACAGCCTTGATAAACGCCGTCTCGCCTCCGGCAATGAGCCCGACAATCAGATCGGGTGACACGCCAAACGTGGGCGGACACTCCGAAGCGTCGAGTACGCCCAGACGACCGCTGGTGCCTGCGCCCATGTAAAAGACGCGCCCGCCGCGCTCGAGTGCCTCAGCAGCCCAGTCGATTGCTGTGGCAACCTGGGGCAACACTTTCGTGACCGACTGGACGGCACGAAGATCCTCATCGTTCATCGTCGTGACGATCTGCAGCGATGTCATCGTATCGAGGTCCATTGACCTTTGATTACGCTGTTCGGTCGTGAATTTTGTTAAATCGAGCATTTCATTCACCTCATCTTTCCTGTTTCTCGATGTAGTTTTGCTTAATGACATGCGTCGCTCGTTCGTAGTCGCTGGCAACGTAAGCAGCGTACAGGGCATCGACAACCATAAGCTGGGCCATACGCGAAGCCATGGCACCGCTGCGGACCAAGGGCTCACTCGCAGCGACGCCGAGCACGGCATCGGCCATGGTGGCAAGCTTGGATGATCCATCTACTTTGGTCACGGCCACAACGGGACAGTTGTGACGTTGGGCCTCGGCGGTGCAGCCCAGCACCTCTTGCGTCAAGCCCGAGTAGCTAAAGGCGATTGCCATATCGCCCTCATGCATGTTCTTGGCACACAAGAGCTGATCATGCCAGTCGTCGTACAGATGGCACTCTTTGTCGACACGCATGAGCTTTTGCGCCAGATCGTGCGCGACCAAACGAGAGGCACCAATACCGAACAGATTGACCGCGCGTGCCCGCTTAAGATAGGCCGCACATCGCTCCAAGACGGTGTAATCGAGCGTTCGCGCCGTCGCTTCGATCGTGCGCACGTTGCTTTTCATCACCTTCCCCACGATACGTTCGACGCTGTCATCCATGGAGATGTCCTCGAGGGCAACGTCTTTCTTGTCACCCAAGAGCGCCAGCTCGGCAATCAGTTCGCGCTGGAACTCCTTGTAGCCCGCAAAACCCAAGCGCTTGCAAAAGCGCAAAATGCTCGAGGGCGAGGAGAACGTGGCATCGGCAAGACCGCGGACGGACAGCCCGACCACCTCGTGCGGATGAGCGCTTACATATGCGATGACATTGCGTTCCGCCGGGCTCGCGCTGAGCTCACGCTCGCGAAGCCGCAAAAGCAATCCGTTTGCCATCTCAAACACCTCCGTTGAGAAGAATTAAAGACCAACGAACGATTCGTACCGGATATAAACATCTTTTACGGTACATTGTGCCGCATCGTGGCGCACAAAGGGCGAGCGTTCTACCGCTCGCCCCTCAAATCCGACCGCTCGGAAATACGCGCGACACAAAATAATTCAACAAGGTCGCATTATCGGTAACAGGGCTGTTACCGATACCGCCTCGCGTGGGCGCCAATCGGACGTGCCGCAAACCCCTACCCCGCCTCGCGCATCCAGCGATCGAACGTCCCCACGCACACGCCCAGGCACTTTGCTGCCTGGCTGCGGGTAATATCGCCCGCCTCATAGCTATCCCGTACCAGATCAAACTGAGGAGGGCACGGCTTGCGAGGTCGACCGAAACGGACCCCTCGCGCCCGCGCCGCTGCAATTCCCTCCGCTTGGCGCCGATGGATATTCTCGCGCTCCACCTGCGCCACGTAGCTCAGCAGTTGCAGCACAATATCGGCAATCAGGGCATTAGTCACATCCGGCGTGCCGCTTGCCCTGGCGCGCGTGTCAAGCAATGGCATGTCCAACACCACAATGGCAACCCCGAGCTCCTTGGTAATGCGACGCCATTCCTCAAGAATCTCGGAGTAATTACGACCAAGTCGGTCGATAGAAAGCACCACCAGCACGTCCCCGTCTCCCAGGACGTGCAGCAGCTCGCGATAGCGCGGTCGATCGAAGTCCTTGCCGCTCGCATGGTCGGCATAAATATTCGCCGAGCCCACGCCATAGGCGCCCAGCGCATCCAGCTGCCGATTAAGATTCTGATCGCGCGAACTCACCCGCGCATAACCATACACCGTCGCCATCTCATCCCCGCTTTCTTGTAAACCTGCCAAAAAGGGACAGGTTTATTTTGGTAGGTTTTACCTCTCAAATAGCAGGTAAGCGGGCGGCCGAGCAGACGGCAAGGTAGCCATGATCCAAATGCGGAGGGCGGCCCCGAAAGACCGCCCTCCGCTCTCCCGCCATGAGTCGAGATTTGGCTAATGGATAAGCTTAAAGTCCAAGTGCCCACGCGTGGTATTGACGCGCGAGACCTCGATAATCACGCGCTGGCCCAGTTCATAGCGAGTCCCCGTGTCGGCGCCCGTCAGCGTAAGCGCATCCTCGTCGAACTCGAACCACTCGTTGCCCAGGCTCTTGATCGAAACCAAGCCTTCGACCTGCGTCAGGTCCAAGCGCACAAAGAGGCCCATGCTGCTAACCCACGAGACGGTTCCGGCATAGCGCTCGCCCAGACGGTCCTCATAGTACTGGGCAATCTTGATCTTTTGCGTCGCATGGCTAGCGGCATCTGCCGCGCGCTCGGCATCGCTGCATGCGCGGCAGATCTGCGGCAGAATGCGCGGCAGCGACTCGCGCCCCTTGCCGATCAGCCGCGGCGTACGGACCAGGGCGTCCTTGCCGCCGAGCTGCTCATAGGCCAACTGCAGTTTGAGCACGCGGTGCACCACCAGATCGGGGTAGCGACGGATGGGACTCGTAAAGTGACAGTAGCACGGCGCGGCGAGCGCAAAGTGGCCCTCGTTGCGCGGCTTGTACAGTGCGCGCTGCATGCTGCGCAGAAGCAGCGTGTTGACGAGCGGTGCGTTGGCCGTACCGGCGGCAGCATCAACTGCAGCCTGTAGCTCATCGGGACTCCCCAGGGCGATACCGGCAGCACGGCGATCGTCGATGATGCCTAGCTGCGCCAGCGCAACGGCGGCACCGTGCAGGCTATCGGGGCTCGGATCCTCATGCACGCGATAGCAGGCCTCGATATCACGGTCTGCCAGCCACTCTGCAACGCACTCGTTGGCGAGTAGCATGGCTTCCTCGATAAGCGACGTGGCACACGAACGCTCGCGCGCCACAATCTGCACGGGCACTCCGTCCTCATCCAATAGAGCGCGAATCTCGGCCGTGTCAAAATCGACTGAGCCGCGGGCACGACGAATACGACGGCGAAGTTCGGCGAGTTCGTTGGCGGCGACAAGGAAATCGCCGAGGTCGACGTTATAGCCGCGAGCAGTTTCCTCGCACGCAAGACCGCGCTCAAGCGCCTCCTCGCGCGAGGCCTCAGCAGCCGCAACATCCTCAGCGGCGCCTTCCAGCACCCCATACTCCACCGCGCCGGCACGCACCAGCAGCGCCTCGGCGCCGTCATAGTCCATACGCACACGCGAGCGAATCACGCTGGGGTACGGATCGTAATGCCGCACGCGACCCTGCGCATCGAGTTCAATGTCAACGGTAAACGCAAGACGGTCCTCGTCAGGGCGAAGCGAACACAGGTCACAGGACAGGCGTTCGGGCAGCATGGGAAGCACGCGATCGGCCAGATACACCGATGTCGTACGATGGCGAGCCTCAAGATCGATATGCCCGTCCCAAGCCACATAGTGAGAAACGTCAGCGATATGCACACCCAGCTTGTAGCCACCCTCGGGCGTGCGCTCAAGCGAAATGGCATCGTCAAAGTCGCGCGCGTCGACCGGGTCGATCGTGATGACAAAGCGGTCGCGCAGATCGCGGCGGAGCGGGTCCTTAAGCGCCGCGGACACATCGAGCGAAAGTCCCTCGGCCTCGTCCAGCGCGGCCTCGGGATAGCTATCGGTATAGCCGTAACGCGCCATCACGTATTGAACGCCCAAATCGGGCGCGTCATCTCCGCCAATGCGGCGTTCGATCGTCACGGTGCCCGATTCCAGGCGCGTCGGGTAGGTCAAAATGCGCGCGACAACGGCATCACCCGGGTGGACGCCCAGACGATCCGCCGAGGTATCCTCGGGCAGAATGAAGAAGTCGGCCTTCAGGCGCGAATCGAGCGGCTCGATCACACCGAGCGGACCAGCGGTCTGGTACGTACCCACCACGCTTATGGCTGCGCGCTCAACCACGCCTTCGATCACGGCGCGCCGCTCACCGTGCGGGCTGTTCTTAATGCTCACGGCAACGGTATCGCCATCCATGATCTCGCGCTTACCGCGGCCCATGACCTTGTAGTCGCCGTTTTCGGTTACAACGTAGGCGCTATGCTCATGGAGCTGCACGCGCCCGGTCAGGCTCGGACGGCGTTCGCTGCGCACCGGCCCGCGCTTATTGCGAGCTCCACGCTTATGCTTGTTATTGCGCCCCATGGCGCCTCCTAACTATCGATTGCGAACTCCAAAGAGTCTACCCAAATGATCCGTTTTCCTGCCGTCCCCTAGGGATCAAAAAACGGGCCGCCCCGCAAGAGACGACCCGTTGGAAGGGATGAATTCCAGGCATGCCTACACGCGCAGGTAGCGGCGCATGGCTATGGCAGAACCAAAGAGACCGATAATCACACCGACCAGAATCAGCGCAGCATAGGTCACCAGGTAGTACTGCATCGGCAGGGCAAACGACATCCAGCCGATGCTCTCCTGCAAACGCGGAATCATCAGATTGCGCAGCAGCTCCAGAACGCCGATGGAAAGCAGCGAGCCCAAAATGGCCTGCAGTACGCCCTCGGTGATAAACGGGCCGCGAATGAAGCCGTTGCTGGCGCCGACCAGACGCATAATCGCAATCTCACGACGACGCGCCGTGATGGACAGGCGAATCGTGTTGTTGATGAAGATGAATGCGATAAAGGTCAAAAGGCCAACGAGCACCACGGCGGCGATGCGGATGTAGTTGGTCACCTGGAACAGGCGGCTCACTTCCTCTTGGCCGTACAGCACGCTCGCGTTGACGTCGCCGTCATCCGCGATCTTCTGGAAGTCGGCGTTCTTCTTGAGCTTCTGGGCCGTGCTCTCGACCTTGGACGGATCGTCCATCTCAATTGCAAACGAAGCCGGCAGCGGGTTCTGGCCATCGAGCGCGCTCATGGTGGCGTCGGCGTTGCCCGACATCTTGCTCGTATACTCGGCCAGCGCGTCGTCCTTGTCCTTGTACGTCACGGACTTGACGTTGCTCCACGTCTTGAGCTCAGCCTCAAAGGCCTGAACATCTGCCTGGTCGGCGTCATCGCTAATAAAGGCGTTGATGACGACCTGATCCTCGACGGTGCCGATCACGGAGTTCAGCATCGCGGAGCCCATGATGAACAGGCCGATGATAAACAGCGAAAGGAAGATCGTGATGACGGCGCCGAGCGAGGTAGTCCAGTTACGGAAGAAGTGACTGATTGCCTCTTTGAAGGAGTAGCCCACGTTAGTTGGTGCCATAGTTGCCGTAACCTCCCCTCTCCTGGTCGCGGATAACGTGGCCGCCCTCGAGGGCGATCACGCGACGGTGCATGCTATCGACCATCTCGCGGTCGTGCGTGGCGACGATCACGGTGGTGCCGGTGCGGTTAATACGCTCGAGCAGCTTCATGATGCCCAGCGAGATCGCCGGGTCGAGGTTGCCCGTGGGCTCGTCACAGATCAAAAGCGGCGGGCGGTTGACCATGGCGCGGGCAACGGCAACGCGCTGCTGCTCGCCACCGGAAAGCTGGTCGGGCAGCGAGTCCATCTGATCGGCCAGACCGACCAGACGCAGCACCTCCGGCACCTGGCTGCGAATGACGCCCTTGGGCTTGCCGATGCACTGCAGGGCAAACGCCACGTTTTCGTAGGCGGTCTTTTGCGGCAGAAGCTTAAAGTCCTGGAACACGGCGCCAATCTGGCGGCGCAGGAACGGAACCTTGCGGTTCTTGATCTTCATGAGGTCCTGACCGGCAACCAAGATGCGGCCGCTCGTCGGCTTGACGTCGCGGTTGAGCGTCGACAGCAGCGTGGTCTTACCCGAGCCGGAATGACCGACCAGGAAGACGAACTCGCCCGGATAGATCTCGATGTTGATGTCGTCGAGTGCAGGCTTGTTGGGCTGTGCCGGATAGATCTTGGTGACATGCTCCATAAGGATGACGGGCTCGACACCGGCCTGCTTGGCCATCTTCTTGCGGCTGGCTTGCGGATCGATGGGCGCAAACACCGACGTAAAATCGGGGTTGTTGAGCGCGTTATCGAGGCTTGCGACCTCGGCGGCCTGATCGCTCTCGACCACCGGGGCAGCAGGCTGCGTGGGATCGGGAATAGCGGCAAAGAGACCGGACTGCGCAGGCTGAGGAACCGGCGTCGCAGGGGCCATGGGGTCGGGAATGCCGGCCATGGTAGGCTGCGGCGTGGCGGCGCCAGCCTGAGGCTGCTCCACGCGAGCGGTCACGGCCTGAACGGGCTCAAAACCCGCCGTGCCGGAAAGCGCGACATCGCTGGTGGGATTGTAGGCAAAGGGATCGGATGCCGGCTGTGCCTGATCTGCCGGCTGAGCGGGGGCCTGAGCAACAGGCTGGCCCTCTGAATCCGGAGTGGCGAAACGACTGCCCTGGACGCCCGTCTGCGTCTTGGGGGCATCATCGCCCGCACCGGAGGTACGGAAGTGGTTACCCACTGGTGCTCCTTATCGTCGTGCGTTTAAACTACATGAGCGCTTTGTATTTTAGCAGCATTAGCTTTACTGCACATAAGAAGCATGGCGGGGTTTGGGTCTCACCGACCGGGCGCAGGGTTACCTCCCAAATCGTCCTCGCGCATGGCCGGCATTTGTCCTGCTCCTGCGGAGCTGCGGACAAACGCCGGCCTGCGCCGCGGAAAGATTTGGGAGGTAACCCTGCGCCCGGCCTGCGGCTACTATGGGGCCGACGCACCAACTTGAGATGCTGCGCATACAAAGTTGGAAGGGTCTGAATTGCACTTTGTTGGGATGGGCCCGTTTCCCCATGGGAACTTTGCTTGGCAGGACTCTAATTTAAATTCAGCATAAACAGGGGCGCCCTCTTTGAGGACGCCCCTGTTCTGGCTTGTTTGCGGTTGTCGACGCGATACTTTGCCTCGTCTTGCCTTATGCCAAGAACTCCTTGGTGGTCGCCACGATGTTGGCGGCGTCCAGGCCGTACTTGTGCAGGAGCTCGGCACCCGGGCCGGACTCGCCGAAGGTGTCGTTGACGCCAATCTTCTTGAGCGGCGTCGGGCACTGCTCACACAGGACGTCGGCAACGGCGCTGCCCAGGCCACCGATCACAGAGTGCTCCTCGACGGTCACGACGTGGCCGGTCTTGGTGGCGCTCTTGACGATCAGGTCGGCATCGATGGGCTTGATGGTGTGCATGTTGATGACCTCGGCGTCGATGCCCTCGGCAGCGAGCTGCTCGGCGGCCTCGAGAGCCTCGCCGACCATCAGGCCGCAGGCGATGATGGTCACATCGGCGCCCTCGCGCATGACAATGCCCTTACCCAACTCGAACTTGTAGGTCTCGGGGTCGTTGATAACCGGCGAGGCCAAACGGGCGAAGCGCATGTACACCGGACCGTCGCACTCGTAGGCGGCGCGCGTCACGGCGCGGGCCTCCACGTCGTCGGCGGGAACAATTACGGTCATGCCGGGGATGACGCGCATGAGGGCGATATCCTCGCAGCACTGGTGCGTGGCGCCGTCCTCGCCCACCGAGATGCCGGCGTGCGTGGCACCGATCTTAACGTTGAGGTGCGGGTAGCCGATGGAGTTGCGGACCTGCTCAAAGGCGCGACCGGCAGCGAACATGGCAAAGGTACTCGCGAAGGCAACACGACCAGTGGTCGCGATACCGGCGGCGACGCCCATCAGGTTGCTCTCGGCAATGCCCACATCGAAGAAGCGGTCGGGGCAAGCGGCCTTAAACTTACCGGTCTGCGTGGCGGCGGCCAGGTCGGCGTCGAGGACCACAAAGTCATCGTGCTCGTTGGCGAGCTCGACGAGGGCCTCGCCGTAGCTTACACGCGTGGCGATTTTCTTGACGTCTGCCATCCTAGAGCTCCTCTCCGGCGGCCGTGAGCTCTGCCATGGCCTGCTCAAACTGTTCATCGTTGGGGGCCTTGCCGTGCCAGCCAACCTGGTTCTCCATAAAGGACACGCCCTTGCCCTTTGTGGTCTCGGCGATAATGGCGGTCGGCTGCCCCTTGGTGGCGCGAGCCTCGGCAAAGGCGGCGCGGATCTGGTCGAAGTCGTTGCCGTCGGCGAGCTCAACCACGTGGAACTTGAACGCGCGGAACTTGTCGGCGAGCGGCATGGGGTCGTTGACCTCCTCGACGGGACCGTCAATCTGAAGGCCGTTGTGGTCGACGATCACGCAGAGGTTATCGAGCTGCTGGTTGCCGGCAAACATGGCGGCCTCCCAGACCTGGCCCTCCTCGCTCTCGCCATCACCCAGCAGGGCGTACGTGCGATAAGTATCGCCCCAGTGCTTGGCGGCAACGGCCATGCCCACGGCGGCGGAAATGCCCTGGCCGAGCGAGCCGGTGGACATGTCGACGCCCGGGGTGTCGTTCATGTTGGGGTGACCCTGCAGGTGGCTGCCGATGTGGCGCAGCGTCTCAAGATCCTCCTTGGGGAAGAACCCGCGCTCGGCGAGCACGGCGTACAGGCCCGGAGCGCAATGGCCCTTGGAGAGCACAAAACGGTCGCGATCGGCCTTGCGGGGATCGGACGGGTCGACGTTCATTTCCTCAAAGTACAGATAGGTCATGATGTCGGCAGCACCGAGCGAACCGCCCGGATGGCCGGACTTGGCAGCGTGCACGCCGGTGACGATGCCCTTCCTTACCTCGTTGGCAACCTTTTTGAGCTCTTCGTCGCTCATTGTGCCTTCCTTTCATCCTCTTTAGACAAGATGCGCACGGCACCGAAGGTAATCCCAACACAGCCGCAATGCACGTACGTCATTCATTATGCTGGAAACTGATGGCTTTACCAGAGTTTTTATCATTATTTGAACAATTTAGCAGGCAGAACCGCTGATGAAACGGTTTATCAATGTGAACGTCTTTTGGATGGAACGCGGTCGCCCCTACGCGCTAATGTCCTTGAATCCCTCGCCGAAGGCTTCCGTAACGTCAGCGACCGTCACAATGGCGTGAGGATCGCGCTCGCGCACGATCGTCTTAAGGGTATTGAGCTCTCGACGGCTCACGATGACCATGATCACCGGCTTCTCGGCACCCGAATACATGCCAGTCGCCTTAAACTTGGTACAACCACGACCCAGGCCATACATAATATCGGCAGCGATATCAGGGAACTTGTCCGAGATGATGAGTACCATACGACGCTTGTTGCCGCCATCGACCACGGCATCGATCACGTAGCCGCTAATGACCATCGAAAGGCCTGCATATAGTGCATTTTCGATTGAAAAGACCGGAGCCGACAGCGCACATACGGCAACATCGATCGCCATGACGGTCGAGCCCACGGGCAGCGAGGTATTACGCGAGATGATTTGGCCAATCGTGTCCGAGCCGCCGGTGTTGGCGCCGGCGCGCAGCACCATGCCATAACCGATGCCCGTGATGATGCCGCCCCACATAGCGGGCAGCATCAGATCGGCATGTGCCAGCGGCGCCACAAACGGAGCGAACAGGTCGGTGAAAAAGCCCAGCAGCACAAAGCCTGTCGCCGTCTGCACCACGTAGAACATGCCGCCCTCGCGCATAACGACCAGCAGCAGCAAGGCGTTCATCACGATCGTCTGAATACCAACGGGAAGCGATAGACCGCGCGATGCGCCGACCGCCTGGATAATGGTGGCAAGGCCCGTAACGCCACCGGCAGCAAGGCCGTTAGGAATCAAAAACAGGTCGGTCGCAATAGCGGCCAGAGCGCACCCCAACATAATCTGGGGCAGGTCGTGAAAGAAGTTCATCGAAAGAATGCGCTTAATGTCCAGACGATATGCCATGCTGCCTCCCTCAAAAAAGCGCACCCCATCGGATGCGCTTTGAACTTCTTCTTGTATTCGATTCTACCGATTCGCCGGACAAAAACCACCCCTGCGCAGGGTTTATTCCGAATACAAACCCGTCCAACCGTTGGGCTTAGCATCGGCTTGAAGCCGCCCGATGTTTTAGATCTCCGAGCCTTCTACATCGGCGTTGCCGGTAGCCCAACGGTGATAGCCAATCACAAACGGATCCAAATCGCCATCGTCAAGAACGGCCTCGACGTTGCTGGTCTCCACGCCCGTACGCAGGTCCTTAACCATCTGGTACGGGTAGAGCACGTAGCTGCGGATCTGGTTGCCAAAACCAATCGTGGTCTTGGGTCCGCGAATCTCGTCCAGGGCCTCGGCACGCTTCTCGAGCTCAATCTCGTACAGGCGAGCCTTGAGGATCTGCATGCACGCGGCCTTGTTCTGGATCTGGCTGCGCTCGTTTTGGCAGGTAACCACAATGCCGCTGGGGAAATGCGTCACGCGCACGGCGGAGTCGGTGGTGTTTACGCCCTGGCCACCCGGGCCACTTGCGTGGTACACGTCGACGCGGATGTCGTCGGGGTTGATCTCGATATCGATATCGTCGGGCAGCACCGGAATGACCTCGACGCCGGCAAACGTGGTCTGGCGGCGCTTCTTGTCGTCGGTGGGGCTAATGCGCACCAGGCGGTGGACACCGGCCTCGGCGCGAAGCATGCCAAAAGCATCCTTGCCTTCGACGGTAAAGGTCGCGCGATCAATGCCAATGACCTCGGCCGCGGGGCAATCGTTGATGGTGACCTTCCAACCGCGGCGCTGGCAGTACTTCATGTACATCTTAAAGAGCATGAAGGTCCAATCCTGGGCCTCCAAACCACCCTGCCCGGGCTTGATGGTCACAATCGCGTCGCCATGGTCGAACTCCCCGGTAAACCAGCTCGCAAGCTCAAGCTCGTCGATGGCGCGGGCCAGGCGTTCTGCCGTAGCGGCAGCCTCCTCGCGCAATGCGACGGCGTCGGGGTCATCCCCCATCTCCTCGGCAAGCTCCAGCGCAGCGCGGGCATCGGAAAGCTCGCCGCGCGCGGTGTCCACGGCAGCGATATCTTCCTTGGTGCGCGCGATCTCCTCCATCGTGGCGCGAGCGGCATCGGCGTCGTCCCAAAAGCCCGGGGCGACGCTTTTGGCCTCGAGCTCCGTTACGCGGGTGCGCTTCTCGTCCAAATGGAGGTACGACTCAACCTCACCGAGCCGGTCCGCAAACGCGTCCAGCTCGGCGGGCGTTACCTCTAAAGCCTCAGCCATTAACGATTCCTGCCGTGGCAGTACTTGAACTTCTTACCGCTACCGCAAGGGCACGGGTCGTTGCGGCCCACGTTGACGTACGGATCGTCGCTCTCGGACTTGCGGTAGGTCGTCACCTTGCCACCGTTGTTGACGGCAGCCGGTCCGCCTTGGACAGCCGTGCGGGCCTGCACCTGCGCCTGCTTGCGCAGCACCGAGTCGCCGTTGTCACCATCGACCTCGGCAGGACCGGAGAAGTGCGCACCCTCGAGCGCGGGCTCCTCCTTGTGCTCCACGACACGCGGGGCAGCCTTGATCTCGATGCGCAGAACCGTGCGCAGGTAATCCTCGTACATGGTGTCGACGAGTATCTGGAACGCGCCGTAGGCCTCGGTCTTGTACTCGACCAGCGGGTCGCGCTGGCCAAAGCCGCGCAGGCCGATGCCGGTCTTGAGGTAGTCCATCTCCTGCAGGTAGTTCATCCAGCGGGTATCGATGACGCGCAGCATGACCTGGGTGTTGAGCTCGCGCATCAGGTCCTCGCCCAAGCGCTCGGCTTTCATGTTGTAGCACTTCTCTACGTAAGCCAGGACATCGGCAGCTAGGGCCTCATAATCCTCGTCGGGGAACTTCGGCGTATCGATGTGGCCGGTGAGCTCCACAACCCACTTGCGCAGGCCCTCCAGGTCGCGCTCGCCATCGTGACTGTCCTTGGTGCAGAACTCCTGCACGCAGCGGTACACGGTATCGTGCATGACCTCGGTGATGTGGTCGGTCAGATCCTTGCCGTCCAGAATCTTATTGCGCTCGGCGTAGATGACCTGGCGTTGCTTGTTCATGACGTCGTCGTACTCAAGGACGCTCTTACGCATGGAGAAGTTGATGCTCTCGACCTTGTGCTGGGCGCTCTCGACAGCCTTGGAGATGATCTTGTGCTGGATGGGCATATCGTCGCCCATGTCAGCCGTGACCATCATCTTGGAGACGCGGTCCATCTTGTCGCCGCCAAACAGACGCATGAGATCGTCCTCGAGCGACAGGTAGAACTGGGTCTCGCCCGGATCGCCCTGACGGCCGGAACGGCCGCGCAGCTGGTTGTCGATACGGCGGGACTCGTGGCGCTCGGTGCCGATAACGGTCAGGCCGCCGGCGGCAAGAACGCGCTCGCGCTCGGCCTTGCAAGTCTCCTTGGCCTCGGCGTTAAACTGCTCAAGCTGCTCGGGCGTTACGTCCTCCATGGTCAGGCCCTCGTACTCCAGGCGCTCGCGCACCAGCTCGTCGGGGTTACCGCCCAGCAAGATGTCGGTACCGCGGCCGGCCATGTTGGTAGCGATGGTCACGGCGCCATAGCGACCAGCCTGGGCAACGATATGGGCCTCGCGCTCGTGGTGCTTGGCGTTGAGGACCTCGTGCGCGATGCCGCGCTTGGTAAGGGCGGCCGACAGCTTCTCGGAGCTCTCGATGGAGACGGTGCCCACCAGGACCGGCTGGCCCTTGGCGTGACGCTGCTCGACATCGTCGGCGACGGCGTTGTACTTGGCCTGAATGGTACGGTACACCAGGTCCTCGTGGTCAACACGCTGAACGGGTTTGTTGGAGGGGATGACCTCGACGGGCAGCTTGTAGATCTCGCGGAACTCGGCATCCTCGGTAAGTGCCGTGCCGGTCATGCCGGAGAGCTTGTCATACAGACGGAAGTAGTTCTGCAAGGTGATAGTGGCCAGCGTCTGGTTCTCCTCGCGTACAAGCACGCCCTCTTTGGCCTCGATGGCCTGGTGCAGGCCCTCGGAGTAACGGCGGCCTTCCATAATGCGGCCGGTGAACTCGTCGACGATCTTGACCTCGCCGTTGGTGACCACATACTGCTTGTCGCGGTGGAACATGTACTGGGCCTTCAGCGCCTGCTGCAGGTGGTTGACCAGCTGGCCGGAGAGATCGGCATAGATGTCATCGATACCCAGGCGGCGCTCGATTTTCTTAAGGCCGCGCTCGGTGGCGGCGATGGTGTGCTTGGCCTCGTCCATGACGTAGTCGCCCGTGGGCTCCACGTCCTCGGTGGCGGTAAGCATGTCGTGCGACACGTCCTCGCCGCGCTCAAGGCCACGCACAGCACGCGCGAAGTCCTTGTAGGTACTGGCGGACTTGGTGCCAGCGCCCGAGATAATGAGCGGCGTCCTGGCCTCATCGATCAGGATGGAGTCAACCTCGTCGACGATGGCGTAGTTGTGGCCGCGCTGCACGCGCTGCTCGGGACGGGTAACCATGTTGTCGCGCAGGTAATCAAAGCCGAACTCGGAGTTGGTGCCGTAGGTGACGTCGGCCTGGTAGGCCGGGCGCTTGAGCTCGAGCGGCATGTTGTTCTGGAGCAGACCGACGGTCATGCCCAGGTACTTATAGATGCGGCCCATCCACTCGGAGTCACGCTTGGCAAGGTAATCATTGACAGTAACGACGTGCACGCCCTTGCCGGCAATAGCGTTGAGATAGCCGGCCAACGTGGAGACGAGGGTCTTACCTTCGCCGGTCTTCATCTCGGCGATGTGGCCCTCGTGCAGTGCCATGGCGCCAATAAGCTGCACGTCAAAGTGGCGCATACCCATGGTGCGCTTGGAAGCCTCACGCACGGTGGCAAAGGCCTCGGGGAGCATGTCGTCGAGCGACTCGCCGTTGGCGTAACGCTCGCGGAACTTATCGGTCTGGCCGCGGAGTTCCTCCTCGGTCATCTTCTCAAACTGGGGCTCAAGACCGTTGATCTGGTCGACGATCTTGTAGTAACGCTTAAGGTCCTTATCGGATCCAAAGGACAGCAGCTTTGACATGAATCCCATGTGGTTTTCCTTTTTGGCCATCGCCCACGCCGTGCAGCTGCGGGCGAGTTAAACACAGATGATTGTACTTTAGCCAAACAAGGCGCGGCCTATACGGTCGACCTCGACCGCCACGTAATAACTATGACCAACCTGCCAAAAAGGGACAGGTTTATTTTGACAGGTTTTATCTGGGCAAACGCCGCCTCTCTGTCATTTGGTGCCATAGGGACAGGTTAGTTTGCACTAATTAAAAAGAAAAGGGCCGCGCACCCAAATGGATGCACGGCCCTCATGCCATGAATGCGAGCGATTCCGCGGCGAGCTATTTACTCAGCAGCCTCGGTGGTCTCGGCCTCGGCAGCGGCCTCATCGACGGGAGCCTCTGCGGGAGCCTCGGCGGCCTGCTTGGCAGCCTCCTCGGCAAACTTAGCGGCACGCTTGGCCTTCTCGGCAGCCTTAGCCTCAGCGGCGGCCTTGCGAGCGGCCTCGGCCTCAGCAGCCTTGGCGGCCTTGGCAGCCTTGGCCTCCTCAGCCTTCTTGAGCTGGGCGGCAGCGGCGCCACCGAACTTGTCGGCGAAGCGCTGGACGCGTCCACCGGTGTCGACGAACTTCTGCTGGCCGGTGTAGAACGGGTGGCACTCGTTGCAAAGCTCAACCTTCATCTCGGACACGGTAGCGTGCGTCTTGAAGGTGTTGCCGCAGGAGCACGTCACCGTGCACTCGACATACTGGGGATGGATACCCTGCTTCATGGTAGGACTCCTTATTGGTCAGGCGCTGGTTACCGATCAGCGCATAAGGCGTCTTGGTTTCCGACCAAGACAACAAACTCGGCTATGGTACCACGGCGCCGCGTGTCCCACAAAAGGTTCACGGTCTTTTCGGAACGACACGAATCTGACCCATCGAAACACATCTCCACCGTTCCTTCAACTGGGAAAATGCCGTCCCCGGGGCCTGAGAAGGGCCCCGGGGACGTTCGACTGACTGCGGGAACGGCCTTTCCGCTCAATGTGTTCGGCTGAGATCGGAAATCAACCAAACTGAACTAGGTTCAGTTGACATGGTTAAAAACGAGGGGCGACGCTTTTGCGTCACCCCTCGTCCCGGCCGGTTGCTTTAGTTGTACACACGGTAGTTACACTTGAACTGGGTTATGTGTCCATAGTTGGAGCGGTACCAACCCGACGTATAGCTGATTGCCTCTGCGCCTAGATAGTCGTAGCCCTTGTTGTAGCGAAGCTGACGGTAGGTCGTGTCGTACTCTGCTACGTAAAACGTGTCTCCAGAGAAGGCTTTGTACCGGTCCTTAACCGTCGAAGCCATGTACGCGGGTTCGACATCGCCTTTCTCCCCGTTGAGCGCATAGACGGGTGCCGCGATTCCGCATAAAGCCGTTGCCACGAGGATGGCGTAGACAGCCATGCGCGACGCATTGGACTTCAGCTGTTCAAATAGTTTCATGTCATTCACCTCGCTCGTATGTATCGAGGTATTCCTGCTTGAGCGTCTGCGAGGACGACTTGATCTTTTCCACGAGCGCGCCGGCCTCGATGAAGTAGAACGAGTCGGTGAGGTCTGCCAGGTCGTCGAGTAGATGGCTTGAAATGAGCACGCTTCGTCCTCGCGCCACCTCGCTGCGCATCGCGTCGCAGGAGGTTTTCCGCTTTCCCGGATCGAGGCCGTTCAGCGGTTCATCGAGGATGAGGTACGGGCAATCGGTCGATATCGCCATGGCAAGCTTTACCTGCTGCTTCATTCCTGTCGAGAGTTTACGGGTCGGCTTGTCGAGATATGGGGAGATTCCGAGGGAGTCGCAGAGCGAGTCGATGTCGGCGGCCGATTTCCACGCCTCCCTAACGAAAGCAAGGTGCTCGATGGCCGATAGCGTGGGGTAGAGATCCGCGCCGCCCGAAGAGCTCAGGTAGACGAGTTCTGCAAATTCGGCTGATCGACGTTGGCAGATTCCGTCTGCCGCCAGGCTTCCCGAGCGGATGCGGGTGGGAAATTGGCCCGACAGCGCTTCAAGAAGGGTGGTTTTCCCCGAGCCGTTGGGAGCAACGAGGCCCGCCGCCGTTCCCGGGCTCAGGAAAAGCGACCCGATTGAAAGTATCGTCGTGCTTCCGTATCCCACGCTCGCGTCCAGAAGCTCGAGCCCATGGTGCTTTTCCGCGGGTCCAGCCTGTTTGGGGGAACGTGTCGCAACGGCGCCGACCGCAAAAAAGACCGCGACGTATGCCAGGGCCACGGCAAGCATCGATGCACCGCTTGAACCGGAGCCAATGAATTCTGTCGGGAAGCATCCTACGTAACCCGTTGCCTCGATAGGCGAGAATACGGCCAGCGGCAGGAGATTGAGCACGGCATTATGCCCTAGTGCCGAATCGGACAATAACGGGAATGCCGGGGCCGCGACAAGCAGCGCGGAGGTAAGGGGGCCCGCGAGGACGCGCCTCGTTGCGGTCGATAGGACGGCGGAGCAAACGGATATCAAGGTTCCGCCCGCAAGCAGCGCGAGAAGCAGGGTCGTGAAGACGTTTCCCGCGGTCGTGGTGGTAAGCGCGCCGTCATGGAAGAAGGCGATCGGGTACCCAATTTGCCCGAAGCCGTTTAGGGCCAAGGCGTAAATGCCCCCGGGTGCGAGGCCGGCGAGGAGCATCGCGGTCCCCGCGGCGATTATCGAAAACACGATCTGGATAAGGCGCCGGAATTTGGACACGGGCGCCTTCGCCGCCAGGGTCGCAGGCCTTGTGGCCCCGAGCAGGAGTATCGACGAGAGAAGGAAGGGAATGAAGGGAAGGAAAGACGGCACCATGGCAATGGCGTAAGGCAGGAAGGAAAGGAATGGCAGATCGCTTGCGGAGGCTGGAATGTGCGTGATGCCGGAACTGCTCAGAGCACGGCAATATGCGAGCGCCGCGTCATTGGTCTCTCGGTCTCCCACGATGGATCCGGATTGGAAGCCTTCGTCCATGAGCGCGTAGTAGCTCTCGGCAGAATCGAGAAAGGCGGCGTCGGTTTGAGCGGCAAGAGCGGCGTTCGCGTATCTTGCAAGCTCCGCGTCGACTTGCTGCTCTGGCGATAGGTCTATGCCGTTGGCCTGGGGCGCGCGCGTATTGAATGCGTCGACAAAGCTCTGCATGCCCTGCTTCATAAAGAAGGGTCCGTAAATGGGTGAATTGAACGCAATGGGGATGGAGAAGGCTGCGGCAAGAACGAGCGTAGAGATCCATACGGCCCTGTCTCTTAGGATTAGTTTGAGAAGAAGTCGACAGTACATTTAGAAGCACCTACGTTCCTCAAAGAATTGTTAGATTAAAAGTAACAGACCGGATGAAGATACGTGCGACGGGGGCGAGGCGAATGGCTGAGCGGTATCGATATGCGGGTTCAACGGTATCACATTGGCCACATAGATTTTTAACTTGCATTTCTACCCGCCCTTTTCGTAGAGTCGCCGATACGTGCTTAGCGCACCCTCGGCGCGTCCAGCAGGCTTTGCGAAATGGGATCCAGGAGACTTCGGCGCAGCATCATCTTGCGGAATGCTTCTAATGAGCCTCCCATCCTTCAAAAACAGAATCTCATCGCACAGCCTATCGACCGAATCCAAGATGTGGGATGACATGATGATGCACGTACCAGAATCGGCCAGCTTCCTGAGAATCTCGGAATGCAAGTCCACCCTGCTGGGGTCGAGCGCGTTCATGGGCTCATCTAATAGAAGGTACCGCGCGCCCGTCGCATACGCAATCGCCAGGGTAAGCTGCTGCTTCATGCCCTGGCTCAGAGTGCGGATCCTCATCTTCGCGAACTCGCCTATCTGCGTTTGTTCCACTATCTCTTCGATATCGCGGGCATGCGGCCACATATCGCAAACCATCTTGAGGTGATCTTCCGCACGCAATCCGGGATACAGCAGCGTCCCCTCACCAGGTGCATAGAAGATCATAGAACGGACCTCTCTCGCACCCGTACCCTGTACCTCATCCAGAACGATGCTCCCGTCCACGCGAGGACCCGGCAAACCTGCCATCGCACGCAGCAACGTCGTCTTTCCATGCCCGTTCGGAGCGACGAGACCGTAGACCGTACCCGGGGCAAACTCAGCGTTCACCGAATCTACGAGCACCTTCTTTCCATAAGAGATCGTCAGCGTTTGAAGGTCAATCATCGAGATCATCCCCTTTCGATCTTTGGAACACTCAGGCGCACCATCAACGGAGATATGGCGCCCAAGACCACCAGCAGAGCGCCCGATGCGCCGACGACCTCTCCAAAAGGCATCGCGTTCGTCCCTCGCCCAAGGAACCCAATCGTCCCCACCTGGGAAGCGGGATCAAACGAGGCGAATGGAGCCAGCAGCGCGACGCCCATGCCCACGCTTTCAACATGAGCGCTCAACGAACCCAACACCAAGAGAACCGCGCAAACCATTCCGGTGACAACGGGGTTGCGGCTAATCGCTGCTGTCAACGCAGCGACGACGGAAATCACGCCGTATGCCATGACCAGCAACGGAATACTGCACAACACCGCCTCCCCCACCATGGACGTTGTCGAAGCTCCCGCCCGAATGAGAGCGACGGGATACTCCGATCCACCCGCACCGTTCTTAATCACGGACACAACGACAGCGGGAACCATCGACACCAAAAGCAGCACCAAGCCAAGCAGGAGAGCCAGCGCAACAGCCGTCAGAAAACGCACATGCGCTGTTGCGGGGATCTGGAGAACCAGAAGGGAACGACACTGCAGGTGGGTGCACGCGAGCGATGTGACAACCACGGGCAACAGCAAAAATAAGGAGGGAAGCGCTGCCTGGAGATACGAAAGGAGGATTAATGGGGGCATCTTCGTACTTAACTCGTAAACCTTGGGGTCCGGCAAGCTCGCGATCGACTCAAGCAGAAGGGCGCGCGCCTCCGCACGAGAAGGAGTCTCCGGCTCGATTCCGATCGATTGCAGGAGAGTCGCATCTGCCGCGCCCAGCTCACCTCGAGCGCGCTCGTACGTCGCAAGGCTTCGAAACCCCTCCGCAGGCATAGGCGCGTACACGAAACCCGAAAGAGCATCCCGCATGTCTTCCAGGGCCGCTTTGCCCTCGACGTCCATATTCGCAGCGTTCTGCTCTAGATACCGATCTATTGAACGGAGCTCCCCATCCCTATACCGAACAGCGGAAACGTTATCAGCGTCAGGAAACATCTCGACCAGAGCCGGGGCCAGCATCGTCGTCGACATTGCAATCGCGCATACGGCGAGGGTAGGAGAACGCAGGAGCAGTTTCCCCATCGTTCTTACGTATGCAACGGCGGAGGCACAAGCGCTCGAACGAGTTGCCGTTCTCGATGCAGTGAAGGAACCTCTCTCAAGACAAATCGGGAATATCGGGCACGCGCAGCCGCTCTTTCCAGCAACGCAAAGCAGGCTAATTGCCAGCACCTCGATCCCGATTGCGCATACGAGGGCAATCGCGCCACGCTCGAAGCAAAGTCCAGGCAGATTCACTATCTGCGTTGTCGGGTACGGGCTATAGGCGCCGACGGTCAACTCAGTGTTCGCATACGTAAGGGGATTCAACAGGGCGAACTCACGTAAAGCGATGGATCTTCCGTAATACCCGGGAACCATCGTCACCCCCATCAGGGCACATACGAACACGATTCCAAGCGTAGGGTTATTGGCAATCTTCACGGCAAGGTGAACGACAAGCGAGATGAACGCTGCCACCAAGAATTGCAAGATGGCCGTCTGCGCGAACACCAGCCAAGCCGGTTTGATAACCGGAGTCGCATATTGAATGTAGCCTATCGGATAGAACGGCGAGCCCGGGCCATTCTTCACAAGCGCGGCGATTATCCCTGGAAGATTGATGGCGAGGACGGCAAGCATTGCAAAAACACTCGCCCATACGCTCGATGCAACAAGTCTACCCAGCTCGCCCATCGGTGCCTGGATGATGAGCTTTTCACGTTTGTTAAGACGCGCGGCAAGGAACGAGACGGCAACGGCCGTTGCGACCCATAGCAAGTACTCCTTCGATCCGTCATAATAGGTGTACTCTCCATCCGATATCTGC
Organism: uncultured bacterium; assembly: GCA_905215385.1. GTDB lineage: Bacteria > Actinomycetota > Coriobacteriia > Coriobacteriales > Coriobacteriaceae > Collinsella. The sequence goes on along the minus strand of CAJMPY010000002.1, from coordinate 61,671 downwards.
AGAAACGGAAGTAGGGGAGAGAGCGGTGCCAAGATAAGACGTCCCGCGGCAAGAGGGTACAGAAGCGCGGGCATGCTTGATGAAGAGGTATAGACACCGTCCTCCCCCGCATTCACAAGCGCATCCGCATAGGATGCTGACAATTCCTGCTCAACACGGGTTATTCCCGACTCGAGGTATTCGACCCGTCCGTCGATGCCAGCCGCGCTCCTGAAGACGGGCAGAGCACAAAGAACCATCAACGCAACAACGACAACACAGAGCGACCTGGAGGAGAGAAGCGACCTAAAGATCGCCTTCGAGATTTTGAGCATATTCATCGCCAACCTTAACCTCATCCAGTCGGAACAGAGGGGTCGAACAAAATGCTCGGCCCTTATTACTTGCCGGCAAAGTCAATTTAACATAAACTGTTAAAAAGTAACCTGAGTTTTTTAAATTCTTCGGAGGTTATTATGAGTTCCGACAATCGCACTCCCCGGCTTCATTCCTTCCGCATCGCATGTGCGATAGCCTCTGCGACCCTTTGCGCCACCGCCATCGCACAAGTGGCGTTCTCCTTAAAGCCAGCAATCGAAGTGCTCGACAACCCTGTAATTGCAGACTCCCCCGCGTATCCAGCCCTTGCGATCTCGACATTGGTCCCTGCCGTCATCGGTATCGCTACGACCATCCTCAGCGCCGTTCTCGTGTGGACGATCAAGAGCGGAGACCCTTTCAAGAAAGGGTCTGCGACATGCTTGAAGGTGCTCGGCATTCTCTTCGTTGTTCAAGCTGCCACCAGCCTCTACGCCGGCTCACTCAAAACCTCCGTTTCGATGTTTGGCGGCGAGGGGGCCGTCGGCGCCCAAGAGATCGCTTCATCATTCGATTGGACCTCTCTGGTTCTCGGCATCGTCCTGTTCATGCTTTCCCAGCTCTTCTTGTACGCCCGAGAGCTGTACCTCGACTCCGACGAGATTGCGTAAGGAAACGCCATGCCCGTAATTGTTCGCCTCGACAAGATCATGGCCGAGCGAAAGATTTCCTCGAACGAACTTGCCGAAAGGATTGGAACCACGCCCGTGAACCTGTCCCGTATTAAAAAAGGGCATATTCGCGGCATTCGCTTCAACACACTCGAGCAGCTATGCCTCGCCCTTCGTTGCCAACCCGGAGACCTTCTCGAAGTCATGAGCGAAGAGGATGCCCGAAAGGAGTTCGGACTCGATTGGTCCGCCGAGGATTAGAGGGCGGTCGTACTCGCCCTGCACACGGGGATGCGAATCGGCGAGGTCTGCGGCCTTCGGTGGTGCGATGTGGATTTCGAGACGGGCCTGATCTCGATCAGACACTCGGTGGCGTACGCGAAGGGAATGGGTTCGTTCATCAAGGACACCAAGACCCATGACGCCAGGGGTATCCCCATCGACCCGGTCGGCCTACTCCCCTTCCTGAAGGAGACCCACGAGATCGACTGCGGAAAGCTGCGCTTGCGCGGCCTTACCGGGGCGGTCGAGATCGGGGACTGCTACATCCTGTCGGAGCCGGGCGCGACCTTCGCGACGACAAGCTATATCCGCAGGGCGTTCAAGACGTTCTCGGAGACCAACGGCCTCATGGGCACCAACGACGAGCTGATCACGTTCCACGGCCTTCGCCACACGTTCGCAACGCAGTGGATCCGCCAAGGCGGCGATATCAAGGCGCTCCAATCGATCCTCGGCCACAAGGACGCCATGGCGACGCTCAACGTCTACGCCGACATCGAGCCCATCTCCAAAATCCATAACATGCTGCGCGCCACGCCGTGCCTTTGGCGCGGGCACCTCGGGCCGAGGGTCGATCCGGGTCCCATGTTCCAACAGAGGATCCAGGAGTCCATCGAGACGCTCCAGGCGTTCGGCTACGGCATCACCGAGCCGGACGACCGAAATATCGCCATACGCGACGTGAAGACGAACAGTTGGCTCTAGCTCACCGAGTACGCGGCAGTGCTGGGCCCATCCCAACTGAGGTCACGGTGGTCCGATAGGGGCGCCGCCCGCGGCATGCGCCGCGGAGCGGTATCCCCTACCGAAGGGCGGGGATGCCCTCCGCTTCCAGTTCGGAATCAGCCGTCGGAGGCGTTCGGCTGACTGCGGGAACGGCCTGTCCGCTCAATGTGTTCGGCTGAGATCGGAAATCAACCCAACACGAGCCGGACACGCGCCAGACGGCTCTTCCCCGTACGGCCTTCCCCCTTACGCTCATGTTGCAGGCATGTAACGCCGCAGCGAGCGCGCCTTTTTTGCGCCAGACAGGTACAATGATGAACACTGTACCGTAGCGGAGCGCCCCGCGCGCGCCGCGACCACGCGAAAGGGTTTCCCATGGCCGAGATCTCGTCCTCCCGTATCGTCATCACCGTCCTTGGCAAGAACCGCCCCGGCATCGTCGCCGGCGTCACCCGTGTCCTGGGCGAGGCCAACGTCGACATCCGCGACATTACGCAGTCCATTATCGAGGACATCTTCACCATGACCATGCTGGCCGACACCGCTGAGTCCAAGCTCGATTTCGCCGAGCTGCAGAAGGCCCTGGCCGAGGCCGGCGAGCTTTCGGGCGTCAACGTGTCCATCCAGCGCGAGGACGTCTTTAACTTTATGTACCGCCTGTAGCGAACAGGCTGCGTGGAGACGGCCCAACGTGCGCCCAGGCGCAACGTCACCACATGGCCCGGAGAGGAGCGCACATGGCCTACGACGCCAAGAAAATCTACTACCGCTTCGACGACCACCTGAGCCGTCTGGTCTTGGATTACGAAGCAAGCCGCCAGATTTCGTCTGAGAGCGAAAACCTCTACCACGGCCTGCCGACCGACCCTTATGACGAGGGCCTGTTTGTTGAGCACAATGTCAAGCGCGGCCTGCGCAATGCCGACGGCTCGGGCGTGGTCGCGGGCCTCACTCGCATCTCGGATGTGCACGGCTACAACAAGGTCGACGGAAAGGTCGTGCCCGATCAGGGCAAGCTCACGCTTCGCGGCTACAGCATCGAGGATCTGGTCAACAATGCCCAGACCGAGAATCGCTACGGCTACGAGGAAGTCGCCTATCTGCTTATCACGGGTTCGCTACCCAACAAGGAAGAGCTCGACGGCTTTTGCGAGCGCCTGGGCGCCTTTAGACATCTGAGCGACGAATACGTCCGCGAGTTCCCCATGACCACGGTGTCGTCGAGCATCATGAATGTGCTTCAGCGCGCCGTGCTGCTGCTCTACGCCTTCGACGCCGAGCCCGACGCCATTACACCCGAGCACGAAATCGACGTCGCCATCTCCATGCTCGCCCGTCTCCCCCGCATCGCCGCCTTCGCACACATGGCCTCGGTTGCCAAGCTTCGCGGCTCCGAGGTTCACGTGCCACACCCCACGCCCGGTCTCTCCACCGCCGAGACCATCCTACAGGTCTTGCGCGGTGGCATGGCGTTCACCCGCGACGAAGCCATGCTGCTCGACGTGATGCTCATGCTGCATGCAGAGCACGGCGGCGGCAACAACTCCACCTTCGCTTGCCGCGTGCTGTCCTCCTCGGCCACCGACCCGTATTCCGCTTATGCCGCGGCTATCGGCTCGCTCAAGGGCCCGCGCCACGGCGGTGCCAACGCCAAGGTCGTGTCCATGCACGAGGACGTCCGCGCGCATGTCTCCAACTGGGAGGACGAGGACGAGGTCGCAGCCTACCTGGGCAAGATCCTCGACAAGCGGGCCTTCGACGGCACGGGTCTCATCTACGGCATGGGCCACGCCGTCTACACGCTGAGCGATCCGCGCGCCGAGGTGTGCCGCCGTTACGCGCGCACACTTGCCGCCAAGAAGGACCTGGGCGATGAATTCGCGCTCATCGAGCGCATCGAGCGCCTGGCACCGCAGGTGATGCGCGACCACGGCATGACCAAGCCCATCTGCGCCAACATCGACCTGTACACGGGCTTTATCTACAAGATGCTCGGCGTACCCGAGACGCTTTTTACGCCGCTATTCGCCGTCGCCCGCATGGCCGGCTGGTCGGCACACCGCATGGAAGAGCTCTTCTGCGCGCACCGTATTATTCGCCCGGCCTATCGTCCGGTGATCGAGCCGCTAGCGTACAAGCCGCTCGCCGACCGCTAGGACGCGAACCGTTATAGAACTCGAGCGTGGCCAGGGCATCGCCGCCCTCGGCCACGCTTTTTATGCCAGCAGAAAGGGCTGTATCAAATGATTGTGTTTTCCGATATGGACGGAACGCTGCTGACGAGCGATAAGCAAATGAGCGATGCCACCTGGTCGATGCTCGACGAACTCGCTCGACGCGGAATTGAATTTGTGCCCTGCACGGGACGTCCGCTGTCGGGCATCTTTGAGCCCATCCTCGCCCATCCTGCCGTGCACTACGCGGTCTGCGCCAATGGCGCCAGCGTCTGGCAGCTCGACGACGATGTGCCCAACGATGCCTCGCGCGCCACGCGCATTTTGAGCCGTCCGCTCGATCGCGGCATTGCCCATCGCGTCCATCGCATCGCCGCCGGCCACGATGTGACCTTCGATATCTTCGCGGATGGGCAGTGCTTCCTCCCCCGCTCGCTTTACGGGCGCCTGGATGAGTTCTGCGGCGGTGACCCCCACATCGCGGCTTCGCTCAAGCGCACACGAACACCGATCGACATGGATATCGACAGTAAGATCGACGGGGTCGAGACGCTCGAACGCATCGCCATGTACTGGCACGACCCGGCCGATCGCGACGCCATCGCGGCGGAGCTCGACACGCTCGGAGGCATTGAGGTCACGCGTTCTTACGCCATGAATATCGAGGTCATGGGTGAGGGCGCCACCAAGGGAACGGCCCTCACGTGGCTATGTGAGCATCTGGGCGAGCGTCTCGCCGACGCCTGGGCGTTCGGCGACAACATCAACGACATCCCCATGCTGCAGGCAGCGGGCCACGGCATGGCCATGATCAACGCCGAGCCCGAAGATCGCGAGGCCGCCGACGCCATCACCGAATACGACAACGACCACGACGGCGTCGCCCGCACCATCATGGCCGCCCTCGCCTAGTCGTTGGGGACGTTCTTAAACGACTAGTCGTTGGGGACAGTCTTCGCGCAGTTCGTGCAAGGACCGTCCCCGGCTGTCGACATAATGGGAACACCCAACTGCCGGTCTAGGCGAGGCCCTCCAGCACGCGACGGAGCTCCTGCTGGACGGCGTGGTCGCGGTTGTGCCCCACCACACGATCGGCAACGGCCTTGAGCGCAGGACGCGCGTTTTCCATCGCGCAGCCCATGCCGACAAAGCGAATGATCTCGTAATCGTTCATCGAGTCGCCAAACGCCATGACCTCGTCGCGACCAATGCCGTAATGCTCCGCGAGCTGCGCGATACCCGAGGCCTTCGACACACCAGGCTGCATGGCATCGATCCACGCGTTGCCCGAAGGCGCAAAAGTAAAGAGCTGACCAAGTTCGCGCTGTAGCACGTACGCACTGTCCATAACCGCACTGTCGTCGCAAAAGATACTCGCTTTGATAATATTTACGCTGGGATCGGGCAGCTCCCAAATACGCTCGGCATTGGGAAGGTCCTTATCGACCTCACGCACGAACTTGCACTCGTCATCGAGCAGGAAGGACTTGGTTCGGTCAAAGAGCGCAAGATGCAGATTGGGAAACGTCCTGACGGCTTGGGCGAGCCTTCGAATCGCCAGGTGGGAATACACCTCACGGTCTACCATCTTACCGTCGGCGTAGACTTGGGCGCCGTTAGCGGCGACAAAGTCCATCTTGTCGCGAACGGGCGCAAAGAACTCGCACAGGCGATCGTAGCGACGACCTGACGATGCGGCGAAATGCACGCCATGCTCGTGTAGCGCCAGAATCAGTTCGTAGGTCTCGGGAGGCACCTGGCCGTTTTCGTCAAGCAGTGTGCCGTCCATATCGGATGCAATCAGTTTAAACATAGAAAAGCTCCCTTCGGGCTTGTTGGAATCGAACGTGTATCCGATTCCAACGTACCCAAAGGGAGCTCAAATAAGACTCCGCGGGCGTAAACGTTACAAGGACCTGGCAAATAGCTCACACATGCCAGAGGTCTCACGGTCGCGGCGTCAGGCGACACGCCACCCCGACGGCTAGTCGTTTAAGAACGTCCCCGATGACTAGTCGGCGTAGGTGAAGGTCGTGACGTCGAACATGCCCTCGGGGCGGATGCGGAGCGTCGGGATTACCGGCAGGGGCAGGAAAATGATGCCCATGATGGGGTCGAGCGGCGGCTCGATACCCATGGCGCGCGCCTTGACCATAAAGTCGTCGTGCTGCGCGGCGACATCCTCGGCCGTGCCCTCGCTCATAAGGCCACCGAGCGCCAGCGGAATGCGCGCCACGACCTCGCCGTTGCGCACCAGCACGTGGCCGCCCTGGCCCACGGCCTCAACGGCAGCCATCATATCCGCCGCATTGTCGCCCACCACGCACACGTTGTGCGAGTCGTGGCCAATCGTGGAGGCAATGGCGCCACCCGTGATGGTAAAGCCGCGCACCCAGCCGCGACCGATATGCTTGCCAACCAAGCCCAGACCCGCGGGGCCGTCACCGTCGGCGCCCTCGGCCTGCAGCGACACGCCGCGGCCGTGGCGCTCGATCAGCATAATGCGGCGCAGGCCCTCGGCGCTCTCGGGGCGAGCCATACCCGTGATAGCCATACCCGGGATGACATCGATAACGGCCTCGCCCGGCTTAAAGGCATAGTCAAACACGTCGAGCGAAAGCTTCGGCAGCTTAACGGAGGCGCGCAGCTCATCGGCAAGGGCCGCAACCTCGGCCATCTCGGGTGCGATCTCGCCCACAAAGGTGCCGTCCTGCGCCACCAGAGCACCGGCGGCATATACTCGATGCGGAGCCGTAGCAAACGTCAGGTCATTGAGCACCAGCAGGTCGGCACGCTTGCCCGGGGCAATCGCACCACGCAGCTCGTGCGGGTCGCGGCAGCCGTGATCCAGGCCAAACGCCTCGGCCGTGGAGAGGGACGCCATAGAGATAGCGACCACGGGGTCGATACCGGCCTCAATCGCCACGCGGCAGGCATTGTCGATCATGCCAGTCGCAAGCGCATCGGAAGGGGCGCGGTCGTCAGTCGCAAAGCAGCAGCGGCGGGCGCGCGCGGGGTTCTCCAGCAGCATCGGCGACAGATTGGCCAGGTCATGGCTGCACGTGCCCTCGCGCAGCATCACGTACATGCCACGAGACAGTTTATCGAGCGCCTCCTCGGGAATCGTCGACTCGTGATCGGCGATAATGCCCGCCGCGGCATAGGCATTAAGGTCCTTGCCGGCAATGAGCGGTGCATGGCCGTCGACCTGCTTGGACGGCGTCTGGTTGGCAGCATCGATGCGAGCACAGGTCTCGGGGTCGGTCATAAAGACACCCGGCAGGTTCATCATCTCGCCCAGGCCAAAAACATCGCCCGGATGCTCGGCAAAAAACGCCTGCATGTCAGCGGCGGTAATCACAGCGCCCGCTTGCTCATCGGGCAGCGCGGGCACGCACGAGGGCATCATGTACTTGATGGAAATGGGCGCGCGGCGACCGTCCTCGATCATAAAGTGCAGGCCGTCCAGGCCCGCCACGTTGGCGATCTCGTGGCTGTCGGCAATGGCGGTGGTAGTACCGCGCGTCGCCGCCATGCGCGCATACTCGGCGGGGCGGATGTTCGAGGACTCAATGTGCAGATGTCCGTCGATAAAGCCGGGGGCGAGATAGCGACCCTGGCAGTCGATAACCTCGGCAGCCTCATAGGTACCGGCGGCATCGTCGCGACCGTCGTAGAGCACGCCGACGATCAGACCGTCCTTGACGGCAACGCTACCGGGCGCCACGCGCTGACCGTACACGTCGACAATCTGCGCATTGGTAAACAGCGTGTCGACGGGCACGCGACCCTCAGCGGCCTCGATCACAGACCTCATGACCTCAACGGACATACATACTCCTTTAACTGTAGAAAAAAGCTGCGGAGCGGACAGACCTTCACCGCAGCAAGACAATAGCCATTGTATGCCCAAACGATGGGTCGGGAATACACCCCCTCCGTTTAACGGCACACGCCGCTTGGCGCAATGGGGGCAGGTTGCTTTGTACCAATGACAAGGAGTGTCCCAAAGTGCCGGCACAAAAGGAACGTCCCCAAGTGCCAAAAAAGCCGCAGCCGGAATCGTTCCGGCTGCGGCCCTATTGCACATGTTAGGTTGACCTACTTGCTAGACCAACTTAAAGCCCTTGCGCTTGCCTACTGAGAGGGTGTCGCCCAGCTTGAGGGCGCTCGGGTCGATGTTGTAGCTCTTGGGAGCCACCGCCTCGCCGTTGATCTTGACGCCGCCGCCGTCAATGTCGCGACGGGCCTGGCCGGCGCTCGCCGAAAGGCCCAGGTCCTTAAGCAGGCCTGCGAGGTAGATCTGGCCCTCGTCGTTGACGGTCAGCTCGACATGCTTCTCGGGGAAGTCGGCAAGCTGGCCCTCCTTGAACACGCGGTCGAACTCGGCCTGAGCCTCGTCACCGGCACCGGCGCCGTGATAGGTGTCGCACAGGTCGCGGCCCAGCGCGCGCTTGAGCTCATAGGGATCGGCGGAACCGTCGGCCAGGGCAGCGTCGATCTTGTCGACCTCGGCCGGGGTGAGCGAGCTGGCCAGACGATAGTACTTGCCGATCATCTCGTCGGGGATGGACATCGTCTTGCCGAACATATCCTTGGGAGCATCGGTCAGGCCGATGTAGTTGCCGTAGGACTTGGACATCTTGCGCACGCCATCGGTGCCCTCGAGCAGCGGCATGGTAAGCGCGATCTGCGGCTCCATGCCCATCTTCTCCATGAGCTCGCGGCCGGCGAGCAGGTTGAAGAGCTGGTCGGTGCCGCCCATCTCCACGTCGGCCTTGATCTGAACGGAGTCGAAGGCCTGCATCACGGGGTACAGGAACTCGTGGAGGGCGATCGGCGTCTGGGACTGGTAGCGCTTGGTAAAGTCATCGCGCTCGAGGATGCGGGCGACGGTGAACTTGGAGCACACCTGCAGCAGGCCGGCCAGATCCATCGACAGGATCCAGTCGCCGTTGTGCACGATGGTGGTCTTCTCGGGATCCAGGATCTTCATGGCCTGGCTCACGTAGGTCTCGGCGTTGGCCTCAATCTGCTCCTGCGAAAGCTGCGGGCGGGTGGAATTCTTGCCCGAAGGATCGCCGATCAGTGCGGTGCCGTTACCGATGATGAGGGTGACCTTGTGGCCCAGGTCCTGGAACTGACGCATCTTGCGCAGGGGCACGGCATGGCCCAGGTGCAGGTCGGGGCTGGTGGGATCGACGCCGAGCTTGATGTTGAGGGGCTCGCCCTTCTCAAGCTTCTTGCGAAGGTCGGCCTCGGGGACGATCTGCGCTGCGCCCGAGGTGATGATACGCATTTGCTCGTCGACAGACAGCATTGGGTATCCTCCTTTTGCTATAGCACCCTCACCGGATACGGCGGTGCTCGAAGTTCATAAACCCACTCATAATAACCAAAACGGCGCGGCCGAACACCTACGACAGGAAAATCCTCGTCCTGCCGCACGCGTCGATAACGACCGGCAAACGCGTGCCGTCACGTTCGACCAAAAAGCGCGCCTGCTGACGGCGCGAGCAGTCACGGCAACGGACCTGCCCCGTTGCATCCGTGGCGCAGGCGCCCTCGGCAGTCAGCAAGCAGTGCTCGCACACCATGATCTCGGGACGGTCGGCATCGACAGGCCCCAAGACACCGGGGCAAGCGGCAAGCTCGGCAACACGCTCCGCATCATTGCCGAGCAACTCGGCCGACAAGCACACCCGCCCCGCACCGAGTCCGCGCAGCCAGGTAAGCGTGGCCCGATTGGCACAGAACACCGGCGCCGCCACGTCAAACGTTGTGCCCAGCTCGCGGGCCATCGCCACTTGTCCCAGATTGCGGCAGACGACGCGCCCGGCACGCTGCATAAGCGCCCGAGTCCGCTCGGCGTCGCCCGCGCGGCACACTTCGTCGAGCACCACCGTTGTATCGGACAGATCTCGCTCATCGCGCGGACCCACATCCATCAGCTCCCAGGCAAAGACCATACGAGCAAAATCCTCGCGCTTTACCGGCCCCGCCGACCCCGCCAACTCCGTCGACGCGCCGCCATCCACCGCAGCGTCCTCAAAGGGCAGCACCTCAACGGCACGCGCAACGGGCGCAATCGCATCCGCCTCGGCCCGCATGCGCTCCAACACCGCCGTCGTCTGATCCAACACGCCGGCGCTGCGAATCAGATAGACCTCGCAGCCCGCGTCCACCTTACGCTTGCAATGCACGACGACGCGCTTCCCCGCTGCGGCATCCACCGGGCAGGGCACCTGCGGCCAGCGCTTGGGCACATCGGGACGCGCGTCGACACCCGGATAGAACCGAATCTCGAGCGTGTCACCCGCCGCCACGGCGGCATCGAGCTCAACGGTCACCTCTTCGTGGCCCACAGCGACCAAGCGCCCCACGCGCACGCCCTGGTTGATCGCGCGCTCAAAGCTCATGAGCTCGGCACCCGAACGACCCCGCAGGTAAGCATCGGTAAACCCACGGTTAAACGACCTTCCCAGCTCGCGTTCAAGCTCTTCCACGGCACCGGAGTCCCACGCGCCGTCGCACAGCATATCGAGTGCCCGACGCCACACCCTCACCACGTTGAATACGTAATCGGGATTCTTCATGCGTCCCTCGATCTTGAGCGATGCCACGCCGGCGGCAACAAGCTCGGGCAGGTGCGCGATACCCAGATAGTCACGCGGACAAAGCAGGCGGTCTCCCTCGACGGCAACAACACTCTGCCCCGCCTCGTCCACTAGGTCGTACGCCAGACGGCACGGCTGCGTGCAGTCGCCGCGCATCGCCGAGCGCCCACGCCGCAGGGCCGAGAACTCGCACGCCCCCGAATAGCCGATGCAAATCGCACCGTGGCAGAATACCTCGATGGGCACGCCCGTGGCACATAGCGCCGCAATCTCGTCGACCGTCAGCTCGCGTGCCGTCGTCACGCGCTCGACCCCCAGCTCATCGGCGGCAAGCCGCACGGCACCCTCGCTATGAGCGCCCGCCTGCGTGGACAGGTGAATCTCGACCCCGGGAATCGCCGCGCGCAGCGCGCAGGCCAACCCGGCATCGGCGACAATCAGAGCATCGGCGCCCAGCTCCAGTGCATGAGCTCCCAACGCCACCGCGTCGGACAACTCATCGTCAAACACGAACACGTTGAGCGTTACGTACACACGCACGCCATGGGCATGCGCCACGGCGCAGCCGCGCGCAAACTCGTTATCCGTAAAGCCATGGGCGCTCACACGGGCGTTAAAGCCGCCCAACCCCGCATAGATGGCATCGGCGCCCGCGGCGATGGCCGCAAGCATCTGGTCGAGCCCGCCCGCCGGCGCCAGCAGCTCGGGCAGCGCCGCACCGGCAGCATCCAATCCAGTCTCGTATTGTCCGCTCGGCCCCATCGTCCGAATCGCCATCGACAAACTCCTTACCAAGGTATGCATTCACTCTGAAAAATGCCGTCTTCCAGCATACACGAGGCCTCGCGCGCCCCGTTTGGTTTATCGTGTAATAACTTATGTCCATCCTGCCCCGACGGCACATCCACCGTCTGGCACGACATACCTGGAGGTCAATATATGGGTCCTCGCCAACGACAGGGACACAGCCGTTCAAAGACGCACGCCCTGCCCATAATCCTGCTCTCGTTTTTGGGCTTTCTGCTGATTGCGGGCGTGGCGTTTGGCATCGGCATGGTCGGTAACGTCAACCGCTGGCTGTCCGATCTGCCCGACTACACCGACGCCAACGCGTATCTGGTGAGCGAGCCCACCGAGATCGTCGACTGCAACGGCAACAAGATCGCGAGCTTCTACACGCAAAACCGCAAGTCCATCACCAAGGACGAGGTCTCCCCCTACGTGCTGCAGGGCACCGTTGACGTCGAGGACGAGCGCTTCTACGAGCACGGCGGTATCGACCTGTGGGGTATCGCGCGTGCTGCGGTGGCAACCCTCGGCGGCGGGCACGAAGGCGCCTCGACGATCACCCAGCAGCTTGTGCGCAACACCATCCTGCAGGAGGAGCAATTCGACTCGACCATTGAGCGTAAGGTGCGCGAGGCCTACATCGCCATCAAGATGGAGGACATGTACTCCAAAGACGAGATCCTCATGATGTACCTCAACACCATCTATTACGGCCACGGCGCCTACGGCATCGAGGCCGCAGCCGAGACCTATCTGTCCAAGAGCGCCGCCGACCTCACCCTGAGCGAGGCCGCGCTGTTGATCGGCCTTCCCAACTCGCCCTCGCAGTACGACCCCACGGTCAACCCCGACCTGGCGCTGTCCCGTCGCAACAAGGTCCTCGACAACATGTTGCGCCTGGGCCACATCACCCAGGAGGAGCACGATGCCGCACAGGCCGAACCCATCACCCTCAATGTGACCGAAATCTCGGGCAGCGGCGTCGACGTATACTCGCAGCCCTACTTTGTCTCCTACGTCAAGCAGCTGCTGGAGCAGGAGTTCTCGACCGACGTGCTCTTTAAGGGCGGCCTGACCGTCAAGACCACCATCGACCCCACGATGCAGCAGGTGGCAGAGAATGCCGTCCGCGAGCAGCTCGACACGCTCTCGCTTGACGGCCTGGACATGGGCATGGTCGTCGTCGACCCCAAGACCGGCTACATCAAGTGCATGGTGGGCGGCTACGACTACAACGCCGACGAGAACCACGTAAACCATGCCACGGCCAAGCGTCCCATCGGCTCCACCTTTAAGGCCTTTACGCTGGCAACTGCCATCCAAAACGGCATGAACCCCAACGTCACCCTCAACTGCAACTCGCCGCTCAAGGCCAAGGGCACCACGACCGAGGTCCAAAATTACGCCAACCAGAGCTATGGCAACATCACGCTTAAGCAGGCGACGGCATACTCCTCCAACACCGGCTACATCCAGGTGGCGGAAGCCGTCGGTAACAGCAAGATCATCTCGCTCGTCAAAAAGCTCGGCATCGACCCCGCCAAGGACAACATCGAGGACGTTCCCGTCATGACCCTCGGCACCGGCTCGATCTCGCCGCTCGAGATGGCCGCCGCCTACGCGACGTTTGCCAACGGCGGCTACTATCGCCAGCCGATCGCCATCACCGAGATTGACTCTCGTACCGGTTCGGTGCTGTACCAGCACACCGACAATCCCTCACAGGTGCTTACCGAGGGCGAGGCCGCCGCGGTCACCGATGTTCTGTCCGGCGTCATGAAGGGCAGCGGTACGGGTGCTGCCGGCGCTCTGAGTGTCAACCAGCCCTATGCCGGCAAGACGGGCACCACCGACAACACCACCAACCTGTGGTTCTGCGGCTATACCCCGCAGCTGGCGTGCGCCCTGTGGACCGGCTATTCCGCGGGCGAGATCCCCATCCAAAAGTACGGCACGGACCTGCTGGGCGACAGCACCAACCTGCCTGTCTTTAAGCGGTTTATGAACACCGTTCTGACCGGTACCGAGCGCGAGGAGTTTGCGACCGGAACGGCGCCCACCTACAAGAACAACAGCGTCTGGAAGTTCTACGGCACCAACAACACCAAGAAGTCGGAGAACGACGACAAGGACAAGGACGAAGAGGAAGAGGAAACCACCACAACGACTACCACGACGACCACGACCACCGAGACCACGGGCGGCGACACCACCGGCGGCACCGGTACGACCGGTGGCTCGACGGGTGGCTCCACTGGTGGTTCGACCGGCGGCGATGGCGGCACGCCTACGCCTACGCCTACGCCTACGCCTACGCCCACTCCCGACCCCTCGCCCACGCCTGACGATACGGTCGGCTAAGAAGTACGCGACTAAAGCCAACAAGGCCCCGAGCAGCTTATTGAACTGCTCGGGGCCTTTTAGTTTGAAGCGACCTGGTGGGCGGTCTTTATACCGGCAAACAAAAAGGGGTACCGACCAACGTCGATGCCCCTTACAAGCCACTATGTCAGCGCACACAATGCCGAGCGCACGACCCGCACACCTACTTGCGAGAATTGCTCAACTTATTGATCAGCGCCTCAAGACGCTCGCCGTCCTCGGCCGTCTGGGCAATAACCAAAATCGTATCGTTGCCGGCAAGCGAGCCAAGCACATCGGGCAGCTCTGCCGCATCAACAGCGGCGGCGATGCCGGAAGCCGTGCCAGGCTGAGCCTTGATCATAACCAGATTATCGGTGCGCAGAACGCCCGTTACGAGCTCGGAAACCATACGCTGCAGGTGCAGGTCCTCTGCCAGAACATAGATGCCCTCAGGGAGCTTACGCAGCCCCATATCGGCAATATCGCGAGAGACAGTCGCCTGCGTGCAATCAAAGCCCATAGCACGGAGCTCATCGACCAGCACACGCTGCGTGCGGACGTCCTTATTGCGCACAATATCTCTAATGGCATCCTGGCGCCCATTGCGTTTTTTAGCCATACAAACCCTCACTCCAAAAGATGGCGGAGACAATCAATCAGTGATTGAATAGTTTAACGCTATTTGAAGGCTTTTGTGTATAAGAACGCATTTCGAAACAATTCTATGCAAATTTGTTTCGTAATGAGCCGTTTAGGCGGTTTTTGCGCCCGTCCGGTTAAGAAAAGCTGCCAGATGCGTACACATCACGCAACGCGCGGGCTTGGCGCTAGCGATCGGCCCAAACAACAGACCGAGCCCCCGATGGTTATCCTTGAGCGCGGCGACCATTTGACGGGTTCGAGGCGCCTCGAGCATATCACGCATGCGGGCGGAACGCTCGATTGACGACACCCCATGCGGGCTCAGACACAAATTCTCGATGCAGGCGACCAGTCCGGCAAAGTAGAACTTTTGGCTTGCCAGCTTGAGCCGACCACCGCTATCTGCTTCCGAGAGTGAGTCCGCAAGCTCGTCGAGCGCTCGGGTGTCATCGGATACCTTGGCATACATGGTGGGATCAAAGGCATCTGCAAGCTTAGGCGCCACCGCGTGGAAACAAGCGTCGCCGCATCCGGAGACGCGCTGCGCCTGCGAGAGCGCGCATGCCATAAACCCAACTGTGCGAAACGCCTTGTCGCACAAAAGGCATGCCTCAAACAGCGGACGACTATACATCACGCCAGAGACTTGAGCAACCAAGCCGCCCAAAATCAACTGAGGCAGCCCGGCCACCATCGAAGATTTGCTATCAATGGAAATATGAGTAGCATCCAAGACGCGCGAATGGCGCTCTCGATGTGCATCATAGCGGTCGAGCGACACCGTGGGGAACACTATGTCTGCCGCAGTATCGCACGCGATATCGACCATCTTGGAAAGTGATTGCGGAGCAAACCACTCATCGGCGTTCATGGCGATGATTTGAGAGCCGCGCGAGGCAGCAAAACCGGCACGAAGACACGCGCCGCGCGTCGCGTCCTCGACGTCAATCAAATCAATATGGATGTCCCTGTCGGCAGCAACTTGAAGCGAATGGCGCACACCGGGCGCAGTATCGCGACAGACAACGACAATCTGCAAATCGTAGAGGTCTTGGTTCTGGATACTCTCGAGCGCACGCATCGCATAGCTGGGCGAACCTTCTACCACAAGGATCACCGAAAGTCGCGGATGCGAGCCACGTCGAACCAAATTATCCGTCCTCTCGACAGCAATGAATCAAACCGTGGTTCATGGTACACCCCGGCAATAAAAGCAATGAGACACCGGTTGCATTGCACGCCAAGAACAGATGTTGCACACGCGCAGCCCACAGATGACAGGTGTCGACGCACGACACGTCGAGCCCTGCCCTAGTCGAGCACGACAAGCTCGGCGGGATCGTAATCCACGCCCATAAACGTAAGGCCGCAGGCAGGAGCCGTGGGGCCCGCAGCGGTACGGTCGCAAGCATCGATAACCTCGCGCATCCACCCGGGTTCACGGCGATGCATGCCAATCTCGACAAGCGTGCCCACGATCGTACGGACCATCGAATGCAGAAACGCATTGCCCTCGATGGTGAACGTCAGGATGTCCTCGCCAAACGCAACCTCATGGCCAAATTCGGCACGCATCACGCAGCGATGCGTGGGTTTGCCAACGGCCGAAGCAACCTTGCAAAAGCTTTTAAAGTCCTGCTCGCCCAGCAGAGCGGGGCAGGCAGCAGACATAGCCTCAACATCCAAGGGATAGCGATGCCACCACACGGCACCGCGGGACAGCACGGGGCGCGCATCTCGATCGGCAATACGGTACGTATACGTACGGGAACGCGCGTCAAAACGCGCAGAAAAGCCTTTACGGGCCTTGTAGACCTCGTTTATGGCGATATCTTTGGGCAGCAGGGCATCCATAGCCCGCAGCCACCTACGGCGCGTACAAGCGAGCTCAGCGTCCGTTACGGGCACGCTGATGTACTGAGCCACGGCATGCACGCCGGCATCGGTACGCCCCGCACACGTCAGATCGATCGGGCGGCGAAGCAGCGTCTCGATGGCTCGACGTAGCTCACCCGCAACCGTCGTCTGTCCCGGCTGCTCGGCAAATCCGCTATACGACGAGCCATCATAGGCCACGCGAAATACGAGCGTGGCGTCAAGCTCGGAAATCGAATTGAAATCAGACGGCGCAGTCATGGGCGCTCCCAACAAACAAGCAACGGTATCGCGACAAAAAAAGAGGGGTACGCGAACGTACCCCTCGAATATAGCCTATGCAGACGGAATGTCTACTCAGCGGTCTCCTCAGCAGGAGCCTCCTCGGCAGCGGTCTCCTCGACAGCCTCGACCTTCTTGGGAGCAGCGGCCTTCTTGGGGGCCGGAGCAGCCTTCTTGGCCTTAGGCGTGCAAGGCTCGGTGACGAGCTCCATGATAACGATGGGAGCGTTGTCGCCCTTACGGTTACCGAGCTTCATGATGCGGGTGTAACCGCCGTTGCGGTCCTGCCACATGCCCTGAGCAGCCTTGTCGAAGATCTCGGCAACGAGCTGCTTATCGCCGAGCTTGGCGATAGCCAGACGACGAGAGTGCAGGTCGCCCTTCTTGGCCCAAGTGATGATCGGATCGACGACCGAACGCAGCGCCTTAGCGCGGGTCTCGGTGGTCTTGATGCGGTCGTTCTCGAAGAGGGCCTTAGCAAGGCTCTTCTTCATGGCCTTGGTGTGGCTCGCATCGGTGCCGAGCTTAAGGCCCTTCTTAACGTTGTGACGCATGGTCTAGTTTCTCCTCAAATATGCGAAGCATTAAGCCTTCAGGCTCAGGCCCATGGACTCAAGCTTGTCCTTCACTTCCTCGATCGACTTAACACCGAAATTACGGATGTTGAGCAGATCGTTCTCCGAGAACTCAACGAGCTGACGGACCGAGTGAATGCTGGCGCGCTTAAGGCAGTTGTAGGAACGGACGGAAAGGTCCAGATCCTCGATCTGCTTGTCCAGCTCGGCGTTGTCGTTGGTGACCTCGGGAGCGAAGATCGAAGCCTCCTCCTCGACCTCGGGGGTCTCGGCAAGGTTCATAAAGGCGGCCATATGCTGGTTGATGATATTGGCAGCCTGGACCACGGCGTCGCGCGGGGCGATGGAGCCGTTGGTCTCGATCTCGAGGACAAGGCGGTCGTAGTCGGTATGCTGACCGACACGGCAAGCCTCAACGAGCTTGGCGCAACGGGAAACCGGCGAGTACAGCGAGTCGACATGGATCACACCGATGGGATCGTTGTCGCGCTTGTTGGCCTCGCCAGAAACATAGCCGCGGCCATAGCCGATGCGCATGCTCATGGTGAGATGGCCACCCTCGGTGAGCGTAGCGATGTGCTGCTCGGGGTTGACCAGCTCAAACTCGGACGGAATAAAGAAGTCCGCACCGGTGACCTCACAGGGGCCGTCAACCGAGATGGTGGCGGTCGCCTCGTCGGTCGTGCCGAGAGCCCTGAAGACAAGACCCTTGACATTCAGGACGATGTCGGTGACATCCTCGACCATGTTAGGGATGGTCATGAACTCGTGCTGCGCACCATCGATCTGAATAGCCTCGACGGCGGCACCCTCGAGCGAGGACAGAAGAACGCGACGAAGGGAGTTACCCAGCGTATCGCCGTAACCACGCTCGAGCGGCTCGACGGAGACACGAGCAGACGTCTCGTTGATCTCTTCGACCTGAACCTGAGGCCTAATGAATTCTGACATGTATTACCTCCAGCCTCAGCAGCCCGGATGGACTACTTAGAGTAGAGCTCGACGATGAGCTGCTCGTTGATATCACCGCTGATCTGCTCACGCGTCGGCAGAGCGAGCACGTTACCAGACAGCTTCTCGATATCGACCTCGAGCCAGCCAGGGACCTCAAAGCGCTCGGAGGAAATCAGAGCCTCCTTGATGGGGAGGAGGTCACGGAACTTCTCGCCGACAGCGACGACGTCGCCGGCCTTGACGCGGTAGGACGGGATGTCCACGCGCTTGCCGTTCACGGTGAAGTGACCGTGACGGACGGACTGACGAGCCTCTTTGCGGGTGCGGGCGAAGCCAAGACGGAAGACGACGTTGTCGAGGCGAGACTCAAGGATGATCATGAGGTTCTCACCGGTGACGCCGTTCATCTTGCGGGCCTTGTTGAAGTACCCGTGGAACTGCTTCTCCAGAACGCCATAGATGAACTTGACCTTCTGCTTCTCGCGCAGCTGCATGCCGTACTCAGATTCCTTGCGACGGCGCTTGGGCTGACGGATAGATTCCTTCTTGCTGCTGTAACCGAGCTCAGCGGGATCGATCCCGAGCTGACGGCAGCGCTTAAGAACAGGAGTCCTGTCGATTGCCATATTGATACGATCCTTTCAGTTACACGCGGCGACGCTTCTTGGGGCGGCAGCCGTTGTGCGGAATGGGGGTCTTGTCCTGGATGCTCGAGACCTCGAGGCCAGCAGCCTGGAGGGAGCGAATGGCGGTCTCACGACCGGAGCCGGGGCCCTTGACGAAGACGGAAACCTTCTTCATACCGTGCTCCATGGCCTGCTTGGCAGCAGCCTCGGCAGCCATCTGGGCAGCGAACGGCGTGGACTTACGGGAGCCCTTGAAGCCCACCTGGCCAGCCGACTTCCAGGAAATGACGTTGCCCTGGGGATCGGTGATCGAAACGATCGTGTTGTTGAACGTAGAACGAATGTGAGCCTGGCCCACGGAAATGTTCTTACGGTCCGCGCGCTTCAGACGGGCAGCGCGAACGTTCTTCTTAGCAGTAGCCATCTATCTAGCGCTCCTTATTTCTTCTTCTTAGCACCGATCTGACGCTTCGGGCCCTTACGGGTACGAGCGTTAGTGTGGGTGCGCTGGCCGCGGACCGGGAGGCCCTTGCGGTGACGAAGGCCGCGGTTGCAGCCGATGTCCATAAGGCGCTTGACGTTCTGGTTGCGTTCACGGCGGAGGTCGCCCTCAACCATGATCTGGTTCTTATCGATATAATCACGGATGGCGTTAACCTCATCCTCGGTGAGGTCCTTAACGCGCGTATCCACGTTAACGTTGCACTCGACGCAGATCTTCGTCGCAGTGGTGCGGCCGATGCCGTAAATGTAGGTCAGACCGATCTCAACGCGCTTCTCACGCGGGAGGTCGACACCATTAATACGGGCCAACGTAGTCTCCTCTCTTAACCCTGACGCTGCTTATGACGGGGGTTCTCGCAAATGACGAGGACCTTGCCATGGCGCCTAATGATTTTGCACTTATCGCACATCTTCTTGACCGAAGGACGTACCTTCATCGTTCTTCCTTTCGGTAGCGCTCAAACTACTTCCCTACTATCTACTCGCCCAGCCGCAGGCGTTTAAAACTATGGCTGGTCTTCACACACAATCCGACCGTAGGTTGAGCTAAGCCTGCAGTCGGAAATGGAGTGCGCGTATGCGTGCCGCTATTTGTAGCGATAGGTGATGCGGCCGCGGGTCAGGTCGTACGGGGAAAGCTCCACGACAACCCTGTCACCGGGGAGAATACGGATGTAATTCATTCGGATCTTGCCAGAAATGTTGCACAGAACCGAATGACCGTTCTCGAGCTCGACCTTAAACATGGCATTGGGCAGCGGTTCCTTTACCGTACCCTCGAGCTCAATTGCGTCTTCCTTCTTCACAAGCAATCATCTTTCTCTAGAAAACGACAGCGATTGAGTATTCTACAACACGTATGCACGCATCGTAATAACTTCGTAATGGCTCCACAACTAAGTGGAACTTGTTACATTTCTCCGCCTTGGAGCGAACACCAAGCACCTTGGGCATCCGTGGTGATAATCACCGGACCGTCATTGGTAATGGCGACGGTGTTCTCGTAGTGCGCGGCGGGCAGGTGGTCGTTGGTCGTAACAATCCAACCGTCGGAGCCCGTGCTCACATGGTTGGAACCCATCGTAACCATCGGCTCGATGGCAATGACCATGCCGGCCTGGAGGCGAACGCCCCTCCCCTTCTTTCCATAGTTAGGAACGTTGGGGTCCTCGTGCATCACGCGGCCAATGCCATGGCCCACATAGTCACGAAGCACGCCGTAACCGTGAGACTCGGCGAGGGACTGAACGGCGTAACCAACATCCCCGATATGGTTACCGGGAACAGCCTGCTCGATGGCAGCCTTAAGGCAATCGCGCGTGACCTCGCACAGGGCCTTGGCCTCGGGCGTGGGTGTGCCGACAAAAAACGTCCAAGCGTTATCGCCAACCCAACCGTCGACAACGGCTCCCGTATCGATGGAGATGATATCGCCATCGCGCAGGATCATGTCGGGGTTGGGAATACCGTGGACCACGGCATCGTTAATCGATGCGCAAATGGTACCGGGGAACCCGCCGTAACCCTTAAAGGCCGGGGTGCCGCCATGCATACGGATAATCTGCTCCGCGAGCTGATCGAGCTCAAAGGTCGAAACACCAGGGCGAACCATGGCTCCAACGTGGCGGAGCGCCATCTTAGATAGCGCTCCTGCCTTCTTCATCTGCTCGATTTGCGTTGCAGACTTAATCTTGATCATAGACCGAGAGCCTCTTTGACATCCCCGTACACGGTCTCGCGAGCCTGGTCACCGTTGACCGACTTGAGCAGACCCTGGCCACGATAGTAGTCGACGAGCGGGCTCGTGGACTTCTCGTAGACGTCGAGACGGTTCTTGATGGTCTCGGGCTTGTCGTCGTCGCGCTGATACATCTCGCCGGCGCACTTGGGGCAGGTAGCATCGGCAGCGGTGCCGGTGTAACCGCAGGCGCGGCAAGTGCGACGCGAAGACAGACGAGCGATGATGACCTCGGGGGCCACGTCGACCAGAAGGGCGCAATCGATCTCGCGACCCATGGCGGAGAGCTCGGAATCGAGCGTCACAGCCTGGGCGGTGTTGCGCGGGAAGCCGTCGAGGATGAAGCCCTGCTGGGCGTCATCGGCAGCAAGGCGCTCCTTGACAAGGTCGATCACGAGCTGGTCGGGAACGAGCTCGCCAGCGTCCATGTACTTCTTAGCCTGAATACCAAGCTCGGTGCCACCCTTGACGGCAGCACGCAGCAGGTCGCCCGTGGAAATGTGAGCGACGCCAAACTCGGCGACGAGCTCCTGTGCGACGGTGCCCTTACCGGCACCCGGAGCTCCGAGCAATACGAGGTTCATGAGCAATCCTCCTCTAGCCTATTTAAAGAATCCATCGTAATCATACATCTTGATCTGGCCTTCGAGCTTATCGACCGTGTCGAGCACGACGCCGACCATGATGAGGATGGACGTGCCGCCAAATGCCTGGATCAGATGGTTACCCGTGAAGGAGAAGATGATCGAAGGCACGATGGCGATGAGCGCCAAAAAGACAGCGCTGGGAAGCGTAATCTTGTTGAGCGCGTTCTTGATGTAGGCCGCGGTAGCCCTACCCGGACGCACGCCCGGAATAAAGCCGCCCTGCTTCTTAAGGTTGTCGGCCGTGTCATCGGGATTGAACACCATGGAGGTGTAGAAGTACGCGAAGAACACGATGAGGACAACGTTAAGCACCCAGTTGAGCCAACCGGTCGAAAGCGCGGAGGCAACTGCCTGAATCCAGCCGATGCCGGGGAAGAACACGGCAATCTGGGCCGGGAAGTACAGCAGCGCCGAAGCGAAGATGATCGGCACGACACCCGCGGTGTTGACCTTGATGGGCAGGTAGGTGGTCTGGCCACCCATCATGCGACGGCCAACGACGCGTTTGGCGTAGGAGACCGGGATGCGGCGCTGGCCGCGCTCAAGGAAAACAATCAGCGGAATAACCAGCAGGATGATGGCACAGATGATCACCATGGTGATGATGCCACCGGCATTGCCCTCGGTGCTGGAGAAGATCGCCTGCGGCAGACCGGCCATGATGTTCGCAAAGATGATCAGCGACATGCCATTGCCGATACCGCGCTGGGTGATGAGCTCACCAATCCACATAATCAGCATGGCGCCCGCGGTGAGCGTGCCGACGATCATGAGGTCGAAGATGATCTCGGGAGCGCCGGCGCCATTGAAGCTGATGCCGAAGCTCTTAAAGAGGAAGAGGTAACCCACGGAGTTGAGGATTGCCAGAGCCAGGGTGAGGTAACGCGAATACTGCGTAATCTTGGTCTGACCGACCTCGCCCTCGCGGGCAAGCTCATGCAGGGAAGGCACAACGGCCTGGAGCATCTGGAGGATGATCGAGCTGGTGATGTAAGGCATGATGCCCAGCGAAAACACCGACACATAGCTCAACGCGCCGCCAGAGAAAAGATTCAGGAGGGCCATAGCACCTGCGGCGACCGAATTGTTATCGGTCGAGAAAAGGCCCAGCATCCCCTGGAAGGGAATGCCGGGCACAGGAACGTGCGCACCAATGCGGTACACGACGAGCATAGCTATGGTAAAAAGAATCTTTTCGCGCAATTCTTTGATGCGGAAAGCATTCTTAAGACCATTTAGCACGGCAGCTCGACCTTTCCGCCGGCGGCCTCGATCTTGGCCTGCGCAGAAGCGCTGACCTTGTCGACCTTGACCGTGAACTTCTTGGTGAGCTCACCATTGCCGAGCACCTTGACGGGCTCGAACTCGCTCTTGGTGATGCGAGCGGCCTTAAGAGCGGCACCGTCGATTACAGCGCCGTCCTCGAACTTACGCTCGAGACGCTCAACGTTAACAGCGGTGTACTCGATACGACGGGGGTTGCGGAAGCCCGGAAGCTTGGGCAGGCGCATAGCCAGCGGAGTCTGGCCACCCTCGAAGCCGGCACCCTTGGTGCCGCCAGAGCGAGAGCCCTGGCCCTTCTGACCGCGGCCAGAAGTGGTGCCGTGACCCGAAGAATTGCCACGGCCGACGCGCTTGCGGTTCTTGGTGGAACCGGGCGCGGGAGTAAGATCGTGAAGCTGCATTTGCTACTCCTCTACAATCTCGACAAGGTGCTTGACCTTGAAGATCATGCCGCGGACGGACTCGTTGTCAGCAATCTCGCGAACCTCGCGGATCCTGTGGAGACCGAGGGCACGGACAGTACGGACCTGGTCCTGCTTGCAACCGTTGGTGCTGCGGACCTGCTTGATCTTGATGGTGTCAGCCATGCTTAGTTCTCCTTACCGACGAACATCTCGGAGACCGTCAGGCCACGGCGAGCCGCGACGTCCTCAGGGCTGGAGAGCTCCTTGAGGCCCTCGACGGCAGCCTTGATGATGTTGAGGCCGTTGTCGGTACCGAGGGACTTGGACAGGACGTTCTTGATGCCAGCAAGCTCAAAGAGGGGACGCACAGCGCCGCCGGCGATAACGCCGGTACCCTCGACAGCGGGCTTGATGATGATGCGGCCGGCACCAAAGTGGCCGAGAACCTCGTGCGGGATGGTGCCCTGCTCGGTCACCGGCACGTGGAACATGTTCTTCTTGGCATCGAGAGACGCCTTGGAGATGGCCAGGGGCACCTCAGCGGACTTGCCCATGCCAACGCCGACGTTGCCCTTGCCGTCGCCAACGACGACGAGAGCGACGAGGCTCATGCGACGACCACCCTTGACGGTCTTCGACACGCGGTTGATGTAAACGACGCGCTCCTCGAACTCGGAGGCCTCGCGCTGCTGCTTCTGATTACGAGCCATGTGCTACATACCTCCTAGAACTCGAGACCGGCGGCACGAGCACCGTCGGCGAGGGCCTTGACGCGGCCATGGTAGATACGGCCACCGCGATCGAAGGCGACCTTGGTGATGCCGGCCTCGATGGCACGCTTGCCAACGAGCTGACCGACCTTCTCCGCAGCCTCCTTGTTCGAGGTGTGGGTGCCCTTGAACTCGGCCTCGAGGGTCGAGGCAGAGACGAGCGTCAGGCTGGAGCCCTTGCTGTCGTCGATGATCTGGGCATAGATGTTGGCGTTAGTACGGGTCACGCGAAGACGCGGACGCTCGGAGGTACCCGAGACCTTGCCGCGAACACGACGCTGACGACGCTTGAGGCCTTCCAGCTTCGCCTTATGCTTGTTCATACGTAAACTCCTAAAAAGGTTGATCTTGCCAGCACCTGACGGGGTGCTGGTCTTATGCGAGTGAGTCGGTTACGACTACTTGGCGGCCTTACCCAGCTTGCGGCGGATGTGCTCGCCAACGTAGTGGATACCCTTGCCCTTGTAAGGCTCGGGAGGACGATGGCCGCGGATCTCAGCGGCGATCTGACCGACCTGCTGCTTGTTGATACCCTTGACGTTCACGTGGGTGTTGTCGGGAACCTCGAAGGTGATGCCCTCGGGAGCCTCGACGATCACGGGGTGCGAGAAGCCCAGGGAGAACTCGAGGTTCTTGCCCTTCTGCTGCACGCGGTAACCGACGCCGGCGAGCTCGAGCTTCTTCTCGAAGCCCTCGGAAACGCCAACAACCATGTTGTGGATGAGGGCGCGGGTGAGGCCGTGACGGGCACGGGTCTCACGCTCGTCGTCGGGACGGGAAACGGTGAGGACGTTGTCCTCGACGTTGATAGCGAGCTTCTCAAAGACATCGAGCTCGAGCTGGCCCTTGGGGCCCTTGACGACAACGTTGTTGCCGTTGACTGCCACTTCGACTCCGGCGGGAATCTGGACAGGCTTATTACCGATACGAGACACGGTGATCTCCTTTCCTTCTACCTACCGAGCGAATTACCAGACGTAAGCGATGATCTCGCCGCCGACGTTGTGCTTGCGAGCATCGCGGTCGGTCATGACGCCATGGCTGGTGGAAATAATGGCGGTACCAAGGCCACCGCGGACGCGGGGCATGTCGGCAACGCCGGTGTACTTACGCAGGCCCGGCTTGGAAATGCGGCGGATGCCGTTGATGACCTTAGCCTTCTTGGGACCATACTTAAGCGTGATGTGCAGAGTCTTCTGGGGAACGGTGTCCTCGACATCGTAGCCCTCGATGTAGCCCTCCTCGTGCAGAACACGAGCGATCTCGACGAGCTTCTTGCTGCTCGGCATGGAGACCGTGGCCTTGTTCACAGAGTTAGCGTTACGGATGCGCGTAAGCATATCTGCGATCGGGTCTGTAAGGTTCATACAGATTCTCCTTCGTTCTTGATGAACACGTGCTCTTGGTTCTTCGCCGCCCTTAACGGCAAAGCCTTTTTAGCGCGTTTTCCCTGTTCCAAACTGATGCTTGAAACGCTGGTAGTGACTTACCAGCTGGCCTTCTTAACGCCGGGAAGCTCGCCCTTGAGTGCAAGCTCGCGGAAGCAGACACGGCACAGGCCGAACTTGCGGTACACAGAGTGCGGACGGCCGCAGCGCTGGCAGCGCGTGTACTCACGAGTAGAGAACTTCTGCTTGCGATTGCACTTGACGATCATCGATGTCTTAGCCACTTATATCCTCCTCACATAGAGTATTGTTCGCCCCAAGCGCCGCCCCCTTGTGGGAACGGCGCTCATAGGGCAGGTGAACCTATTTCTTGAACGGGAAACCGAAGGCGTCCAGAAGGGCCTTGGCCTCCTCATCGGTGTTGGCGGTGGTCACGAAAGTGATGTCCATACCACGCTGGTGATCGACGGAGTCGAAGTCGATCTCGGGGAAGATGAGCTGCTCGGTGACGCCCATGGAGAAGTTACCACGGCCGTCGAAGCTCTTGGCCGAGATGCCGCGGAAGTCGCGGATACGGGGGATCGCGACGGAGGTCAGACGATCGAAGAACTCCCACATACGGTCGCCACGCAGGGTAACCTTGCAGCCGATCGGCATACCAGCGCGCAGGCGGAAGGTAGCGATGGACTTGCGGGCACGGGTGATCATCGGCTGCTGGCCGGTGATGGCGCGCAGGTCGCGCACGGCACCGTCGATGGCCTTGGAATCGGTAGCGGCCTCGCCGACACCCATGTTCACGACGATCTTCTCAAACTTGGGGATCATCATGACGTTCTCGTACTGGAACTTGTCCTGAAGCTGCTGCTTGACCTCGTTGTTGTACTTGGTCTTCAGACGCGGCACATACTTCTCTTCTGCCATTGTTCACTCCTTCTTGGGGTTTTAAGCACGGGGCGTGGCCACGATGGGTTGTCCTCGTGCCTCCTGGCTGCATCCGCGCCGCTCATGGCATTTCGCGGTTTGGACTCGACGCAGCAGGAGCCGACAAAACAATCGGTACTATACGCGCATCGGGAGCGTATTTCCAGAAAAACCTCGTCTGCCTGCACAACTCCACAACTCCCCCGCACATATTGATCCCTAGGGGACGGAGGAAAATGGCAGTTGCGGTGAAATAGGGACCGTTTGACGGCTTAACAGGCTTTAACAGTCCGTATTTCACCGCAACTCATATATGGGGATGCGATTAGCGCTTGCGGGGGACGAGTTTGGTGCGGCGCAGGTGGATCATCTCGGCGGCGATGGAGATGGCGATTTCCTCGGGGTCCTCGGCCTCGATGGCGACACCGATCGGCAGGTGCAGCTCGTCGATTTGCTCCTGCGTAAAGCCCTCCTGCTCCAAGCGGGCGCACACAAAGGCCGTCTTGCGGCGCGAGCCCAAGCAGCCCAGATAGGCGGGTTTGGCGCGCATGGCCTGAATCACCACGTCGATATCGGACTTGTGACCCGCCGTGGCGACGACCACCAGGTCGCGCGGGCCGATGGGACACAGCTCGCTCAGGTTCTTATAATCGACCAGACGACGGTCGTAGACGCCGGGCACCCATTCGGGGGTCAACGTGCCGGGGCGGTCGTCGCAAGCCACGACGGCAAAGCCCGCCGCCGTGAGCACCCGCGCCGTCGCAGCGCCCACGTGGCCGCAGCCAAAGATATAGGTCAGGCCCTCGGGGCAGAGCGTCTCGATGTGCGCCGGGGGAATCTCGGAGGCGGCGTTGGTGTAGGTGACCTTACTCCCCTCCTCCACCAGCGAAAGCTCGGGGCAGCCGGCAATGGTATGGCGCGATGTCTCGCCATGGTACTCAACCACATCGCCCTCGAGCGCGCTCGCGATAAACGGCTCAAAGTCGATGACGAAGTCGCCGATGCGCCGATAGGCCAAGACGTCGGCAACCGACTGGAACAACGGTGCCTGAGTCGCATCCAAATGCAGGTAGCACAGGCAGATGGCTCCGCCGCAGATCATGCCGGTATCGGAGTTCTCGCCGCCCATGGTGTAGCGGACCAGACGCGACTGTCCCGCGCTCAGGAGCTCGCGCGCCTCATCCAGCGCAAAGAGCTCAATCTTGCCGCCGCCGATAGTGCCCGCCTGGCTGCCATCGGCAAAGACGGCCATCCAGGCGCCCACACCGCGCGGGGACGACCCCGCCGTACCGGCCACGACCACCAGCTCGCACGTCTCGCCAGCACGCAGGGCGGCAAGCGCCGCATTCACAACATCGAGCTTTTCCATTGCCGCCTTCTATCCTCTAAAGACATCGGTGAGCATAGCGAGTGCCTCGAGCACGCCGCCGCCGACCGACGTCGCTTTGTCCGAAATGTAGTTGATATAGCTGGCATCGCCGCGCGGGTCGACATCGGCGCATTTAAAGCCCTCAGTCACCTGCACGCCGTTCGCCAAAAGCCCGCGCAGACAGCCATCGATCTGCGTGCACATGGGCGTATCGCCCGCGTAGCCAATCACGTCTCCGGCGCTCACGATGTCGCCGATTGCGCGGTCGGACCGAAACACGCCGGCGGCGGGGCTGTGGATAACACGTTCCTTGCCATAGCCGGCGATAATGCCCGGCACGCCCGTGTTGGGCTGGGGCGAACCTTGGGTAATGACACGGCCGAGAAAATGCCCGCGCATGGTCTCGACCACGGCGTCGCAGTCAACCGGCGCGGTAAAGCCCGGCCCCACAGCGATGACGGCAGGCGCCATGTCGCGCGTGGTGCCCAAGTTGCGCTTAGCCAAAATCGCGTCGACCACAGCCGCGGGTTTCAGCTCGCCGAGCATCTTGGCCTGAGGGTCCACCACAACGGCGACGTCTCCAGCCTCGGTAATCTCAAGCGCCTCAGCCGGCGTCCGTGCCAAGCGAGCGCGAGTGCCTTCGACCTCGACCTCGCCCAGGCGAATGGCCTCGCAAAAACAGATTGTGCGGCGGATGCACGTGGGAACCGCGATATCGGCCATAACGACCGAAACGCCGGCGCGCACCAAGCGAGCGGCGACGCCCGTGGCGATATCGCCGGCGCCGCGAACATAAACGAGCATTCCCGGGGCACCTCCCTGTGCTACGGTTTGAGCAGAGCAAAAGCGGTTCGACCGCTACTCTGATGATTATTTATTATCACAGTATTATACGGCGGTGAACAGATGGAAACGGTTAGCGGCAATCTTGCCTCGGCGCTCAGGATCGAGCCGGGCATTACCGCGATTATCGGCAGCGGCGGCAAGTCGACCTTGCTCAAGACGCTGGGTCTTGAGCTCATGCGCGCTGGCGGTCGCGTGCTCCTCTGTACCACCACGCATATGCTTCCCGTTGCCGGCGTGCCATGGGACGGGTCGAATCGTCGCCTGGACGCCGCGCCTTGGAAGCCAGGTGCCTCACACGCCCCCGGCTGCACCTGCGAGGCCTGCGCGGGCCTTGTGCGCGGAAGCATCTGCCAGGCAGGCGTCTTGGACCCGGAGACAGGCAAGCTCTCCGCCCCCGCCGAGCCGCTCGACCAGCTGGCGCAGCGCTTTGACTATGTGTTGGCCGAGGCAGATGGCAGCAAGCGACTCCCGCTCAAGGCACATGCCGCCTGGGAGCCGGTAATTCCCGCCGCCACGGCAAACGTTGTCTGGGTCGTCGGCGCCTCGGGGCTGGGCAAGCCCGTCGCCGAGGTTGTCCACCGCCCCGAGGTCTTCTGCGAGCGCTGCGGCTGCGAGCCCACCGACACCGCCACCCCAGAGCGCGTCGCTATGGCGCTCAATGCCGAGCTGCAGATGCTGAACCTCAGCAATGCCCGCATTATGCTCAACCAAGTCGACACGCTTGCCGATCCAACGATGGCAGATTGCTTCGAGGCAGCCCTCGGCCGCCCCCTCATCGCCACCAGCCTCCAGGGGTAGCAAATTTGGGACGGGGCTCTTTTTGCTACCCCGTCCCAAAAAATCATCTCCCAAATTAGCTACCCCGGCGGTCTTCCCGTTAGCGGGGCACGTAGCGGCCGGGTTGGGCTCCGGTGGGCTCGCCGTCGCGTGCCGCCAGCACGCCGTTCACAAACACGGCCTTGGCGCGGCCATGTGCCTCAAAGCCCTCGAGCGGCGTGTAGTCCACGGCCTGATGCTGCGTCGCGGCGCTGATCGTCCAACGCGCGCACGGATCCCACACGCACACGTCGGCATCGGCGCCCTCGGCAAGACAGCCCTTGCGCGGATACATGCCAAAAACGCGCGCCGGATTCTCGCTCATCAAGCGGCACAGATCCTCGGGACCCAGCTGTCCCTCAAAGCTCGTGGCAATCGCAACGGGACGATGCTCCACGCCGGGCCCGCCGTTGGGAATCGCGCGGAAATCATCGCGTCCTCGGTCCTTTTGCCCGTGCAGGTTAAAGCTGCAATGATCGGTCGCAATAGTATCGATCTCGCCAGCCACAAGCGCCTCGCGCAGCGCGGCACGGTCACCGGCATGGCGCAGCGGCGGGCTCATCACGTACTTGGCGCCCGCAAAGCCGTCCTCGCCCTGCTCCAGATAGCAGGTGTCGTCGAGCATCAGATACTGAGGGCATGTCTCGACATAGATGTTCTTCTGCCCGCGCGCTTTGGCAGCGCGAATGGCCTCGAGCCCCAGCTTGGTCGAAAGGTGCACCACGTTGACCGGAGCGCCCCCGGCCAAGTGCGCCAGATACAGCAGGCGGCTCACGGCCTCGGCCTCACACACGTCCGGACGGCTGAGCGCATGGCCCTCGGGCCCGTGGATACCCTGCTCAAACACGCGCTTCTGCAGCGCGTTGACCAACGTGCCGTTCTCGCAATGCACGCACAGGATACCGCCCACGCGCTTGAGCTCCTCCAGCACCTCGAGCGTCTCGGCATCGTCCAGGCGCAGATGGTCGTAGGCAAAGTAGGTCTTAAACGACGACACGCCCGCCTCGCGCATGGCCGAAAGATCGGCGCGGTTGCGCTCATTCCACTCGGCAAGCGCCATATGGAAGGCATAGTTGGCGGTGCAGGTGCCGTCGGCGCGATGATGCCACTCGACCAAGGCATCGGGCATGGTCACGCCGCGATCGGCCGTCGCGTAGTCCACAATGGTCGTCGTGCCGCCGCAGGCAGCCGCGCGCGTGCCGGTCTCAAAGCTATCGGCTGTCCAATCCATGCCGGTCCAGCACTGCATGTGCGTGTGCCCATCGATAAAGCCCGGGAACACCCAGCAGCCCGCAGCATCCTCGACGGTATCGCCCTCGGCCGGCTCAATCGCCGCGGCAATCCGCACGATCTTATCGCCATCCATGGCAAGATCGGCGCGGCGAAGCCCCTGGGGCGTCACGAGTGCGCCGTTTTTGATGATGATCATAATTGCTCCTTATTGATTGATGCAGTTGGCCACGCGATCAAAATACGAGCAGGCGGCGATATGCTCCGTTATGCGTCGCTGTCCCTTGACGGTATCGACGTCCCACAGCTCGTAGGCACGCGCCTCGACCAGCACCACGTCGGTACGGTCCTTGAGGATCGAACCGCCGCCGTCCTTACCCTCAAGACACATAAGTGCATCGAACAGTTCCGCCGGAAAGAGCACCGGGCTCGAAGGCTCACCGTTGCACGCAAGACGCACCGGATGCTTGCGGCCACGCTCGTCAAATGCACGAACCATAGCCTCAAAAGAATCCGAACTCACGAGCGGCTGGTCGCCCGGCAAAAAGAGGCAACCTTTCCAGTTGCGTTCGACTCCCCACGAAAGGCCCGCACGGACGCTTTCGCTGCGCAGCTCGCCATCGTGCAGCACGCACGGGCAATGCTTGTCATCACAAATCTGAGCGACCTCGGGCCAACGCGTCGAAACCACAACGTCAAAGCCCCGGGGAACCGAATCAATGGTCCGGGCAATCAGCGGCTCGCCATAGATATCAGCGAGCATCTTGTTAGAGCCAAATCGCTTGCCCTCGCCCGAAGCCATAATGACGCAACCAAGTTTCATGGCGATACCTCCCCTGAAACCATCGTACCCATAACTCGCGTCGCGGGGCATCTACATCGAAAGCGCTTATCCCGCACGCCCACGATGCAAAAAGGGGCACCCCGCCGGTTGGCAGAGCGCCCCCTTTACATGGCTTACCTCAACCCAGCTTTAGGCCTGGAACCAACGGGCGGTGTTGCGCTCGTCGAGGGCCTTGAGGGTAGCGGCGGGATCGGCAACCTTCTGCAGGAACATCATGGCTGCGATGGCGTACGGCTTGTAGCTGGCCTCCTTGTACATGCCCACGCGGTGCATATCGAAGACGTCGGCGTTGACCTCGCCGTGCTCGCAGGAGACACCGGAGATGTCGGCGGGCAGCGGATGCATAAAGATGGTGTCCTGGCCGTTGGCGGTCTTCTCCATGAGCTCGGTCGTAGAGCACCAATCCTGATGCGTGGCGTTCTGAGCGAGCAGCTCCTTCTCGAGTGCAGCGATGCCGGCGTCGTCGCCCTCGGCGTACAGGTTGGTGCGCTTCTCCATGGCGGCAAACGGAGCCCAGCTCTTCGGGATCACGATGTCGGCGCCCTCGAAGGCCTCGGCCATGGTGTTGACCTGCTTAAAGGTGGTGCCGGACTCGGCGGCATAACCCTTGGCGCGCTCGACGACCTCGGGCATGAGGTCGTAGCCCTCGGGGTGGGCCAAGGTGACGTCCATGCCAAAACGGGGCAGCAGGCTGATCAGCGACTGCGGGCAGGACAGCGGCTTGCCGTAAGAGGGCGAGTAGGCCCAGGTGACGGCAACCTTTTTGCCCTTGAGGTTCTCAAGACCGCCAAACTCGTTGATGAGGTAGAGCATGTCGGCAGAGGACTGCGTGGGGTGATCGGAGTCGGACTGCAGGGAGATGAGCGTGGGACGGTGATCCAGAACGCCGTCCTCGTAGGCCTGCTGGACAGACTCGGAGACCTCGGCCATGTAGGCGTCGCCCTTGCCGATGTACATGTCGTCGCGGATGCCGATGACGTCGGCCATGAAGGAGATCATGGTAGCGGTCTCGCGGACGGTCTCGCCGTGAGCGATCTGGGACTTCTTCTCGTCCAGGTCCTGCAGCTCAAGGCCGAGCAGGTTGGCTGCCTTAGAGAAGGAGAAGCGCGTACGGGTGGAGTTGTCACGGAACAGGGAGACGGCCAGACCCGAATCGAAGATCTTGGACGAAACGTTGTTCTCGCGCAGCTCGCGCAGGGCGTCGGCGACGATGTAGAGCGCCTTGAGCTCATCGGTGGTCTTATCCCAGGTGTGCAGGAAGTCGCTGCCGTACATGCCCTTAAAATCGAGGCCGTTCAGCTGCTCGACGAGCTCGGTAAACTTGGCGTCCATGTAAATATCCTTTCCAAAGATGAAACGATTGCAATGAGTAGATGTGCTCCGGCATGCGCGTGTGGCTAGAACATGCAGAGCACTATGACGAGGACCCGCTACCGTCGAGGAAGCATGGGAGATAACGACCGCGGGCCCCAAGTCAACAGGGGGTGCCGGGGACACGAGCTGTCCCCGGCTCAACAAGATCGAGGAATGGGACTAATCGATCTTGTTGTTGGTCAGACCGGCGCGGAACACGGTAGCGTCGCCATCGGCCTGGCTCGGATCGTAGAGGTTCAGGGCAGCCACATACATGGCGGCAGCGGTGACCAGGTCGTCCTTGTAGGTGACCTCGTTGGGAGCGTGAGCCTGAGACTCGGCACCCGGGCCAAAGCCGACGCAGGGGATGCCATAGCGGCCCTGGATGGAAACGCAGTTCGTGGAGAAGGTCCACTTGTCGCACAGCGGACGACCGGTGCGCTTGTCCATGCTGGGCTCGCAGCCGATGCGCTCGTCACCGAACATGGCCTTGTGGGCGTCGACGAGGGCCTTGACGTGCGGAGCGGTCTCCTTGTTGATCCACGTGGGGAAGTAAGCCTCGGTCTCGTAGACCTCGCCGGTCCAGGACGGACGGTCGTACATGTACATGGAGACCTTCACGTCGTCGCCGTACTTCTTGGCGGCCGGCAGGTTGCGGATCTCGTCCAGGCAGGACTCCCAGGTCTCGCCGGCGGTCATGCGACGGTCGATGGAGATGGCGCAGGAGTCAGCGACAGCGCAGCGGCTGGGGCTGGTGTAGAAGATCTGGCTGACGGTGCAGGTGCCGCGGCCCAGGAAGCGGGCGTCCTCAAAGTGCTCGGGGTTGTACTTGGGGTCGAGCATCTTGACGAGGCCCTTGATGTCGGTCGACTCGTCGCAGCCGTTGTTGTTGAGGGCGCGGACGTCGGCGATGATGTCGGCCATCTTGTAGATGGCGTTGTCGCCGCGGTCGGGAGCGGAACCGTGGCAGGAGGTGCCGTGAACGTCGACGCGGATCTCCATGCGGCCGCGGTGACCGCGATAGATGCCGCCGTCGGTGGGCTCAGTGGAAATGACGAACTCGGGCTTAATGCCGTCCTTGTTGTAGATGTACTGCCAGCACATGCCGTCGCAGTCCTCTTCCTGGACGGTGCCGACGACCATGATCTTGTAGCCCTCGGGGATGAGGCCCATGTCCTTCATCATCTTGGCAGCGTAGGTAGCAGAAGCCATGCCGCCCTCCTGGTCGGAGCCGCCGCGGCCGTAGATGATCTCGTCGGTCTCGTAGCCCTCATAGGGATCGGCATCCCAGTTCTCGATGTTGCCGATGCCGACGGTGTCGATGTGAGAGTCGATGGCGATGATCTTGTCGCCCTCGCCCATAAAGCCCATAACGTTGCCCAGGCCGTCGACCTTGACCTCGTCATAGCCAAGGCTCTCCATCTCGGCCTTGATGCAAGCGACAACCTCGCCCTCCTCGCAGGACTCAGAGGGGTGGCTAATCATTGCGCGAAGAAAACGCGTCATATCAGCACGATGAGACTCAGCCGCAGCCTTAATGGCATCAAAATCGAGTTCTTTAGTCATAACAGTCAACCTTTCTACAAGGGTTTACCTACAGGTAGATATCTCAGATAGATCACTTGTGCCAAGCAGCGTGAGGTCGAGCACCCGGCAAGCAAGTAAACGTAGGGTGGCGGAGCATATGTTTGCTCCGTCGCGAGTTCCGCACGCAAAGGAAAGCACTTAATGTGCTTTCCGTCTTGCGCAGGACTGTTCGAGCAGCGGAGTAAACATATGCTCCGCCACCCGGACAGGTCAGTCTGCTAGCAAGTGGGGTACTCGCCCTCCCAGACGATGCGACGGTACTGATCCGGGTCCGTGTCACCTTCCGTGGAGAAGCAGAGCACGGAGCTCGTCTTGTCCAGGCCGATGAGCTCCTTGAGCTCGGCGTACTCGGGGTCGAGCATGAGGGTCTCGACCAGGCCGGTGGTCACAGCGCCGGACTCGCCGGAGATGACGCGCGGGTCGCCCTTCTCGGGAGCGCCCAGGGTGCGCATGCCGCGAGCGGTGACCCAGTCGGGGCAGGACACGAAGGCGGTGGTGTGGTTGCGCAGGATATCCCAGCCAAGGATGTTGGGCTCGCCGCAGCACAGGCCGGCCATGATGGAGGGCATGTCACCGTCCACGATGCGCGGATCTCCGTCGCCGGCGGCAGCGCCCTTGTACAGGCAGGCGGCAGGCGCGCACTCAACCACGACAAAGGTGGGCGGGTTATCGGGATACAGGTTGGTAAAGTAGCCCACCACGGCGCCGGCGAGCGAACCCACGCCAGCCTGGACAAACACGTGCGTCGGGCGGTTGATGGCCATCTCGCGCAGCTGCTCGGCAGCCTCGGAAGCCATGGTGCCGTAGCCCTCCATGATCCAAGACGGGATTTTCTCGTAGCCCTCCCAGGCGGTGTCCTGAACGATGACGCCGCGCTCGCAGGCGTCAGCCTCGGCGGCGGCCATGCGCACGCACTCGTCGTAGTTGACCTCTTCGATGGTCACCGTGGCGCCCTCGGCGGCGATGTTATCAAAGCGGGGCTTGGTGGAACCCTTGGGCATGTGCACGACGGCCTTCTGGCCCAGCTTGTTGGCAGCCCACGCCACGCCGCGGCCATGGTTGCCGTCGGTGGCGGTAAAGAAGGTGGCCTGGCCAAAGTCCTCGGCCAGCTGATCGGAGGTCAGGTAATCGAAGGTGCAGTCGGCAACGTCCTTGCCGGTCTCGTCGGCAATGTAGTTGGCCATGGCAAACGAACCGCCCAGGACCTTAAAGGCGTTGAGGCCAAAGCGATAGCTCTCGTCCTTAACGCACAGGTTGGAAAGGCCCAGGCGCGCAGCCTGACCATCCAGGCGGGCAAGCGGAGTGACGGTATATTGGGGGAACGACTGGTGGAAGGCGCGGGCCTTCTTCACGTGGTCGAGGCTCATGATTCCCAAGTGCTTGTCATCGCTCTTGGGCATCGTGTTGCCCGCCCACTGGATCTTATCGGCCATACGGTGAACTCCTTAAGTCCTCTCTTGCCGGCCCCCGCATACGCGTTTCAGCCCGATCCCATTCACACGGCTGAACTTTTATGTGGATGCCAAACAAAAAGTTTGTTAGCAATGTTCTATCACACTTTTTGATTGGCATACCTAACGAATTGTTTGTTGCCGTAATCGGTACTTTTTCGCCGCCGAACGGTCACCAATTAGCCTGTCTGTGTATTTGTTTGCGAACAGGTGTGGTTTATGGCAAAGTGTGCCCAAACTAATTTTTAGGAAGGCACCCATGACCCCCGCACAGATTGAGTTTTACAAGCGCCTCGCACACGGTCTGGCGCTCCAATTTGGTCCCAACTGCGAAGTCGTCGTCCACGATCTGGAGACCGAGGACGTGGACCACTCCATCGTAGTGATCGAAAACGGCCACGTCAGCGGGCGCAAACTGGGTGACGGCCCCAGCCATATCGTGTTTGAGTCCATGCACGAGGGCGCCACCGACGTACACGACCGCGAGCCGTACCTCACTAAAACCACCGATGGCAAGCTGCTCAAGTCCTCGACCATCTTTATCCGCAACGACGAAGGCAAGCCCGTCGGCATTTTGGGCATCAACTTTGACATTACGCTTATGAAGGCTTTTGAGCGTTCGCTCGACGCCTTTACCGGCACCGGCGGCACGGGCTACACCGAGCCCGAGCCCATTACCAAGAACATCGGCGACTTGCTCGAGGACCTGCTGCACGAGTGCGAGCAGTTTGTGGGCAAGCCCGCGGCGCTCATGACCAAAGATGAGCGCATTCGCGCCATTGGCTACCTCGACCGTCGCGGCGCCTTCCTCATTTCCAAGTCGAGCGAGCGCGCCTGCGAGTTCTTTGGCATCTCCAAATACAGCTTCTATAGCTACCTCAATGAGGCCAAGGCGGCGGCCGGCGACAAGTAGGCACTCGCCTGGATTGCCCTCCCCTTTTGGGCGCGAGTTCTGGAAAGCACGAATCCAAGACCGAGCCGCTTGGGAAGTTCCATATAATCGATGTCATTAGTATTTCGAAAGGATGGAACAGAATGGCGTTGAGCAAGGCATCATGCACCGGTCGCGGATTGATTCCGGCAATTGGTGGACATGTGCACCGCATGTTCGATGAGGGTGAAGACGACCTGTTTTCGCTGAGCCTTGACGACGTGATGGATGATCGCCCGTGGACCGCCGACGAACTCATGGGCGGCGGGGCTCGCCCGTCAAGCCCCAATCCCGCACTTGCGCCTAAGCCCGCATCTGCGCCGACTCCTGCGCAGCCGCCTGTTTCGACGCCCGCGTCTACGCCCGCACCCATTTCGGCGCCCACACCCGCTCCCCGCCCCGCAAGCGACCCGTCCGAGACGGCGGCATTTCTCGCTGCAGCGGCACAGCGCCCCACGGCAGACAGCACAATTCGCTACGCTGCCCCGCAGCAGCCGGCATACACGGCTCCCGAGCCCGAGCTCGAGCCGCCTGTCATGGATCTGGATGATCTTTCCAACCGCCAGTTTGCCTTTGATTCCTGGGCGGCGGCAGATTTGGACGAGACCTCGGGCGGCATGCCGGCGCTCAACATTCCGGTAAACCCCCTGTTTGCGGCTGCCGAGGAACGCGACTCCGCATACGACAACACCGCAGCATACGCCAACCGCCCGAGCGAACAGCCTCGCGCCAGCCGCATCGAAACCGAGGATTACGGCCAAGCGTCGCGCGGCTATTCTCGTGACCCGTTTGCTGCCACGCCCGCCCCCGATTACAACCAAGCGAGCGTAAAGGCAGCCTCGGCATCGTCGTATACCCACGGCACCGACGATAAGCGCGCCGCCGATTACCACACCGAAGAAGAACCGCCGCGCTTTTCGGAGTTTTCGCATGCGGCAAAGGTTGTCTTTATCGCCATCATCATCGCTCTGCTCGGCGTGATTGCGTTTGAGGGATTCCAGCTGTTCCGCGGCCCCACTGCGTCTGAATCGGAAACGCAGAAAGCAGAGGACGACAACCAGTACCTGGACATCAACACCCTCAAGGGCGACCCCAACGACGGAGACGACGAGTAGCAAGGGTTGGGAGCGGCTGAAGCGTCCGTATATAGCACCAGCTTCTACGTGCTGTTTTGTCATCCGGTTACACTTTTCCGGATGTTTAGACCGTCGGATTCGACACTTTTCCGTACTTTTGAGGTGGCGATTTCGACACTTTTCCGTACTTTCATACGGCTGATTTCGACACTTTTCCGGATAATTGCCGTGTAATCAAGCGCCGTCTGCACATCATTTCGCAGGCGGCGCTTGATTTCTGTCCGCGCGTGCTGATAGACTCCATCGTGCCCGCAAGGAGCGGGCGCGTTTTATCCAGAGTCGGGGTAGAGAGTTGGCTCCACGATCCCGACGCCAACCGGCCAAGAGGCACGGTGGCCCTGCCAACATCGATGAAAGGAGTCCGTATGGACAATTTCTCTGTGCGCAGCGAGCGCAACTTCCACAACCTGGTCGTCAAACCGAATCACATGCATCTTCTGGATAAGCCAAATGGCTACGCCTCGGCCATGGTCAAGAGCAGCCTCTCCCACCAGATGCGCTTTACAGTACAGAAGCTCGAGGAAGAGCTCTGCACCGCTGGCAATCCACATGTGTTGCAGATCAAGTTGCTCGGAGATGACTCGCGTGAGCCGTCTATCTGGGAGCTGTTTGCAGACGGCAAGTGCGTTGCGGACGGATCTGGCGCCTTTGCACGCGAGTGCTTCTGCGAGGGCGCCGAGGTATTCCTGGACCTGTGCCGCGACGCCGTGCGCGCGGCCGAGCTGCGCCAGCGGAGCCAAAGGGAGTATGAGCTGCTGAGTGCCGCGCGCGGGATTGCAGGGGTGTAGGCAGACAGACCAGACAGCTCGTCATACTGGTTGACGCTTCGATTCAAACAGCAGGGCGAAGTCGCGCTTACAATCCCGCCATGCCAAACCGAATGGCGTTCTCAAAAGGTCTACCTCCCCTCCGCTTTCAGCTTCAGCAGCAGGTCTCCCAGCTCGGGGCACTTGCTGGAAAGACGCGTCTGGGCTCGCTCGCCCATCCCCCATCGTTGGCGGATCTCCTGGGCGTGCGGACTCACACGGTAGTTCCCGTCCATCATCTGCTTGAGCAGCTTGGCGGTCACGCGCGCATCGGCAAGGGCGCTGTGGGCGTGGCCCGTCGACTCGTCGAACTCGATGCCAAACCACGTCGCCGCGTCACTCAAAGAGACGCACCCGTGGCTGCCCACGTCCATGATCGAGGTGTAAAACGCCTGCAGGTCGGCCCAGTCCGTAGGAAATGCGGAAAGATCAATGTGCTTTGCCTGGCACTCGGTCAAAAGCTGTCGACGGTCCGTCCCGCTCCAACAGACCACTTGGGCGGAGTAGCGACCGATCCAATCGCTGAGCCTTTTGATCACCACATAGAGCGGATCGGCCATCGCGGTGTCCACGGCCGATATCCCCGTAAGCTCGCGGACGGGAAACGCAACGCCTTCGGTAAATTCCGTCTGCACAAACTGCGAGAACTCGCCCATAACGTTGCCGTGGTAATCGAGCTTGACGGCGCCGACCTCAATAATCTCATTGCGCAGCCCATGGCGCTGGCGCTGTTTTGGCACCGGCGCAAACTCAAAGTCCAGCACAATCTGGCGCGCAAAGTTCGTCGTATCGATAGCCGAGATACACGGCGTCTTTTCAGCTGACACGGTTAGGGCCTTTCTCCGTCAACTGCCGCTTGCTACATAGGCGGCTATATTGCCGTAAGGATAGGTGCCCGTGCGGACATGAAAGCGAGACGCAATGCCATGCGCCAGGCACTCGCCACACAGACGGCCCCAAGAGTGCCGCCCGCTCTATTCAAATGCATAAAAAAGATTGAGGCCCGGCGACTTGAATCAGAGGTCATCCCGGGCCCATCAGAGCTCGTAGAGCTCTTGGTTGCTTTGGTCTCGCTCTTCACGGCGCTTATCGAACTTTCCGAGGCACTCAAGCAGCATTCGAAGCATAACAAGTCGCTGCCATTAAGGCACTGACCTCTTGACCAAGCAACGGCGCTGCCCAGCTCTCCAGAACTTGGGCTGCCGTCGACTTTATTCTATCCGCGAGTATCTGGTTTACCAAATGGATTTTCGGTAAAGGAAGCACGGCACGCCCCGCAAGACCACTACGCCCCAAGTGCCGCCATGGGGATCACCGCCACGCCGTCGTCGCGTGTGTAGGCAATGCTCCCCTTTCCAACCATGACCGCCAAAAACGCCGGCGCGGCATTCTGGGCGGCAGGATTGGAGAGCACTTTCCTCTCCAGCGCCTTGAGATTTCTCGCTCCATCGTCTGCCTTCGCATCACTCAGCTTGACCTCGATGGCTCCCCAGCGCCCGTCGTGCTCAACGATCAGATCAACCTCAAGGCCCTTCTCATCTCGGAAATAATGGACACTGTTGTCAACACCGCCGTAGGTGGAAAGGAACACGCGCACGTCGCGCAGAACAAGGTTCTCAAAGAGCATCCCCAGCGTTTGCATATCGCCAAGCAGCCGCTCGGGGGTAGCCCCCAGCAACGCCGCCGCAAGTGACGGGTCACAGAAGTAGCGCTTGGGGCGCACGCGAACGCGGGCCTTCGAGCGCATGGGCGGCTCCCATCCGCACAGGTCCTCGGTCAGCTTGAGCCTGTTGAAGAGGTCCAAGTACGCAGCGATGGTCCTCTCGTCGGGGCCCGCCTCACCGTACGAGGCGTCCTTTACGAGCGTCTTGTACGTGACAGCCTGGCTCTCGTTCATGGCAAGAGCTCGCAAAAGGCCGTGTGCAAGCTCGGGCGACATGCCCTCATCCAGCACGTTGACGTCGAGCACCGAGTGCACGTACTGGCTTGCCGTCTCTCGCGCAAGCTCTTCCGAAAGCCCAAGGTTTGCAGGCCAACCGCCCCTGCAGCACCAGCGTGCGACGTCATCCACCGTGCTCTCGCAACGCTGAGGGGCAAAACCCTCGCCCTTAAAGAGGCTTGCCAGTGACACGAGCGGCTCGCCGTCGCCCGACTCACACAGGGCCATGGGGCGCATTGACAGACGGGCGATCCTACCCGTGCCGGAATGACGAACATGGCTGCGCTCCTCGCTTTTGAGCGCGGTCGATCCCGTGAGCAAAAGTGTCCCGCGTTCGTTGCCGCTCGCGTCCACGAAGCGCCGGGCGGCATCCCAAACCTCGGGCACCTCCTGCCATTCATCGACCAGGTGTGGCGCATCGCCGATGAGCGCCAGGCTTGGGTCGACCTCTGCCGCCGCGCGCTGCGCAGGCTCATCGAGCCTGGAGACGCTCGCCGAGCGAGAGAGCGCCGTCCAGGTCTTGCCGCACCATTTGGGGCCGTTGATCTCCACACAGCCAAACGCCCGCATAAGGGTGTCGAGGCGCTCCTCTATGAGCCGGGGCCTATATCCCTTTTGGGTCAATCTCTTTGGTGCATCCATAGACGGCCGTCCCTCTCTATCACGCGATATGCGAAATTACGCCATTCTCAATACTGATTTTACGCTACTTTCAATGTAGTTTTTACGCCGTTACAGATGTAGTTTTTACGCTGTTTTCATTGAAGGTTTTACGCTTGACATCCTTAGCGCGACGCTCGCTCAACCCCTGACCACCGGATTGCCCGAATTCCGGGATGCTGCCTCCGCTCCAAACAAAAGGCCCCGGCTCGCGATGAGCTGCCTCCCATTTCTTGAACATTAGAACTGGGAGGCTTTCCACCCCATGCCTCTATCGGAAACGGCATCCCGTCCTGAGCATCGAATCCGGGACGTAGTTTCCGCATGCGGCCTCGTTAGGAAAGCATGTCCCACTCTGAGCGCTCATTCCGGGGTGCAATTTCCGCCAGAGACTCCGCCGGGAAAGCGCATCCCGGTTTGGAGCCAAAATCTGGGATGTAGTTTCCGCTTGAAGGGCGATCCGAAAAGCACGTCCCATTCCGAGTGGCAATTCCTGGTCACAGTTTCCGCAGATACAAGGCGACAGTCCGCCGCCCTTATCACATGCCTTCAAACATGCGATCCAGAAACACAAAACAGCAGATAGAATGCTCTTTTTCAAAAAAGTACACGTCCCTAAACTTACCAAGGTTTCATGTCTAGCTACCGTTCACGGTCGCCGATTACCGCCCACCGATTCAAACAAGAAATATGTCGCCAAAAGCAGGTCATCTACCTGCATGGTTAGATTTTGGTCAGCTTTTGGTCAGCTGAGCGGCAAGTTCCAGCTGATACGTTTTTGCTACCCAAAAGGAGGCGGTAGCTCATGACCCATTGCAATGACCAGCTCATCGACCAACTGCTCACTCAAGCCGAACAAGAGGGGCGCTGTCTGATTCCCCCGAGCTCGGCGATCCGAAAAGCGCTCCTTCGGCGCACCGGCGGCACGGTTGTCTCGCCCATGCCGGGGTTGTTTGCGCGAAAAACGCGCTGGAATGAACTCAACCGAGCGCAACGCCATTGCGAAATCCTCCGCGCCCTTGCGATCATCCACCCCGATTGGACGTTCTGCTCGTTTTCGGCCGCCTGTCTGCTGGGGCTCGAGGTCTCGTGGCGACACCTGAATGTCGTGCATGTCTGCAGCGCCACCAAGCCGTCGGCTCGCCCGGGCGCGCATATTCAGCGGCATCAGATCGAGCCGGTCGGAGCAATCCGCCTGTCCGGCATATCGGTAACGCCGCC
Organism: uncultured bacterium; assembly: GCA_905215385.1. Lineage (GTDB taxonomy): Bacteria > Actinomycetota > Coriobacteriia > Coriobacteriales > Coriobacteriaceae > Collinsella. The sequence continues at coordinate 18,952 of CAJMPY010000002.1, read as the reverse complement.
CATTCAAACGGTGACGGATTGTCTGTTGCAGACCGGTTTTGCCGACGGCATGCCCATTGCCGATTCGGCGATCTCAAAGCTCGGCCTTGCGCCGGAACAGCTGATGGAGGCCGTTGAGCAACGAGCGACTGCCCGCAATGGTCGCGCGATTCGCACCGCCCTCACAACGCTTCGATATGCCGACGCCCGCGCCGAGAGCGGCGGGGAATCGGTCGCCCGAGCCGTCATGATCGAGACCGGCTTTGCACCCGACCAACTTCAATACGAGCTGACGGATCCCTTCGATTCGACCGAAAGCATGCGAACGGATTTTGCCTGGGAGCGTCAAGCCAGGGAGCTCACGCTGGGCGAACTCGATGGGCTCATCAAATATACCGACCAGACCATGCTGGCCGGACGCACCACCGCCGAGGCGCTCGTTGCCGAACGACAGCGTGAGGCGCATCTATCGCTTTACGGTCATCCCTTGCTGCGCTTTACCATGAACGAAGTCCGTTCGGCAGGCATGTTCGCGAAAAAGCTGCAGACGGCAGGCATCCGGCAGACCGCGCTGCCGACATGGCTCAACGATATTGAGCTGTAGGGGCTACCGAGCTTATGCCCGCCTGCCTACCAAACCGGGACACGCTTTCCGGTTGGCAGCACCCGCGGAAACCATGTCCCAGACTGAGTGCTCAAAACGGGACGCGCTTTCCAGATGGCATGCCTAGCGGAAAGCGTATCCCGGAATCAAGGCCTAGAACGGGACACGCTTTCCGGTTGAACGCCCAGCGGAAATTACATCCCGGAATAGACGCTCAAACTGGGATACATTTTCCGCTGAGGGCCGATCCGGAAACCGTGTCCCACTCCGAGCGTCAATTCTGGGATGAACTTTCCGCCAGAGGGTTCAGCCGGAAACGGCATCCCACTCTGAAGCAAAATTCTGGGACGCAGTTTCCGGTTGAGGGCTGTTCCGGAAAGTGTGTCCCATTCCAGGCGCGGATTCCGGGACGCACTTTCCGTTTGAAGCTCCAACCGGAAAGCGCGTCCCACTCTGGAGCCGAATTCCGGGACACGCTTTCCGCCAGAGGCTCTACCGGAAAGCGCATCCCATTCTGAGCATCGATTCCGGGTCGCAGTTTCCGCCTGAGAGCCGATCCAGAAACTGCATCCCATTCTGAGCGCCAATTCCGGGACGCAGTTTCCGCTCCAAACAAAAGGCCCCGGCGCGCGATGGAGCTGGGGCCAAGATGCAGCATATGCAGTTGATGCTGAGCGCGAACAACTCGTCAGTAATGGCCGTCCGCGCCTTACCCTACCCGCGGTGACGGGCGCGGCTGTACGGCGTATCCACCATGGGCAAATCCGGACGCAGTTTGCCGTCAAACGCGCGGTAGGCATTCTGCACGGCGGGCGCCGTGGGGATCGTGGCGATCTCACCGATGCCCTTGCCGCCGTATGCCACGGGCAACAGCTCGTCCTTCTCCACGTAGATGGCGTGGATATCCGGAATCTCGGGCGCACGGAACAGCCCGAGCGTGCCGTACCTTGCCTGGGGTACGCAGTCCTTGAGCGGCCAATCCTCGGTAAGCGCATAGCCCATACCCATGAGCACGCCGCCTTCGATCTGACCCTGGATGGAGATGGGGTTGACCACCTTGCCGGAATCGTGCGCAGCATAGATCTCGCTCACGCGACCGTCATCATCCAGAATGACCACATGCGTGGCAAAGCCGTAGCAGATATGGCTCTTGGGGTTGGGGACGTCGGCGCCCAGTTTATCGGTCGGCTCCAGGTACACGTAGCCAAACTCGCATCCCTCGAGCGCCTTGATGGCGGCCGCGGGATCCTGAGGATGCATGCCCTGGCCGGCGACGAGCTCCTGCGCGTGCAGCTGATAGGCGCGACCGTCGTCGTACTCGATCTTGACGCCGTCGCCATGCGCGCTCACGGGAGTATCGGGTGCGGGCTTGCCGGCCTCGATGCCAACCATGGCATCGCGCAGCAGGAAGGCGGCACCGCGCACGGCCTCGCCGGTCACGACCGTCTGACGCGAGCCAGACGTGGTGCCGGAGTCGGGAGCGTTCTCGGTGGAGCACTCGCCGTTAGCGATGCAGCGAAGCGGCAGGCCGCATGCCTCGGCAACGTCTTGCAAAAAGACGGTGTTGCAGCCCTGGCCGATGTCGGACGTGGCAGCATAGACCACGGCCACGCCGTTCTCGACGCGAATCTTGCAGCGACCGGCATCGGGCAGGCCCACGCCCACGCCGGCGTTCTTCATGGCGCAGGCGATACCGGCGTGTCCGGGATGCGCGTAGTAGGCATCCTTGACCTCGAGCAGCGTCTCCTTCAGCGCCGTGGAGCAATCGGCAATCTGGCCGTTGGGCAAAACCTCGCCCGGCTCGATGGCGTTACGGTAGCGGATCTCCCACGGATCCAGGCCGACCTTCTCTGCCAGCAAGTCGATCAGGCTCTCGAGCGCAAACTCGGACTGGCAAACGCCAAAGCCGCGGTACGCACCGGCGGGCGGGTTGTTGGTGTAGTAGCCAAAGCCGCGAATGTCGGTGTTCTGGTACTTGTAGGGGCCGACGGCATGCGTGCAGGCGCGCTCGAGCACCGGGCCGCACAGCGACGCGTAGGCGCCGGTGTCAAAATTGATCTCGCAATCCAGACCGGTAAAGTTGCCCTCGGCGTCGCAACCCAACGTAAAGGTGCCGTCCATGGCGTGGCGCTTGGGATGGAACGCGAGCGACTCGGCACGCGTGAGCTTACACTTCACAGGACGCTGGAACTTATAGGCGGCGAGCGCGGCCAGGTGCTGGATGGACACGTCCTCCTTGCCGCCAAAGCCGCCGCCTACGAGCATGGTCTCGACGACCACGCGCTCGGGCTCGTTATCCCAGCCAAACATGTGGGCGCACTCTTTGCGCGTATCGTAGGCGCCCTGGTCGGTCGACTGCACCTTGACGCCGTTCTTGTACGGGAAGGCGACGGCGCACTCGGGCTCCAAGAAGGCATGCTCGGTAAAGGGCGTGGTAAAGCGCTGCGTCACGGTGAACGCGCTCTCCGCCAGCGCCTTGGCGGCGTCGCCGCGCGTCACATGGCGGCTCTGGCACACGTTGTCCTTGAGCTCCACCGTGTTGCCAAAGGCAAAGAAGCTGTCGTGCAGGCGCGGGGCGTCGGCAGCCCTGGCCTCGACAATGTTACGCACGGGCTCCAGCGGCTCATAATCAATCTTTACGAGCTTCTTGGCCTTCTCGAGCGTCGCCTCGTCCTCGGCGACCACCAGCACAATGGCGTCACCCACGCAGCGGGTGATATCGCCCGCCGCAATCATGACGTCCCAGTCCTGGATAAGGTGGCCGACCTGGTTAACCGGCACGTCCTCGGCGCGCAGGATGCCCACCACGCCGGGCAGGGCCTCGGCTTTGGAGGTATCGATGGAGAGCACACGGGCGCGCGGATACTTGGAGCGCACGGCGCTGGCATAGGTCAGGCCCGGCTGATCGAGCTCGTCGATGTCGTCGGGATACTTGCCCTCGCCGAGCACCTTCTTGCGCACGTCGATACGGAAGGCGTGCTTGCCCACGCCGTAGTCATCGCCGCGCTCCAAGTCCTCGTCGATCTGCTTTTCGCCGCGGAGCACCGCAGCGGCGAGTGCGATGCCCTCGATGATCTTCTTGTAGCCGGTGCAACGGCAGACATTGCCGCGAATGGCGTACTTGATCTGCTCCTCGGTGGGCTCGGGGTCCTCGGCGATGAGCGCTGCACCTGCCATGACCATGCCGGGGATGCAAAAACCGCACTGCACGGCGCCCACGGCGCCAAAGGCGTACACAAAGGCCTCGCGCACGTCCTCGGGCAGGCCCTCGACGGTCACGATGTTGCGGCCGGCGGCAAGGGCGGTGGTCAGCACGCACGCCTTGACGGCCGCACCGTCCACGTGGATGGTGCAGGTGCCACAGGCACCCTCGGAGCAGCCGTCCTTGGCGGAGTGGATGTGCAGGTCGTCGCGCAGGTAGCGCAGCAGCGGTTTATTTTGGGTCGTTGTGCGCTCGACGCCGTTGACGGTAAAAGTGAATTCCTGTGCCATGGTGATTCCCTTCTACACGCCGGCGGCGATGCCGGTGCGGTCGTGGATGGCGCCATGCGGGCAGACGACAGCGCACATGCCGCACGACAGGCAATCCGCGCCATCGATATGGGCGCAGTTGTCCTCGATGCGGATAGCGCCGGCAGGGCACTTTTTGGCGCACATGCCGCAACCGATGCAGCTCGTGCCGCAGATCTTGCGCGCAATGGCGCCCTTATCGGTGTTGTTGCAGCGCACCAGAATGTTCTGGTAGCCGGGAACGAAGGCGATCACGCGCTGCGGGCACGCCATGCCGCACAGGCCGCAGCCCGTGCACTTTGAGCGATCCACGCGGGCGATGCCATCGGCCAGCGCAATAGCGCCGTGGGGGCAGGCCGTGACGCAGGCGCCACAGCCAATGCAGCCTTCGCTGCAGCGGGCGTCGCCGCCTGCGGAAGCACAGCCGCTTCCGCAGGCAACGTAGGCCACGTTATGTTGAATGGATTTGGCCATAAGAGACTCGCCTATTTCTTAAGAAGGTACGAATAGTTGTCGCGCACAGCCCTGATGGTCAGGCGGACGGCCTCGGGAAGACCGGTGTTGACGGCATCGACCGAGACGGTACGGACCGTGCCGGCAACGCGGACCTTAAAGTGATCCTCGTCCACGGCCAGGAAGCCCTCGTTCTCGGAGTTCTCCATGTCCTGCTCGCTCCAGAACAGGGTGAGCTTGTCCTTGTAGGGACGACCCTCCTGGTAGGGGCAGAACACGGCGCAGTTGCCGCACTCGTTGCACATGCCGTCGACATGGACGACCTGATGCTTGGCCAGGCCCGGCACCTTAATTGCCACGTTGGCGCGGTTGGGGCACACGTCGCAGCAGACCTCGCACACCGAGCCGCAGCCCAGGCAGCGAGTCTTGGTGCAGTTGCGCTTGTCGCGGCACAGCGACCCCTTGCGCTCGTAGCAGGTGTCCTCGCGGCCAGCCCGCTCGTTGCAGTCGGCGTACTTGTTAAAGTCCACGCCGGCGATGGCACGGGCAACCTCGGCGGCGTCGGCGATAGCCTCGACCACGGTGGCCGGACCGCGGCGGCAGTCGCCCGCAGCCCAGACGCCCTCGACGCCGGTGGAGGTGGCGGCAAGGCGGCCGCGACGGTCGTGCTCGACGCCCGCGGCATCGTACAGGCTGGCATCGATGCCCTCGCCCACGGCGCAGATCACTGTGGTGGCGGGAAGCTCGACGGTCTCGCCCGTGGCGACGGGGCTGCGACGGCCGCTTGCATCCGGCTCGCCAAGCTCCATAACGTCACAGGTCAGCACGGCGCCGTTGAGTGCCTTGGGCGCCAGCAGCTCGCAGAACTCAACGCCGTCGGCAAGAGCAAGATCGAGCTCTTCCTCGTCGGCGGGCATCTGCTTCTTGGTGCGGCGGTAGACCAGGCGCACGTTCTTCACGCCAGCCAGGCGCTTGGCAACGCGGGCCGCGTCCATGGCGGTGTTGCCAGCGCCGATGACCACGACATCCTCGCCCAGCTCGAGCTTCTCGCCCTTCTTGGCGGCCTCGAGGAACTCCAGCACATCGAGCTCGGCGCCCTCGCCCAGCCCTGCAGAGCCGGGCATCCAGGCACCGGTGGCCACGACCACGTCGGTAAAGCCCTGGGCCTTGAGCTCATCGATGGACTCCACGCGGGCGTTGAGCTGCACCTTAGCGCCAAAGGCCAGGCAGAGCTCGGCATCGTGGGAGATATCGTCGCTTGCGATACGGAACTCGGGAATCACGTGACGGACCACGCCGCCGAGCGAATCGCGGGCCTCGAAGATGGTGACGGGCACGCCGGCGCGCGTCAGGAAGAACGCCGTCGCCAGGCCGGCCGGACCGCCGCCGATAACGGCAACGTTGCGCTCACCGTCGTTGGCAATGGCTTGGGCGCGCAGCTTGGGCAGCACGGCCGTCATGGCCTCGCGGGCGGCCTTGAGCTTGCTGGCGCGAATCTGGGCGCCCTCGGGCTCGTAGAACGCACGCTCGCAGGCGCGCCCGCAGGGATGCGGGCAGATGGTACCGGTAATGAACGGCAGGGCGTTGCGCTCGATGATAATGTTGAACGCGTCCTCGTAGCGGCCCTCGTCAACAGCCGCCAGATAGGCGGGAATATCCTGCTGGATGGGGCAGCTCGTGCGGCACGGCGTGGTAAAGCAGTCGGAAAGCGGGCTCTTGCCGGCAACCTTGCGGTCGGGCAGCGGGCGCAGCGGCTTCTTGTAGAGCGGGTTGGTGAGCGAGTCGGTCTGAATCGCAGTCACGGCCTCGAGAGAGACGCCCGCGAACGGCTTGCCGTCCAGATCGGTAAACTCGCCGGCCATCTGGCTAAAGCGCTCGTAGCCACCGGGCTTGAGCACGTCGGTCGCCAGGGTGACGGGCCAAATGCCGGCATCGTACAGGGCGCGGATGTTGTAGACCGTGGCACCGCCGGAGTAGCTGATGCGCAGCTTGCCATCGAACTGCTCGGTAATGCGACGGGCGGCCTCGATGGTCAGCGAGAACAGCGAACGGCCCGACATGTACATCTCGGTGGAGGGCAGCTCGTTCCTCGTCACGTCGACGGGGAACGTGTTGGTCAGCTTGACGCCAAACTCCAGGCCGCGCTCGGCGCACAGGGCAATCAGGCGCTCGAACATGGGCACGGCGTCGGCCCACTGCAGGTCCTCGCGGAAGTGCGTATCGTCGAAGACGATGTAGTCAAAGCCCAGCTCGTTCAGACGCTGACGGGCAAACTCATAGCCCAGCAGCGTGGGGTTGCACTTGATGTAGGTGTTGAGGCCCTTCTCGGTGATCAAATAGGTCGCGATGCGCTCGATCTCCGCCGGCGGGCAGCCATGCAGGGTGGACTCGGTGATGGAGTTGGAGACGCGCGCCGGGATGGACTCGATAAACGCGGCATCGACATGCTCAAACTTGTCCAGGTTAGCGAGCGCCCACGTGCGGCACTCGTTCCAAACCTCGGAGCCGCTGGCGTCCTTCATGCCCTCGATGTAGGCGTCGACCTTGGGGCTCTTGATACCCTCCAGGTCATAGCCCACGGACATGTTGAAGACAAAGCCGTCCGGGCTTCCCAGGCCGTACTCGCGAGCGATCAGATGGCAGGCGAACCATGCCTTCACGTATTCGGCAAAGGCCTGCGGAACCTCGAGCTCGGTCGACCATTCGCAGTTGTAGCACTCGTCCTGAGCCACGATGCAGGGCTTGTTCACACACTTGGAGAGCTCTTCGCCGTCCATAACCTGAACGGTCTTGAGCTCAAAGAAGCGGGAACCGGCCACATAGGAGGCCACGATGTTCTGGGCAAGCTGCGTGTTGGGACCGGCCGCCGGGCCAAAAGGAGTCTCGATGCGCTCGTCAAAAATGGGAAGCGCGCCCTCCTGGTTAGTCGTGACCATCTTACGCACGCCAAAGATGGCGTCCTGGGTCTTGTGCTCCTCGATGATCCAGTTCATCAGCTGCGAAAACGGGATCGGCCTCATGATGTCGCTCATAATGAGCTCCTCTCTGTAACGCCCGGCGAGACCGCGCGGCGGGCGCAAATACGGTGTAGCGCTAGCACAGCGCCGGCGACCCCGCGGAGGCCGCCTATGCGCGCGCCGGAGGCGGCGAAACATCCGACGCGCGTGAATCTACTTGTAATTAGTAGGTGCGATCGTTGAGCGTGCTCCAGAGCTTCTTGGACTCGGCCATGGTCCACGCGTTGATCTTGTCCTCATCAATGCCAACGAACTCGCGATCCTTGTACAGGACGCGGCCGTTGATAATGGTGGTGCGGCAGTTTTTGCCCATCATGCCAAAGAGCATGTGGCCGTCGATGTTCTCCTCGCTCAGCGGCGTAAAGGGCTTGTAGTCCATAACGATAACGTCGGCGGCAGCGCCGGCCTCGAGCACACCGAGCTTGCGATCGAAGTACTTGCTCGCCATCTTGGCGTTGTTCTCGAACAGCATCGTCATGGCCTCACACCAGCCCACGTTGGGCATGGCGGCGTTGTGGCGCTGAATGATCAGGAAGACCTTGAGGCTCTCGAGCATATCGTGGGTGTAGGCGTCGGTGCCCATGCACACGGGGATGCCGCGGCGGAAGAACTCGAGCACGGGGGCACAGCCCACGGCGTTGCCCATATTGGATTCGGGGTTGTTGACGAGCCAGGTGCCGGACTCCTTGACGATATCCATCTCGGCAGGCGTCACGTGGATGCAGTGGCCGAGCATGGTGTCGGGACCCAGCAGGTTGTGCTGCAGCAGGCGCTCGACGGGGCTGATGCCACCGCGGTTGAGACGGGAGTCCCACACGTCATTCATGCCCTCGCACACATGGATATGGAAGCCGGTCAGGCCGTTGTTGGCCTCGGCCATCTTATCCATGGTCTCGTCCGACAGCGTAAAGGTGGCGTGACCGCCAAACATGGCGGCGATCATGTGGTTGTCGTTATCGCGACGCTCCTTGGCGGCCCACTGGGCAAACTCGGCGTTCTCGGCAATGGCCTGGTCACATTTTTCCTGGCCGCGTCGATCGGAGACCTCGTAGCACAGGCACGAACGCATGCCCAGCTCCTGCGCGGCGTCCTTAATGGTAAAGAGGCTGCCCGGAATCTCGCAGAAGCTCGCATGGTGATCGAAGATCGTGGTGACGCCATCGCGGATGGAGTCAAGAATCGTGGCATAGGCGCTGGCCTTGGTGCCGTCGAGCGTCAGGTTGTCATCGATCTTCCACCACTGCTGCTCAAGATTCTCCAGGAAGTTGGTAGGGTTACAGCCCTTAATGGCAAGGCCGCGGGCCAAACCCGAGTAGATGTGGGTGTGGCAGTTGATGAGTCCGGGCATGATGAGGTTGCCCTGGGCGTCGACGTACTCGGCATCCGGGTACTTGGCCTTGAGCTCGCACTCGGGGCCCACTTCGACGATCGTATCTCCGTCAATGGCGACCGCACCGTTTGGAATGAACGGGGTCTGAGCATTGCGGGTAAAGACAGAACCGTTAGCGACCAGAAGCATGGATGCTCCCTTCAACATCAGGGGCGGGGTTTGACACCTCTGACATGGCGGAGTGCGAAGCGCCGGCCTACACCGGAAACGGGCCCTCTCCCGTCAACGCTTCACCAAAGGGACAAACCCTTTGAAGTGCGGCTTGGCGCCGCATGACGTCGGCGGACGAGGCGATGCGCCCGCCGACGAATAGCACCGAATTGGTTACTTCTTGCTCTCGGGCAAGACCAGATCCACGGCAGCGTCCTTGGCAGCATCGATGTGCTGAGCCACGACCGGCGTCTGTGGAAGGATCAGGTTAAGGACAATGGCCATGATGGCGGTGGGGGTTACGGCATTGGAGCCGATGACGGTGGACACCCAGGCGGGCATACCCTCGCCGGCAAGGCAACCGCTGGCCATCCAGATACCCAGGCCAAAGACAACAGAGGTACCGACGATGGTGGTAGTGCGCTGCGTGAGGCCCTCGCGGGTGAACATGCGCACGCCGTTCATGGTGATGGTGCCAAAGACGCCGACGGTCGCGCCGCCGATGACGGGCTGCGGGATAGCGGAAAGGACGGCAGAGAGCTGCGGGAACAGACCGGCGATGGCAAAGACGGCCGCAATGATCACAAAGACCCACTTGTTGACGACCTTGTTGGAGCAGATGATGCCCACGTTCTGGCCAAGGGCGCTGGTGGGAAGACCGCCCAGCAGGCCGCCGACCATAGAAGTGAGGCCCTGGGACACGATAGCGCCGGAGAGCTCGCGCTCGGTGGGCATACGGTCGATGGAGCCCAGGCAGGCGGCGGAGACGTCACCGATAACCTGGATGGCAACCATGGGGAACACGACGGCGAGGGTAATGCAGACCTCGGGATCAAACTCGAGCGCGTAGGGCATGAGCTTGGGAAGGGCGAAGACCTGAGCGGTGGCGACGCTGGAGAAGTCGATCATGCCAAAGGGGATCGAAACGATCATGCCAACGATCATGCCAAAGAACACGGAGCCCAGCTTGAGCGTGCCCTTGCCAAAGTTGGCGAGCGCAAAGACCACGGCGAAGGTAATAAGAGCGACGCACCAGGCCTGCGGGGTGCCCCACAGCGGCGTACCCATACCACCGGCCATATACTTGACGGCCGTGGGATACAGCGAAACGCCAATGGAGAAGATGACCGTACCGGTCACGACGGGCGGGAACAGCCACTTAATCTTGCTGTAGGCCAGACCAAAGAGGACCGCGACGGCACCGCCGACGATCTCGCCGCCCAGCAGTGCACCAAAGCTAAAGCCCGAGGCACCCATGGCCTGCAGGGCCGGCAGGAACGCGAACGAAACGCCCATGACGATGGGCAGGCCGCCGCCGATGCGACGGAAGGGAGCGAAGGCCTGAAGGGCCGTGTCGATTGCCGAAAGAATGAGCGCAACCTGAATGATGTCGGTGCTCTGCTGGCTATTAAAGCCGTAGACGCCGGCCATGATGACCGCCGGGGTAATGATGCCGGCAAACGATGCCAGCACGTGCTGAAGGGCACACGGGATCATTTCCTTAACGGGCGGCATGCCTTCGCGAGTGAACAGGGCTTCAGTGCCGTTCGTAACCGTCTCCTGGGCCATATGACCACCAATCCTCGAAGTAGTTGTTTTCGCATCTGACGCTCTATTGTGACGCAGTGCGGGGTTGAGGTTGTGCCTTCGTTGCATATCGTATTAAAGATGGTTCTCATTCTCAATAATAATTTTTTGTTATCAGACTATTCTTAAGCTGAGACAATGCATTTCCGCAGGTCAGGAAAGTGTCTGGTCAAAACAACATCTAACTTTTCTTTTGGTCAACCGTTTACCGCCAAAATCCTACCGCTCGTCTGTATTACGCAATGTACCTGCGAATATGCGAGTCAATAGACACCGTGTTACCATGAGAAAAAATTGTTATGAACATCTCCGATTTCACCCAAAGGAGTTGCCCGTGAACGAGACCGTACGCCGCTTTTTGCCGATGGTCGATTTCCTGGAGCAGATACTCGGTAAGAACAGCGAAATCGTGCTGCACGATTTCTCGGATCCCGACCATGCCATCGTCGATATTCGCAACGGCATCGTGAGCGGCCGCAAGGTCGGCGGTCCCGCCACCGACCTGGCACTCAAGATCATGCACGACGCCAAGTATCGCGACCTGCCGTTTATTACGGGCTACGAGGGGCGCGGCGCCGGTGGCAAGACGCTGGAGTCAGCGACGTACTTTATCCGCGAGGATAACGAGATCGTCGGTATGCTCTGCGTCAACACCGATCTTTCCACGGTACGCTCCATCAACGCCATGGCCCAGCAGCTCATGGCCTGCTTCGACGCTGTGCCAAGGCAGGCGGAGTCCGCGTCTATCGAGGTTGAAAGTCTTTCGGAGTCTACACAGGAGCTCATCGACCGCAGTATTTCAGAGTTGCTCGAAAGTCGCGGGCAGGATGTCGCCTCGCTTGGGCAGGCCGATCGCGTGGACGTTATTCGCCACCTCAACGGCAACGGTGTATTTATGCTCAAGGGCGCTGTTGCCTGCGCCGCCACCGCGCTGGGCATCTCGGAGCCCAGCGTCTACCGCTACCTGCAAAAAGTCCGCAAGGAGGGCTAACCCACTGATCCTTGGGGACGGAAAACGGATCATTTTGCCGCATCGCTTGACAAAAGACCCTGCAGCTCGCACGCGCTGCAGGGTCTTTTTGCATGTCATGTTTAGTTGTTGCCAACGCCTTAGAGAGCGGCGACAACCTCGATCTCGACCAGACCGCCAGCCGGAAGAGCAGCAACCTGGAAAGCGCTGCGCGCGGGGAACGGGGCCTCGAACTTGGAGGCATAAATCTCGTTCACGGCGGCAAAGTCGGCGATGTCAGCCAGGTAGACCGTGGTCTTGACGACATCGGCAAACGTGGCGCCGGCGGCAGTCAGCAGGGCCTCGACGTTAGCGAGGGACTGCTTGGCCTGGGCCTCGACGCCCTCGGGCAGCTTGCCGGTCGCGGGATCGATGCCCAGCTGGCCGGACAGGAACACCATGTTGCCGGTCTGGATACCGGGGGAATACGGACCGATGGCTGCGGGTGCGTTATCGGAAGACACGACGGTCTTGCTCATGTTTTTCTCCTTACGATCAAATAGAGAGCGTGAGCGCGGTGTTCACACCGGGAGGCACAGTTCGGTCTGAACGCCGCGCTTGATTGGGATAGTAGGGGATGATTTTGCCCGATGCAAGATAATTATCAGGTTGCGATAATATTTTATCGCTCAACGGCGCGTACGGGCCGCTGAACGGCGTGACTGGCGACCTGCGTGAAAAACGATCCCCTTTCTTCCGTCCCCTTCGGATCACGTGATCCCTTAGGGACGGAGGAAAAGGGGTCAGTTTTGCCTGAGGGGCTGCTGAAGACTTTGTCCTGCTTAGGCTGCGGGCATCGTCCACCGCGACGGCGCCACTATACTTTTGAGTATCTGAGCATTTTGAAAGGCAGGATATGACCGCAACCGCCAGTCGAACCACCAACCGCAGACCCGAGCTCTTGGCCCCCGCCGGAGGCCCGGAGCCCTTTGCCGCCGCACTCGCTGCCGGCGCCGATGCCATCTACTGTGGCATGGGCAGCTTCAACGCCCGCCGCAAGGCCACCAACTTTACCGACGAGGCCTTTGAGCAGGCCTGCCGCGCTGCACACCTGGCCGGCTCGCGCGTCTACGTCACGATCAACATCGTCATCAAGCAGTCCGAGATGGGCGATGCACTGCAACTCATCCACCGCTGCTCCACGCTGGGCGCCGACGCCTTTATCATCCAGGACTGGGGCCTGTTCTTTGAGGTCAAGCGCACCATGCCCGGCATCGAGACACACATCTCGACCCAGGCGAACATCCATGATGACCGTGGAACCATCTGGTGCCGCGAGCAGGGCGCTGACCGCGTGACCCTCTCGCGCGAGCTTTCCATCGACGAGATCGCCGCCATTCACCATGCCGCGCCCGATGTGGACCTTGAGGTCTTTAGCCATGGCGCCATCTGCTTTTGCTACTCGGGCCTGTGCCTGCTATCGAGCTTTGCCATGGCGGGCCGCTCGGCCAACCGCGGCATGTGCGCTCAGCCCTGTCGCCTGCCTTACGAGCTGATCGACGAGAACGGACACACGCTCTCCCCTGCCGGACGCGAGCGCGCTCTATGCCCGCGCGACACCAACACTTCGCGGCTCGTTCGCCGCCTGTATGACGCCGGCGCAGCATCGCTCAAGCTCGAGGGCCGCATGAAGGCGCCCGATTACGTGTACTCCATCGTCGATGTGTATCGTCATCAGATCGATGACATGCTGGCCGGGGTCACCGTAGATAAGGACGAGGACGCCGCTCGCCAGCGCCAACTCAAGCGCTGCTTCAACCGCGACTTTACGCACGCCTATCAGGACGGCACCTCGGGCGACGAGATGATGAGTTACGAGCGCTCCAACAACCGCGGCCAGATTGTGGGCACGGTACTGGGCAGCCGCTTGGCCAACCGCGACGTGCGCGGGCTCAAACCCGACGATCGTCGTCGCCGCGCCGCCATCGCCCGCATTGAGTTGTTTGAGCCCGTGGGCAAGGGCGACTTGTTGGAACTTCGCCACGACGACGAGTTCGATCAGTTCCTAACCACTATCGCTACCGATGATGCCGCCGCCGGTGACATCATCGATTGCCGCGTGCCCCGCAGCATGCCCGAGGGCTGCCGCGTGCGCATCATCCGCAGCCAGCGCGCCATCGACGCTGCCGGCGCCGCGCTCAAGCGCGACGTGCTGCGCCGCCGCGCCGTGGATGTAGCCGTCGTGGCGCGTCTGGGCGAGCCGTTTACCGTGACGCTCACCTGCTGCGACAACCCCGCGCTCACCGCCACCGCCACGGGCTTTACCGTTGAGGCCGCCAGGACCCGTGCCGTTGAGGCGGCCGATCTGGTTGAGCATGTGGGCCGCATGGGGTCCTCGCCCTTTGAGGCTGCGAGTTTTGATGTGGCGCTCGATGAGGGCTGCGGCATGGGCTTCTCCGCCGTGCACAAGGTGCGCGCCGCCGCCTGCAAGGCGCTGGAGGAGGCCATTCTGGCACCGTATGAGGAGCGCGCGAAGACGCTCGAGTTGCCGGTGCTCGACAAATGTTCGCGCCCCATGCCCGAGCACTACCGCGACGAGCCGCAGATCTGCGCCACCGTCATCTCACTCGAGGCCGCCGAGGCAGCCCGCGCGGAGGGTGCAACGCGCATCTACATGACCACCGACGCGTTCGATGCGGCCGGGCTCTCCCCCGCCGATGCGCTTGAGCAGGGCATCGTACCCGTACTCGACGAGGTCTGCCGCGCCATCGACCACGAGCGCGTCGATCCTTGGATCAATGCCGGTGCCACGGTCGCTATCGGCAACATCTCTGAGCTTGCCCTCGCCGCCCAGGTTGGCGCCACGGCGGAGGTCCGCTCTTGCCTGCCCGCGCACAACACGCCTTGCATGGAGGCACTTGCCGAGCGCGGAGCCGGCGCGTTTTGGCTCTCGCCCGAGATCACGCTCGACGAGATCGTCTCGCTTGGCACCGCCGCGCCTGCAGCCCTGGGCATCACTGTGTTCGGCCGCCCGCGCGTTATGACAAGCGAGCACTGCATCCTGCAGGTGGCCAATGGCTGCATCCACGATTGCGTCAACTGCCGCCTGCGTGCCCGCAAGCTGTCGCTCAAGAACATCGACGGCAAGGTCATGCCCGTGCGCACCGATATCCATGGCCGATCGCGCCTCTACGACGCCTATCCCATCGACCTCACGCCGCAGGTACCGCAGCTGCTCGATGCCGGCGTGTGTCGTCTTATGGTGGACGGCACGCTGCTCGAGACGGATGAAGTGGGCCGCGCCGTCGCACGCGTCCGTCGCGCCGTCGAGGCCGCGCAGGCCGGCCGTAAGCCCGCCGCCCGCCTGCGCGGGGCGACCTCGGGCTGCATGTTTGTGGGAATCAGCTAACCGAAAGGTTTACACGTGAACGAAGAACCTCAAGTCCTCTACTGCGACGCCTGGCTCATGGCCATCGATAAGCCCGCCGGCATGATCGTCCACGGCGACGGCACCGGCGAGCGCACGCTCACCGACTACGCCAGCGATCTGTTGCTGGCGATGGGCGACGGTTTTGCCGCGACTGACATGCAGCCGCTCAACCGCCTGGACCGCAACACCACCGGCGTGGTGCTGTTCTCGCTCGACAAACAGACGCAGCCCGCCTTTGACCAGATGGTGATCGACCACGCCTTCGAAAAGCACTATCTGGCGCTGGCCGAGGGCAAGATCGACTGGAACGAGAAGCTCATCGACAAGCCCATCGCCCGCGACCGCCACGACAGCCGCAAGATGCGCGTCGGTGCCAGCGGCAAGCCGTCGCAGACGCGCGTGAAGGTGCTCAAGCGCCTTAAGAGCCGTCGAGGCCTGCCCGCGCGTTCGTATATCGATGTCGAGCTGCTCACCGGCCGCAAACACCAGATCCGCGTGCATCTGGCGAGCGAGCACCATCCCCTGGTTGGCGACGACCTGTACGGCACGCCGCGTCCTTGTGGCCTCATGCTCCATGCCCACAGCGTGTCCTTCACGCATCCCATAACCGGCGAGCACATCCACATCGAAGCCCCCTGCCCCTGGGAGCCCTAGAACCTGCCAAAAAGGGACAGGTTTATTTTGGCTGGTTTTATCTGGGCAAACGTCAAAACCACCACAATGGGGACAGGCACCTTTGTGGTGGTTTTGCCTCGAAGACTCTCCGGGTCCCCAGAGATCTCAATCTGTAACAGTAACTCGGCAAAAATGGCCTCAGATGTTACAGATTAAGATGATTTGTTTCGGGCCCTTCCGTCTGTCTCGTTCTGTAACAGTAAAGGTCTATTTCGACGTCTAGTTGTTACAGTTCGAGACATTCGAATCCCCCTCAAGGGATAATCTCAATCTGTAACAGTAACTCGGCAAAATCAACCTCAGATGTTACAGATTTAGACAAACCACCAACGTCGCCCCAAACAATCTCAATCTGTAACATATAGCCTGCTTTTAACGGTCTGGTTGTTACAGACTTAGACAAACCGGAGACAACAAAAGCGGCAACGCCCGGGATGGACGTTGCCGCTTTTCTGTTGAGAAAACTACTCGGTTTTCGTTGCTAACCACCACAATGGGGACAGGCGCCTTTGTGGTGGTCTTGGCCTTGCCCCATCGCTAGACCGTGATGACGTTGTCCATCGTCTGGTACTTGGCGGGCACCTTGCCTGCGGTAATAATCGTTGCGTCGCGGAAGTCCGCGAACTTGACGGGCGCCACCATACCAAATTTACTGGCGTCCGAGATTACGTAACGTTTGGCCGTGTGGCGCATAGAGACGCGCTTGACCTGCGCCTCCTCGATATCGGGTGCCGTGAAGCCCTGCTCGGCGGCAATGCCGTTAGAACCCCAAAAACCGCAGTTGAAGTTGTAGCGGTCCAGGGTTGCTAGGGCATCGGGGCCAACGAGCGCCTCGGTCTCGGGCTTGAGCTCACCGCCCAGCACCACGGTGCGCATACCGCGCAGGGCGAGATGCTGAGCATGAAGCACGGAGTCGGTCACATAGGTGACACCCTCAAGGCGCGGAAGGTGCTCGATGAGTCTGAGCGTCGTCGAGCCCGAATCGATGTACACAAAGCTCTCGGGCTCCACCAGCGCCGCCGCACGGGCGCAGATACGCTCCTTGTCGTCGTTATGGAGATCGCTGCGCTCGCTGAGCGTCAGGTCGCGCGTCACGTGCGCGCGCTCAAGACTCGTCGCTCCACCGTGGACCTTGGAGATGCGGTGCGCGCGGTCGAGCGTCTGCAGGTCGCGCCGAATGGTAGACGCTGTCACGCCCAGGGTATCGGCAAGCTCCGGTACGGTAACCGAGCCAGCCTGTTGCACCATAGACACGATCGCGTTGAGCCTATCTTCCGCAAGCATCGCTTACTCCTCCTCGGGGTACACGACTCCCCAGTCGGCGCGAAGCTTGGTCATAAGCCCCATAACATCAGAAGCATAATCCAGCAGCTCGCGCTTGGAGTCGTCGCCGGCAACGGCCTTCTCAAGATCGGCCATCTCATAGCACAGAGCATATGCCTCGGTGCCGGCGTGGACCTCCTCGCGGTGGCCGTCCGCAGTCCACACGATGGTCGCGTGATCGGCGCGCGGATAATCGTTGACCTCGATATAGCACTTGTCGAAGCTGATGACCGAGCGCTTGGGCTGCTTGGAGTGGAGCGTGAGGCTCACCACGCCCAGCTGCTGTTCGGCATTACGGCAGACAATGCCGCCCGCAACGTCGACGCCGGTCTCACAGGTGTTGCCCAGCGAAACAACCTCAGCGGGCTGGCTTGCCATAAAGAGGCGCATGACGGACAGGGCATACACGCCAATGTCGAGCATGGCGCCGCCGGCAAGGTTGCGGTTGTAGAAGCGATTGGTCAGATCGCCGTACTCCTTGTAGCTGCCAAAGTTGAGCTGAGCGAGATTCATGCGGCCGAACTCACCAGCATCCATGCGACGGCGCAGCTCCTGATACAAGGGCATGTGAAGCACCGTGGTGGCGTCCATAAGGACCACGTCGTGCTCATCGGCGATGGCGCGGACCTCGTCGAGCTCAGCGGAATTGAGGGTGATGGCCTTTTCGCAGAGCACGTGCTTGCCGGCCGCCAGGGCGGCGCGCAGATAGGTGATATGGGTGTTGTGCGGGGTGGTGATGTAGACGGCGTCGATGTCAGGATCGGCATAGAGATCCTCAACCGTTTCATAGACCTTCTCGATGCCATACTGCTCGGCAAAAGCCTGAGCCTTGGACAGCGTACGATTGGCAACGCCCGCAAGCTTGCGGCCGGCAAGGGCGAGAGACTGGGCCATCTGGTTGGCGATAACACCGCACCCGATCACAGCCCAGCGGAGCTCGGGAGCCGTAAAAATATCGTCGGGGAACGGCTGATCCTGGACCGAGGCAAACGCCGCCTTAGCGGCTGCTTCGGCGTCGAGCGGAGCCTGTTTGGAATCTGCCATTATGTGCCTCCTGCGTCATCGGAAGTCCTTCATTTCTAACAGCCCTATATTCGCACAATTGCGCGCATATTTGCTCGTATCTGCGTGTTTATTTGCTTATCGGTCATTATTTAGCCATAGTTAGCAGTTATTTGCGCATTTATGCGCATTATCTCGCAAGAATATGCGCATAAATGCGCATACGACGATCCTTGTGAAGCATAAAGGGGCGAAACACCAAAGCCCTAAAAAACAGAGTAGGCTGTGGTACTCCACCCCTCTGGGGGCACCAGACATCAAAGGACCGTCCCAAACTGTCGACAAAAAGGGACAGTCCCCATCTGCCGGCACCTGGAGGCGTTCCCCGTGCGACCAAGACTGTCCCAATGATTACCCAATGAGTAGGGATAGAAAAAGGCCCGGGTGCCGTGGCATCCGGGCCTTTGCTAGCAACTTAGGTGTTGCGGGCAGCTTAGAACTTGTGGCCGCACTTCTTGCAGACGCGCAGCTTGTTCTTGCCGTCCTTCTCGTGACCGACGCGGGTAACCTTACCGCACTCGGGGCAAACGAGATTGACGTTGGAGGCGTCGATGGGAGCCTCCTGCGAAACAATGCCGCCCTGCTGGTTGGCAGCGTTGGGCTTGACGGCCTTCTTGACGACCGAAACGCCCTCGACAACGACCTTGTTCTCGGCGGGGAGAGCACGCAGGACAACGCCCTGCTTGCCGCGATCCTTACCAGAAAGAACCTGGACCTTATCGCCCTTCTTGATATACATATATCTCCCCTAACTACAGGGTCTCGGGAGCGAGCGAGACGATCTTCATGTACTTCTTGTCACGAAGCTCGCGAGCGACGGGCC
>CAJMPY010000001.1 GCA_905215385.1 uncultured bacterium | reverse complement strand
CGGAATTGGTCAAAATCGTTTGACTATTAGCGGCTAAAATCGCCCGGCGCTAACATGAATCAGAACTCTCGCTCGATACCCCCGTTAGCATGAATGAAAAACTACAGTTCAACAACGCAAACAAATACATGAATGTTATACGCAACCATTCAGGCGATTATGCCATGGTTCGTGATGCCATAAGGGAATTCCCCGACAGCGAGAAAATAATCAAAAAGCTCGGCGACTTATTCTATGACGTCGCCGATTACGACGATGGTGGTGAACTCATTGTCGGCAATGGTGATGCGCAGCTCGACGCTATAAAGGAACGTCTCGTAGACGCTCTCGTACATGATTTGGATTACGATGCCCACACTCATTCGACGGAGGACGTCGAGAGCTTTTGCATTGCGCTTGTGGCATGTGGGGTCTCGCGGTGTATCGTCTTGGTGAAGCCTGAACTGGAAGAAAGCTAGGGAGCCGTGCTACTCATCGACAGGAACAATGACCCAGTGAAGACGGTGTACTACATCGCCGCATTGTCGTACTCGATAATTTCCGTTGCAGGTGAAGTCGAGTCGGCCGAATTATACAGATGGGTTTGCGACTCCGCGCGATGTGGCGTGGTCCCCTATGAGTTCTTTCTTATGGCCATTGATTTCTTATTCCTCGTTGCGGGCGTAGAGGCTACAAGTGAAGGGAGGCTCTGTGTTCATAGGATCGGTTAGGCTTCGGAATTCGATGACCGGTTGTGTCATGCGTGAGGTTGTGTTTCACAAAGGGGCCAACCTCATCTCCGACACTTTTGAATCAGACAGACACAACAAGGTCGGGAAGACGACGTTCCTCAAGCTCATAGACGTACTGCTCGGCGCAAGCCGTAAAGTCGGCCTATACAAGGACGACGAGACGAATAGCGTCAACGAAGAGCTGCGTGACATTATCAATGAGAAGCGTGTTGTGGGCGAGATGACCCTCGTGAACTCGTTTGAAAGGCTCTCAAACCACAACGTCGAGCTCAAGGTAGAGCTGTTCCCGAGAGGTAAGTATTTCTTCGATGGCGAGAAGGTTAGTGCAAAACAATACAGGGAGCTGTTGGGTGAAACCCTATTTGCGGTTAGTTCTAACAAGCCCACGTTCCGTCAGCTCATCAAATCCTTCGTTCGTATTTCCCTAAGCGGAGACGACTATTCATTCCTCAGAACGTTGCCCAGAGCCTCTATCGCCGATTATAGGGCCGTATACAATTACTTGTTCGACATCTCGGACGCTGAACTTGACGCTAGGTTGGCGGAGCTTAACAGGGAGCTGAACAAGCTCAAGGAGTCTGCCAAGCAGTACAGACGTCTTACCGGCATCGAGGACGAGGAGCAGCTTACCCAAGTGGGCGTGGCTCTAGACCGCGAGTGCAAACGCGCGGAGTCCAGGCTCAATGACGTGCTTGACGCCGATGAATTCAAGGCTAACAGGGAGGCGATCGAGGAAGCAAGGAGCCAATATGCCAAACTGTGCTCCGAATTGGCCGAAATCGAGTTCAGGATGGAGCGCAACGCCGAGTCTATCGAGCGTGCTAAGAAGGAAATTGCAAAGCAGGCCGACCTGTCGATTTCGCGTAGCTTCTACGATGAGGTCTGCTCCCTCATTCCCTCGGTAAACAAGACATTCGAGGACATGGTCGAGTTCAACCGTGCGTTTTGCGAGAACGAGATTGCGTACTTCCAGGAGGTCGGGGCCGAACTTGAGTCGGAGAGGGTGGGCATCCAGGCCAAACTCGCAGCCTTTTCGGTTGAGAACTCACGGTACTTCTCACTCATTGATGGCGATGCGATGAACGAATACGAGGCTCTTCTCGGTGAGTGCATGCGCCTACGCCAGGAGATGGGTAGAAACACCGAGGTTCTTAGCACGCTGCAAGGCTACGACGAGCGCATAAAGACCTTGGAAAGCCAAATTGCAAGTCTCTCCGATGGTGGGGAGGAACGTGAGTCCTCAAACTCGTCCCATCAGGATATGATGAACTCCTTCAATTACTACTTTACTCCGATGGCAAATGCCGTTAACGGAGAGAGGCCCATATTGACTTATTCGACCGCTACGGACAAGTTCCCTGTGGCCATTACCGACCTCAATGGATCAAGTACCGGCACACGCAAGTCCCTTTTGGCGGTTTACGACCTTTCGTATCAGGAGTTCGCAATCGCCAACAAAATCGAGGCGCCTCGCTTCGTGGTTCAAGACGTAGTCGAGAACGTCGAAGGTGAAGACCTGAAGAAAATTGTCGACATTGCAAATAGCATAAACTGCCAGTTCATCGTTGCTGTGCTCAAAGAGAAACTTGACTCCTCGCAGATACCCCAGAATGCGCAGGATTCCATGTGTATCCTCGAACTGTCAAAGCAGGATAAACTGTTCCAGGGTCCAACGGTCGAAGCTAACGAGCGGGGTCATGTTCTGGAATGAGAGGCGGAGCGGCGGTAGTGTCGAGAAAGATGGTGTAACGCCCGATCTGAAGCCAGTCGGTCCGGCGTCCAGGAATCTGAATACGGTTGATTGTCGAGTCGCCATGGGGCTACGGCAGAGTAAGGCCGGCAGAGCCCCGATATTCACTGGCCTCTTGCTTCAACCTTATTTCCTAGGTAGATCTAAAATTGAACTTAGTGCTACATTATGCTCTAGTCATCTAATGGGTGAACTGCTTTATCACAACCATCTTAGATTAATCAATCTTCTTACGGCTGTCATACCACTCATCGGCCTCTATTATTCTCTTTAGCATTAGCAAATGTAAGTCCAGATAACGAATGCATAACTCTCCGCACTCAAGCAACGAAGAGTTGATTTCTTCGTTCGGATCCATTCCGAAATAAAATTCAACCTCGTCGCCCGTGGAAATTGCCATAGCGTTAACTACCGTGGCAGAATAATGCGTCATCCCTGATGCTTTGTCGTAGCTGGCTGCGACAGTGGGATCAAATTGGTTTAATAACTCCTTAAGTCTTCCGTCTGTTAGCTTTTTACCACTGCTGTCTTTTAGTTTGTTAATTTGACCATTGGTTAAAAAGGTTTTGATAAAAGCATCGATATCCTCGCATACTAAAAGGGCCAATGTTCTCATGCATACGCCAATCTGCGCTCTAAGGAGCTGACTCGCACAAACGAAATTACGCGATTGGAGCATTGATATTAGGCCATCTACTATACGCATGCTGTATTCACAGGTTCCTGCTAAATATAGGTCCCAACCTGTAAAATCACCATTCATGAATGGTATGACTGATTTATTTTCAGCCATTCGTCGTTTCTTTAGGTTTTCTATCAGAGCAGAGCTCATGTCAAAATACTCTTTGTTCGACACAAATTCAGGATCAATGGTTCTGCTTTTCATAATTTGCCTCTTTCATTAATTTGTTATTTCTCTCTTGAGCTAGTTCTATAACTCCTGATTACTACTTAATTACTATCATCAAAACAGCTATAGGCTGAGTGATGATTCCGTTGTTAAATTTCGATTCTGATGTCTCTACGTCTTTAAATTAATTAGCTAGAACGTCTCATTGCCCATTCGTTGCTAGACCGCCAACCGCTCAATATGGAATTCGTGACAGAAGATGTCTTACAATGCGTATGTGGACGCACGCATCCAAGCATAAGACTTCATTCTCAAGACGACCCCTCCTTTCACCGACTGGCAAAACGATTTACACCTAATTTCGGGGTTCGAACTCAGGTTTCTTCATCCTCCCTTGTTTGATCTCGCTACACTAATAACTGCTGCTACCAGGTCATTTCCTGTCGCAGTTTCCATTGGCTCATGCGAAGATCGGAGCGGTTATGTTTGCTGCCGCGTTTCACACCAGCCGACACTACATCCTGTTTACTGCCATGGCCTGCCTATGCGTTTTTCTGGGCGGGCCTTCTTATGCCGCGGGCGCGGAGAGTCTGTTCATTGCGGGCGTCACGTACTACGAGCCGGGCGCGTCGGGTCCCGGGTGGGCCTGGACCGATGCCGACCATCTGGAGCTTAACGGCTACACGGGCGAGGCCATCGGTGCCGACGGCGACCTGGCGGTGACGCTGACCGGGCAGAACACTGTTGTCGAGACGAGCGCGCCCGACGTGGACATCTCGCGTTGCGGCATGGAGGTGTGGGGCGATCTGACGCTCCGCGGCACCGGGTCGCTGGTGGCCACGGGCTCGCAGTGCGGGATCTACGTGTCGGGGACGCTCGCGGTGGACGGCTGCAAGGTTGACGCGCGGGCCGACGGCGCCGGCATCGCGGACGCGCGGGTTGCCGGCGTGATCGCGGACGGTCTTGCCGTTCGCGGCGGTGGTCGCGTTGTCGCCGCTGGCGCGGGCCACGGGTCGGGCGTGCGCGCCTATGGTGTGTGTCTGCTGGGCGGGGCTGCTGGCGGTGGCGCGGCCGGGCAGCTTACCGTCGATGCGTCCTGGCTGGATGCGTCGGGCGCCGACGGCGGCGTCGCCTGCCTGGGCGGGTCGCTTGCATCCGCGCGCTTTGTGGCGCCTGCGGGCGGGGCCTTTGGGGCTGGCGGCGTGGTGGCTGCCGCCGGGTCCGTGGCAGCGCGTGTGACGATCGAGCCCGTGGATGCCACGGCGTCGGCGGGGGAGACCGGTGGTCCCGATGTGCCGGGCGATGGTCCGTCCGCCCCTGGCACCGACCCCGCTACCGGCGAGCCAGTTACGGATCCGTCGACGAATCCCACTCTGAAGCCAGCGGCCGCGACTAAGACGGTGACCACGACAACAGTGACTAACAACACGGCCGCCAAGACCTCCAGGCCCAAGGCCGCCACCGCGACCTCCTCATCACTTCCCAAAACCAGCGACAACAACTGGATCGCCGTGTCCGGCTTGCTGTTCGTGCTGGGAACAGCGGTTCTTAAAGCTGCGCGCCGTTGCTGATGCTCCCGATTTCCGGATGTGCGGGAAAACCGGAGCCCGCCGAGCGCAAGTCAAATTCTGTTAATAAAACCGCAGGTCGCGAAAGCGCAAAACCGGGTTCTGGTCGGCAGAACTCGGCCCCCACCACTTCTGGACAAGGCCAGCTGTCAGAGTTCGTGTCTTATAGGAATAATTTAATTCACGCCGCGTTAAGTCTAGTCTGCTCCTTATACTCGAATATAAACACTAAGGAGGTAGTCATGTTTTGGAGCTATGTTCAGCTTGATGATGGCACCCAATTTGCCTACTCAGAGACAAGAGAAGACGGAACCGTTCGCGTGGCCGTCGAGCGCCCGGTTGACTTTGGCTTTGACCATGCGGAATGCTTCTTGCCTGCGGTCAAATGGTTCAACGTCGAAGGATTTACTGCTGATGACCTCAATTTCTTGACCGAATTTGTTAGATCAAACGCCCCGTTTATCTTCGAGCTCGCCGAACGCCAAAAAGCCGGACCGGCGGTGGCATAATGCCTCGAGTTCTTATTTTTGGGCAGTACGTTCTGTTCTTTTGGATTGCGGAAAACGGAGAACCAATTCACATACACGTAGGTGTAAAGAGGGCGGCTGCTAATTCGACCAAGTTTTGGCTGACGAAAGACGGCGGATGCAAACTTGCCAACAACGAGAGCAAGATTCCGGCTAAGGATCTCAGGGATCTTTCAAAACTAATCACCATGAATCATCAATTCATATGTGACAAGTGGTGTGAAACCTTTGGTGATGATTCGCTGACGTTCTACTGTGAAACGCCCAATTGAGACATGGTTTCACTTGCTGGCATATCATCTGCGGCCTCCCGCATGCTGGTTCAATACGACGTCAGCGAGGCATATTTATTTGGTTCGTTTGCCCGAGGCGAGCAAACGCCTGATAGCGATATTGACTTGCGCCTAGTCTGCGGCAACACCATGACGTTCGGCACGCTTTACGAACTCTCCCATGAGCTCGAGAAGGAGCTTGGGCGAAAGGTTGATATCGTCACCAACCCACCAGAGCACATGCGCCCGGCCTTCCGCAAAAGCATCGAACAGGATGAGGTGCGCATCTATGAAGTGCTGTAGCAGGCTGAGGCGTTAGTGTGCTCCGGCGTTATCAGCAAGTCTGAATTTTGCCGCATACTTCCGGGCTCGGCGAGTCTTAGAAGCCAGTATTGAACTCAAACTCGGTTTCATTCGCCCTCTTGCTCTTTGAATACAGGTATCGCTCTAGCGATAGTGTGCTATACTATCGCAGAGCGATACCTGTTAGGAGACTCGCGTGGAACTGTGGCATGGTTCTCAGAAAATTATTGAGATTCCCCAGCTTGGCCTGGGGAAAGTCCATAACGACTATGGACAGGGATTCTATTGCACAGAGAGCCTCGACCTTGCAAGGGAATGGGCATGCTCGCGTGATGCCGATGGCTTTGCAAATCGATATGAACTCGACATGGCCGATCTCAAGGTACTCGACCTGCTATCGCCGCAATATTCAGTTCTGCATTGGATAGCGTTGCTTGTAGAGTATCGTTCATTCCGAAAGGACACCGCCGTCGCTGTGGGGGCATGCGAATACCTTCGCGATCATTTTTTGCCTGATGCTAACGCTTACGATGTGATTAGAGGATGGCGTGCGGACGACTCGTACTTCAGCTATGCCAGGGCGTTTGTAAACAATACGATCACCATTGACCAGCTCGGTCGAGCGATGAGGCTCGTCAACCTTGGAGAACAGATTGTGCTCAAAAGCGAGCGCGCGTTTAAGAGCATTCGTTTTGCTGGATTTGAACGTGCGCCACAAGCTCTATATGGCCCATTGGCCAAGGACCGAGATGAGTTGGCAAGGGCGCAGTATCGGGAATTACTTACCGAAAACCCGTTTGAGGGAATTCGTATCATCGATATCGTTCGAGAGGGGATGACAGAAAATGACCCACGCCTACAGTGAGATGTATCTCGAGGATGCCATGAGAACGCTGGGCGAGGCGGTCGATTTTGCCCTCTGTGACCAAGGGCTGACTCCAGCTGAGTTGACGGCGATCCTGTCGAACGCTTTTGAGATGAAACAGTTTGAGCGCGGTATGCCTCGCGTCGTCTGCGGCATGGCGGGCGACGAGCTCGCGCGCGATATTATCGCCCATGCGGGACTGACCCCCGTCGAATGCAGGGAGACCTATCCGTTCGACCGTTCGCCTCAGTATTGGGCGGGCTGGGTTTTGGCCTATGCGCAATGGATGTGCAGCCTGGGCTTTAATGAGCTACTCGAAGTCGCTCCGCTTGATTGGATCATTGGCTCGTACCATCCGCTCCACGAGGCCTCCGAAGACAAATTCGCCCAGATTGTCATTGATAAATGGAACAACGCCCAGGCAGACAAAAAGGGCCTCAAAGCGGCACGAAAGGCGGCCGGCCTAACGCAAAAAGAACTAGCCGCCCAATCGGGGGTTAAACTTCGCGCCATACAGCTCTACGAGCAGAACCAGCTCGACCTACGCCGCGCCTCGGTCTCCTCGGCATTGGCGCTCGCAAACACGCTCGACTGCAGTATTGAAGACCTCATCTGGCGGCCAGTTGCTCTGGAGTACGACTCGCGGGCTATTCCGTCCGTATAGCTATAGAGGAGGTAGACATGCCTTGGTACTGTGTTCAACAAGATGACGGCGCTGATTGCGTTGCTCAAGAAGATCATTCAACTCCGCACGTGGCAAATTCAGCATCACCGATTTCGATCGATGTAGTCACGTCGATCGACGAAGCTGTTCGGCTGACCATTGCGGGCATTCCCAACGCACTCAGACTCTTGGAGAACTCTTGATGGCGGCTTTGCAGCGGAGCGCTCATCCGTTCGCGCCGCTCGTGCTCGATGATGCCGGTTCGCTCGAAACTATAGCCGCAGCCGTGATGCGTCTGCACGGCACGTTGATAACGGTCGGGCGCTGCTATACGACCGACGCCACAGGCGACCGGACCGCGCTTGAGCTCGGACGCGTCGAGTCCGTGCTTGCGGGTGCATTCTGTACAATATTCGGTCAATCGCCGGCCGATCGCTTCGCAGACATCTTTGACCAGGCCACCTACGTCGCCGAGCACATGGTCAAGGACCACATCTTTGAAGACGGCAACAAACGCACCAGCCTTGTCTTTGCGTTGTCCGTTCTAAGGCTCGTCGGCAGTCCGGTCGTGCTGTCCGACAGCCCGGAGGCAAAAGACAACCAGTACTACGCTTGGATCCAGGACCTCGTTTCCGGAAACCGATCTTGCGCCGACCTCGCCGAAGAGCTGCTCCGCGGTTGCGTTGCGGGCACGGGCGACCCGTCGCACGAATAGAATCTAAGCATCCGCACGCCTGCCATTATCTTGATTGGAAGCCATATGGAGATCCCCATCACCTTGTGCAGCAATGTGTACGACTTCGCGTTTTGCCCCGAGCCCTGCTACGACCGCCTGGCCGACCTCGCCGATCCCGAAGACTGGGGTCCCAGCAACCGCATCCTCAAAAACTACCTGTCGTTTTCGTTTAGCTGCGCGGTGTTCCTGACCGAGCGCGACGTGAACCAGACCGCGCCGTCCAACCTGCCGCTGGTGTTCGACGACGACCGCTGCCTGTTCAACACCGGCCTGAGCACGCGCCGCTACGAGACCATCTACGGCCTGTTTGAGCCCAACACCAAGCCCGACGCGCGCCAGCGCTGGTTTTTAAAGGGCTTCTTTAAGGAAAGCGATCCCATGCTGGTCTCGTTTGAGTACCTGCCGTGCCGCGTGCGCTTTGCCGAGGACCCCTCCGAGCTGGTCTTTGACTACCGCCTGCCAATCCGCTCCAACATCGACCACATTCTGGGCGACGAGGAGAACCTGACGCGCATTCCAACCAACCTGATGGGGGAGGACAATTCGCTGCTGCTACGCCGCGCCTTTGAGGGCGCCGTCGTCGAGGCCGCCCGCCGCGCCGCCGCCAACTACACGCTTGCCGTGCCGCAGTTCTACGGCGGCCGGATCCAGCTGCTGCTGCCGCTGTGCCTGACCGGCGACAAACCCGAGCTGGCGCTGACCATCCAGCGCGAGGACGGCTTTTACGCCGCGCGCACCTGCCTCACGCTCGATATGGCCTACAACAACGCGCGGTTAATCTGCCGCCCAGAGACTTCGTGGATTAAGCGGTAAAGGTAGGTTTAGCTGCGGTTTTGCCGATTGCTTTGGTCGCTTTGGCTTGATTTGCGCCCACGAATTTAAAATCGAGGGCAAAAAGTTCTTGGTAAACCACGCGCGGCTATGTTAGTATCTCTTTTGCCGAAAGGCGACGGGCGATTGGCTCAGGGGTAGAGCATATCCTTCACACGGATGGGGTCACAAGTTCGAATCTTGTATCGCCCACCATCAAAAGCACAGGTCAGAGGTATTAAGCCTCTGGCCTTTTTCTATTTGACACCAAGGGTGACACCAAAACTGACACCAAATTTTCGATTTTTATTAGCATGGGGTCCTATTTTTTATTGATCGCAAACCCTTCATAGTTCCTACATATTGAATATAATTTTCGTTCGTTGACCAACTATAGAGTGACGTCGTCGAACATTTTGAAAATGGTTCACGCGCTCTTTCAATGAATTCTTTGCATGATTCATACGCAATTGTGGAGAAAAAGACCACTGGCTCACAGCTCGTACCAGCACATTCACGCCTCGTGACAACCTTTCAACACATCCCATCCATTTTTTGGTCAGCGTTTGGTCAGCTTCCGGTACTTACCCGCATGATGCCCCAGTAGATAATCGTCCACGACCACAACCGCATGGCCTACGGCCGATACCAGGGGAGGCGCAAATGGACGAAATCGTCTGCGCAAACACCGCATTCCGCTATTGGCGCTGCCCGCCGCAGGTGCGCGACCTCTACCCGCGCATACCCAGCTCCGATGACGGCTGGCGAGCCCTATCCCAAGCCCCTTTCGTAACCGACGTCCTCAAGACGCCAGTCATCACAGCAGCATCAACACGAAGCAACCTGCATTCCGAGACAAGACGGACCATCCGATGGGACAGCGCCTATACAGAGAAAGTTTCCATCGACACGGGTATGGGCTTTAGCGTCACAGACCCTCTTAATACGCTATTCACCATGACTCGAAGCGTTTCTTCATGCGACTTGGTTCTGGCTATGTACGAGTTTTGCGGATGGTTCTCGGTTTTTAAACCATCGCCCGCGGTCGACATGGCACTTGAACAGGCTAAATCAGAAGAAGAGCAGTACACCACAGAAAGTCTGTTTGAACTAGACGAAACACAAGACGAGGCCCCATGGAAGCGAGTCTATGCTCAGAAGCACCAGAAGGATAGTGATAATAAACAAAGTGGGCAGCAGGATAACGGATCCGGAAATAAAGCTAACGGAAAGGGCACATCGCTCTGGATGAGAAAGCCTCTTATTGAAATAGAAGAACTGCACAGATTTGCAGCGAAGGTTAGGGACGGGATGTGGGGAAAGCAATTCTACGAAGCCGCACAGCAGGTAATGGGTATTGCTGCATCCCCGCTAGAAGTTGCTGGAATAATGTTGCTAAGTCGTCCGAGGCGTGCTGGCGGAGCGGAGTTTAAATACATATACGTCAACGACTTAACACCGCTGTCGAATTCAGCTCGGAAAATCGCAGGTCAGAAAGTCTGTTACGGCGATATCGTCATCGTAAACCCAATAAAAATGAAGGCTGTGATTATCGAACTTCAAGGAGAGGTTATCCATGGATCGGGCGCTGTGCTTGACCACGATGCCTCTCGAATGACAGCATTGCAAAGCATGGGATACGACGTATTTCTTGTAACTCATGACATGCTCAATGATCACGAACAGCTTGATGCCATCATTCACAGTGTGTGTAAGCGATTGGAGTTGCGCTACAAGCCAAAAACCGAGGGGATGAGATGTGCTGAGACCAGATTGCGCGCAAACGTTCTGTGCAATTGGCTTGGTATTGGTAAGTAATAATGGCCTAGTGAGCATTTTTAATACTTTATATGCTGCCAGTAATTAAGTCCCATTTTAAAACAATGCCGGTTTACTACGTTGGATTGAGGGTGGCTGAACACACCGAATTCGCCGCTCGTAAAACCGCAGGTAGATTGCCTGCCCGTTTTGCGAAAGCAGGCGTGAGGTCGGAAATCCGGGAATCGTCGTAGTAAACCGGTCCGTTTATGAAGCGACCAGCTGGCGCGAGCTGCGCACGATTCAGTAAATTGACCCGAAGGCGCGGAGAGGGGCTCAGACGAAACCCTCCCGCGGAAGCACCGCGGATTGCTTTGTTCTGGCCGGCGGCACCTGGGGCGCGCCCCGCGGGCTATTTCGGGCATCGTGTGTCTCTTCGTCCTCGTGCCTGTTCCACGCGCCGCAGAATATTTCCAAAATTGTCCTTGCATCGGCGGGGGAGTTCCCGTATAGTACTTCTTCGCACGGGGGCGTAGCTCAGCTGGGAGAGCGCTTGACTGGCAGTCAAGAGGTCAGGGGTTCGATCCCCCTCGTCTCCACCCGAGCATTGAATGAGGCTCCAACGCAAGTTGGGGCCTTTTTTCATATCTAACGATTGACGCCATGTGTTGGTTGGGTAGCATCTTGGCGACATTCCCATTGTTAATTACGAATATGAATGTTAATAACTTTACGTCTCTGGATGGCAAAGCTAGTTTGCAGCGCTAATAACAAAGAGGCCGGGCGTAATGCCCGGCCTCAAAATACTCTGGTGGGCCCTCCGGGATTCGAACCCAGAACCCAGGGATTATGAGTCCCCTGCGCTAACCGTTGCGCCAAGAGCCCTTATGAACGGTGAATGCAATTCTAATAAAGGCATCTAAGGCCTAATTTCTTCGCTTCACGTCGAGAAATACTACCATGCACGAGCAAGTCGCACAACGCAAGATCAAGTCCAATGCTAAACAACAACCAATCTAGGCGCGTCGCAGAAAAGACGCGTTTTAGAAAAAGTTAAGACCATTAATTCAGGGCTCCAACACATTTTGCCGCGAAATCAAGCTGATGTCATTTCAAAACACCGCCAGTTTACTACGACTGATCGGCGACTCCCGAGCACCGCGTGTTCCCCGTTTGCAAAACCGCAGGTAGGGAGCCCGACGGTTGCGTGAAAAGGCGTGCGTGGTCGAACATTCCTGATTCATCGTAGTAAACCGGCATAGTTCTGAGGCGCAGAGGAGGGGCGGTTCGCAATCGGGCCCGATAATGGGACTGGCGGAGCACGGGAAACCCGGTTGAGCGGGCGGGTCGTGTTTCGCCTGCGCCGGCACGGGCGAAAGTTTTTCCAAAAATGTCCTTGCATCGCCGTCCGAGTTCCCGTATAGTACTTCTTCGCACGGGGGCGTAGCTCAGCTGGGAGAGCGCTTGACTGGCAGTCAAGAGGTCAGGGGTTCGATCCCCCTCGTCTCCACCCGAGCATTGAATGAGGCTCCAACGCAAGTTGGGGCCTTTTTTCATATAGGCACACAAGGTCAAAGGCGGCACCATGATCCTCCTGGTCGACAAGATCGAAAAAAGCTTCGGCGCACGCGTCCTCTTTAGCGGCGCGTCCTTCCAGATCAACCCCGGCGAGCGCTTCGCGCTCGTGGGCCCCAACGGCGCCGGCAAAACCACCATGCTCAAAATCATCATGGGCATCGACAGTCCCGACTCCGGCCAGGTCCAGTACGCAAAGGACTGCCAGGTGGGCTACCTAGAGCAGGAAACTAATCTGGAACAAAAGGACACCACCATCCTCGCCGAGGTCATGGCCGCCGCCAAGGAAATCCGCCGTATGGGCGAGCGCGCTAACGAGCTGCAGGCCCAAATCACCGAGCTCTCCGAGCAGGGCAAGGACGTCGACGCACTCCTCAATGAGTACGGCCAGGTCCAGGACCGCTTTGAGCACCTGGGCGGCTACGAGCTCGAGAGCAACGCCCGCAAGATCCTGTCCGGCCTGGGCTTCAAGGTCACCGACTTTGAACGCCCATGCTCCGAGTTCTCGGGCGGCTGGCAGATGCGCATCGCGCTCGCCAAGCTCTTTCTGCGTCATCCCGACCTGCTGCTTCTGGACGAGCCCACTAACCACCTGGACCTCGAAAGCGTCCAGTGGCTGCGTGGCTTTATCGCCAACTACGACGGCGCCGTCCTCATCGTCAGCCACGACCGCGCCTTTATGGACGCCTGCGTCGACCATGTCGCCGCTCTCGAAAACCGCCGCGTGACCACCTACACCGGCAACTACAGCAGCTACCTCAAGCAGCGCGAGGACAACCTGGAGCAGATGCGCGCCAAGCGCGCCGCCCAGGAGCGCGACATCGCCCATATGCAGGTCTTCGTTGACAAGTTCCGCTACAAGCCCACCAAGGCTGCCCAGGCTCAGGAGCGCATCCGCAAGATCGAGCAGATCAAAAAGGAGCTCGTCATCCTGCCCGAGGGCCACAAGCACATCGACTTTAAGTTCCCTGACCCACCGCGCTCCGGCGATATGGTCGTGGGCCTGGAGGGCGTCTCCAAGTCCTACGGCAACAAACACATCTACAGCGATATCGACCTCAAGCTCTACCGCGGCGAGCACGTGGCGCTCGTCGGCCCCAACGGCGCCGGCAAGTCCACGCTCATGAAGATCATCGCCGGACTGGAGCCGCCCACCACCGGCACCCGGGACCTGGGCACCAACGCAGGCGTAGCCTACTACGCCCAGCACGCACTCGAGGGCATGACCGAGTCCAATACCGTCCTGCAAGAGATTGACACCGTCACGCCCAAGTGGACCGTGCCGCAGCAGCGCAGCCTGCTGGGCGCCTTCCTGTTTAGCGACAACGACGCAATCGAAAAGCAGGTTCGCGTCCTCTCCGGCGGCGAAAAGGCGCGTCTGGCGCTTGCCAAGATGCTCGTAGCACCCGAGGCGCTCCTGTGCCTGGACGAGCCCACCAACCACCTGGACATCGACTCGGTGGACATGCTCGAGAACGCCCTGCAAAACTTCCCCGGTACCATCGTGCTAATCAGCCACGACGAGCACCTGGTACGCGCCGTGGCCAACCGCGTCATCGACATCCGCGACGGACAAGTCACGGTCTACGACGGCGACTACGACTACTACCTCTACAAGCGCGAGGACCTCGCAGCCCGCGCCGCCGCCGAGGCGTCCACGGAGAGCGCGCCGGCCACGACCAAGTCCGCCAAGGCAAGCGCCGCCCAGGCCGACACCCCCGCCGCGGCGCCTAAGCCTGCCGAGGGCAAAAAGACCAAGGAGCAAAAGCGCGCCGAGGCCCAGGCCCGTGCCGCGCTCAACAAAAAGCTCAAGGGCGTGCGCAACCAGCTCAAGAAGATCGAGACGGAACTCGACAAAAAGCGCGCCCGCTATGACGAGCTTATGGAATTGATGGCAAGCGAAGAGCTTTATGCCGATCAAGACAAGTTCAACGCCGCGCTGGGGGAATATAACGGCCTTAAGCAAGAGCTGCCCAAGCTCGAGGACGAATGGCTGGAGCTTTCCACCCAGATCGAAGAGGAGACCGCGCGTGAACTCTCGTAAGGCCGCTGCCGTGGCGATGAGCATCATCGCCATCGCCTGTCGCATCTGCGGCATCTTTATGAGCGCGATGACCGTGCTGCTGTGCTTTAGCGGCCTCACCGCCAAGTTGCAAATCGTTGGCTTTGTCGTTGAGCTTTCTCGCGCGCTGCCGGGTGCCATCGCCGGCTACGGCGTCATCACATCGCCTTTTGGCGGCGTGTTCCGTCTGGATTACGCCATCGTCGCCGTCATCCTGTTTGTGGCCGACTACCTGCTCACGCGTGCCTCGCGCCGCGTCCGCTAGGGGGTCGACATGTCCAGCAGCTACTTTATGAACCTGCTCGCGAGCGCTGTCGCCGTCATCGTTGGCATCGTCATCCACGAGAGTGCGCACGCCGCCGCGGCCTGGGCGCTCGGCGACAAAACGGCGCGCTCGCGCGGCCGCGTCTCGCTCAACCCGCTCAACCACATCGACCCGTTCGGCACCGTCATCTTGCCGCTGCTGATGCTTGCCGCCGGCGGTCCGGTGTTCGCCTTCGCCAAGCCCGTGCCCGTCTACCTCAACAACCTCAAGCACCCCAAGCGCGACGAGGTGCTGGTGAGCGCAGCCGGCCCTGCATCGAACATCGCACTCGCGTGTCTCGCAGCCGCCCTCATGCACGCGACATACGGCAATCTCTACACCAGCATGTCCTTTGCCGTGGCGTCCCAAATCATGAACTTTGGCGCCACGTTTATCGTGGTCAACCTGTCGCTCGCGTTCTTTAACCTCATCCCGATCCCGCCGCTCGACGGCTCATCGATCATCGTGCCGTTCCTCAAGGGCAAGGCGCTCACCAACTACTACCGCCTGCAGCAATACGCCATGCCCATCCTCATCCTAGTGCTGTATCTGCTGCCCATGTGGACCGGCATCGACGTGATCGGACGGTATTTCGACGTTACCGTGTATCCGCTGGCCGAGTGGCTGCTCAACTTCGCAATCGCCGGCATCTAAGGTAAACTTACAGGTCGACCGTGCAAAACGGTCGCAACATGCACCCAAACCGCGCCGCGAAGGCGCCGTCAAAGGAGGTCGAAGATGTCGTATCGCGTGTCGACGCAGGTCTACAGTGGACCGTTCGACCTGCTGCTGCAGCTGGTAACCCGCCAAAAAGTTGATATCGGTGCCATCTCGATCAGCGAGGTAGCCGAGCAATACCTTTCCGAGGCCGAGCGCATCGAGGCGCTGGACCTGGACGTGGCGAGCGACTTTTTGCTGGTCGCGGCAACTCTTTTGGACATCAAGGCCGCCTCGCTGGTGCCCCAGGAGGCCCCGCGCAAGACAGTCGACGATGACGGGGACGATGAAGACCTCGAGGAACTCAGCGCGCTCGACGGCGACGCCCTGCGCGAGGTCCTGATTCAGCGCCTGATCGCCTATAAGCAGTTTAAGGGCGCGGCGGCAGCCCTTGGCGCGCGTATGCAGGCCGAGAGCCGCATGCATCCGCGCGTGGCCGGCCCCGACCCCGAGTTCCTAGGCCTTATGCCCGACTATCTGGCCGGCATTACCCTGCGCGGCCTCGCCGTCATCTGCGCCGACCTGGACGGCAAACGCCAGACCTTCCTGCTGGAGGCCGAGCACGTGGCACCTCATCGCGTGCCGCTCGACTTGACGGTGGCCTCGGTCGACCGCTTTACCATGGCGCATCAAACCTGCACCTTCCGCGAGCTCTTGGACGGCGACGCCACCACCGAGCAGCTCGTCGTCACCTTCCTGGCCATGCTCGAGCTCGCCAAGCGCGGCTCGCTTACGCTGAGCCAGGACGAAATCTTCGGAACCATTCAAATCAACCGCGTCGAGGGCGCCGAGGCATACGTACCCGGCGAGGGCCCCGAGCTCACCGAATAGGAGCGACCAACCATGTCAACCCTTTCCACGCTGGAGGCAAACAGCCTCAAAGGCGCCCTCGAGGCGCTGTTGCTGGTGTCGAGCGATCCCGTAAGCGCACCCGCGCTGGCAGGTGCGCTGGATATCGCCCCGGGCGAGTGCGCGTCGCTTTTGGCCGAGCTCAAGGTTGAGTACGAGGAGGCCAATCGTGGCTTTCAGCTGCGCGAGGTCGCCGGCGGCTGGCGCCTGTTTACGCACCCCGCCTACCACGACGTGGTCGAGGCTTATGTCCTGAGTTGGGACACGCAAAAGCTGTCGCAGGCGGCGCTTGAGACCCTGGCCGTCATCGCCTACCACCAGCCCGTCACGCGCGAGGTGGTCAAGGGCATCCGCGGCGTCAACTCCGACGGCGTCATCGCGTCGCTCGTGGACAAGGGTCTGGTGCGCGAGCTCGGTCGCGACCCCGAGCGCGGTCAGGCCATCATCTATGGCACGACCAACGCCTTCTTGGAAAAGTTCGGCCTGCGCTCCACCCGCGACCTGCCCGATCTGGAGCAGTTTGCCCCCGACGAGCAATCGCGCCAGTTTATCCGCGAGCGCCTGAGCGGCCGCAGCATTCAGTCCACGCTCGAGGAGCAGGCCGAGGACCTGGACGAAGAGCGCGAACTGCTCGATACCGATGTTGAAGATGTTGAGGCAGTCGAGGACTTGGAATCCCTGGTCGTCGGCGAGACCTCGGAGGATTTACATGACGAGGACTAACGAAGTAGGGGAGACGCGTGCCATGGGCAGCGCAGTGCCCGCCACCGACGCCCAGCCCGTCTACCCGCACACCATGCGCCTGCAGCGCTTTTTGGCGCGCGCGGGCGTGGCGAGCCGCCGCGGCTCTGAGGATCTGATGACCGCCGGCCGCGTGACCGTCAACGGCGAGGTCGCGATCGAGCTGGGTACCAAGGTCGATGTGGACCGCGACCATATCGAGGTCGACGGCATGCCCGTCAAGCTCAACCAGGGCGCCGTGTACCTGATGCTTTACAAGCCGACGGGCTACCTCACCACCATGAGCGATCCGCAGGAGCGCCCTTGCGTGGCCGATCTGGTCCCGCGCGACCGCTTTCCGGGGCTCTTCCCGGTGGGTCGCCTGGACCGCGACACCACGGGCCTTTTGCTCTTTACCACCGACGGCGACCTGTCGCAGGACCTGCTGCACCCCAGCAAGCACGTCTACAAGACCTACCAGGCGCTTGTGGACGGGAAGCTGTCCGACCGTGACTTGGAACCACTCCGCCGCGGCATCGAGCTCGACGACGGTCTGTGCCAGCCGGCGATCTGCCGCGTCATTAATGCGCGCGAGGCCGAGGCCGTTGCCCCGCAAGGCGTCAAACCTGGCACCACCGCCGTGGAGGTCATCATCCGCGAGGGCCGCAAGAACCAGGTCAAGCGCATGCTGAGCAAGATACACCATCCGGTGATCCGTCTGCACCGCTGCAACTTTGCCGGCCTGGAGCTCAAGGACGTGGCCAAAGGCTCGTGGCGCGAGCTCACCGACCGCGAGGTGCAGATCCTCAAGACCGGCGGCATCCCGCCCAAGCAGGCGAGCGCCAAGCGCAACGGTGGCAAGCCCCAAGACACGACCGCCAGCCGCACACGTCACCACGGCAGCCACGGCTCCGCACCCAAGCGCAACACCTACCGCGAGCGCTACACAGGCTAGGCAACCCGCCGCGCCCCAGCGCCCGCGAACCATACCAGCACGTCAACCATCGAAAGGAAGCACTGCATGATCGTCGCCATCGACGGCCCCGCCGGTTCCGGCAAGTCCACCATCGCCAAGGAGATTGCCCGCCAGCTGGGCTTTAACAAGCTCGACACGGGCGCCATGTATCGCGCCGTCACCTTCGCCGCGCTCGACCGCGGCATCGACCTGGACGACGAAGCGGCCATCGACGCCCTCGCCGAGCAGATCGAGATTCGCTTTACCAACGGCACCGGCGAGGACACGCGCCTGACCATCGACGGCCAGGACGCATCGGCTGCCATCCGCACCCCGCAGGTCGACGCCAACGTGTCCAAGGTCTCGGCCTACCCGGGCGTGCGCGCGGCCATGCTCATCCACCAACGCCGCGCCGCCGAGGACCGCGACATCGTCGCCGAGGGTCGCGACATCGGCACCGTCGTATTCCCCAACGCGCAGGTCAAGGTGTTCCTGACCGCCGACCCGCGCGAACGCGCCCGTCGCCGCGTGCTGCAGCGCCACCAAAACGACGCCCAGCCGCTTACCACCGAGCAGCTCGAGGCCGAGGTCGACGAGACCCTCGACGCCCTCAAGCAGCGCGATAAGCTCGACAGCAGCCGCGAGGTCGCGCCGCTCGTTCCCGCCGAGGACGCCGTGCACGTCGACTCCACCGCCCACACCATCGACGAGGTCGTCTCGATAATCGAGGACCTCATCAACCAAAGGAGGTAGCCCATGCGCCTGTTTAAGCAGACGCCCGAGGATTACTACAACGCCCCCTACGCCGAGTTCCCGGCGCTCATCCGCGGCACCGTCGCCGTGGTCATGGGCATCCTGTGGGTCTTCTCCAAGCTCATGTGGCGCTGGAAGGTCGAGGACAGCGACCTGCTGTTTGAGCGCCAGGAAGGCCGCGGCAGTGTGGTCATCTGCAACCACACCTCAATGGCCGAGTTGCTGGCCGTTGAGACGGCGTTGTTCTTCGGCGGCCGCCGTGTGCGCCCTATCTTTAAATCTGAGTTCGCCAAGAGCAAGATCGTGCGCTGGGCCTTTAGCCGCGTGGGCGGTATTCCCGTCGAGCGCGGCACCGCCGACATGAAGTGCCTGCGCGCCGCCCAGCATGCGCTGCAGCGCGGCGAGGACGTCCTGATCTTCCCCGAGGGCACGCGCATCCGCTCGCGCGAGATCAAACCCGAGGTCCACGGCGGCTTTGCGCTTATCGCCCAGATGGGCAAGGCGCCCGTCAACCCGCTCGCCATCTGCGGCTGGTCCGATATTACGCCTGCGGGCAAAAAGATCATGCGCCCCAAAAAGTGCTGGATCCGTGCCGGCAAGGCCATCTCGCTATCCGATGCGCCGGCCGAGCTCAAGCGCAAGGAGCGCCTGGCATGGTTTGAGTCCGAGACCATGAACCGCGTCTACGCCATGCGCGATGACCTGTGCGCCGAGCACCCGGGTAGGTTCTAGCCATGGTCGAGGATGTCATGAATACCGTCGAGGCCGTTGCCGGAAAGGCAGACGCCCCCACCATCGAAATCGCTGCCCACGCCGGCACCTGCTACGGCGTGCAGCGTGCGCTCGATATGGCATTGGCGGCCGCCCCGCAAGCGAGGGAGAACGCTCAGGTCCACACCCTGGGCCCGCTCATCCATAATCCCATCGTGGTGCGCGAGCTTGCCGAGGCGGGCGTCGGTCTGGCCGAGACCCTGGACGATGCCGCATCGGGCACCGTGATCATTCGCGCGCACGGCGTAGTGCCGCAGGTGATCGAAGCCGCTCGCGAGCGCGGCCTC
Source organism: uncultured bacterium (assembly GCA_905215385.1). Taxonomy (GTDB): domain Bacteria; phylum Actinomycetota; class Coriobacteriia; order Coriobacteriales; family Coriobacteriaceae; genus Collinsella. Next base: position 165,352 of record CAJMPY010000001.1, on the reverse strand, counting down.
GACGTGGTCGATGCCACCTGCCCCTACGTCAAGAAGGTCCACGTGGCCGCCGAGCGCTTGGTACGCGAGGGCTATCGCGTGCTCGTCGTGGGCGAGCCGGGCCACCCCGAGGTTGAGGGCATCCTGGGTCACGCCGGCGATGACGCTCAAGTCGTGAGCTGTGCCGCCGGCGCCGAAGAGCTGTCGCTCAAAGGCAAGGTGGGCCTGGTTGTGCAGACCACCCAAACCGCGCAGAACCTGGCCGAGGTTGTGGCCTCCATCACCCCACGCGTGCAGGAACTGCGCGTGATCAACACCATCTGCGCAGCCACGAGCGAGCGCCAGCAGGCGGCGGCAACCCTCGCCAACCGCTGTGATTGCATGGTCGTTGTGGGCGGCAAAAACTCCGGCAACACGCGCCGCCTGGCACAGATCTGCGCCGATGTATGCGAGCGCACGCATCACATCGAGGAGGCGTCTGAGATCGAGGCTGCATGGTTTGCCGACGCGCGCCACATCGGCATCACCGCCGGAGCCTCCACCCCGCAAGAACACATCGAGCGCGCCGTCGAGCGCATCAAGGAGCTTTGCCACTAATCATGGACCAGACCGTACCCGCATACGCCGCCGAGGTGGCCGATTACGGGCGCAGCCGCGACCCCGAGCCGGGTGAGGGCGCGCTCGTTAAAAACGTGCGCCCCGAATCGCCCGCATGGGATGTGGGTATCGAGCCGGGCATGCGCGTGCTCACGGTCAACGGCGAGCAGCTGACCGATATGATCGTGTGGCTCTGGGAGGCCGATGACGACACCGTCGAGTTGGAGGTTTTCGACCCGCGCGACGATACCGTCACCCCCGTTGAGCTCGATCGTTTTCCCGGCGAGGACTGGGGCTTGGAGTTCGATGGTCCCATCTTCGATGGCATGCGTACCTGCGTAAACGCCTGCGTGTTCTGCTTTATGACCATGCTGCCCAAGGGCGGACGCTCCACGCTCTACATCCGCGATGATGACTACCGCCTAAGCTTTTTGCAGGGCAACTTTGTCACGCTGACAAACCTCACCGACGAGGACGTGCAAAACGTCATCCAACGCAACATGAGCCCCATGAACGTGTCGGTCCACGCCGTGAGCCCCGACGTCCGCCGCCGCATGATGGGCCGCAACGCCCAGCGCGGCATGGACGTGCTCGAGGCCATCATGGCCGCCGGCATCGAGATTCACGCGCAGATCGTGCTGTGCCCCGGCATGAACGACGGCGAGGAGCTGGAAAAGACCCTGCGCTTTTGCGAGGAGCACGAGCAAATCACAAGCCTGGGCATTGTGCCGCTCGGTTTTACCAAGCATCAAAATCGTTTTAGCTGGTCCTACAGCGACAAGCCCGAGCTGGCGCGCGAGACCATTGCCATGATCCGGCCCTTCCAGGACCGTGCCTTCGAGCGCTTTGGCCGCCACACCTTCCAGATGAGCGACGAGTTCTACCTGGATGCCGGCATCGAGCCACCCGAGGCGGACTTTTACGACGGCTACCCGCAGTACTACGACGGCATCGGCATGATCCGCTCCTATCTGGACGAGACCGACAACGTGCTCGCCGCCGATGCCGAGCGCCTGCGCCGCGTTCGCGAGGCCATCGCCGAGCGCAACCAGCGCCTTCTGTGCCTCTCCGGCGCCAGCGCGCGCGACACCGTGGCGCGCTTTGTGGAGTCGCCCCAGGGACTCGCCGGCACCGTCACAGCCATCAAGAACCGCTACTTTGGCGGCAACGTGGACGTGACCGGCCTCATCGTCGCGTGTGACATTCTGGAGCAGCTGCCCCAAGATCTGTCGGGGGTTATGCTCTTTGTGCCTAAGCTCATGTTCAACGCTGACGGCATGACGCTTGACGAGTATCATCGTGACGATTTACTCGCAAGCCTTACCAGTCGCGGCGCCGAGGTTCATGTGGTGTCGACCATGCCGCATGAGCTGCTCGATACCCTGGAGCACATCCTTGGCATTGTGCCTGCCGACTCTACTAATTCCGCTGACCCTACCCATTAAAGGAGAGCAGATGAAACCTATCGTCGCCGTCGTCGGACGCCCCAACGTGGGCAAGTCCACGCTCGTTAACCGCCTGGCCCAGACCTCGGACGCCATCGTCCACGAGTCTCGCGGCGTCACTCGCGACCGCTCGTATCACACGGCCGATTGGAACGGCCGCGAGTTCACCATCGTCGACACGGGCGGTATCGAGCCGCTCAAGAGCGACGACGTCTTTGCCACGTCCATCCGCGACCAGGCGCTCGCCGCCGCCGAGGAAGCCGCCGTCATCCTGTTTGTGGTCGATGGCCGCACCGGCGTCACCGAGGAGGACGAGTCGGTCGCCCGCATGCTCAAGCGCTGCGACAAGCCGGTCTTTCTGCTGGTGAACAAGCTCGACAACCCCGATCGCGAAAACGACAGCATCTGGGAGTTCTATTCGCTCGGCATCGGTGAGCCCACGCCGCTCTCGGCCCTGCATGGTCATGGCACGGGCGACCTGCTCGACGATATCGTGGCCCTGCTTCCGGAGGAAGAGGACGAGGTCGCCGACGAGTTCCCCGATGCGCTGAACGTGGCCATCATCGGCCGCCCCAACGCCGGTAAGTCCTCGCTGTTCAACCGCATCCTGGGCGCCGACCGCTCTATCGTGTCCAACATTGCCGGCACGACGCGCGACGCCATCGACACCGTCGTGGAGCGCAACGGCAAGCACTACCGCATGGTCGACACCGCGGGCATCCGCAAGAAGAGCACCGTGTACGAGAACATCGAGTACTACTCGATGGTCCGCGGCCTGCGCGCCATCGACCGCGCCGACGTGGCGCTGCTCGTCGTCGACGCCTCCGTGGGCGTTACCGAACAGGACCAGAAGGTCATGGGTCTTGCCATCGAGCGCGGCTGTGCCATCGTTGTGCTGCTCAACAAGTGGGACCTGCTCGACGACGACCGTAAGCGCGAGGCCTGCATGGAGACCATCGACCGCCGTCTGGGCGTCATGGCTCCCTGGGCCCAGTACCTGCGCATCTCTGCCCTCACTGGCCGCAGCGTCGAGAAGATCTGGGCGATGGTCGACGCCGCCGAAAAGACGCGCTCGCAAAAGATCAGCACTTCGCGCCTCAATACGTTCCTCACCGACCTGCGCGAGTTTGGCCACACCGTGGTAGACGGCAAGCGTCGCCTGCGCATGCACTACGTGACCCAGACGGGCGTCAACCCGCCGACGTTCACGTTCTTCGTCAACCACAGCGACCTGGTCAACGACACCTACCAGCGCTACGTGGAGAACCGCATGCGCTCGACCTTCGATTTTGCCGGCACGCCCATTCGACTCTTCTTTAGGAAGAAGGAACAGAAGGATGCATAATCCGATTCTGCTGACCGCCATCTGCGCCGTGGTCTCGTTCTTCATCGGGGCGATTCCGTTTGGCCTGATCTTGGGCCGTGTGTTCAACCACACCGACATTCGCAAGGCGGGTTCCGGCAACATCGGCACAACCAATGCGCTGCGCGTGGCCGGCCCTAAGGTGGCCGCGCTCACGTTGTTGCTCGACTGCCTTAAGGGCGCCATCTGCGTCCTTATCGCGCGTCCGCTCATTGCCGACTTGGGCTATGGCTTCCCCGTAAGCATCATGGCGCCCGGAGCCCCCGGCGATTGGATGCTCGGCGTCATTTGCCTGGCAGCGGTGTGGGGCCATATCTTCTCGCCCTACCTCAACTTCCATGGCGGCAAGGGTATAGCGGTTGGTCTGGGCGTCATCCTCGCCTGGTACTGGCCCATTGGCCTGTCGCTGCTGGGCATGTTTATCGTGGCCGTCGCCATCACCAAGTTTGTGTCGGTGGGCTCGCTTGCCGCGGCCATCGGTCTTCCCATCGCCGCCTGCGCGGTCTTTCCGTACAGCAGCCTGGGACTTAAGTTTTGCATGGCGATAATCGGCATCACCGTGGTGTGGGCCCATCGCGCGAATATCCAAAAGCTCATGGCCGGTAAGGAGTCCAAGCTCTCGTTTACCAAGCGCGTCACCAAGCCCGACGATAAGTAGGAGAGAATCATGAATGTTGCGCTGATTGGCTCCGGCTCCTGGGGAACCGCCGTCGCCGGCCTTGCCGCCGCGCGAGCCGAGCGCGTGACCATGTGGGCCCACAGCGAGCAGACGGCCGCCGGCATCAATGGCGAGCACTGCAACCCCCGGTATCTGGTGGACTACGAGCTGCCCGGCAACGTCGTCGCCACGACGGACCTGGCGCAAGCGCTCGACGCCGCCGACGCCATCATCTTTGCCGTGCCCTCCACACACCTGCGCAGCGTATGTCATCAGGCAGCGCCTTTCATCGCCGCCAACACCCCGGTGCTCTGCCTTACCAAGGGCATTGAGCCCGAGTCTGGCCTGCTCATGAGCGAGGTCATTGCCAGCGAGATCGGCAACGAGCGGCGTGTGGCGGCCCTCTCGGGCCCCAACCATGCCGAGGAGATTTGCCGCGGCGGGCTCTCTGCCGCCGTCATCGCCAGCGAGGACCAGCAGGTGGGGGAGACCTTTAAGGAGCTGCTGCTGTCCACGGCCTTCCGCATCTACCTGTCGCAGGATATGACCGGTGTCGAGGTTTGCGGCGCTATGAAAAACGTCATCGCCATCGTGTGCGGCATTTCCGCCGGTTCTGGTGCGGGCGACAACACGCTCGCCCTCATCATGACGCGCGGCCTGGCCGAGATCAGCCGTCTGGTGCACGCCCGCGGCGGCCAGGCCATGACCTGCATGGGACTTGCCGGCATGGGCGACCTCATTGCCACCTGTACCTCGGAGCATTCGCGCAACCGCACCTTTGGCTACGAGTTTGCCCACGGCGTGTCGCTCGACGAGTACCAGACGCGTACGCATATGGTGGTCGAGGGCGCCGTCGCAGCCCGCAGCGTGAGCGAACTCGCCCGTTCACTGGGCGTAGACATTCCGCTCACCTTTGCCGTGGAGCAAACGCTCTACAACGGTGTTACTTTGGATAGGGCGCTCGAGATTCTCACCGACCGCGTCCCTTCTCAAGAGTTCTACGGACTCACCGACTAGCGCAGAAAGGCTACTACCATGGGTTCCATTAAAATCGCTCCGTCCGTCCTCTCGGCCGACATGGCCAACCTCAAGGGCGAACTCGACAAGATCGCCGGTGCCGACTACGTGCACTTCGACGTCATGGACGGCCACTTTACCGGCAACCTCACCTTTGGCGTTGACATCCTCAAGGCCGTCAAGCGCTCCACCAATGTACCGGTCGACGCGCACCTCATGGTGTCGAACCCCGACGAGACGGTCGATTGGTACGCAGACGCCGGCGCCGATATGATCACCGTACACTACGAGGCCTCCACGCACCTGCACCGCACGCTCACCCATCTGCAGCAGCGCGGCGTTAAGGCCGGCGTGGTGCTCAACCCCGCCACCCCCGTGTGCGTGCTGGAGAGCATCATCGACGTCGTCGATATGGTGCTGCTCATGAGCGTGAACCCGGGCTTTGGCGGTCAGAGCTTTATCCCGGGCACCATCGCTAAGCTCCACGAGCTCAGGGCCATGTGCGAGCGTCACGGCGTTTCGCCCCTCATCGAGGTCGACGGTGGCATTTCTTCCAAGAACATTGTCGAGGTCGTCAAGGCCGGCGCCAACGTGCTCGTGGCCGGTTCTGCCGTATTTAAGTCCGAAGATCCCGCTGCCGAGGTTGCGCTGCTGCAGAAGCTGGGCAACGAGGCCGCACAGGAGGCATAAACCCTTATGACCGCAGGTCAAAACCGCATACCCGTGAATCTTGACTATGCCGCCTCGACGCCCATGCGCGCCGAGGCGCTCCTTGCGCAGCGCGAATACGACGACAGCGAGCTTGCCGGCGTCAACCCCAACTCGCTGCATTCGCTCGGCCGCAAGGCTGCCACGCGTCTGGAGGTTGCACGTCGCGAGATCGCCCGCAGCTTTGGCGCGCGCGTCCGCCCGTCCGAGATTGTACTGACCAACGGCGGCACCGAAGCCAACCAGCTGGCGCTGCTCGGTCTTGCCGAGGGCGCTCGTCAGCGCGATCGCAAGCGCAATCGTGTAATCGTTTCGGCCATCGAGCACGATTCGATTCTGGACAACCTGCCGTTGCTGCGTGCCGCCGGCTTTACCGTCGACCTGGTGAAGCCCTGCCGCATGGGCTACATTGAGCCTGCCACGCTTGTCGAGCTGCTAGGCGACGACGTGGCGCTCGTGAGCATCATGGTTGCCAACAACGAGACCGGCGTGGTGCAGCCCATCCGCGAGCTTGCCGCGGCCACGCATACCGTTGGCGCCCTGTTCCACACCGATGCCATCCAGGGGTATCTGCATATTCCGCTCGATGTCACCGAGCTGGGCGTCGACGCCATGTCCGTCGCAGCCCACAAGATTGGCGGTCCCGTGGCATCTGGCGCACTCTACCTTAAGAGCCGCACGCCGCTGCGCCCGCGCATCTTTGGCGGCGGACAGGAGGCCGGTCGTCGTGCCGGCACGCAAGACCTGCGAACGCAGCTCGCCTTTGCCGCTGCCGCCTCATCTCTGACGCCCCATGTGGCTCAGGAGCGCGCGAAGCTGCAAGCCCTTTCCGACAAGCTCTACGCCACGCTTACGGCTCATCCGCGTATTCATGCCACCATGGGCGACTACGCACAGGCCGATCGCCTGCCGGGCATGGTGTCGATCTACGTTGATGGCATGGACTCCGAGGAGCTCATCGTCAAGCTCGATGCCGCCGGCTTTGAGGTTTCGGCCGGCTCGGCGTGCTCGAGCGGCAGCATGGACCCGAGCCATGTGCTCAGCGCCATGGGCATTGGTCGCGAGCAGGCACTAGGTGCACTGCGCATTTCCTTTGACGACCGCGTGAATCCGGACGATCTGGACGAGTTTGCCCAGACGCTGCTCTCGATCGTAGGCGCCGCATGATCGTCGCCGAGCTTGAGCGCGCGCTGCTGGCACGCTATCCCAAGACCGATGCCGAGAGTTGGGACCATGTAGGATTCTCCGTCGGCGACCCTGCCGCGGAGATTACCGGTGTTGCCTGCGCACTCGATGCGACCGAAGCCAATGTGCACCGCGCCCAGGAGGCCGGCGCCAACGTGCTGCTAACGCATCATCCCATCTATATCAAGGCGCCCGAGGCGTTTTGTCCGTCGGATTCCACACGCCCCCAATGCAGCGCCGCGCTGTACGAGGCAGCTCGTTGCGGCGTGAGCATCATCTCGCTTCACACCAACCTGGACCGCTCGCACGAAGCGCGCGTTCGCCTGAGCGATTTGCTAGGCGCAAAGCCCATAAGCTCGCTGGAGCATGCGGACGAGCCTGAACTCACCGGTCTGGGCGCCCTTGCGACCCTCAACGACCCCTGCAGCCTGCGCGACCTTGCCGCCCGCGCCGCCCAGGAGTTTGGCAGCGACCCGCGCGTGTGGGGCGAGGCAGATCACCCGTGCCGCACCATCGCCATTTTGGGCGGCTCCTTAGGCGACTTTGGAGAGCTCGCCATCGCCGCGGGCGCAGATGTTATCGTGACGGGCGAGGCAGGCTACCACGTGGCACAGGACCTTGCCTTGCGCGGGCTGCCGGTGATCTTGCTCGGCCACGACCGCTCCGAGGAGCCGTTCGTTGATATATTGATGAACTCTGCAGTTGACGCCGGGGTCGACCCCCGTCATGCGATTAAAATACTGAACCCTTGCCAATGGTGGACTGTGACAAAAGGAGAGAACTTATGAGCGCCGGCGCTACGCTACTCAAGCTGCAACAGATCGATTTGGAGCTCGCCCGCAACAAGAGCGAACTTGCCAATATGCCGGAGCTCAAGGAGCTCGCTTCCAAGCGCAAGACCTATGTGAAGCTCAAGTCCGAGATGACCAAGCTCTACGCCCAGCGCAAGGATCTGGACATTGAGCTCGACGATCTCAACACCACCGAGATTCAGACCAACAACGCCATCGAGGCCGCCAAGAAGCGCCACGTGGACGGCTCCGACTACCGCGAGGTTCAGGACCTGGAGAACGAGCTCGCCACCCTGGCCAAGCGCTTGGACAAGATCGAGCACACCCGCAAGGACGTCGTCGTCGCCCATAAGGAAGCGCTTGACCGAGAGGCTCGCGCGCAGGCCATCATCGCCAAGTTCGAGGAGGGCGTGAAGGCCGATACCAAGGCTGCCCGCGCCAAGGCTGCCAATCTGCAGGCTCAGATCGATGCCGCCACCAAGGAGCGCACCGCGCTTGCCGCCACGCTGCCGACCGACGTGCTCACCGATTACGAACGTCTGCTCAAGCAGTTCCGCGGCCTGGCCGTCGAGACCATCAAGGGCAACATCCCCACGGTCTGCCACACCGCGCTGCAGGCATCGTCCATGAGTGACCTCAACCACGACGGTAGCGAGATTACGCACTGCCCGTACTGCCACCGCCTGCTGGTGCTCCCGAACAAGGAAGCTTAAACGATGGCGGCACCCAACAATTCAATGCAACTTGAGGGAAAAACGATCCTGCTGGGCATTACCGGCGGGATCGCCGCCTATAAGTCGTGCAACATCGTACGCCTGCTGCAAAAGCGCGGCGCCCACGTCAAGGTCGTCATGAGCGAGCACGCCACGGAGTTCGTGGGGCCGCTCACCTTCCGCGCACTCACCAATGAGCCCGTTGCCGTGGGCCTATTCGACGACCCCTCCGACCCCATCCACCATATCTCGCTGGCGCAGGAGCCCGACGTGGTGGTCGTGGCGCCCGCGACGGCCAACATCATCGCTAAGATGGCCAACGGCATCGCCGACGACCTCATCTCCACCACGCTGCTTGCCACGCCGCGCCCCATCGTGATCGCACCGGCCATGAACAATGGCATGTGGAAGGCACCGGCCACGCAGGCCAACATGGCCACGCTGCGCGAGCGCGGTGTCAATGTTGTGGGTCCGGGTAGCGGTTACCTTGCCTGCGGCGACGTGGACACGGGACGCATGAGCGAGCCCGAGGACGTCGTCGAGGCTGTCTGTGAGGTGCTCAACCCCGTGCCGCAAGACCTGACGGGCAAGCGCATCGTCATCACCGCCGGCCCCACGCACGAGCCGATCGACCCGGTGCGATTCATTGGCAACCGTTCTTCGGGCAAGATGGGTATCGCCCTGGCGGGGGAGGCCGCACGTCGCGGTGCCGCCGTCACGCTCGTGCTGGGACCGACATCGCTCGACGTTCCCCGCGGTGTGGAGTGCGTGCACGTACAGACCGCCTCAGAAATGCTCAAGGCAGCGCTGAGCGCCTTTCAGACGGCCGACGCGGCCATTTGCGCCGCCGCCGTCGCCGACTACACGCCGGCGGCCCCGGCGGACCATAAGCTCAAAAAGGCCAACGAGCGCTTGGATCGCATCGAACTGGTCGAGACGGTCGATATTTTGGCCGAGCTCTCGCGTCAGAAAGGCGAGCGATGCGTGATCGGATTTGCGGCCGAGACCGATAACGTCGTGGAGTACGCGCAGCGCAAACTTGCCCGCAAGGGTTGCGATGTTATTATCGCCAACGATGTCTCGCGCGCCGATTCAGGCTTTGGAACCGACACTAACAAGGCCTGGATTGTGAGCACAACGGGTACGCAAGAACTTCCCGTTCTAACAAAACCCCAGCTCGCAGATACAATTTTGGACTTGCTTCAAAATTTGTAAAAAAGTTCTTGCACAAGTCTAAAGTTTCGGGTTAATATACTCCCTGTTGCGAGCGAGAGCAGAGCAACAAACAAAAGCTTCGGGACGTGGCGCAGCTTGGTAGCGCACTTGACTGGGGGTCAAGGGGTCGCTGGTTCGAATCCAGTCGTCCCGACCAGAAGTTTGCAGGTCAGGCACCTAGTGCCTGACCTTTTTTGTTTTAAGCAATTGCTTAATTTTGATTAAGCAACAGGGTGCCAAAAATCTACCTACGCGATAATCGCCTTTTGCGGTTACTTGCGCGTTTTGCAAGCGCTTGAGCCGATTTATTAACGCGATATGAATCTACATACGCGTAGCTGGTATGCAGCCGAGTACAGGCTGTATTTATCGCGGCGATTAACACAGATATAGCGACTATAACGGACAAGCATGTCGCTGTATTTATTCCAGTAGTTCACTTGATCGGTGGACAAGTGGGCTGTTGCAACGAAACGCCAAGCGGGATGGGCTCTATACGAGGACGCCGCAGGGTAATGGCGGGGGAGTGCGGCGGGCGCTCTGAGAGCCGCTGTGTGACCCCATGTCTCCTTAACTCGATAATTTGTGTTTCAAGCCACGAATCGGTCGAGCAATTGCCAAAAGAAAGGCCCATGCAGGATTGCACGGGCCTTACATCAGATCAAATTTGAGCTAGAAGCACCAAATGGGGCAGACGCAACACCATCTCGTCGCGGCCTCGGCGAGCGACATATCGCAGTCGAGGTAGACATCGAGGAAATCGTCAGATCCCGCACAGGGGGACCGCGATGGTGACCACCGCGCCGCCCGAGGGGCTGTTGGCGAGCGAGACGGAGCCCCCGTGGGCGCTCGCGGCCTCGGAGGCGACGTGGAGGCCGAGCCCGTAGTGGCGGTCTCCGTCGCGCGAGGAGCGGGACGAGTCGTCTGTGAAGAGGCGCTCGCAGCCGCGTTCGAGGGCGGCGGGAGAAAAGCCCGGTCCGTCGTCGGCCACCTCGATGACGAGGTGTCCGCCCGCGACGTCGCAGGAGACCGCCACGCGCGAGCGCGCGTGCTCGGCGGCGTTGGCCACGAGGTTCGCGGCGGCTCGCGCCAGGGCGGTTCGGTCGACCGGGGCCTCGGGCGCGCCCGCGACAGCGGGGCCCGTGGCCGCGTCGAGCGTCACGCCTCGCGCCCGGGCGATCTGGGCGGCCTCGGCGAGGACCTGTTCGCAGAGCTCGGCCGGCCGCATGGGGGCCCTCTCCGCCCCGCCGGACCCGCGCGAGGCCTCGATGAGCAGGCGCACGTAGTCGTCGAGCCTTTCGACACTGCCGGCTATGTCGCGCGCGGCGGCCGCGAGGTCGGCGTCTTTCTCGTCTTCCAGCTCCTCCGCCACGAAGTCGGCGTTGGCGCGCAGCACAGTAAGCGGCGTCTTGAGGTCGTGGGCGATCGACGTCATCTGCTCGCGCTGCCCCCGCTCCGCGGCCCAGCGGGCCTCGAGCGACTCGGCGAGGGAGGCCCGCATGGCGTCCATCGCGGCGAGGACGTCGTTCACCTCGCGCACATTGGTGCTGCCGACCGCGAAGTCGAGCTCTCCCGCGCCGACGCGCCCCGCCGCCTCCGCGAGCGGCGCCATCTTGCGCGAGATCACGCGGCTCGCACGACGCGCCACGAGCGCGAGCGCGAGCGCGCTTCCCACAGCGGCGCCGACGAGCATGAGGTTCTGCGGGTTGGGAAGCAGGCTGGCGAGATCGCGCGAGACCCACTGCGGCAGGTACTCGCTGACGAGTGCGCAGGCCCCGCCGCCCTTGAGCGGGAACGCAGCGTAGGTGAGGCCCGAGCCCCCGCCCTCGATCTCCACTGTGCCCGGATCAGCGGCGAGTGCCGTACGGGCCATTTCCGTCGCGTCCTCGAGCCGCGTGCCCTCGAGGTCTGTCATCAGCACGTATCCGTCCTTGTTCAGGATGAGGTAGCGGTACGCCGTCGGCACGTCCTGCTGCCCGCAGACGCCGTCGCGTGCCAGGCCCTCCGCGACCTCGCGTGCATTGGCCGGCCCCCAGCTTGCCTCGTAGACGAAGCCCACATTGATCGCCGCGGAGAGCGCCATGAACGAGGCGAGCCACGCCGTGGCGACCGCCGCGAACGCGTAGGCGAAGTAGCGCGCGATGACGAAGGAGAGCGGCATGCCCCCGCGACCTCGCGCCCCGGTCCTCAGAGCTGCCACTTGTACCCCATCCCCCAGACGGTCGCGATCGGATCGGCGCCGGCCTCGGAGAGTTTCCTCCGGGCGCGGCTGACCTGCATGGATATGGCCGCGTCGTCGGCGTCGCTCTCCCAGCCGAGCACCGCCTCGCGTATCTGCGCGCGGCTCATGACCTGCCCGGGGTGGCGCGCGAGGTACTCGCAGATGGCGTACTCGGTGGGAGTGAGCGGCACGGTCTCGCCGCCCACGGCGAGGTCGCGCGCCCCGAGGTCGATCCGCACCTCCCCGAAGGAGAGGGCGTGCGAGCGCGGCCGGCGCTCACGGCGTAGATGGGCCGCGACCTTGGCGCGCAGTTCCGCGGCCCCGAAGGGCTTGCGGACGTAGTCGTCGGCGCCCAGGCCGTAGGCGGCCACGGCGTCCTCCTCGGCCACGCGCGCGGTCAGGAAGACGATGGGCCCGTCGAAGTCCGGGCGGATCTGCCGCACGAGCTCGAAGCCGTCGAGCCCCGGCATCATGACGTCGCAGAGCACGAGGTCGAAGCGCGAGAGGTCCATCCCCGGGACTGTCGTCGGGTCGGCCGCCCTGACGACCTCATGGCCGTCGCGGCCGAGGACGCGCGCGAGCGCGTCGAGGATCGCCCGTTCATCATCCACTGCCAGTATCCTCGCCATGTTCGACCTCCTGAAACTCTCGTCGGAATTGTACTAGCGCCGCACTCAGCGGTCCAGAGCCCTGCGCGCAGCCGCGGGCGCCTCGGCCGCGTCGCACGCGTGGTAGCGCACGCCCGAGCCGCCGCGCGCCTCGATCTCGAGCCAGCCCTCGCCGTCCGACTCCCGCCCGAAGAAGATGAGCTGGAGCTCTCGGACATTGCCCCTGTCGTCCGCAGCGTCGAGCAGGGCATTCCCACCCAGGACGAGCGCTGCGGAGAGGAGGACGAGCATGGCGGCGAGCGCCTTCCTACGCATCTGCCCTCCCGTCCTCGAAGCGGCAGAACCAGGCGAGAAGGACGGCGGCGGCTGCCAGGGTGAGCGCGAGGCCAGCGAGCGCAGTCGTGAGGAGAGGGCCCGCCGCGCGTGCGGCGTCGATGAAGGCCTCCACCACGAGCGACCCCAGGCGCGCGGGCCAGGCGAGCGGCACCCAGCCCAGGGGCGTCGCCAGGGCACCGGCGAGCTCGCCGGTCATGAGGCCGTGTGCAAGTCCGCCCACCGAGAAGAACGCGAGGAGCGTCCCCGCCGCGCCGCCGCCGATGGCGGCGTTGCGGCCGAGGCGCAGGGCCACGCCGAGCCCCAGCGCGTAGAGGGGCAAGCTGCCCAGCACGATGCCCGCCCAGGCGGCCGCAAGCGGAGCGGGCCCGAGCGGCAGGCGTCCGGCGACGGCGAGCGCGCCCCCGAACACGCTGAGCGCCACGGCCAGCGCGCCCGCGCCGAGCGCCGCAAGGGCGAGCAGCTTCGCCGCGACGGCGCGCCCTCGCGAGGGGACCGCCGTGAGGTTGGTGAGGCGCCCGGCAGCGCGCTCCTCGTCCACGGCGAGCCCGCAGACGATGGCGGACATGAGCGGCATGAGGGCGCCGAGGAACTGGGCGTAGGCGTCCGCGCCCAGCGCCGGGTCCCATCGGGTTACGGAGAAGTACTCGCCGCAGGCAAGACCGGCCGCCAGGCCGCAGGCGAGGTGCACCGCCGCGAGCGGGGAGCGCGCCAGGCGCAGGGCCTCGGAGAGCAGGGCCCGCGGGAGAGTCATGCGCGGCGTCGGGTCGGAGAGTCGTGTCATGGCCATCACCTCTCCTCGGAGCGCGCGAACCAGGCCGCGCCCGCCGCCGTGAGCGCGGCGAACGCGAGCGCGCAGACCGCAAGGCCCGCCAGCGTGAGCATGCCGTCCGCCATGAGCGCCCCGCCGAGCGCCATGTCCGCCGCGAGCGGCTCGCCGCTCGGCAGCACGGGGATGAAGCTCGTGGGGATGACCATGTTCGCCGACGGCGGAAAGAGCTGCGGCAGCGGCACCAACGACCAGGCGAACCCACCTACGAGTTGCGCGGCGAGCGGGCAGAAGATGCCCGCGAGCATGCCGAGCCGCGCCGTGAGGAAGAGCCCTGCGGGGATCATCCACGCCGCGGTCACCGTGTTGGCGAGCGCGCAGAGGAGCATCGTGAGCGTGCCCGCGGCCGTGAGACCCTGCGAGGAGAACGCCGATCCCGCGAGGTAGATGCCGAAGACCACGAGGTTCGAGAGCGTGCAAAGAGCGAGGCACCAGAGCGCCTTAGCCCACCAGGCTCGCCCGAGCGGGAAGCCCAGGCCCAGAAGCCCCCGCATCCGCGTGCGAGCGTCCGCCCGCGCGACGCACGCCACCACAAGCGATAGAGACACGGGCAGGAAGAGCGCGTACCAGTAGTTCCACGCGCTAAAGATCTGCACGCCCCGGTAGGGCATCGCGCCGAGCAGCGGCATCGGCAGCGCCATGAGCACGGCCAGGCGAACCGGTGCCGCGTGGCGCGACTTCAGGGCCTCGGCGCGCAGGCCCGCGAGCAGGCCGCCTTTCTCACCCGTCATGCCGCCACCTCCCCGCGCGCTCGTCGCCCTTCCCGGCAGAAGCTCATGAAGAGTTCCTCGAGGTCCTGTCCGGGACGAAGCGCATCCTCGTAGGCGAGGCGCCCCCCGCAGATGATGCCGATGGTGTCCGCCATCTGCTGCACCTCGGAGAGGATGTGGCTCGAGACGATCACCGTCGTACCCGCCGCCGCGAAGCCGCGGATCTGGTCGCGCAGCTCCTCGATGCCGATGGGGTCGAGGCCGTTGGTGGGCTCGTCGAGCACGAGCAGGCGTGGCCGGGCGATCAGCGCCAGTGCGAGCCCCAGGCGCTGCCGCATGCCCATCGAGAAGCGCCCGGCGCGCTTCTTCCCGGTGTCCGCGAGGTCCACGGCGGCGAGCACCTCATCTATGCGGCTCTCGGGAAGGCCCAGCAGCGTGGTGCGCACGCGCAGGTTCTCGCGCGCGGTGAGGTTGGGGTAGAGCGGCGCCTCCTCGATGAGGCTGCCGATTGCGTAGAGGTCCTCGCGGCGCCAGGCGTGCCCGGCAAAGAGGATCTCCCCGGCCGTCGGCCGCAGCATCCCGCAGATCATCTTGAGCGTTGTCGACTTGCCGGCGCCGTTGGGGCCGAGCAGCCCGTACACCTCGCCCTCGCGGATATGAAGGCTCACGTCGGCCACGGCGTCCTGCGCTTGGTCGCCGCGGCCGAAGCGCTTGGTGAGCCCGCGCGTCTCGAGCATGTAACCCATGGGTTCGTCCTTTCTCTTCCGGGCGCGCGGGCCGAGTCGCCGTGCCCGCGCGCCTTACCTTTCGGGTTCACCATCCATGGTGGGGCGCGTTTCTAACGAAGCCGTAACGGCCGTTGGGTTCTTTTGGCGCCAACCCTTCTCGACCCGCACATCATGATTAATTTGCTTAAGGCAACAACTTTCCCGATCGATGTCATCACCGAATCAAAACGTGTACATCACCCTCCAAAACCGACATTTTTCGGCATGTTTGGAGGCTGATGTACACAAATGCAGAATCCCGCACAACCCAGTAGCATCCTCCATATGTCTGGACTCTCTATGCTTACGCTGGATAGACATCGCCGGAACGGGTATAGTATCGAAAGTTTTGTCGTTAACCAGCGGGGGAGTCCTGTGGGCATCAAAAAGAAGATCAAAAAGGAGCTTATCGGCACTTCCGATTACCCGTCGAATAAGATCTTTACGATCTCCAATTTCATCACCTTTACGCGCCTGATCCTCACCCTGGTATTTCTGTACCTGTTTGTGACGGATAACAACCGCGTCATCGCCATCGTTATCTACGCCGTTGCCGCCTCTACCGACTGGATGGACGGTCAGATCGCCCGCATGACCAAGACGGTCTCGTGGCTCGGCAAGGTCATGGATCCCATCTGCGACCGTGCGCTGCTGTTCACCGGCGTACTTGGGCTGGTGGTCCGCGGAGAGCTGCCCATCTGGGTCTGCGTGCTCATTATTGGCCGCGACATCTATCTGGGCATCGGCACGCTTATCGTGCGTCATTATCACCGTCGCCCCATCGATGTCGTCTTTCCCGGAAAGATTGCCACTGCACTGCTCATGACCGGCTTCTCGCTCATGCTGCTCGGGTTCCCCGTTATTGACGGCCTGCATCTTTTACCTTCAACCCTTACGGCCTTCCCGGGCCTCAACGGAAGCTCGGTGCCCCTCGGCATCTTCTTTGTGTACGGCGGCGTGATCTTCTCCATGCTCACGGCTGTCATCTATTCCATTAAGGGCGGAGTGGCCATTAAACAGGCTCTCGCGCATCCCGAGGACGAGGACATCGACTTTCTGAACCCTGAAATCGAAGACTGATTCGTTGGGGTATGATTACGTACGGTTCATTATTTGCGGCACGTCCGCGATAAGTTAGGGGTTGTCATGGACAACATGGTTAACAATATGCCTCAGAATGATAAGACTGCTGACGCTACCTGCGTATTCCGCGTGCCTTCAAGCGACGTCACCGTTCCCGACCTCATGGCCAACGTGCGCATCACCGCACCCGTTCTGTCCATCGTCAAGGGTCCGCAGACTGGTGCCGCCTTTGAGCTCGAGGACGACGTGACCACCATCGGCCGCGATCCTGCGAACGGCATCTTCCTCAATGACATGACCGTTTCGCGTAGCCACGCGCGCATTATCCGCGAGGGCCTCGGCGCTCGCATCGAGGACTTGGGCTCGCTCAATGGCACCTGGGTCGACGGTGCCATCGTCAATGCAGCCCCGCTGCACGACGGTTCTTCCGTCCAGATCGGTACGTTTACGCTCATCTACCACGAGAGCACGCCGGAGCGCATCGAAACCGGTGAGTAGGGCATGGCCGAACGCAACTATCTGAGTATCGGCCAAGTCGTCAACCTACTTCGAGGCGCATACCCCGATCTTTCGAACTCAAAAATTAGATTTCTAGAAGATGAGGGGCTCATTACCCCTCATCGTACGCCTAAGGGATACCGTCAGTACTCTAAGGAGGACGTTGATCGCCTGGAGGTCATTCTGCATTTGCAGAAGACCCGCTACATGCCGCTCAACGTGATTAAGCAGCGCTTGGAAAACGCCACGGACCTGTCAACGCTCGCTTACGAGGTGGGCTTGCTGTCCGATGTTCCGCTCAAGACGGAGCCCAAGGAGACTAAGCAAAAGCTGCATCCCATTGAGACCATTCCCGATATGCTGGGCGTCGAGATTTCGTTTATCCGCTCGCTCGCCGAGAACGACCTCATTCGCATCATCAAGAGTCCGCAGAATCGTGAGCTCGTCGATGGTCGCGATTTTCCAATCATCCGCTACTGCTCCGAGCTGTCACGCTTCCATATCGAGCCCCGCAACCTGCGTCAGTACGTGTCTTCCGCCAACCGCGAGTCCTCGATGTTTGAGCAGGTGCTCGTGAGCATGCTCGGAATGGATACCTCCGATGACGAGCGCGACGCCAAGCTCGAGCGTGCGTTTAAGAAGCTTCACGACCTGACCGAGGGTGTGCACACTGCGCTGCTCAAGAACCGCGTTTTTGAGTCGCTCAATGCCGTGGTCGAGGACGCCGACATCGATGCACTCGATGAGGAAATCACTCGCTCCGAGTCCACCAAAGCCAAAAACGAAGAGATAGCCACGCCGGCTTCGCACGAGGATTCTCTCGTAAAGCCGCTCAAGGTCGTCGCCCCTTCGCACTCCGGCACCGCCACGGCGGGCAAATAACCGCTGCCGCTTATCCGGCAACCCATTGAAAGGTCATGCAATGTACGACTTCGAATCTCAAATCGTCGACATCCCCGACTATCCCGAGCCCGGAGTCATCTTTAAAGACATCACGCCGCTCTTTGGCAATCCCGAGGCGCTCAAAGCCATGACCGATGCCCTCGCCGAGCACTTTGCCGGCATGGGGATCACCAAGGTCGTGGGTCCCGAGGCCCGTGGCTTTATGGTTGGCGTACCGGTGGCTGTGGCCCTTGGTGCCGGCTTTGTTCCCGCACGTAAACCGGGCAAGCTACCCCGCAAGACGGTGAGCCAGAGCTATGAGCTCGAATACGGCACCGACTCTATCGAGATCCATGCCGATGCCATTACCTCTAAAGATACCGTGTTGATTCTGGACGACTTGGTCGCGACGGGCGGAACCGTCGAGGCAACAGGTAAACTTGTGCGAGATATGGGCGCAAAGCTTGTGGGCTACGGGTGTATCCTTGAGCTTGCGTTTCTCAACCCGCGCGAGAAGCTCACGCCGACTGACGACGATGTTGAGCTCTTTAGCCTGGTGACGGTGGACTAGCCGTTACCCTTAGTTACTGGAAAGGAAGCTACATGCGCACAGCAAACACGCACAAAAACATGGCACGCTGCGCTGCTACGGCAACCCTCGCTTGTGTTTTGGGCTTGGGCCTCGCGGCTCCTGCCTACGCCGATACCGCATCCGACCTTGCCGCTGCTCGTACGAAGCTCGAGCAGATCGGTACCCAAACCCAGCAGATTTACGATGAGCTCGCCACGCAGACGCAGGCGCTCGATCAGACTGCTGGCGAGATCACGCAAAAGCAGCAGGAGATCGCTGACGGTCAGGCCAAGCTCTCGACCTATGTCGCCGGCGAGTACAAAACCGGCGGTCTGAGCCTGCTTCAGGTTCTGACCGGCGTCGATGACCTGAGCGATATGCTCAACCGTCTGTTCTACTACGGCAAAGTTTCCGATAAGCAGGCTCAGACCATTCAAGAGGTCAAGGAGCTTAAGCAGCAGCTCACCGATAAGCAGGCCGAGCAGGAGAAGAACGTCGCCACCACGCAAAAGAAGGTCGATGAGCTTAACGCCCAGCAGGCTGAAGCCCAGAGTGTCGTGAACTCCCTGGATTCACAGTTGCAGGCCGAGCTTGCTGCCGAGGCCCAGGCCAACGCCGCGCTGCAGGCTGGCATAAATGCTAGCACCGCCGAAAAGGCCACGGTGAGCAACGACACCGCCGGTACGAGCGAGAACACCAACAAGGGTGGCGGTACGACCAACGACGGCGGCGGAAACACGCCCGCGCCCGCTCCCACTCCGCAGCCCCCGACGCCCGCTCCGGCTCCGGCTCCGGCTCCGACGCCTTCCGCACCGAGCCAGTCCGTTGACGGCGGTTCCGTTGTTTCGCGTGCCTATAGCAAGCTCGGATACGCTTACTCTTGGGGTGGCATTGGGCCGAACAGCTTTGACTGCTCCGGTTTTGTAAGCTATTGCCTCACGGGACGCTACTGCCGTCTGGGCACCACGGTCGACTTCATGGGTTGGACCCGTGTGTCCGATCCGCAACCCGGCGATGTTGTGGTTAACTCCTACCATACCGGCATCTATATCGGTAATGGTCAGATGATCCATGCTTCCGACTACAAAACGGGCGTCATCATCAGTTCCGTCGCAGCCGGTATGAACAACAACTACATTTTCGTGCGCTACTAAGTCACTCTGTATAGCGAACGAAGGTGAACCTCGTGGCCTTTGAGCTGCGAGGTTCATTTATTTATGACCGTGCTCCATACATGATCCTAATGTGCTAGTTTTCAATACTAGATGCACGCTTCATCGGTGAGCAATATAGCTATAATGATTGAGAAGCATATAGAAAGGACCCTCTATGAGCTGGGCACTTATCTCCGATTCGAGCTGTAACCTCCGCGATTGGCAACCGACCGCGCCCCATACCACCTTTGCATTTGCGCCCCTCAAAATTCGAGTGGGGGAGAGGGAATTCGTCGATAACCTTTCACTCGATGTTCATGAGCTCAACTGCGCTGTTCAGGCGGAGACGAACGCTTCTTCGAGCGCTTGTCCCAGCGTAGGGGAGTGGGCCGAGCTCTTCAAATTGGCAGACAAGACCATCTGCATGCCGATCTCTGAGGGCGTGTCGGGCAGCTATAACGCGGCAGCCACGGCTCGCGATATGGTTCTTGCCGAGGAGCCCGACCGGCAGATTCATCTAGTCAATTCACGCGCAGCTGGCGGCAAAATGGACCTCATTTTCTTGCTGTTCGACCGCTATCTTGCAAGCAATCCGGATGTCTCATTCGAGGACGCTTGCGCATACTTCGATAGCCTTGAGCAGAATAGCAAAATCCTCTTCAGCTTGTGCAATTACGAAAACCTCGCCAAAGCCGGACGTATCCCTAAGGCAGCCGGCGTCATTGCCAACAAGCTCAATATCCGCATTTTGGGCACGGCGAGTGAGGCCGGTAAAATCGAACTCGTCGGGCACACGCGTGGCGAAAAGAAGATGCTCAACAAGATCATCGACACCATGGAAGCCGAGGGTTTTACGGGCGGCGAGGTCGTCATCGACCATGTCGAGAATGAGGCAGGCGCCCAGGCACTTGCCAGCCGCATTGTGGAGCGCTGGCCCGGTTCCAAGACCATCATCATGCCCTGCAACGGCCTGGATTCCTATTACGCCGAGATGCACGGCCTCATCATCGGCTACGGCATGGGCGTAGCTTCGGGCAAATAGAGTCCAACCAAGCAAAAATACGGGCGGGACAAAGCGACAGATGGCTCTTTGTCCCGCCCGTTTTATACGTCGGCTAGCTATTAAACCCGTTGAACTTGAGATAGCTCATCAAGTAAGCCTTCGAAACAAAGGATGAAACCGCGCTGCGCACAAGCAGCGACTCACGCGTTACCTGATGCGCCGTATCGGGAACCGGCGTCTGCTCGACGGAAAACGCCGAACGAATCGATGCCTCGAGCTGATCGACCACATAATCAAAGGCCGTCGGGGCATCGTAGCTCAAACGCTGAATGTTAAAGAGTGCCTGCACCGCAGCAATAGGTAGCACCTGCTTAAAGATGCAGATAGCGATCAGGCGGGCAATCTGCTCGCGGCCATATTGCTTTTTGACCGGAGCAGGCACCAGGCCGACCTTCACGTAGTTATTGATCATCGATGGCGTAATGACAGGCTGCTCAACGCAAATGGACAGCGGATCCATCCACAGCGCAACATACTCAATAACCTGGTCGCGGTAGAGCGTCACATTGGACAACTGCTCATAGCGCGGCAGACTCAACGAATTGAGTTTGCGTACGATATCGGACTGAATAAATGCATCGGGCAGCACAGTGGGCTGAATATCCTCAGGCTTAATGCTGACCGACGAATCGGACATCGGAATAACGTGTTTAACGTGGTTCATAAAGGTCCTCCGTTCCTTTTCTATATTGTATTCTAGATTATCTAGTTTTGCATACCACATAGCCGCCAAGAAAATTGGCGGGACAGTGCACTGATGCATCGTCCCGCCAATTAGTAAATTGATAACAACCTTACATAAGATATATTATCGTACTTATCCACGGAGTAACGCGTATGCGCTCGTTGCTGCTATGGCTCCATCCGAAACAGCGGTCACAACCTGGCGTAAACGTTTGGAACGGATATCGCCAGCGGCAAATAAGCCAGGCGTGCGGGTGGCCATCGATTCGTCGGTTACAATACCGCCGTCGGACGCCAAATCTACCAGATGCTCTACAAGCTCAGTATGGGGCTGCGTGCCAGCAAAGACAAAAATGCCAAACGAACCAGGATCAAAGGACTCAGTGTGCATTTCACTAGTCGCATTGTCCTTGAACGTGATTGTCGTGGGCATCGCTTCACCAGAAAGCTCAACAATACTAGTTTGGTACCTAACTGAAATATTATCTTTTGCGAGCACCTTTTGAACCACGCCATCGGGGGCGCGGAACTGATCGCGGCGCAAGACGATGGTCACGCTGCTGGCGATTTCTGACAAGAACAGGGCTTCCTCGCAGGCAGCATTGCCGCCACCGATAACATAGACCTGTTTACCGCGAAAGAACATGCCATCGCACGTCGCGCAATACGAAACGCCACGACCGCGATACGTATCCTCGCCAACAAAACCAGCAGATCGCGGCGTTGCCCCCATGCAAGCGATAACACTCGAGGCCAGCGTATCGCCCATATCGTGATGCACCGTAAACAGCGCTTTATCGGCATCGTAATCGATACCCGTAACCATGCTCCATGCAACCTGTGCTCCCAGGCCCTCTGCATGCTGCTGAAAACGCTCGCCGAGTTCGGCGCCACTCAAGAGCGGAATACCCGGATAGTTCTCGACCTCATTGGTTGTGGCGATCTGCCCTCCCGACATGCCCTGTTCAATCACGGTCGTCGTTAGGTTGGCACGCGCAGCATAAATGGCGGCAGCATAGCCCGCGGGGCCGCCACCGATAATCGCAACATCGATCGGCTTATCGGTAGTCATGAAGCGTCCTTTCGTCGAAACGTTGTCGTTCTTTGCGCTCGTACCCAAATTTACGTGAACGTGACACTCATGCACTACAATGATAAAACCGTATTACAAAGCTGAAGGGGAGTTATCGATGGACCAGGCGCAGACGAGTGACGACGCTCCCCTGCTCACGCACAGCACTCCTCAATCGGAGCAAACAGCGCTCTTGGCTCAGCAAAAACCTCTCGTGACCATCGTGCACGCCTCCGTTGGCTCGGGCCACAAGGCCGCCGCAAATGCGATAGCGCAGGCCTTCGACCTCATCCGCGGCACCAATGGCATCCCCGAGGATGTTGAGATTGAAGTGCTCGATATCCTTGATTTTGGACGTATTAAATTCGACGGTAATAAGACCGCGGCTTCTTTTACGGGAGCCACGCGCCCCATTTACGACCTGACCTGGAGATATACACTTACGGGACATCTTCTCTGGGGTGGCGGCACGGCATGGTCGCGAATCATGTTCCCCGCCTTCAACGAATATATTCGTAGCCGCAGGCCCATAGCCGTGGTCGCAACGCACATCACAGCAGCCAATGTTGCCGTGGGTGCCCGCATAATTACGGGTATCGATTATCCAGTCATCTGCGTACCGACCGACTACGAAGTCGAGGGCTGGTGGCCCCACAAGGACACCGATCTATTCTGTGTTGCCAACGAATTTATGTCCGAAACGCTGCGTCCGCGCAAGGTGCCCGAGGCAAAGATTCGCATTACCGGCATTCCTATTCGCGCCGGATTCGACACGGATTACGATCGCGAAGAAGAGCTAGCTAAGTTCAACCTCCCCACCGACAAGACCGTCGTGCTGGTAATGGCCGGTGCCAGCTTGCCTCAACCGTACGTTCGCTTTCGCGCGGAGATGGACCGCACCCTCCCCTTCCTACGCAGTTTCGAAGACATGCACTTTGTCTTTTTGCCGGGCAAGGATAAGGAATACGCCGCCCGCCTCAAGACACTCTTCGATGCCATGAAGCTCGAAAATGTCACGGTTCTTGACTATGTCGACGATATGGCGGCCCTTATGCACGGCTGCGACCTGGCAATTCTCAAATCGGGCGGACTCACCGTCACCGAATGCCTGTGCGCACACCTGCCGATGATCCTGCTGGGCAAGCCCTATGGCCAGGAAAAGGCCAACACCACCATGCTCACCGGCATGGGCGCCAGCATGCATGTCACCACCGCACGAGAGCTCATCGTGACGTTGCGTCATCTCCACGATCATCCTGAGTCGCTCAAGGCACTGCTCATCAACGGCGAAGTACTACGCCGCCCCCACGCAGCCGAAGACATAGCCATCGCAACCATGGAGCTCGTAGGCAAACCCCAAAAGCGCAAAAGAGCCTTCTGCCGCTTCTACTGGGGCGAAAAACCCGCGCATATCCGCTAGGCGTAAGTCCGCTGCTCGGCGGGAGCCGCCCATATATCATTCCATGCTCAAACATTCTCGCTTCGCTGCGAAACTGCGCGTGGAACGATATATGGGCGGCTCCCGCCGAGCAGCTACGTTTACGTACTAGCAGGTACACCAGATTCCCTACCATTAGAACCTGCTAAGGCGAAACCGAAAATCTAAATACAGTAAGCCAGTGCGACAAAGGGATTGTTCCTTTGTCGCACTGGCTTACTAGAATGTAATTATTTTTTTCAAGCGAGTAGCCGCCCGCCTGCCTCTCACACATATCGTTCCACGCGCAGTTTCGCAGCGAGCGAAGCGAAGCGAGAGTGTTTGAGCATGGAATGATATAGGAAAGCCCCGGACGGGCGGGATACGTGCGCCCCTAAGCGACGCCGCTGGAGCCGAAGCCTCCGTTGCCTCGGTCGGTTTCGTCTAGTTCTTGTACTTCTACGAGGTTGACCGTGGGGACTTCTTGGATGACGAGTTGGGCGATGCGGTCGCCTTTGTTGATTTGGATGTTGTTCGTGGGGTCCAGGTTAATGAGGATGACTTTGAGCTCTCCTCGATAGTGGGCATCGATGAGGCCAGGAGTGTTGACTATAGACAGGCCCTGCTTGATGGCCAAGCCGCTGCGGGGCTGGACGAAGCCGGCGTAGCCATCGGGCAGAGCGATGGCCAGCCCAGTAGAGACCAGACGGCGTTCGAAGGGCTTCAGGACGCAGTCCTCGTTGGAGCGCAAATCCAAGCCGGCATCGGTGGGATGGGCGTATTTGGGAAGCTCGACGGTGGGGTCGAGACGCTTTATGTTGACGGTAATGTTGGACATGGAATCACCTTAGCTTGTCGAGCTCTTGCAGAAATTCATCGACGTCTTTGAAATCGCGGTAGACCGAGGCAAAACGGATGTACGCAACCTTGTCGATCTTGGCCAAGCGCTTGAGCACCATGTCACCCAACTCATGGGACGTGACGGCCGTCAGCGTGCGAGAGCGCAACTCGACCTCGATGTCGTCGATAATCTCATTGAGCTTCTTAGTGTCAATATCGCGTTTGATGGTGGCGCGCATCAAGCCGACAAGAAGCTTATTGCGATCGAACCGCTGCTTGGTTCCATCTGACTTAATGACCTCGATAGGGTCCTCGCATC
The DNA here is from genome assembly GCA_905215385.1 of uncultured bacterium. Lineage (GTDB taxonomy): Bacteria > Actinomycetota > Coriobacteriia > Coriobacteriales > Coriobacteriaceae > Collinsella. The sequence continues at coordinate 140,630 of CAJMPY010000001.1, read as the reverse complement.
GCTCAAACGTTGTAAAGCGGTAGTTACACGAGCAACATTCGCGACGGCGCTTAATGGTGTTATTTGACTCCTGCATACGGGAATCAACGACGCGGGTATGTGCCTTGCCGCATTTGGGACAGCGCATGGTACCTCCTCTTAAACGATAATAAGGGTACCATGCGCAGCGCGATAATGATTACGAACGATCAGGAACCTTAAGATGCGCACCGGCGGCGAGCGAACCATGCTCCAGATGATTGACGCTACGGATCATGTCGGAAGTCTCTTGCGTGGAAAGGCCTTCGATTGGATATTCTTCGGCAAGCGACCAAAGAGAATCGCCAGGCTGAACGCGAATGGTCTCGTAGGTAATGTTGGAAACGGACTCGGCATACGCGGCGTGACGAGCGCTAAAGACCGACATAGCGAGGACAAAGAAGAGCGTAAGCGCAACGGCGACGGCGACAATCGTCGGAACCTTCGGGGCAACGCGGGCCGGCGCGACTACAGCCTGCTGATTGCGCGCAGGCTTTACGGTCAAAGGCTGAAAGCCGGAGCGGCCACCCTGAACAACCGTAAAAGTGGGTTCTGCAGCCGTCTCGAGCTTAAGGGCGAGGTTTCCCTGGACCATATTCGTTACGTTCATCATGTTCTCCTCTCGCGTGTTTTGCTGAGAACAGTTTTATCAAGCCGCGCGGACAAAAATGTCTAGCGCGAGAACGAATGTTCGGTTATTATTATCTTCGAACAGTTGTTCCTGTCAAGCAAAATTCGAACATTTGTTTGACATGGGTAGAGAGGATGCCCTGATGGCTCGCAAAATTACCAAGCGTCAGCAGCAAATTTACGACTTCATCAAGGAATATCAGCAGGAGAAGGGTTATCCGCCCAGCGTGCGCGAGATGGCTTCTGCCGTGGGCCTTTCCTCCCCCAGCACCGTGCACGCCCATCTCTCTGCCCTGGAGGCGCGCGGGCTACTCAAGCGCGATGCCACCAAACCGCGCGCCCTGGAACTCTTTAACGAGGATGGCTCCTCTGTCTCAATTTCCAAATCTGACGAGCCCACCGCACCTCGCGGAACGGTCTCGCTACCGCTCGTTGGTCGCGTCGCGGCTGGGATTCCCATTCTGGCAGAGCAGAATATCGAAGACACGTTTACTATCCCGACCGAAATCGCCACTGATCAGGGATCCTTTATCCTTGAGGTGCATGGGAGCTCAATGATCAATGTCGGCATCTTCAATGGCGATTACATCATCGTCCGTGAACAAAAGAGTGCCATGAACGGCGAAATTGTCGTGGCCATGATTGATGGTTCGGCGACCGTCAAGACGTTCTACAAGGAGCAGGGGCGTGTGCGCTTGCAGCCCGAGAACGACACCATGGAACCTATCTATGCAACGAATCCCGTTATCCTGGGCAAAGTCGTCGGCTTGATGCGCCGGTTCTCGTAATGCAAAAACGCATAACCATCTTTGATACCGTCCGCGGGTTTACGATGATTTCTATGGCAGGTTTTCACGCTTGCTATGATCTCGCCTACCTGTACGGCTGGGATATGCCTTGGTTTACCCAGACTGTCTTTCAGGATGTCTGGCGCGCCAGCATCAGCTGGGTATTTTTGTTTATCGCGGGTTGGATGTGCACGCTCTCACGCAACAATGCCAAACGAGCGGCTAAGTACGCTGCCGCAGCTTTGGTCGTCTGGATCGCAACAACGCTCGTATCGGTCGACGATTCAGTGAACTTTGGCATCATTTATTGCATGGCGGTGTGCACCGCGGTGGTTGCGTTCACCCGTCCGTTACTCCAAAAATTACCGGGCTCATGGGGCATCGCAGCGTGCCTTGTTCTTTTTGCCCTAACCTGGGGCATTCCAAAGGCGGTCTACCCACTCCCCTACCTGGCATGGCTTGGATTCCCAGGCCCGGGTTTTGTTTCGGGAGATTACTATCCGCTCATACCGTTTGTCTTTATGTACCTTACCGGCTTTTTTGCTGCCCAGGCAGCACAAGCATCAAGTCTCGAAGCGCCAGCACGGGCATACGCCAATCCTATCCCGGCGCTCGCAGTCCTGGGTCGGCATGCCTTACCGTTCTACCTGCTCCATCAGCCAGTCATTCTAGGCGTGCTAGAAATCGTTTATTCCGTACGATAGCGCTCGAGCCGCGGTGCAATACGAGCCGGCAACTTCGCCACAATGCGAACGCCGTCCTCGAGATATTCCTCATGCAGAAGGGTTCCCTGCTCATGCACCAGCGTGATGAGAGCGCCCTCGCGATACGGGATATCAGCGGAGAGCAACACATCGGTGGCAGCTGCCTCGCGAGCAATGCGATCGACGAGATCGTCGAGCCCCTCGCCCGTTTGGGCCGAGAACAGAACGGCCTCCGGATAGCGACGACGGAAACTCAATCGATCGACGCTATCGAGAAGATCGATTTTATTGAATACGGTCAGCGTTAAACGCTCTCCGGCGCCGATCCCATCAAGCACGCGGTCGACAGCCTCCAGCTGCCGCTCATAGTCCTCGTCAGACGCATCTACGACTTTGAGAATTAGATCGGCACCCAAAACCTCGGACAGCGTCGATTTAAAGGCATCGACCAGACCATGCGGCAGCTTTTGAATAAAGCCGACGGTATCAGTAATCGTCATGCCGCGACCGCCGGGCAGACGATACGAACGCGTCGTCGGGTCGAGCGTAGCAAACAGCTTGTCCTGCGAAAGTACCGTAGAGCCGGTCAGACGATTGAGCAACGTCGATTTACCGGCATTGGTATAACCGGCCAACGCGACGCGAAACGCCGGTGACTCAATGCGACTCTTGGATTGAACATCGCGACGCTGTTCAACCTGCTTGAGCTCACGACGAAGCGCAGCGATCTTATTACGAATAAGGCGACGGTCGACCTCGAGCTGACTTTCGCCCTGACCAAAACGTGAGCCGATGCCGCCGCGCGTCTGCTCCTTGGCGAGATGGCTCCACATGCCACGCAGGCGAGGCAACAAATATTGAAGCTGTGCCAGCTGTACCTGCAGGCGTCCCTCACGCGTCTGAGCATGCAGGCCAAAGATATCCAGGATCAGTGCTGTACGATCGATAATCTTTACCGGCTCGCCCACAGCTTTCTCCAAATAGGATTGCTGCGAGGGCGTCAGGTCGTCGTCAAAAATAACGACATCGGCATCCATGCGATGCACCAGGCCGCACAGCTCTTCTACCTTGCCGGAACCGATAAACGATTTAGGATACGGCTTTACCAAACGCTGCGACAAGCGTGCCACGCACTGAGCACCAGCTGTGTGGGCAAGACGCTCCAGCTCATCAAGCGAGCGATCGAGCGGCCATGCATTGTCGCGCCACTCAACACCAACTAAAATGGCACGCTCGGGCTCGGGTGCCGTGGGAACAAGGGGGAAACGGGCCATTAGGCAGCCTCAATACGATGCAGGATATCCTCAACGACCTCATCGATCGTACATTCATCCATATCAAACCACACGATACGGTCATCGCGCTTAAACCACGAAAGCTGACGCTTGGCATAACGACGCGAACGCATCTTAATGAGTTCGCGAGCCTCATCCATGCTCATCACGCCATTGAAAGCATCAATGATCTCTTTATAGCCAATTGCCTGCATCGACGTCAGGGCATCTCCCAGCCCCTGGCCCATAAGACCGCGGACCTCATCGACAAGACCCTGCTCAAACATCAGATCGACGCGCTGGTTAATGCGCTCGTAGAGCACCTCGCGATTACGCGTCAGACCAAACCATAGGGCATGATAATGCTCGTGCGGAACACTAAACTGCGACTTTTGCTGCGCATAGGAGACGCCATCATCATGCATCTCGAGCGCACGAATCACACGGCGCACGTTATGGGGATGAATAACAGCAGCCGATTCTGGATCGCGCTCGGCAAGCAAGGCATGCAGTTCTTCCTCGCCAATACGCTCGGCAAGCTCCTGATAGCCCGCACGACGATCGTCCTCAAGTTCACCCGAGGGAAAGTCCATCTCATCGAGGGCGGCCTTGAGATACAGCCCCGTACCTCCGCAAAAAACCGGCAGGCAACCCGAACCAAGGAGACGTTCAACATGCGCGCGAGCGTCGGCCTGATAAAGCGCAGCAGAATATGCCACACCCGGCTCTACAATGTCAACGAGACGCAGCGGCGCCGTGCACTCATCGGGCGCCATCTTTGCGGTACCGATGTCCATGCCGCGATAGATTTGCATCGCATCGCACGACAGCACTTCGGACGAAAGACGAGCTGCCAAACGGTCGGCAACATCACTCTTACCAACCGCCGTCGGACCGACGATCGCAACGGCGGAAAGACCTGCCCCGGGAGCAACCATTAGCGCGGCTCGCCCACAACGGAGCCGGACAAATACCAGGTCTTGGCAATGTCAACGTCAACATCAACGATCTTGCCAACAAGCTGATCGATACTGTACCCCTCGGGGATAGGCGCATGCACGGTCTGATTCTTGGGACTCTTGCCCAGCAGGACCGCGTCGTTCTTTTTACTCGTTCCCTCAATGAGCGCCGGAACCACAGTATGAAGCTCACCCTGGTTATACTCGTGTGCCGTGGTCTCGATAACCTTAACCAGGCGGTTGAAACGCTCGAGAATAACCTCATGCGGCGTAGGATCGTCAATCTCGGCGGCCGGGGTACCGGCACGCTTGGAATAGATGAAGGTATAGGCCTGAGCATAGCGGACCGTCTCAGCAAGCGAGAGCGTCTGCTCAAAGTCTTCTTCAGTCTCGCCCGGGAAGCCAACGATAATGTCGGTCGAGAGCGCGATATCGGGCATGCGGTTGCGAATGCGATCGACCAGGCCCAGATAGTCCTCGCGTGTATAACGGCGATTCATCTCTTTGAGGATCCGCGTCGAACCTGACTGGACGGCCAGGTGAAGCTGCGGCATAACGGCAGGCGTCTCGGCCATGGCGTCGATGGTCTCGGGCAGCAGATCTTTGGGATGCGAAGACGTAAAGAAGATGCGCTCCACGCCCGTATCGCCCACGGCACGCAGCAAATCGGCAAAACGCGGCTTGCCAAACAGATCGCGACCATATGAGTTAACGTTTTGGCCCAACAGCGTAATCTCACGCACGCCCTGGCGTACCAAACCGGTCACCTCGTCGACAATCTCCTCGAAGGGGCGGCTCTTTTCGCGACCACGCACGTACGGCACGATGCAATAGGTGCAGAAATTATTGCAGCCTGTCATGATGGGCACCCAGGCGTGATACTGGGTCTCGCGATGCCACGGCATGCTCATGGCGTCCGTATCCTCATGCTCATTGGTGCGGATATGACGCTTACCATCAAGGAACGCCTCGGCAATGAGCTCGGCCACATGTGCAATGGAATGCGTGCCAAAGATGACATTGACGTTATCGACGTTAGTGAGCAGGCCCTCGCCATCGCGCTGCGCGATGCAACCGCCAACGGCAACCACGCGCTTGCCCGAAGGCGAAGGCGGCAGGCTTTTGCAGGAATTACACTGACCGTACAGGCGAGTATCGGCGGCCTCGCGCACGCAGCACGTCATGAAGACAACGATATCGGCATGCGCGGGATCGAGCGCCATAAGGCAGCCATACGAATCAAGCAGACCGCTCACACGCTCGGAGTCGTGCTGATTCATCTGGCAGCCAAAGGTGCGGATAAAGTAGGTTTTACCGGCAAGAATATCGCGTACGGAACGCTGGTCCATGTGCATAAGTCCTAACGATGGGGAGCGAAACAAGGCAAGCAGAAGCTATGCCACAGGCTTAACATCATCCATGACGACGTTATCCATAGCAGCTCGATTGATCTGGTGAACGTAGATAGAAAGGCGGATGGCCGTGCGCGACTCCCCGTTAATGAGGATGTCGGAGAACACGGGCGCGCAGGAAATATCAAAACCGGTTGGAATCAAAAAACCGCGCGCGATAGCAACGGCCTTAATAGCCTGGTTGACGGCACCGGCGCCGACACACTGGATGTTGACGGGTACACCATCCTTGACCATGCCGGCGATGGCGCCGGCAACGGACGCGGGCGATGATTTGCTTGATACCTTCAGGCAATCCATGAAGAAACTCCTGCATTTAAAAGTACGTTTTAACTGCAATAACTGTATCGTACCGAGTGGACTCGGTAAAGGCACTATTCCTCTTTGGCAAGATCAAAGGTCACGGTGATTCGATCACGCGAAACACGAATCTTTGGGTCGCCGCAAAGGTTGAGATAGTACCGGGTGGCAAGGTCATTAAAGTCGCGTTCCACAGCGCGCGAAAACTGTGCCATGTCATCCTTGGCAATACGTAGCCCGCGACGATCCTTCGCGAGATCGACAGGAGCCGGCGCATGCGAGGACGAATCACGCTCGCGCAGCAGACGCGCGGTCACACCGCGAACGGGCTTAATCTGCCCTGCCAAAATGCGATGGGCCGTGCGCTCGGACATCTCAAGACCCAAACCCGAACAAATACGGATAAAGTCCTCGGCATCAGAAGCAAGGCCTAAACGATCGACAACCGGAAGCTCGCTCTCGTCATCAATGAACAGGAGACGAGACGTATCGAGCCGACTTGACGCTTGAGCATAAAGGGTCGCGGCAATCTCAGACGGAGAACCGAGATAGACATCGCAACCACGCAACTCCTCGAGCGCAAACTCACAAGCAGCGCGAATAATATTATGTGGACCGCGAGCGCAGACATAACGTCCGTCCTCATCCTTGACGGCCTGGGGCCAGCTGGACTGATCGGCACGCTCACTGAGGCGGTCGGCCGCAACGCTCACCTTGAAGGCTGAACCAAGATCGACGCCGGACGTGACCACACGGGCCTCGTCGGTGTTCTGCTTAATCGAAAACAATGCCATGCCACGACCGTGAACGCCCCAACGGTCCATCTTCATGCTCTCGAGCTTGGAGGTAACGCGGGCATCAAAGATTCGCTCTTGCATATCCTGCGGAACGCCAGAACCGTTATCCAGAAAGACAAGCGTGCGGACGCCATCTTCCTTGGTCGTGGCGAGATAGACCTTGTCGGCGCCGGCATCGCGAGCATTACGGAGCATTTCGATGACGATGTCCTCGACATGCTGAATGTCGTGCTTAGCCTGGCGCCGCTCGGCCTCCGAAACGCGGAGGCGGACATACCCCTCGCCAAGGTTCTCCTCGACGCGAAGGTTGCCCTCCCCCGACATCGACGCGATAAATGAGATGAGCTCGTTCGCGTCGCTCATGTTATTTAGCGATATCGACAGCGCGGCTCTCGCGAATCACGACGACGCGCACCTGACCGGGATACTCCATCTCTTCCTCGATCTGATGGGCGATATCGTGAGCCAGGACCGTGGACTGGACATCGGAGATCTTGTCCGGCTGGACCATGACGTGGACCTCGCGACCGGCCTGCATGGCATAGGTACGTTCGACGCCGTCATGGGAGTTGGCGATCTCCTCGAGCTTCTCAAGACGCTTGATGTAGTTCTCGGCAGACTCGCGACGGGCACCGGGGCGAGAGGCAGAGACAGCATCGGCGGCCTGTACCAGGACATCGAGCACCGTGTTGGGGTCGACATCGGCATGATGAGCCTCGATAGCGTGGACGATAACGGGCTTCTCGCCATAACGGCGGGCCAGCTCGGCGCCGATGACGGCATGCGGGCCCTCGACGTCGTGGTCGATTGCCTTGCCCAGGTCGTGCAGCAGGCCGGCGCGCTTGGCGGTCACAACGTCCAGGCCAAGCTCGGAAGCCATCACGCCGCACAGATCAGAGACCTCAAGGGAGTGCTGAAGCACGTTCTGACCAAACGAGGTGCGGTAGCGCAGGGCACCAAGGGTCTTGACGATCTCGGGGTGCAGGTCGTGGATGCCGGTATCGAAGGCAGCCTGCTCGCCAGCCTCGCGCACGCGCTGCTGAACCAGGTCGGCAGCCTTGTGATACATCTCCTCGATGCGGGCGGGGTGAATGCGGCCGTCCGCGATGAGGTTCTCGAGGGCGACACGGGCGGTCTCACGACGGACCGGGTCGAAGCTCGAAAGAACGACGGTCTCGGGCGTGTCATCGATCACCAGGTTGACGCCGGAAACCTGCTCGAAGGTCCGGATGTTGCGACCCTCGCGACCAATGATACGGCCCTTGAGGTCATCAGAGGGAATGTGCACGGAGGTAACGGTGACCTCGGCAGTGTGGTCGGCTGCGCAGCGCTGAATCGCCAGGGACAGAATCTCCTGGGCGGTCTTGTGGCACTCGGCGCGAACCTGCTGCTCGGACTCGCGAATGATCGTGGCGGCCTCGTGGGTGACCTCACCGCGAACCTTATCGAGGAGCTCCTTGTGGGCATCCTCGCGGGTAAGGTCGGCGATACGCTCAAGCTCGGAGGTCTGCTTTGCGCAGAGCTCCTCGAGCTCACGAGAGCGCTTCTCGACCTGACCGGCCTGGCTGGACAGCTGATGCTCGCGCTTGTCGAGAGCGTCGTTGCGGCGATCGAGGGATTCCTCGCGCTGCATCACGCGGTTCTCGAGCGTACGAATCTCGTTCTTACGCTGCTTGTCCTCGGCCTCGGCGGCCTGCTTGTTCTTGATGATCTCCTCTTTAGCCTCGAGCAGAGCCTCTTTTTTGAGGGTCTCGGCCTGACGCTTGGCATCACCGATCAGGGACTCAGCCTGTGCGTGTGCCGACTGGATTTTTTCGTCGGCCTCGTGAAGACTACCCTGCTTGGCGGTGCGCATGTAGGCAATGGCGGCGATGGCACCCAAAACGATGCCAACGAGCGCTGCGATGATAGGCATGCTCACTCCTTTTTATGGATTCGTTACACAACAAAGCGAACCGTCCTTACGAACGGCTCGCGACATTTGAGTAATATGGGCGCAGCTTATGCGGGTCGGATACAGATAAACATATAAACAAACTCATCACAGATGAGCACATATCACAAAGCAAATGACAGTGTTTATCGTACGTTGAACCACAACAACTGTCAAATAAATGGCCCCAGCACGGCGGCTAAAACGCGGTGAACGGCAGGGCCACAAAACGCATACGCCTAAACCGCACATTCCTCACGTTCGGCATCGAGACGTGCCTTAACGGCATCGGCGGCAATGTGATACGTGAAGCCCTTGCCCATCAAAAACCGAACCAGTTTTTCGAATCCGCGCGTCTCTGGAACACGCCGCTTGGCGAGCAGGGCTGACGCACGCGCCAAATCGTCTTCGACGGCAAAATAATCCTCGGGATAACCGGGAATGTCATCGAGCACGACATGACGGCGCTTAAGCTCGGTCTCGATTTTACGCTGTCCCCAACCACGCCGCTTTCGTTCCTCGATAAAGTACGAGCAAAAGCGGTTCTCGTCTAAAAAGCGATACTCGGTGGCGCGCTCGACCGCGAAATCGATAGCGGGCTGGTGAAAGCCGTAGCGAGCCAGCTTGTCACGGACCTCACCCGTCGCATGGTCGCGGCGCGATAACATCTCGGTCACCATGGTAAGCGCACATTTACGCTCGATGAGCTGCACAGCATCACGAAAGTTATCCCAATCACAGGGAAGATCGGGGCGGTTTTTGACATACAGCCGCGCGACCCGCACGGGGATCCAAATGGACCGCTCAAAACCGCCCTCAAGCTCACAATCGATATGTGCGCAAGGCTTTTTGGACGCATAGCCGCTCGAGAACGAGGAGGCCGCCTTCTTATCGGGAAAGACGACCGTGGCCTCGGTCACCGTATACGACATGAGCGTAACCGCTACTCGTCGTCATCATCGAGCATGGCGGAACCATCGATGGCGTAAAGCTCGTCGAACTCCTCAGGCGCAGGCTGATCGGTCAGCTCGACCTCGGACGGAGCATCGTCATCAAACTCAAGCCCGCAGGCAAGGCGAACCTTATGCTCAATCTCGTCGGCGCAATCGGGGTGTTCGCGCAGGAACGCCTTGGCGGCCTCGCGACCGTTGCCGAGCTTGTCCTCGCCATAGGCGAACCAGGAGCCCATCTTCTTGCAGATGCCGCACTCGACAGCCATGTCCAGAATCGAGCCCTCCTTAGAGATGCCCGTACCGTACATGATGTCGAACTCAGCAGAACGGAACGGAGCGGCCACCTTGTTCTTAACGACCTTAGCGCGCACGCGGTTACCGATAACCTCATCCTTAAGCTTAATGCTGTCGATGCGGCGAATGTCGATACGCACCGAAGAGAAGAACTTAAGGGCGCGGCCGCCCGTCGTGGTCTCGGGGTTGCCGAACATGACGCCGATCTTCTCTCGCAGCTGGTTAATGAAGATGCATGTCGTGTTGGACTTGGACAGCGAGCCGGCGAGCTTGCGGAGCGCCTGACTCATCAGGCGAGCTTGCAAACCGACCGTGGTATCGCCGATCTCTCCCTCGATCTCGGCACGCGGGGTCAGCGCGGCGACGGAGTCGACGACGATGGCATCGATGGCGCCGGAACGCACGAGCATGTCAACAATCTCGAGCGCCTGCTCACCCGTATCAGGCTGGGAAATCAGTACCTCGTCGATATCCACGCCAATGCGCGCGGCATACGTGGGATCGAGCGCGTGCTCGGCATCGATAAATGCCACCACGCCACCCATTGCCTGGGCCTCGGCCAGGATCTCGAGCGAAAGCGTCGTCTTACCGGAGGACTCGGGACCGTAGATCTCGACGATTCGGCCGCGCGGCACACCGCCGATACCCAGAGCGGCATCGAGTGCCAGAGCGCCCGTAGGGATGGCCTCGACCTCGAGCTCGGGGCCACCGTCGCCGTACCTCATGATGGAACCCTGGCCGAATTTCTTCTCGATCTCGGCCTTGGTGGTGGCGATCATCTCATCGCGCTCTTTACCCGTCGTGCGAGCATGAACGGTACGTACGGGACCTGAATTCTTGGCCATGAAAAGCCCTCCTCTTAACAACCTGCATCGATAATACACGAACGGCTGTTCGTGGTCAACCGTTCAGATAAATCATATGCAGCCGACCTTTCCAAAACCCAACCAAACGCCGACCAAACACTGACCAAATGCTTGACCACAAAGGACCAAATATGAACAAGGCAGGCAAAATTACGTCTACAACCAGCACAAACGCCAAATGAGCCTAAGGTCCCTATCTCCACAATTAAGGGGCCCTAAGGCCCCTTAAAACACGTCTATTTCATAGAGTTGAGCACAAGGGCAATGCGTCCCAATGCCTCCGCGACCGCATGGGCACGAACACACGAACGGTCGCCCTCATAGTGGCAGCGCACAGAGTCCACGACCGGCACTTCCCCATCAGCCGCGCGATACGCCCAGCCAATATAGAAAGTGCCAGCCGGATCGTCCTCAGTGCCGCCGCCAGGGCCGGCATAACCCGTTGCGCTCACTGCAATATCGCTCTGGTACAGCTCCAGCGAACCCGCCGCCATCTCGCGCGCGGCCTGATGCGACACCGCGGTATAGCGGTCGAGCGTCTCCTGATCAACACCCAAAACGCGATGCTTGATCTCATCGCAATAGGTCACCGCACCGCCGCGCAGCACCGCCGAGGCGCCCGGGATATCGGCAATCGTCGAGGCGATCATACCCGCCGTCAGCGACTCAGCCGTAGAAACCGTCACGCCCCGAGCGCTCGCGCGCTCGACAATATCGCGCGCCAGCTCCTCGTTATGTGCGGAAATCTGCTCAAAAGAGTCCGCCATACCCACCAGGACCTAGACCGAAAAGACGATCTTGCGGCAGTTCCAGAAGTACTGGGCGCCCGAGATAACGGTCAGGACAACGGCAACAGCGTACAGGAAGCGTGAAACGCCATAGACACCGAGCAACAGCTCCGCAGGCCCCAACTGGAGGCCGGTCATCGCAAAGACGCACAGGTAGCCGCAGATGGAGACCATCGTGGTCGCCGTCTTGTACTTGCCGAGCTTATCGGCGGCAATGACCACACCGGCCGCACTCGCGACCATGCGAAGGGCGCTCACCAACAGCTCGCGGAACAAGATAATGAACACGGACCACACGGTCACCGCGCCAAAATCGAGGAACAGCAGCAGGGCCGAGAACACGAGTAGCTTGTCGGCGATGGGGTCCAAGAACTTACCGAAGTCGGTGATCTCGTTGCGCGAGCGCGCCAGATAGCCGTCGACCTTATCGGTGCACGACAGGATAACGTACAGAATAAAGGCGGCGGCGGCGAGCGGGCCGTCGAAGGTGCTCCAGTCCGTACCGGCAACGCTCGTGTGAGACAGCGCCGACACGATCATGAACACCGGGATAAAGACGATGCGAACGCACGTCACGATGTTGGCGGGCGTCCAAACACTCGTCAGTTCCTTATTGCTCTCGTTTGCCACGACGCTCTCCTACTCCACAACATGTCCGATAAGCTCATAGCAGAAGCTATCGGTAAACTCGACGGTCAGAATATCACCCACGGACGCCTCGCTGGCGTCCAGATGCACCGCGCCATCGGAATCGGGCGCCTGGAACCAGGCATGGCCGATCAGCTCGGCGCCGTCCTCGGTTTCTTCGATACCGTCGACGATCACCTGGGCGCGCTCGCCCACATGTGCGGCGGTGGCGGCAAAACCGAGCGACTCAGCCAGGTCCATGGCCTCCTGGGCGCGCTCGAGCTTGACCTCTTCGTCGACCTGACCCTCCATCTTAGCGGCCAGGCTGCCCTCCTCCTGCGAGTAGGCAAAGACGCTCGTGTAGTCAAAGCCGACGGTGTCCATAAAGTCGATAAGGTCGCGGAACTCGTCGTCGGTCTCGGTCGGGAAGCCGACCATGGCCGTGGAACGGATCACGATGCCGGGGATACGCTCACGCAGATCGCGGAACAGGTCCTCGAGCTCCTGGCGCGAACCAGAACGGCGCATAGCCTTGAGAATGCGCGCGTCGCAGTGCTGCACGGGGATATCGATATAGGGAAGCACCTCGGGCGTATCGCGAATCGTCTCGATGAGCTCATCGGTCATGCCCTCGGGCTGCAGGTAGAGCACGCGGACCCAGACGTTCTGCGGGCGCACGGCCTCGGCGACGGCACGCAGCAGCTGCGCCAGATTGCGCGGCGAGCCCTCGGCGACGTCCTCATCCGCAAAGTCGGTGCCCCAGATGCCCGTGTCCTGGCCGATCAGCACGATCTCGCGCACGCCACCGGCAACCAGGTCGCGCACCTCGGAGATAATGCTCTCGGCATTGCGCGAGTGATAACGACCGCGAATATAGGGGATCATGCAGAAGCTGCAAAAACGATTGCAGCCATCGGAAATCTTGACGTAGGCAACGGCACCCTCGACGGTACGCTTGACCTGAGGGATATAGGCCGCGATCTCACGCTCGACACCCAGCACGCCATCGATGACTGCCACGATGCCGTCTTCCTCGTCGGCCTTCACAAAGGCAGCGACCTCGGGCAGCTCGTCAGGCAGGTCGTCGCCATAGCGCGACGGCACACAGCCGCACATGACGATGGGGCAAGAACGAACGCCGTCCTGCACCTCGTTGGCGAGCTCGAGCGTGGTCTCGATGCTCTCGGACGTTGCGGAGGCGAGGAACGAGCACGTATTGACGATGGCAATATCGGCCTCCTGCGGGTCGAATGCCTCCTCGTAGCCTGCGGCGGTCAAAAGAGAACGCATGCGGTCGGTATCGACCTCGTTCTTGGCGCACCCGAGGGTGATGTAGAGCACGGAGCCCAACGGTGTATCCATGTTGGAGAGCGGTCCTTTCGAATGATATTAGCGGTAGTTGGTGAACTGCAGCGGCTGGCCGTAGTCCTGGTCGCGCAGGAACTGAATCACGGTCTGCAACGCGTCCTTCGAAGCAGAGGAAACACGCAGCTTGTCAGCTTCGATGGTCACCTTGACCTTGAGCTTTTGGTCCTTGATGTCCTTGTTGATCTTCTTGGCGGTCGCCTGGTCGATACCCTCGACGATATGGCCGAGCACGCGCACGGTGCCGCCCGATGCCGCCTGCGGAGCATCCCACGAAACAGCCTTGAGGTCGATGCCGCGCTTGATGAGCTTGGAGCTCAGGACATCGATGATCTGCTTGGAGACAAAGTCGGCCGGGGCGTTGATCGTAAAGAGCTTGTCGCCCTTCGAAAGCTCAATCGTGGCGCCGGAATCCTTCAGGTCATAGCGCTGGGAAATCTCGCGCGTGGTCTGCTGGAAGGCGTTGTCGACCTCTTGCATATTGACCTCGGACACGACGTCGAAGCTGGAATCTTTAGCCATGATGTTTCCTTTCGCGTACGAGCGGCTTAATAGCTATCGTACGAATAGTCGGTAGAATCGGTGGGCGTCTGACCGTCAGTTGCGGCATCGACGCCATCCGTGGACTGGGCATCGGTGCCGTCGGTGGTATCGGTACCGTCGGTGGTGTCGGCACCATCAGAACTTTCACCATTCTCGGAATCGGTCGTCTCCTTCTTGGGAACGGTGATCGTCACACGCGCCACGCCCGAAGTCTTGGTATCGTAACGGACCTTTTCGCCATTCTTGGTAACGGTGACATCGGAAGGCTTGGACGTGGTGATCTCGATCGAGGACTCGGGCGTGTACTCCTGCTCAAAGGGGCCAGTCGCCTGGGCGCCATAGACCGACTTTCCGTCGACCTTGACCTCAATCCACGCGGTCTTTCCCTTGGCAACGGAGACCTTGACCTTCGTCGCCTCGTTCTCTTCCTTTTTAGCCGTCGTCTTGGTGGCGTCCGAACCGGTCGACTCATCCGTCGCCTCATCGGTGTCTTCGTCCTCGTCGACCGTTTCGGTCTTCTTAGAAGACTTCTTGGTCGTCGTCTTGGTAGCAGCAGGCGTCTCGGGCGTGGTTTCGGGCGTCGAAGATGCGCAGCCGCGCAGAAGTACCACGATGAGCACGATCAGCAGCAACGCCACGGCACCGATGCCAGCGTAGACGATACGCGGATCGAGCCCGTTGTTTTGAGGAGTACGAGATCCGCCGCGTCCACGACTGGAACTGCTGCGGCCACCTCCCTGAGGCATACGACCACGATTGCTATCGGAACGGCCACGATAGCCACCCTGGCCCTGAAGGCCGCGCTGACCCGAGCGGGGCGCAAGTTCACCGCGGCCTTGATAGCCACGCTGGCCCGAACGCGGAGCCGAAGGGCGCTGGCCACACGGCTGAGATTGAGAGCGAAGACGCGGCGTCACCTGCGTGGTATCGGCATCCGCATAGCCACCGCGAGAGCGTCCCGTAGAGGCACAACGGTAACCGCGATCGGAATAGCCGCCATCTCCGTAGCCGACACGGGGATCGCGCACCACACCGCGGGCAGCGGGAAGCGCGCGATCGTCGGGCATAGGCGTGCTGCGGAAACGATCGCGCTGAGAACGGATTTCCTCACTGGACCCCGTCTCGGTAATATAGCCAGCCTGCTGCGGACGCTGACCATAACGCGTTGAGCGACCACCCTGAACCATCAGGAAGCGCCCGTTATCGACAGAGGAACGCGAATTGACGTAGCCGGCGGCGTCCTGAAAACGACCGCCCTGCTGCGACGTCTCGCGTTCGTATGCCATCAGGTCGTCAAAGTAGGCATTGACGACCTCGCGCGGATTGAGGCCCAAAAAACGAGCATAGCTCGAAATCATGCCCTGCGCATAGCCGCGCGGCGGCATCGAAGCAAAGTTACCGGTCTCGAAAAACTCGATGATCTGCGGCCTGATTTTGATGGTGTTGGCGACCTGCTGAATGGAAAGGCCCATTCGGCGACGCTGCTCGAGCAGCATGTCACCAAAGCGTGCAGCCATCAGAATCCTCCAAACTCACGATCTTCACGTGCCATCTCGGCGTCGACAGATTCCAGCGCGGCAAGCCCCTCCTCGTCCAACAGGACCTCGCGCGGCTTGGAACCGTCGGGCGGGCCGACGACACCCTTTTCTTCCAGCATGTCCATAATACGCCCGGCACGCGCATAGCCAACCTTCAGACGACGTTGCAGGCCAGATGTGGAGCCAAGCTGCGATTCCACCACAATATGGGCGGCTTCCCAAATGAGTGGATCATCGTCTTGCGGCTCGGCTACTCCGGTGCGGACAATGCCTCCGCCACCCGCCATGGACATGGAAGCGGGCGCCACGGCAGACAGGATCTCCTCGTGGTAGTCTGGCTCACTCTGCGACTTGACGAACTCGACAATCTCGTTGATCTCATCATCCGAGACAAAGCAGCCCTGGATACGGCGGGGCTTGCCCCAGTCGACCTTGGAGAACAACATGTCGCCCAAACCGGTGAGCTTCTCGGCGCCCATCTGGTCGATGATGACGCGCGAGTCGATGCCCGTGGCGACGTTAAAGGCGATGCGGTTGGTGATGTTAGCCTTGATGAGGCCCGTCACCACGTTGGAGCTGGGGCGCTGCGTGGCCACGATAAGATGAATACCGGCGGCACGGCCCAGCTGTGCAATACGCACGATCGAGGCCTCGACATCCTTACCGGCGACCATCATCAGGTCCGAAAGCTCGTCGATGATGATGACCAGGTAGGGCATCTTTTGCGGCGGGTTGTCGTAATGCTCAAACTCGCCGGCGGCCTGCTTTTCATTGTAGGTCGAGATCTTACGCACGTTGAGACGCTCGAAAACCTTCAGGCGACGCTCCATCTCGGACACAGCCCATTGCAGAGCGCTCGCGGCCTGCTTAGGCTCGGTCACCACGGGCACATAGAGATGCGGCAGACCGTTATAGCCCGCAAGCTCGACGCGCTTGGGGTCGACCATAATCAGGCGAACGTCCTCGGGAAGGGCGCGCATGAGCAAGGTCGTGATGATGGAGTTGATCATCACCGACTTACCAGAACCGGTCGTACCGGCGATCAACAGGTGAGGCATCTTGGCGAGGTCGGCGACGACCGGCGTGCCCTCGGCGTCGCGGCCGATGGCAAGCTCGAGCGGACCGCCCTTCACATAGGGCAGCACGTCGCCCAGATTGACGTTCTGGCGCTTGCGGTTGGGAATCTCGATGCCCACGAGCGAGGTGCCGGGGATCGGGGCAAAGATACGAACCGACTGGGCGGCGAGCGAAAGCGCAATATCGTCCTCGAGACTCGAAATCTTGCTCACGCGCTCGCCCTCGCCAGGTTGCAGCTTAAAGGTCGTCACCGTGGGGCCGGCGATCCAGCCGACCACGCGGGCACTGCGGCCAAACTCAAGCAAGGTGGATTGCAGTGACACAGCGGTCTGCTCCAGCTCCTTATCCGAAGACGCGGCAGAAGCCGACTGCGGGTTGGCATGTAGGATTTCGAGCGGCGGAAGCTTGAGGCCGTCCTCTTCTTCGCCCTCGTTATCTGCGGCGCCGCCGTCCGCTCCCCCATCACGAGCCGCAGCCGATTCGACAGCACTCGTGGCAGGCGCATCGGCAACCTTGGGATGCTTTAAGAAGTCGGGAATCTGAGGTGCGGCCGAAACAGGGTTCACGGCAAACGGCGGCTCGGACTCGTCAACCTTGTCCGGATCGTCCTCCATCGAAAGCTGTCCAGTGACCTGACCGCGCTTAGCGTGGCGACGCGGCAGCAAGGTTGTCTTGGCGGTCTCGAGCGGAGCCTCGTCGTCCTCGTCGTCACCCTCGGTGAGCTCAATCTCGCTATCGGACCAAGACGGGTCGGGCTCGCTTGTGTTGAGCTTGGGCGCAGCCTTGCCCTTCTTGGCATGGCGGCGCGGCAGCAGCGTGGTCTTGGCGCGCTCGGCTTCAACCGACTCGGATACGTCGACAAATGGGTCATCGTCCTCGTCGTCATCCAAAACCGGGTCGACATCGCCACCCATGACCGTGGTCACCGCGGCGTCAGTCCCCTTCTGGCGCAGAATGCTCAGGTGCGGACGAGCGACGCCGGGAACAGACAGGGCCTCTTCATCGCCCCACGGGCTCGCATTGACATCGGCACGTCGACGCTCGGCAAAATCGGCAGCGCGATCGCGTGCGGAGCGCAAAACGCCACCCACCGAAAAGCCGATAATGACCAAACCAACGACGACAAGCCCCAGCAAGACAACCATGGCGATAGGTTTACCCAGGGCGTTTTGCAAGGCACTTGCGATAAAGGCGCCAATGTAGCCGCCCGACACGGAAAGGTTCTGCGGCGTAAACATAAGGTCGCACGAATCGCTCGTGCCCGGCACCATCAGCGAAAGAATGGAGACGACGGCGATAAAGACCAAGGCGCCGCCCGCAACAGAGCGCACGTTGAGCGGCGAATCCTCACCCAAAAAGAGCGTGGCGGCAAACAGCAAGATGACGATCGGCAGCACGTAGGCGCCCAGACCAAAGCCCAGGTGGTAGAAACCGGCAACCGCAGCCGTCACGGGCGCTGTTGCCGGAGAGATCACGGCAATGAAGGACGCGATCGCCAAAACGGCGATGACCACACCGGCGATATCGCGATTGGCCGAAGGCTCGACCAAGGGCTCAAACTCATCGAACTCGGACTCGTGGCCCTTATTGGCACGCAGATGGGAACCGGCACCCTTAGCAGATGCCGGTTGGTTGTTGGCTTTATTGCCTTTGGCGTTTTGTGCAGATCCGCGCGCCAAACTAAACCTCCATGACGACCGGGATGATCATCGGACGGGTACGCGTACGGCTCCAAATGAAGTTGGAGAGCGAATCGCGCACGGCCTTGCGAATGGCATCGGAGCCACTGCTGGTAAAGCTGAACTTGCCCTTCTCGATCGTCTTCAAGATGGATGCGGAGGCATCCTCGGAGAACTGGTCGTCGATGGCAAACGAGACGCCGCGGCCCGAGAACTCGATAGCCTCGATCTTCTTGTGCTTGAGCGAGACGATGGCAACGGCCGTGACCATACCGTCATTGGCGAGCTTCTGGCGATCGCGCAAGACGATGGGGTCGGTATCGCCGATACGCAGGCCGTCGACGTAGACGACACCGGACTCGACGGGCGCACCGCGCTTGACGATACCGCCGCGCATCTCGAGCGTGTCGCCGTTATCGAGGATAAAGATATGATCGTCCTTGAGACCCATCTTACGGGCCAGCTGGGCATGGGCGCGCAGATGCACGGCCTCACCGTGAACCGGCATAAAGTACGTGGGCTTGGCCATGGCCATCAGGAGCTTGAGCTCCTCCTGGCTACCGTGACCGGAGACGTGGACGAGAGCGCGGTTCTTATCCCACACGTCGCAGCCGAGCTTAGCCAGGCTGTTGACGACCTGCTGGACGGCTTTCTCATTGCCAGGAACAGGAGTTGCAGAGAGGATAACGGTATCGCCCTCGTGGATGGAGAGCGTCTTGTGCTCGCCGTTGGCCATGCGGGACAAGGCCGACAGCGGCTCGCCCTGCGAACCGGTGCACATGACGACGATCTTGTCGTCGGGCAGATTATCGATATCGAAGGCATCGATAATATCGGCATCGTCAATGTTGAGGTAGCCCAGCTCGCGCGCCACGCGGGTGTTGGTGAGCATGGAGCGGCCGGTCACGACGACCTTGCGGCCGCACTTGCGGGCGGCGTCGCAGATCTGCTGCAAGCGATGGATGTGGCTCGAGAACGACGCGACGAACACACGGCCCGGGGCGTTCTTGATGGCGTGCAGCAGGTTGGGGCCAACCTCGGCCTCGGACTTGGTAAAACCGGGAACCGTGGCATTGGTGGAGTCGGAAAGCAGCAGGTCGATACCCTGCTTGGCAAAACGGCTGATGGCGGCATAGTCAGGCGTGACGCCGTCGATGGGCGTCTGGTCGAGCTTAAAGTCGCCGGTGTGCATAACGGTGCCCTGGTTGGTGCGGATGAAGACGCCCAGAGCGCCGGGGATGGAGTGCGTCATCGAGAAGAAGTCGAGCGAGATGCCGCCGAGGTTGACATGGCTGCCGCCCTTGACCTCACGGAACTTGGGTGCGCGGATGCGGAACTCGGAGAGCTTGCCCTCGATAAAACCAAGCGTCAGCTTGCTCGAGAAGATGGGCACCTTGTTGTTGAGGTCCTGCAGCAGGTACGGAAGCGAACCGGTGTGGTCCTCGTGGCCGTGGGTGACGATGATACCGCGGAGCTTCTCCTCGTTCTCCAGAACATAGGTGTAATCGGGAAGCACCAGGTCGATACCGGGCTGAGAGTCGTCGGGGAACATGAGACCGGCGTCGACGAGCACCATGTCGTCGCCGCACTCGAAGACCGTCATGTTCTTGCCGATGCCGTCAAGGCCGCCGAGCGGGATGATCTTCAAGGGAGATGATTTTTTAGCTGCCATAGGTGAGTGTTGTTTCCTTTCTTCGAAACGGGTCTGGAACAACCGACGGGGCGCTTCTGGCAAACCGACCGCCGGGAACGTACAAACATGCATCACGGAGTCGACACATTAACCACAGTATGATACCCATTTGCACAACAACAGACCACCCATGCATCAAAGCCCCATCTGAACCCGTCTATCCCGCCGGTCTGGTCTCAGCGGGCCCGGCACGGGCTAAGTTTCCTGCTCTACAGTCCTGCGCAAGACGGAAAGCACATTAAGTGCTTTCCTTTGCGTGCGGAACTCGCGATAAACTTAGCCCGTGCCGGGCCCGCTGAGACCAGACCTGACAAAAAGGGACAGGTTTATTTTGGTCGGTTTTATCTGGGGAAATGTCGCACATGCGATTATCTAAAGATCTGAATTCAGATAGCTGAATAGACTGTCTAACAAAATCGCAACCCGCACCAACCAGCCCTTTTGCTATTCCCGGCGGGGGCCGCGGGTAAAGTTTATCGCGAGTTCCGCACGAACAGGAGGCCACTTAATGTGGCCTCCGTCGTGAGCAGGACTGTAGAGCAGGAAACTTTACCCGCGGCCCCCGCCGGGAACAGCAAAAGGGCGACCCCTGTCCGGAGTCGCCCTTGCGGTGCTGGTTATGTACGGCTGTTACTCGGCGTCGTGGTGACGGCGGGGCTTGCGGCCTCCGTTGTCACCGGGACGGCGCGGACGGTCGCTGCGCTCGGAACGCTCGCGACGCGGACGCTCACGGCGCTGGAAGTGCTCGCCGTCGCCCTCGGAGGAACCCTCGGCGCGAGCCGGGGCCTCGGGCTTGTCAAGACGATCGAGCGAGATCTTGCCACGATCGTCGACCTCGATGACGACGACCTTGACCTCGTCGCCCACGTTGAGGACGTCCTCGACCTTCTCCACACGACCCTTGGCGACGCGGGAGATGTGCAGCAGGCCGTCCTTACCGGGCAGCAGATTCACGAAGGCACCGAAGGGCTGAATGGAGACCACGCGACCGGTGTACTCCTCGCCCGGCTCGGGGACCTTGATGATGAGCTTGATGCGCTCGACGGCCTGATCGACGGACTCGCCGGTGCCGCCGACAAAGACGGTGCCGTCCTCCTGGATGTCGACCGAAGCGCCGGTCTCGTCCTGGATGCCGCGGATGACCTTGCCGCCGGAACCGATGACGTCGCGGATCTTATCGGTCGGAACCTGGATGGAGACGATGCGCGGAGCGGTGCTGCGCGTGGTGTGACGCGGCTCGGGGATCACATCGAGCATCTTCTGTAGGATGAAGGCGCGACCCTCCTTGGCCTGCTGCAGGGCGCGGGCCAAGATATCGAAGGTAAGACCGGTGGCCTTGTTGTCCATCTGCAGGGCGGTGATGCCCTCGGTGGTACCGGTGACCTTAAAGTCCATGTCGCCCAGGAAGTCCTCGAGACCCTGGATGTCGGACAGGACCACGGTCTTGCCCTCCTCCTGAATCAGGCCCATGGCGATACCGGAGACCGGGCGCTTAATGGGCACGCCGCCGTCCATAAGGGCGAGCGTGGAGCCGCAGGTCGAAGCCATCGAAGAGGAGCCGTTGGACTCCATGACCTCGGAGACGACGCGGATGGCGTAAGGGAACTCGTTCTCGTCGGGGAGCACCGGAAGCAGGGCGCGCTCGGCCAGGTTGCCGTGACCGATCTCGCGGCGCTTGGGGCTGCCCATGCGGCCGGTCTCGCCGGTGCAGAACGGCGGGAAGTTGTAGTGGTGCATATAGCGCTTGCCCTCGGTGGGCTCGATGGTATCCAGACGCTGGCCCTCGTTGAGCATACCGAGCGACAGGACGGAGAGCACCTGGGTCTGACCACGCTGGAACAGGCCGGAGCCATGAACGAGCGGCAGGTAGTTGTCCTTCACCATGATGGGACGAATCTCGTCGGCGGCACGACCGTCGACGCGCTCACCGGTCTCGACGACCATGGTGCGCATGGCCTTCTTCTCGAGCTTCTTGAGCGCCACGGGGATCTCGCGCTCCCAGGCGGCCTGCTCCTCGTCGGTGAACTCGGCGCGGATGGACTCCTTCAGAGCCTCGACCTTACCGATGCGGGAAAGCTTGTCGGCGTCGCGCAGGGCAGCGGCCATCTCGTCGTAGTGGGCGAAGATGCGCTCCTGGACCTCCTCGACAGGCTGGTCGAGCGGGTACTCCTTCTTGACGATAGCGCCGTTGACCTGCTCCCACTCGGCGACGAACTCGTCTTGGGCCTGGCAGAAGGCAGCGAGGGCCTCCTGGCCAAACTTCATAGCGGCGAGCATGTCGTCCTCGGAGATCTCCTCGGCGCCGGCCTCGACCATCGAGATGAAGTCGGCAGAGCCGCCCAGCTCCAGGTCCAGATCGGAGTTCTCGCGCTCCTCATAGGTGGGATTGACGATAAACTCGCCGGTCTCCACGTTGCGGCCGATGCGCACGCAGGCAAGCGGGCCCTCGAAGGGCACGCCGCCGAGCGTCATGGCCAGCGAAGCACCCATGACGTTGATGACGTCGAAGGGGTTGACCTGGTCGGCGACGAGCGAGGTAGCGACGATGTGCACCTCGTTGCGGAAGCCGTCCGGGAAGCTCGGGCGAATCGGACGGTCGATCATGCGCGCGGTGAGCGTGGCCTTCTCGCTGGGACGGCCCTCACGCTTGAGGTAGCCACCCGGGATGCGGCCGGCTGCGTACATCTTCTCGTTGAAGTCGACGGTCAGCGGGAAAAAGTCGTAGTTCTTGCGCTCCTTGGAGACAACCACGGTGTCGAGCATCGTGGTGTCGCCCTGCTTGACCAGGCAGGCGCCGGTGGCCTGCTTGGCAAGCTCGCCCGACTCAAAGGTGTAGGTCTTGCCGTACAGCTCAAAGGTCTTGGATACGAGTGTCATTGTTCTCCTTTACCCCGCAGGCCCCTTGCCTGCAGGCTCCTCATGTGACGCGGGCCCCCTGCCCCCGCCACGCTTCAGAGCGTGATTGTTCACGCCCTTACACAAAAAGAGCGCCCCGCTGCGCAGGACGCTCCTTGCATGTACAAATCCTACTGGATGTTGTCGCGGATGCCCAGAGCCTTGATGAGCTCACGATACTCGACGATGTCGTTCTTCTTGATGTAGGAGAGAAGACGACGACGACGGCCGACGAGCATGAGCAGGCCACGACGGGTGTGGAAGTCCTTCTGGTGGGACTTCATGTGCTCGGTCAGCTCCTTGATGCGCTCGGTCAGGATGGCGACCTGAACCTTGGGGTTGCCGGTATCGACCGGGGTGTTACCGAACTGGGCAGTCAGCTCCGCCTTGCGCTCTTTGGAAACAGTCATTGTTTCACCTTTCGTTTCTTGTCGCCCGCGGGCGACGCTATTCGCCTCGGACTGGGAAGCCGCCGGTGGAGCGAGCATCCAAGGTCGAGGTACCAACAGGTCGGTATGTTACCACAAGCAGCCCGCGCCTGCGCATCATCACCGACCCAACATGAATTCCATCGCACGGAGACGTTGATCGGTGTGCGTCGCAGCCCAAACATGCGAAAGCCCGAGCAAGAACGCCGCCGTATGCGGGTCGATTTTCTCGGCCATAAGCGCATCGAAGGTCAACGACATGAGGGCGCGCAGCCACGCGACCTCACCGGTCGAGACCAGCTCGGCACCGGGCACGCTCGACGCGCACGACCCGCACATAAGACCGCCCGCCTGGGGTGAAAAATACGACAGCATGGGGTCACCGCACAGCACGCAGGCCGAAAAATCGGGTCGGTAGCCAACGTGCGACAGCAATTTAAAGACAAAGGCCGCCACGAGCAGGTCCATATGTGCCGCGTCGAGCCCGCTGCCGACAAGTGTGAGCGCCCGCTGCGTGATGGCAAAGGTAAACGGGTCCTCGGCGTCCTCGAACGAGCACACGCGCGCGACCTCGGCGATCGCGCTTGCGGCGCAGGTCGTCTCGTAATCGGGCGCGGCGCCAACCGGCGCTTCCAAAAGCTCGGCCTGAGAAACAACGTCGAGCGAGCGTCCATGTGCGAGCAGCATATCGACGGTACAGAATAATTCGCAGCGCGCCGCCAAGCGCCCACCGGGTTTGCGGGCCCCCTTTGCCACGGCACGAACCTGGCGACCCCGCTCGTCAAGCATCGTCAGAATCAGATCGGTCTCTTTGAGCTTGGTCTTGTCGAGCACGAGCACCTTCGTGCGATATGTCCGGGAGCCTGCCATGCGCGCCGCGTGTCCCTAATCCTCGGCGTTGTAGCCAAAACGGCGAATCTGAGCCTCGTCGTCGCGCCAACCGGCCTTGACCTTCACGTCCAACTCCAAAAAGACCTGCATGCCAAAGATGCGCTCAAGATCGCGACGGGCGTCGATACCGATATGCTTGATCATCTCGCCGCCCTTGCCGATGATGATGCCCTTTTGGCCCTCACGCTCGACATAAATGGTGGCGTGCACACGCAGCACCTTCTTGGTCTGCTCGAGCGCATCGCAAATAACGCCAACGGAGTGCGGAATCTCATCACGGGTGCGGCGCAAGACCTTTTCGCGCACAAACTCGGCAACGAGCGTCTCGTCGGAAGCGTCGGTACCCATGTCCTCGGGGAACCAACGCGGACCCTCGGGCAAAAAGTGCGCAACGGTCTCGATGAAGGCATCGACGTTAAAGTTCTTGACCGACGACGTCACGATCTCGTCGTCATATTCCATAAGCTCGTGGGCGGCCTTAAGCTGCTCCATGACCTGTGCGGGGTCGGCTTCATCGGCCTTGGTGAGCACCAGGACCTTCTTGGAACGGGCATTCTTGACACGCTCGGCAACCCAGGCGTCTCCCCTGCCGATCGGTTTGGTGGCATCAATCAAAAACGCGACAACATCGACATCGTTCAGCTCGAACAGCGCGCTCTTGTTCAGCTCGGACCCTAGACCGTCCTTGGGCTTGTGGATACCCGGGGTATCGACAAAGACCAGCTGGTAGCCGGGGCGGTTGACGACGGCGCGCATGCGGCGGCGGGTCGTCTGGGCCACCGGCGAGGTGATGGCGACCTTTTTGCCATAGCAGGCGTTGAGCAGCGTTGACTTACCGGCGTTGGGGCGGCCGACCAAGGCCACGAAGCCACTGCGGAAACCGGGCTCAACGTCGCCAAAGCCCGCGAGGCTGTCGTCCTCATCGCACAGGGCGTCGAGCTCCTCGTCGCTCATGCCCTCAAACGGGTCGAACTCCTCGACTTCCTCATAGGCCTCGGTCGCCTTAGCATCCGGGGACTCGTCGTCCAAAATCTCATCGGTAGACTGCATATTGTCGGACATGGGAATCCCTTTCTAAATAAAGCCGAGCGCGTGGGCAAATACCAGCACGCCCACAATCGCGGCGGTGATTGAAAGTACGTATACCGAGGCGGCGGCGATGTCCTTCGCACGCTTGGCCAGCGGATGGAGCTCCTGGGTCGCTAGGTCGACGATAGCCTCCATAGCGGTGTTGCACAGCTCGCCGTGAATCACCAGGCCACAACAGATGATAATCGTGGCCCACTCGGCAATGTCGAGCCCCACGATGCAGCCGGCAATGACGGTGCACACGCCCGCCACGAGCATGACCTTAATGTTGCGCTCGGTCTTGACGGCGGTGACGAAGCCCTCCATGGCGTAAGAAAACGACTTTAAAAAGGACGGATGGTCCTTGTTCGATCCGGGAATCATAGACGGCTCCTAGTCGTGGGCATGGTTGGTGATGGGGCCGACGTGGACTAGCTTGGGGTCCTCGCCGCGCTCGAGCGCCAGATCGCGCAGGATGGCGTCCTCGCGGGCCTCCATGACCTCGGCCTCGTCGTCCTCGATGTGGTCATAGCCCAGCAGGTGCAGCATTCCGTGTACGAGCATCAGACGGCACTCATCAGCGGGACTATTGCCAAAACCGGGGGCCTGACGGGCAATAACCTGCGGGGCCAAGATAATATCGCCGAGCTCGAGCGTCTCATCGGCGGGAATGTCATCGTCAAAGGCCGAATCGCACTCAAACGAGAGCACATCGGTGGTGCGGTCGATACCGCGCCACTCGTGGTTGAGCTCGTGCATCTCGTCCTCGTCGACATACGAAAGGGAAATCTCAACTTCACGCTCAACGCCCTCGGCGGCAAGCACGACCTCGCAGATGTGCTCCACCTCTTGCGCGTCGAGCAGCGTATCGAGCTCGGCATCGTTGCTGATCAATACACTCAACGGGACTCCTTTCGGTCGCGCGAACGCTGCTCACGCACGTCATCATAAGCATCATATGCCTCGACGATACGACCCACCAGGGCATGACGCACCACGTCGGCACGCTCGAGGTGAGAAAATGCCACATCGTCGACACGGCCCAAAATCTTCTCGACATCCGCCAAGCCGCCACGACGACCCACCAGGTCGCGCTGACTCAAGTCGCCGGTAATCACGAACTTGGAGTTGAAGCCCAGGCGCGTCAGGAACATCTTCATCTGCTCGGGTGTCGTGTTTTGTGCCTCATCGAGCACCACGAACGCATCGCTCAGCGTACGGCCGCGCATGTAGGCGAGCGGGGCGATCTCGATCACGCCACGTTCCATAAGCTCATCGGTGCGCTCGCGATCCATCATGTCAAAAAGGGCGTCGTAGAGCGGGCGCATGTACGGATCGATCTTTTCCTCGAGGGTACCGGGCAAAAAGCCCAGGTTCTCCCCCGCCTCGACAACCGGGCGCGTCAAGATTAGGCGACCCACCTCGTGACGCTTGAGCGCGGCAACGGCGAGCGCCATGGCCAGATAGGTCTTACCGGTACCGGCGGGACCCAGGCCAAACGTGATGGTATGCGAGCGGATGGCGTCAACATAGCGTTTTTGGCCGAGCGTCTTGGGACGAATAACGCGGCCGCGATACGACAGCAGCACGTCATCGCGCAGCGACGAGGCATCATGCTCTCCATCGCGCAGGACAGCCAAGCAACGCGAGACATCGTCGGCAGACAGCGTGCGTCCGGCAGCCGCCTCGCGAAAAGCATGCTCAAAAAAGCGCACCACGAGCTCGACCTCATCCGGGTCACCGCTCACGGCGATACTGTCGCCACGGGCGACCACGTGGGCGCGAACCAAGCTCTCGAGCGCACGAAGGACGCCGTCGCCGGCGCCCAAAACGCGCGAGGGATCAATCCCCTCGGGAACGGTAAGTCTAATCTTCGAGGCTTCCATGAACCTCCCTGCGCGCATGGACCAAGCCGGAATCATCGACTTCGATGATAGCAACATCGAGCAGGCACGGGGCTGTAAGTCCACAGGTATCGTCAAGACGGGCATGATGGAACGAGCCGAGCGTCAGGTTGTCACCATACTCGAGCACGGCGCGCTCAACGGTTCCCACGCGACGACGAACATCGGCGATGGCGAGTTCCTGCGCCGCGGCCCGCATACGGCGGCTGCGCTCAGCCATAACCTCTGGCGGTACCTGGTCGGGCATATCGGCGGCAAGTGTGCCGGGACGCTTACTGTAGCGGAACACATGCATGCGCGAAAAGCCCACGCGACGGCATAGCGCCAGCGACTCCTCGAACTCCTCATCCGTCTCACCGGGAAAACCGACAATGACGTCGCACGAAAGGGACGCCTGAGGCAAGTTGGCGCGAATCATGCGCACCGTATCCTCAAACGCCTCGGCGCTATAGGGACGGCCCATGCGATGCAAGGTCGCCGTGCAGCCGGACTGCACGGGCAGGTGCAAAAACGGGGCGATACGCTGCGGATAGCGCGCCATAACCTTAAGCAGGCGCTCAGAGATATCCATGGGCTCGACCGAGGAAATGCGCACATGCGGAATAGACGTGCGCTCCATGATGGCCTCGAGCAGCTCATCGATTTCGACATGCTCGTCGGTCGCGCTCTTGCCATCGTAGGCACCCAGGTTCACACCGGTCAGCACCACCTCGGGCACGCCGGCCTCCTGGGCCTCGCGAACTTGCTCAAGCACGGACTCGACGGGCACGGAACGCTCGGGGCCGCGGGCCTTCCACACGATGCAATAGGTGCAACGGTGGTTGCAGCCGTCCTGGATCTTCACGCCCAGGCGAGAGCGACCGAGCGCATCGACCACCTCGCCATCGCTGCAGGCGGGAACGCTATCGGACTCAACGCCCAGCACCTCGCAGACACGTTCGGCGACATCGATCTTGGACGGCTCGGCGATCACGCGATCCGAAAGCTCCAACAGCTCCTCGGGATGCAAATTGACCACGCAACCGGTCACGAGCACATAGGGCTCGTTTTGATGGGCCAGCGCATGGCGGACGGCCTTACGGGTCTTGGCCTCGGCCTCGCCCGTAACGGCACAGGTGTTAATGACGATCAGATCGGCATCCTGGGGCTCCACCATAGCAAAGCCCAGGCGCATAAGATCGGCAGTGATACGGTCAGACTCAACCCGGTTGACACGGCAGCCGAGGTTGACGACGGAAATATGGGGTGCGAGCACGCGGGCTCCTTAATCGAGGATATCGTCGAGGGCACTCTTAATACGGTCGGTCACCGACTTCTTACCGGAAGCGACGTCATCGCCCATCTCGTCGGCAAAAGCACGGAGCAGCTCGCGTTGCTTATTGGAAAGATTGGTGGGAACGACCACGCGCAGTTGCACGATCAGGCGGCCACGCGAACCGCCTCCGCCAATGCGCGGCATGCCGTAATTATTGACGCTCACGGTGTCGCCGTACTGGGCGCCGGCGGGAACCGTCACCTTAACGACCTCGTCGGGCATAATGCCCCCGACCTCGATCTCGCAGCCGAGCGCAGCCTGCGCAATCGAGATATCGCTCACCAGGTACAGGTCGTCACTGTTGCGCTTAAAGCGCTCATGGTCGGCAACGCGCACGTTGACAATCAGGTCGCCCGAAGGCTCGCCGCGAAGGCCGGCCTCGCCAAAGCCGCTCACACGCAGCTGGCGACCGGTCGAAACGCCGGCGGGAATATCGATGTCGATCTTTTCGTGCGAAGGCGTGCGGCCCTGACCGTCGCAGGTCTCGCAGGGATGATCGATAACCGTGCCCTCGCCATGGCAGTCGGGGCAAGGCGAGGAAGACTGAACCTGGCCCAAAAACGATCGCTGAACCGTCGTGACGTAGCCCGTACCGTGGCAGCGACTGCACTGCTTTTCCTGTGCACCCTCGGCCCTACCGGTACCGTTGCAGTCCTCGCAAGGAGCAAGGCGATCATAGCTGATCGTCTTTTTGCAACCGAGCGCCGCCTCCTCGAGCGTCACCGAAAGGGAGATGGCCATGTCACGTCCGCGACGACGCTCACGACGGCTGCGGGCGCCACCACCGGCGCCACCGCCAAAGAACGACGAGAACAGGTCGTCCATGCCCATGCCACCAAAGATATCGTTGATGTCGACATAGCCCGAACCACCAGGACCGTCGGCAGTGCCGTAACGGTCGTAGTTAGCACGCTTCTGCTCATCGGAAAGAACGGAATAGGCCTCGTTGAGCTCCTTGAACTTGGCCTCGGCCTCGGGATCGTCCGAAACATCCGGATGTACGGTACGGGCCTTCTTTAAAAACGCACGCTTAATCGTCCGCGCGTCGGCATCCCTGTCGACGCCAAGCACCTCGTAGTAATCCCTATTTTCCGACACGACCGAATCCTTCCGACTTTCATTATTGTCACAGTGCGTCCTATACCCAAGCTGGGCCGACCGCAAACAAAGGGTTTGATGTTATTGCATTTGATACGGCGAAAGCATGGCCCGTTGCGAGCAGCTCGCGAACCAAACCGACACGAGCGCGAACATGAAGCCGTTGGCAAAACCGTTGGCAAACTGCATCGCACCGCGCTTCCACCACAGCAGGCTGCGATGAAGCACACCGTCCGAAAGCACCATGAACAGGCCCATGGTAAACGGAATAAAGCACATCACGGCAAAGGCCGAGAACACGCCCGAGATGGCCGACAGCACCAAAAACGGCGCCACAATGCCCATCAGGTAAAAGCCAGTACGAGCTTTGCCTTCCAAGCGCTCGGCCTCAACATGGGCGCGGCCGACCAGGTCGCCGCCCGCGGCACCGTTAGTGCCAGCATGGCCCATGCCGCTAATGCGGACCTCGTCGCCATCGTGCGTGCCGGCAGGAAACTCAATCGTCTGCTCGGAGGTCACACGGGTTCGCCCGCTGCCACCGCAATCGGGGCAGGGGTCGGCCACGACCTTACCGGAACCGCCGCACTCGGGGCAGACCGACTGGAACGTGCCCGCACCAAACAGGAAGGACAGGTCAACGTCGATGTGGCCGCGGCCACCGCAGCTCGGGCAGGTATGGGCATGCTCAGACGAAACGGAGCCCGAGCCGCCGCAGTTGCTACAAGTATCGAAGCGCGTGTAGCGGACGGTCTTGCGGGCACCGCCCCTGGCCTCCTTGGCGTCGAGTTTGATATCGACGACCACGTTGGCGCCGTTCTCGGGATTGTAGGCAGCCTGGCCGCGACGCTGCTGGCCCCAGGCGCCACCAAAGGGAAAGCCGCCCTCAAAGGGATTGCCATAGCCCGTGCTGCCGGCGTAGCCGCCACCATAGGGCGAAGCCGTAGGAGCACCGGCAAAGGGATTGCCAGAACGCATGGCGTCGTAGCGCGCACGTTTTTGCTCATCCGAAAGCACGGCGTAGGCCTCGGAAACCTCTTTAAACTTTTCCTCGGCATCCGGCTCTTTATTGACGTCCGGATGGAGCTTACGGGCCTTTTGCTGGAAGGCCTTTTGAATATCACGCGAGGTGGCGTCCTTGGAGACACCCAGAATCTCGTAGTAATCTTTTTCGTTCATCGTCGCCATGCGCGGCAACCTCCTGCTCACAGCAGCGTATATATTCCGGTAATTCTACCCGAGCGGCCTAAGCTAGATCCCAAAACAGCTCGAACAGAACATTTCCATCGAGCCAGCCCAGATGGGTCGGCGCCAGACGAGCTCGAACATGGCCCGCGATGACATCTGCCGAGGTGAAGGGTCCCTCATGAATCCCGAGCGTCTCGGGCACCCAAGTGGCAAGACCCAATTCGAGCGCGCGATCGCAGGCAGCTGCCAGCTCGCCCGTTGGGATGACACAAGCTGCACGAGCCAACAGGTCGGACGCAACACCGCGCGTCATGCGACAAGCGAGCATCAAGTCTTCGGCGACAGCCTCGCGCTGCGACAGATATTCGGCCTCGAACGCCGTCGCGTCATCGTCACGTTGCACCAGACGCACGCGGTACGCATCGCCTCGAGAAGACACGCCGGGGAACAAACCTGCAAGACGGTCGAAATCCTCGTCGTCGAGCATGCCCGCGGCAGAACGACCCAGGCCCAGGTAGCCCCGTCCGGTCCAGTAGGCAATGTTATGTGCGCACTCATGTCCATCGAGCGCGTAGCTTGCCACCTCATACGGAAGATAGCCGGCCGCACCCAGGCGCTCACGCGCCGCGTCCATGCACGAAGCCTGAAAATCCTCATCGGGCTCGAGCGACTCGTCACGGCACGCCATGCGATAGAGTGGCGTGCCCTCCTCGAGCGTGAGCGGGTAGACCGACACATGATGAGGCGCCGCCTCCAACACGCCATCGAGCGTGCTCCGCCAGCTTGCGGCCGTCTGCCCGGGTAGGCCGCACATCAGGTCGCACGACACATCGAGGCCAGCGTCCTTCACCGTCGCGATAGCCGCAAGTGCCCGATTAGCATCGTGAATGCGGCCAATAGCAGCCAGCTCGGTATTGTCGAGGGTTTGCACGCCCAGAGAGATGCGCGTGACACCCGCCTCGGCAAGCGCGGTGGCGAGCTCAGCGGTCAGCGACTCAGGATTGGCTTCGCAAGTAAATTCAACGGGCTTGCACCACATGGAGATACGACGGGCAAGTTTCACCAGGCGCTCCCCAGCAAGTGACGGCGTGCCGCCGCCAATATAGACCGTGCGGACCTGCGCAAGCGCCCCGGCGTCGCCAAAGGAATCGAGGCGCGCATACAGCTGCTCAAAATAGGAATCGAGCGCAGCATCCAAATCACACAGAGCAAAGCTGCGCGAGTCAAAGTCGCAATAGCGGCATTTTTGAGCGCAAAACGGCACGTGCACGTACAGCGCGGTAACGGCCACCCTTAAGCCTCCAGCGGATGATCGGGCACCGACTCACCGGCGGCAAGCGCGGCCTCGCAGGCCACCACATCGCGCTCGATATCATCGACCAGCGACATGAACTCCTCGTACGTAGAGCAACGCACCACCTGAGCGCGCCAGGCGGCGGCATGGGGCATGCCCTTTAAGTACCAGCTTGCGTACGTGCGAGCACGCGACATGAGCGGCAGAAGCTCGTGCGTCAACGTCAGGTGCTCGCGCAGAGCCTCCAGGCGCTCGACCGAGGAGCGAGAAGGAACCGGCGTGCCATCGAGTGCAAGGGCTCGGGCATCGCCGAACACCCACGGATTGCCGTAGATGCCGCGCGCGATAAACACCGCGCTGGCACCCGAGCCGTGCAGATGCTCAGCAGCGTCCTGGGCCGAGAACACATCGCCCGAACCAATCACGGGAATCTCGACAGCGTCGGCAACCTCATCGACGACCGACCAATCGGCCTGGCCCGTGTAGAGCTGCGTGGCGCAACGACCATGCACGGCGACTGCGGCAGCCCCTGCGCCCTCAAGCATCTGGGCAAATGTCGCGGCATTGCGGTCCTCGGCATAAAAGCCCTTGCGAATCTTGACGGTCACGGGCACGTGCGCCGCGCCCACCGTGGCCTCGACGATCTTCTCGGCCAGGTCGGGCGTGCGCATGAGCGCCGAGCCCTCGCCCTTGGTAACGACCTTGCGGGCGGGACATGCCATATTGATATCGATGAGCGACAGGCGATCGCCAACGCGCTCCTCGACGGCGGCGACGGCGCTCGCAAACTGATCGGGCTTGGAGCCAAAGAGCTGCACGCAAATCTGCTGCTCCTCGTCGGCCGGTAGCACCAGGCGCCACGTCTTATTACTGGCATAGGCAAGGCCTGCCACGCTCACCATCTCGCTGTAGGCAAGGTTGGCACCGCGGCGGCGACACATGATGCGATAGGCAGGGTCGGTCACGCCCGCCATGGGAGCCATAAGGAACGGCTGCTCGGCATAGGCGCCCAGCAGCCGCAGACTATATTCGGAAAGAGCCATAGACCTACTCGTCCACCTTGAGGATCGCCATAAAGGCCTCCTGCGGGACCTCGACCGATCCGATGGCCTTCATACGCTTCTTGCCCTCTTTCTGCTTCTCGAGCAGCTTGCGCTTACGCGAGATATCGCCGCCGTAGCACTTAGCAAGAACGTCCTTGCGACGCGCCTTGACGGTGGAACGGGCGATGATCTTGTTGCCGATAGCACCCTGGATGGGCACCTCGAACAGCTGACGCGGGATGATCTCCTTGAGCTTGTCGCACAGGCCACGGGCCAGGCCATATGCCTTGTCCTTATGGACGATAAACGAAAGCGCGTCCACCTCGTCGCCCGAAAGCAGGATGTCAAGCTTGACGAGCTCAGAGGGGCGATATTCGTTGAACTCATAGTCGAGCGAGGCGTAACCCTTGGTGCGGCTCTTGAGCTGATCGAAGAAGTCCAAGATGAGCTCGGCGAGCGGCATATCGAAGCGCATCTCGACCGATTTGCTCGTCAGGTGGATCATGTCGGTTGTGACGCCGCGGTGCTCGATGGCGAGCTGCATGACGGCACCCGTGTACTCAGGCGGGCAGATGATCTTTGCCTTGAGGTAGGGTTCCTCGATACGATCGATGCGTGTGGCCTCGGGAAGGTCCTGCGGACTGCGGACATCGATCATCTCGCCGTCGGTCTTGTAGACGTGATAGTCGACCGAGGGACTCGTGGCAATGAGGTCCAGGTTGAACTCGCGCTCCAGGCGTTCCTTGACGACTTCCATGTGCAGCAGGCCCAGGAAGCCCACGCGGAAGCCAAAGCCGAGCGCCACCGAGGTCTCGGGCTCCCACACCAACGACGGGTCGTTGACGTGCAGCTTATCGAGGGCGTCGCGCAGATTCTCGTAGTCCTTGTTGTCGATCGGGAACAGGCCCGTGTAGACCATGGGCTTGGCCTCGCGGTAGCCCGGAAGCGGCTCGGGGCAGGGGTTCGAGGCCCACGTGAGGGTATCGCCCACGCGCACGGCCTCGGGGTCCTTCAGGCCCGTGACCACGTAGCCCACCTCGCCAACGGTCAGCGCGTCGACCGGCGTCTCGGCGGGACGCTTGACACCCACGCCATCGACCAAAAAATCGCCCTTGGCCTGCATCATGCGCAGGGTATCGCCCTTCTTGATGGAGCCGTCAAAGACACGGACCGTGGCGACGACGCCGCGGTACTCATCAAAATACGAGTCCAGGATGAGCGCCTTGAGCGGCGCGTTTGCATCGCCCTTGGGCGGTGAGATCAAAAAGACGATGGACTCCAGCAGATCGTGGATGCCCTCGCCGGTCTTGCCCGATACGCATACGGCATCGTCGGCGGGAATCGCCAGGTCATCCTCGATCTCGGTCTTGACCTCATCGGGGTGTGCCGACGGCAGGTCGATCTTGTTGATGGCGGGCACGATATCCAGGTTGGCGTTCATGGCGAGCGTCGCGTTGGAGACGGTCTGTGCCTCGACGCCCTGCGTGGCGTCGACGACGAGCACTGCGCCCTCGCAGGCGGCCAGCGAACGCGAGACCTCGTAGGTAAAGTCCACGTGGCCCGGCGTATCGATCAGGTTGAACTGATACGTCTCGCCATCGTCGGCGTCATAGGAAACGCGAACGGCATTAGACTTGATCGTGATGCCGCGCTCGCGCTCGATATCCATGGTGTCGAGCAGCTGCGACTCCATGTCACGCTCGTCGACGGTATGGGTGAGCTCGAGGATGCGGTCACTGATCGTGGACTTGCCATGGTCGATATGCGCAACAATCGAGAAGTTGCGGATGTGGGAAATGTCAATTGAAGTATTCATGCGGACTATCTTACCCGAGCGGTACAAAAAATGGAGCCTGTTCCATAAAACAGGCTCCATTTATGCGCGTAATCTGTGTGGTGTGAAATTTACAACTTAGGCGTTGATGCTGTTCACGAGCTTGGCAAGACCGGACTTGCGGTTGGAAGCCTGGTTCTTGTGGATAACATGCTTGGCGGCAGCCATGTCGAGACGCTTGGTGACGGTCTTGAGGGCAGCCTGGGCCTTCTCGGCGTCGCCCTCGGCGACGGCGGACTGGACGTGCTTGGTCAGCGTCTTGAGCTCGGACTTGACAGCCTTGTTACGCATGCGAGCTGCCTCATTGGTGCGGATACGCTTCTTCTGAGACTTGATGTTTGCCACTTCTGGAGTTCCTTTCGAGTTCCTTGCAAAAAATGTATGACACCTCTGAGACACGGTGAGGTCATGCAAGCGCCTACTATAGCACGCTCCCTCTCAAAGGGATAGAACGAATTTGTCAAATAGGCAGGTATCATCACGATTTTCTCAAGATGTTCGTAATCCAGAGCAAAAGCGCCGTCTGAGAATCGGCCGAACCCTTGAGCGCGAGCTCCACATCAACGGCACCCTCGAGCGCGGCAACGAGCTCTGCCATCGAAAAGCGACGTGCCCAGGTCAGGTGATTCTTGACCTGCCAGGACTGGAGCTTAAGTGTTGCGGCCAGCTCACGACCCTGTCCGCGCGCATCGAGCGCCTTGGCAACGATAAGCTCGCGGATGCGGCCGCACAGCAATGTGTAAGTCCACACGTAGCTCTTGGCGGGCAGGAGCTTAAAGAGCTCGAGCGAACGCCGCATATCGCGAGCCGAGACGGCGTTGAGGAAGTCCCAGGGTTGAACCTCGGCCGTACGAACAATCCAGCGCTCAACATCGGCAAGTTCAATCTGAGGCGACTCGACCATCTGGGCAAGCTTAGCCAAGTCGTTATCGAGCATGCGCGTGTTTTCGCCCGAACGCGAGACGAGCTCCTCGGCGGCCGCCGTCGAAATCGACTTACCGCGCTGCGTCGCCATCTGCTGAACACGGCGCGGCAGTTCCCAGCGCTTGGTACCCGAGCAATCGACGATAGCCTTCTTGTCGATCTTGGCGATTGCCTTATACAGGCGCGTATTCTTGGAAAGTGAGTCGGCGATGATGAGGCAGACCGTTGTGGGGCTGGGACTCGCCAGATACCCAACGAGCGGCTCCGAGACCGCCTTAGCGAGCTTTGAGCAGCCATCGAGGATTACCAGACGAAACTCACTGCCCATCGGAAAGGTGTTAAGCGATCCGATAATGGACTCGATATCGGGGTCCTTGGTCATGTCTCGCTCGTCGAGGTTGAACTCGACCATACCCGACTTTTCCAGACGCGCTTTCATACGCGAGACGGCGTGGTCGCGCTTAACTCCGTCGGTACCGACGATCAGATATGCCGGCAGCAAACCGGTTTCGGACATTGCGCCCCCTCCCGCAGGCCTTCGTATTCGTTCCGTGCCATTCTAGCCCAGGGGCCCACCACACGCCAACGACGTCGTCACGGTCGCTGGCATCGCATCGCAAAGCCATTCGCAGTCGGTGTGACGGTAATGTCGCCGTGTTCGATGGTACACGCGAACACACCACCCGCTTCCTTAACGGCATCGATGCAGGCATCGGACGGATGGCCGTATCGATTCCCCTCACCGGCGCTTGCGAGGGAAAGCTCGGGCTTCAGGACGTCCAGCAACTCGCCATCGACTGAAACCTTGGAGCCGTGATGCCCAAGTTTAAGGACATCGATATCCCCCACCTCCTGCACGAATTCCCGCTCTTGGTCGAGCTCGGCATCACCGGTGAGGAGCATACGCAGGCCCTTGCCTTCCTGAACATAAGAGAGCAGAAGGACAAGCGAGTCCTCATTTCCCTCGCCATCCACGGACTCGAATGGCCACATCACGCGGGCGCAAAATGAGCCGATGTCGACCGTATCCCCACGGCGCACCTGCCGATACTCCACGCCAGGTCGGTTCAATACCTCGGCAGGAGCATCCTCCAGCGCATCCGCCGCCACGGCAATCGTTCCGACCGAAAACTGTTCGAGCACGGCAGGCAAACCACCCCAGTGGTCCTCATCCCAATGCGTCACAAAAACGGCATCGATATGGTGCACGTTATTGCGAACCAACGCCGCAACCACACGCTCGTCGAGCCCGCAGTCGACGAGAGCTACTGCGCCGCCCTGGCGGATAAGAATCGCATCGGCCTGGCCCACATCGAGAACCGTCACCGAAGGCGGAGCGAATCGATCCCAATAGACGTACGGAATCGCAGCCAAGAGCATCAGGCTTGCAAGCCCCACCGCCATAGGACGTGCACGGGGACGCGGCCACCAGACCAGCAGAACCGCCAGAAAACACGGTACTAGGTAAATCCACATGCTATCGGGCGGCACGCTCACGTATGCACCCGGCACGGCGGCAAACAGCTGCTCGAAGAACAGCGCGCAACGGGCGGCAATCATGGGCACAACGAGCGCCCAAGTCCGCAACGGTCCCACGAGCGAAAAGGGAGCCAGCACGATCGACACAGCGAGCAGTACGCTCACCACCGGACCGATGACCGCATTTGCCAACGGAGCAATGAGCGAGAATGTACCGAAGGCAGGAATGGTAATGGGAAGTGTCGCCAGTTGTGAGCACAGCGTGACGGAAAGCACGCTGGCAACGCCTGATGGCACACTTAGCTCACCCAAAGCGTAGGTCGCATAGGGACAAAAGCACAGAATGGCTAAGACGCTGGCACACGAGAGTTGAAAGCCCATCTCGAACAGCACCGTCGGCCGCAGTAGCACAAAGATGGACATGGTTACGAAGAGTGCCGAAAGGCCGTGCCGACGACGCCCCGCGCCGTTTACGACAAGCGTCACGAACACCATGCAGCACGCACGCACGGCCGAGGGAGACGCGCCCGTAAAGGCAGCATAGCCCACAAGCGTTATCGCCAATATCGCCCGCTGAAGACCACGTGAGCACCGAGTCTTTTGCAATACACCCTCGATTACAAACCCCACGATAGCCAAATGGCTGCCCGAGACGGCGATAAGATGCG
This sequence comes from uncultured bacterium, assembly GCA_905215385.1. Taxonomy (GTDB): domain Bacteria; phylum Actinomycetota; class Coriobacteriia; order Coriobacteriales; family Coriobacteriaceae; genus Collinsella. The sequence goes on along the minus strand of CAJMPY010000001.1, from coordinate 102,366 downwards.
CCGTTCCCGTCACCGAAAACCAGTCGCCCGCCGGCTGGGCGCGCAGCTCGGCCGAACGACCGCAGACGACACCGGCTATGAGCGCACGCGCCGGGTCGGTCGCAGGCGCGATGGACGCAAGCAGCCCATTTCGCAGCCGAAGCAGCGGCCTCGGAGAACCCTCATCGACCGACACAATCCGAACGGCTTTGACCTTACGCACCTCGCCTCGGAGCACACGCGATCGTCCATACGCATCGTTCTCAAAACGTGAAACGCGACCGATAACACGCACGTGCGCCCCGACCTTGAGCTCACGATCACACGATAGGCGAACCGTTGCCAAGTTCTTACCGTCCGAGCGTGCCCCGCAGGTATAGGAATACACGTCGTCGTTTATGGATGGATCGCCCTGCACGACAAACTCGAGGCCGCTTGCCGCTCGACCGTCGAGTGCCTTCGAGGCGCTGAGCACACCCACAGCCCACCACGCCGAGACGACCGCTCCCGCCACGAGACCGGCGGACGCGGCATACAGCCACCGCTTCAAAGGGGCAAGCCGCGCACAAGAGTGAGCCAGCACAACGAAAACCGCTGCCGCAACGGGAATGGCCCATAGCGGCCCGACCGCCGTCGCCCGCTCCCTCAGCAGCGCATCAGCGGCTATGCTGAGCACCAAAGCGCAGCTCACGCACATGCCGGCACACAGGGCCATCGTCCACGGAATCAGGGGTCGCGGAGGCATCACGTGCTCGCGCTCGGTCGCGCTCATACGCAGATGCAATCTTTGATTTTGGCAAGCTTCTTCTCGCCGATTCCCGACACACGCATCAGATCGTCAACCGAAGCAAAAGCACCGTTCTTTGTCCGTTCATCGATAATCGACTGTGCCATTGAGGGACCGATTCCCGAGAGCGTCTGCAGCTCTGCCGAGCTTGCCGTATTAATGTTTACTAGGCCTGTTGCGCCACCGACGCCTGATGATGCGGAAGTCCCACCATCAACACCGGCTTCCGCAATGGACACCTGCTGCTCCCCTACCGTTGGAACGTGAATTTTTTGTCCATCAGTGACCTTGGATGCACGATTAAGCCCCGTAACGTCTGCTTCGGGCGCCAGCCCGCCGGCGGCATCAATCGCCTGAGCCACCCGCGCCCCGTCTTTGAGGCGATATACACCGGGTGACACCACGGCGCCATCAACATCGACATAGACCTCTGCCGCGGCAGACGCCTTAGGCGAAGAGCCTTCAGATGTCTTTCCACTCGAAGCATCGCCGGATCCCGGCTCCACTAACGTGCCCGAACCATCAGTGCGCTCAAACGACACACCGCCGGCACCGCCGCCAAAGTTCGCCATTGCCAGTCCACTCGCCATCGCAATGACGACCAGTATCGCCATCACCACTGCCTTATGACCGAGCAGTTTGCCCGCCCAGCGGTCCATCTTTTTGACTCGTTCGTGTTGTTCGCGCTGCGCCATAGCAAAACCTCCCAACATCATCGTGTCAGGAAAGGAGCTCCGCAACAGCCACGCCCCAAAACCGGTTTTCGCGGTCAAACCAAAAGCTGACCAAAACCTTGCACAAATCTGTCCATTTATTCAGGCACACGTCAGCAAATGGACACTTAGCCGCAAAATGCCCAGATAGCAAAAGACCGACGATGCAGGCGCATCGTCGGTCTATGCACAAATTTACTCGTGATCTTGGTAAATCTCACGCGGAGCAAGCTCAGAATGTTTGCATTTTAAGGTCTTAGGGGCCTTGTACGTGTTGCTCTCGAAGTCGATGTACTCGGTCTGCTTGAGCAGACGCTCAATCATCTCCTCGTGATCAAACAGTTCCCAGGCCTCATGCACGGCATCGAGTTTAGCGTGCGTCTCGGGACGGCGCGGCATAAACAGCGTGCAGCAGTCGGGAGCGGCCTCAGTCGAGATATCGAACGTACCGATCTCCTCGGCGCGTGCGATGATCTCCTGTTTGTCCGAACCGATGAGAGGACGGAACACGGGAATCTTCACGGCTTCGTTGACGGCCATGATGTTCTCAAGCGTTTGGGAGGCAACCTGCCCAAGCGATTCGCCCGTAACGATGGCCCTGGCACCCTCGATGTGTGCAATGCGCTCGGCAACCGAATACATAATGCGGCGATACATGATCACGCGCAGGTTGCTGGGACAGGTGACCGAAATCTCACGCTGGCAGTCGCCAAACGGCACCACGTACAGGCGGCCGATCTGGACACCAGGCTCAAGCGCACGGATGATATCCTGCACCAAATACTCGCTCGTATCGGGCGTCTGCGGACGACCGGAGAAATGCACCGGCACGCAGACCGCGCCGCGACGCGCGAGCATCCAAGTCGCCACCGGAGAATCGATACCCGACGACAGAAGCGTCACGACCTTGCCGGCAGATCCCACCGGCAGACCGCCCACGCCGCGCTCGGAGCGTGCGTACACGTAAACGCTACCCTGGACCACCAGTACGTGCACCATCGCATCGGGGTCGTGCATTTGAACCTTTTTATCGGGGAAGGCCTCACACAGTACCTCGCCCACCTGACGATTGATATCAATCGAGGTGAGCTCATAGTCGGTATTGGAGCGCTTGGCGTGCACCTTAAACGAATCGAAGGAACCAAACTCGCGCAGCGCCTTCACGGCGGCGGCGCAGTACTCCTGCGGGTCGCGATTGGTGTGATACGCCAAAGACACACGAGCAACGCCGGGAACGGTGCGGATGACACGCGCCGCCTCATCGGCCTGATGCTCGTTAAAGGTCACGAGGATATAACCGGAAATTCGAGACACGGCATTCACGGAAAAGGCGGCCAAGGCCGCCTTGATGTTATCCATGAGGATATGCTCAAAATGTGCGCGGTTCTTACCCTTCAGTCCAACCTCGTGATAGTGGACCAGGCAGACGCGAGCCGCCATTTAGGCTTCAGCAACCTTGTGGCCGAGCGCCTTCTCGTAACGGGCCTCATCGTAGGAGATGTCGCCGTCGACAATCTCGTCCATAGCCATCGAGATGGTATCGGCACCGGAAAGTCCGATGGTGATGTCATCGACATCCTGGACGGCAAGCACGCGGTTGTGCTGGCCACGCAGCATGCTATTGATGTCGCAGGCGCGCTTGGAGGCAAGCGAAGCGAGCAGGAAGCGGTTGTGATCGGTCTTCTCCAGAAGATCGTCAATGCAAGGCTTTACAACGGACACGGACCTCAGATCCTTTCATGCATATCGAGAACGCGAACGAGCTCATCGGTCGCGCGGTCGAGATCGTCATTAACCACGACGTCGTCGTAGCGGTCGGCAAGGGCAAGCTCATCGGCGGCGTTTGCCATACGCAGCTCAATCGTCTCGGGCGTCTCGGTACCGCGACCGACTAGACGCTCGCGGAGTACCTCAAGCGAAGGCGGCTTGATAAAGATCAGCACGGCCTCGGGGAAGCGCTCCTTCACCTGCAGGGCGCCCTGGACATCGATCTCCAAAATCAGAGACGAGCCCGAGGCGAGCTTGGATGTGACCTCGCTCACCAACGTGCCGTAGCAGTTACCGTGGACCTCGGCCCACTCAACAAACTCACCGTTTGCCACGCGGCGGTCGAACTCCTCGCGCGTCAGAAAAAAGTAGTTGACGCCGTCGACCTCACCTTTGCGTGGTGCTCGCGTGGTAGCCGAAACCGTCAGACCCAGGTTCGAGCGGCGCTCGCGCACACGAGTGACGAGCGTACCCTTGCCTGCGCCTGACGGTCCAGAAATCACAAAGAGCTTGGAATTCTGAGCGCTCACTTATTTGGTCAGCTGCTCGAGGAGCTGCTCGCGCTGACGGACGCCGAGGCCCTGGACGCGACGAGTAGCGGAGATACCGAGCTCCTCCATGATCTTGGCGGCCTTGGCCTTGCCATAACCGGGGAGAGACTCGATGAGGGTGGAAACCTTCATGCGGGAAGCGATCGGGTCATCGGAGTTGAGCACGGACTCGAGGGACTTCTCGCCCTTCTTGATCTGCTCGCGAAGCTCAGCGCGGGCGTGACGTGCGGCGGCAGCCTTCTCAAGAGCCTGCTTGCGCTGCTCGTCGGTAAGCTGAGGGAGTGCCATTCGTACCTCCAAATAGTTGGGTTATATCTGATTCAATAATTGGCATTTTAGCACGTAGAACGTACAAAATGCCTAATCGCGGCTCCATAGGTTAGACGATACCCGCAAAAAGTGCAATATACTGCGCCCAAAGTTAAGCCCCTGACCTGCGATTCCACACAAAGGATGGGAAAGTTTACGCAGGCACAGGGGCTATTTTGTGCTAATGAGACCCAAAAGTGGTGACTTAGGGGAATCTTTTACGCGACGTTTTCGACCAGCTCGGCGACGATGGCGTCAAAGGCGGCAACCGGATCGTCGGCACCGGTGATGGGACGGCCCACCACAATGTGGCTTGCGCCACGCTCGATAGCCTGGGAAGGCGTCGCCACGCGGGACTGGTCACCAAGGGCGGCACCCACCGGACGCACGCCCGGGGTCACGATCAGCGCGTCGGGACCCAGCAGCTCACGCATGTCGTGAGCCTCCATCGGTGAGCACACGATGCCATCGATGCCAGTGGCTTGAGCAAGCTTTGCCAAGCGGGCGGCCTCCTCGGCCACGGGAGACTCGACGCCGATCTCGCTCAAGGCATCCTGATTCATGCTCGTGAGCACGGTGATGGCGACGAGCTTGGCGCGGTCCTCACGCGCCTCCTCGGCACCCTCGCGGCAGGCAGCGAGCATAGCACCCGAGCCCAGGCCGTGGACCGAAAGCAGGTCGGCACCGGCAAGCGAGGCCGAGCGGGCAGCGCCGCGCACCTGATGCGGAATGTCATGGAACTTAAGGTCGAGGAAGACCTTAAAGCCAAGGTCCTTAAAGGTCTTGACGATCTGGGGACCCTCAGCGTAATAGAGCGTCATGCCGACCTTGAGCCAGGCGGCATGGCCCGAAAGCTCGTGGGCGAGCTCGAGCGCGCGCTCACGGTCGCAGTCGAGGGCGACGATAACACGGTCGCGGGCATCATTCTCTAGCATTCGAAAGCACCCACCAGCTCGTTGATGTCCTTTACGCCCTGGGACTCGGCCCAGGCCTCGAGCTCATGCGCGATCTTAAGCGAAGCGCACGGATCGACGAAGTTGGCCATGCCGACCGACACGCAGGTGGCGCCGGCCAGGATAAACTCAGCCGCATCCTCGCCAGTCATGACACCGCCGACACCGTTGATGGGGATATCGACGGCCTGGGCAACCTCCCAGACCATGCGCACGGCGATGTGGTGGCACAGCGGGCCCGAAAGGCCGCCCTTGGGCTTGGCCACGCGGGACTTGCGGGTATGGACGTCGATGGCCATGCCCTGGATGGAGTTGATGACCGAAAGGCCGTCGGCGCCGGCAGCCTCGAGGGCCTTGGCGATCTCGGCGACGTTGACCGGCGCCATCTTCACGAACAGCGGCTTATCGGTCACCTTGCGGCAAGCAGCCATAACGGAAGAGGCGCCCTCGGGCGTGGAGCCCATGGCGGCACCGCCGGCGGCGATATTAGGGCAGCTCACGTTGATCTCGTAGCCGGCAGCCCAGGGGCACAGCTCGACATACATCTCGAGTGCGCGGACAAACTCGTCAACGGAGTGCCCGGCAACCTGGCAAATGACCTGGCAACCGTCCTTGGACAGCTGCTCGAGCCACGGGCCGGACTCACGGGCAAAGGCGGCGACACCGGGGTTCTGCAGTCCCACGGAGTTGATCATACCGCCAGGAATCTCGGCCATGCGAGGCGCAGGGTTGCCCGGCCAGGGCTCGGCGGCACAGCCCTTGGTGGTAATGGCGCCCAGCTGGGAAACATCGAAGAAATTCTGGAACTGCCAACCGTAGCCGAAGGTACCGGCTGCGGTGTTGATGGGGTTCTGCATCTTGACGCCGCCGAAATCGACGGCCATGTTCACGGTACCCACTAGAAGACCACCACCTTGGAAGCATCGAACACGGGGCCGCACATGCAGGCGCCCTTCATACCGTCGACCGTCTCGACATTGCAGGTGTTGCAGGCGCCAAAGCCGCAGCTCATCATGCGCTCGAGCGACACCTCGCAGTACGCACCGGCCTCAGCGGCAGCGGCGGCGACTTTCTTCATCATGACGGCGGGGCCGCAGCTGGCCACGTAGTCGTAGCCGCCCTCTCCAAGCAGCTCGGCTGCCGGATCGGTGCAAAAACCGTGCGTGCCGAGCGAACCGTCGTCGGTGCACACGTTAACCGTGGCGCCCAGCGCACGGAACTCATCGACACCCACGACTTTGGAAGCGGTGCCAAAGCCCAGGCACACGTCCACATCAACACCCTGCTCGGCAAGCATGCCGGCAAGACACAGCACAGGCGGAACGCCGATGCCACCGGCGACGAGCAGTGCCTTCCTGGTGCCCTCGGGTACCATCCAGCCACGGCCACCGGGGCCCAACAGGTTAGAGGTGGAGCCAGGGCCCATCTGAGACAAACGGCGGGTATCGTCGCCCACGACGGCGTACCACAGCTCGACGGTGCCGGCCTCGGCGTCGGCGCGATAGAAGCTCAGGGGCACGCGAAGCAGCGAGGAGGCATCGCCGGGCACGGCAATGTTCACAAACTGACCGGGCTTGAGCGCACTTGCAAGCTTGGGGGCCGAGATTACGAGCGAGAAGATGCCGTCGGCGATCTCCCGGTTCGAGACGACCTCGAAGTCGTGCATGCGTGCAGTGGAAGGTGTGGGCATAGACGCTCCAATCCCCCATGCGGTTGCATGGTCTAAACGAACAGAAAGCGCGGCACCGCAAGGGCGCCGCGCACAAAAGCGATAAGGCTATGCTAGCAGATGCAGCCGTCGGCGAGCGTCTGCTTGCCACCGACAAATACATCGGTGGCACGACCGGTGAGCGTGCGGCCGGCAAAACCGGAGTTCTCGGCGCGCGACTCGTAACCGTCCTCGCCAACCGTCCAGGTTGCGGAGGGGTCGAACACGGTCAGGTCGGCGACAGAGCCCGCCTTGACCTGAACCTGATCGAGGCCCAGAATCTCACGCGGCTTGATGGCCATGAGCTCGACCATGCGGCTCACGCTCATCTTGCCCGTGTTGACCAGCTCAGTGAGCACGAGCGACAGCGAAGTCTCGAGGCCAATCATTCCAAAGGGCGCGAGCTCGAACTCGCGGGCCTTCTCCCACGGGGTGTGGGGAGCGTGGTCGGTAACGATAGCGTCGACGGTACCGTCGATGACACCCTGACGGATGGCCTCGGCATCCTCGTCGGTGCGCAGCGGCGGATTGACCTTGAGCGAGGTGTTGTAAGTCTCGTCCAGGTCGTTCTCGGTCAGGAACATGTGGTGCGGGGTGGCCTCGCAGGTCACCTGGACACCGGCAGACTTACCGGCACGCACGAGCTCCAGGCCATGAGCGGTGGAGATGTGCTGGATGTGCAGCTTGGCACCGGTCAGCTTGGCAATCTCGATGTCGCGGGCAATCTGAAGCTCCTCGCCGGCGGCCGGCCAACCCTCGAGGGCCAGACGGGTCGAGACCTTGCCCTCGTTGATCTGGCCGTGGCCGACCAGATCTTCGTCCTGGCAGTGGCTCATAAAGACCTTGCCGAACATCTTGCCGTAGTCCATGCAGCGACGGAGCATGCCCGCGCCCTGCACGCCGCGACCATCGTCGGTGAAGGCGACGGCGCCGTGGGCGACCATATCGCCCATCTCGGACATGGCCTCGCCCTTAAGACCGCGGGTCATGGCGCCCGACGGATAGACGCGGCAGTGGCCGACCTCGGCAGCGCGGGACTTGACGAACTCCACGACGGTGCCGTTATCGGTGACGGGATCGGTGTTGGGCATGGCGCACACGCCGGTGAAGCCGCCCTTGGCAGCAGCGCGGGTGCCGCTCTCGATGTCCTCTTTGACCTCGTAGCCAGGCTCGCGCAGATGCACGTGCATATCCACCAGGCCGGGGACGAGATACTTGCCGGAAAGGTCGCGGACCTCGGCTCCCTCGGCGGCGAGGTTCTCGCCGACCTCGGCGATCTTGTCACCGTCGATCAGGACGTCGACGACACCGTCAAGCTCGACGGACGGATCGACGACGTGGGCATTCTTAAGAAGCAAGGCCATTATCGGCACCTCCAAGCAGCAGATACAGGATAGCCATACGCACGCAGATACCGGCGTAGACCTGCTCCAGGATGACGGAGCGTTGCGGGTGGTCGGCCATATAGGAGTCGAACTCAACGCCGCGGTTGATGGGGCCCGGGTGGCAGATAATCGCATCGGGCTTCATGAGCTTCTCGCGGTCCTTGGTCAGACCGAAGAGCTTGTGGTACTCACGAATCGTGGGGAACGGTGCGCCCTCGAGGCGCTCCTGCTGCACGCGCAACATGTAGACGACGTCCAGCTCGGGCAGGACGGAATCGAGGTCGCTCGTCACGTGGTCGCAGCCCAGGACCTCGGGCGCCGGCGGCAGCAGCGTGCCGGGGGCGACGGCGTAGGTCTCGCAGCCCATGATCTTAAGTGCGGGGATCAGCGAGCCGCACACGCGGGAGTGCGCGATATCGCCGACGACGGCGACCTTCAGACCGTGGAAGTCACCCTTGTGCTCCCAGATGGTGTACAGGTCGAGCAGGGCCTGCGTGGGGTGGTTGTGCTTGCCGTCGCCGGCGCAGATGACGCTCGCGGGCGAGTTCTGCGTGACGATGTAGGGAGCACCGGCGTGCTTATCGCGAACGACGATGCAATCAATCTTGTAGGCGTTGAGGGTCTCGACGGTGTCGACGAGGCTCTCGCCCTTGACCGTGGAGGTCGAGGAGCCGCCAAAGTTGAGGCTGTCGGCCGAAAGGCGCTTCTCGGCGAGCTCGAAGGAGCTGCGGGTGCGCGTCGAGGGCTCGTTGAACATGTTGACGATGGTCTTGCCCTTGAGCGTGGGGACCTTCTTGATCGCACGCTCGTTGACCTCAGAGAACGCCTTGGCGGTCTCGAGGATGAGCTTGATGTCCTCTTCGGAGTACTCGGTAATGTCGATCAGGTGCTTATGGTTGAACGCCACGGTACTACTCACCTCCCAGCGGCGCGGAGCCCACGTGGGAACCCGGCGCGACGTCGTTAATCTCGACGGCGGTGTGGCCGTCGACTTCCTTCATATATAGGTGCACGTTCTCCTCATGCGACGAGGGAACGTTCTTGCCGACAAAGTCCGGCGAGATGGGGAGCTCACGGTGACCGCGGTCAACGAGAACTGCCAGCTCGATGCGGCTCGGACGGCCCAGGTCCATGACGGCATCCAGAGCGGCGCGGATAGTACGGCCCGTATACAGGATGTCGTCCACCAGCACGACGCGCTTGCCGTCGACGCTGAAGGGAATGTTGGTAGCGTGGATCGCGGGAGCGAAATTGGTCGCATAGTCATCGCGGTAGAAGCTGATGTCCAGGCTGCCGAGCGGAACGTCGACGTCCTCGATCTCCTTGATCTCCTCGGCGAGCTTCTTTGCCAGAAGGTCGCCGCGCGTGACGATGCCGACCAGAGCGAGGTCTTCACAGCCCTCGTTGCGCTCGAGAATCTCGTGCGCGATGCGGGTCATCGCTCGATTGACGGCGGTCTCGTCCATGATGACCGCCTTGGGGGAAGTCGTGCCCATCGATCTCCTTCCTCACATGTCTTGACTGCTGACACAGTCAAAAAAATAGATGCCCGACCGCTTAAAGCGGACCAGACACCCACAGGAAGGGCTGCTCTTTGGCAGCTATGTAATTCCATGTGGGTATCTCGTACCCCTTTAATGGTCAAGGGATAGTGTAGCCAACCTCGAGCTTAATTGCGAGCATAAATACAGAACAATCCGTAAACGGAGCCCAATGCTCCATAAACCTATATATATTTGTGGGACGAGCTTGAAAACGCACGCACGAGCTGGCATAATCCCCTCTGCTGCACGCAAATCGGATCTACGTCCAGGGCCGTGGCGTGAGCACTATCGCCAAAAGAGGAATATCTCTGTGTAGATTACGCACAGGGAGCTGCTTCTGTGCTATAGTTCAGGCTTGTTTGTTAACGCGACATGTTCGTTTGTCGCCCAAGGAGGGTCAGTTATGTCCAAAGTTTGCGAAGTTTGCGGTAAGCACCCCGTTGCCGGTCGCTCCATCAGCCACTCTCACCGCGTCACCAACCGTAAGTTCCGCCCCAACATCCAGCGCGTTTACGTCGTCGTCGATGGTCACCGTCGCAAGATGAACGTTTGCTCCACCTGCCTCAAGTCCGGCAAGGTTGCGCGCTCCTAAATAAGGTCTTACCAACAAGTACCTCGGACTCTCCGGGTCAAAGACCTCGCGTTCATATAGAACTTACCAAAGGCGTCCTCCCCCACGGAGGGCGCCTTTTTGCACTCATTGGGGACAGACTTACATGAGTGTTTTCACGCATTGGGGACAGACTTAGATGAATGCTTTCCTAAGCTCACAGTGCATCGATCGGCCCCAATCCATACCTCAGGCCGCCTCGTTCCAGCCTGTGGTGGCCTTGGTTACGCTTGTAGCGCCGATACCGGTGATACGGGCAATTTGCTTGACCGTAAGATGGGCCCGCCTGAGCCTTAGCAGACAGGCATCGCGTTCGGGGCGTGGCAGGGCCTTGAGCAGCGCAGGATCAATGCTCGGCAAAACTTCGCGCGCAACGGAAAGGGCGTCCTCATCGGGGATCCGTCGGCGCGGAAGAATCTCCACTGACCAGATGCGCCCGGCAACTTCCTCGAGATGCTCGCAATAGCAACGAGAGCCTCCGACAATATCGAGCATAGGGGCCGCGTCACAGATATCAAAGGGATCGTATCCCAGCTGGTATGCCTTGTAGCTTGACCAGCGGTAGGCATCGAGCGAGTCGAGCACACCTTTCACAGGATTGAGATGGATATAATCGAGCAACTGCACCGCCTGCGTGTCCGACTCGACCGCGATCCGCGAATAGCGATTATCAAACAGGTGACCCGTTCTTCCCGTTTTTCCATTGAAATACTTGGCATAGGCCGTCAGCGCGCACTGCATTGCCTTTGAAAGGTTGTCATATGGGTCATCAACCATCAAATGGAAGTGATTATCCATAAGGCACCAGGCCAACACCGCCACGTCATGGCACGCAAACCTGTCTGAGATGTCCGATAAGAAACGATAGCGGTCGGAATCATCTTCAAAAATGATCTGTTTGGAGTTGCCGCGGTCAAAGACGTGGTAATAGCCGGTGAGCGATATTTCGCGGGCGCATCGGGGCATGGTCTCTCCTTTCAAAGCCGTACAGGCAACACCTAAAAGGAGAGAAGGAACGCGAAATGCTGAGCCTGTGACCTATTTATATCCAATCTGCGCCAAAAACAGGCCCAAAACGGCAAAATGACAAATCCATGTCTGTCACAAATGAGTGAAAGCACTCATGTAAGTCTGTCCCCAATGAGCGGGGCAATGCAATAGGCAGATAGTTATAGTTGAAACGTTTCAGTTGATTGAAGCGTTTTAGTATGCCTTTTACGGGAATCTTACCGTTCGCCGAATAATTTCTTGCTATCATGCAAGACGTAGGGTAAATCTCCGATCGCAAGGAGACACAAATGGTGAAAAAGTCACCGGAAAACACTACTCCCGCAATTGTGGACAACGTAGAGGCGCTTGAGGCTAAGCTCGCTCAGATGCGAGAGGCCCAGGCGCTTTTTGCTACGTACACGCAGGAGCAGGTCGACAAGATCTTCTATGAGGCCGCCATGGCCGCCAACAAGGCTCGTATCCCGTTGGCGAAGATGGCCATCGAGGAGACCGGCCGCGGCGTTCTTGAGGACAAGGTCATCAAGAACCACTACGCCGCAGAGTACATCTACAACGCTTACAAGAACACCAAGACCTGTGGTGTCCTGGAGCGCGACGAGGCCTACGGCATCACCAAGATCGCCGAGCCCATCGGCATCGTGGGCGCCGTCATCCCGACGACCAACCCCACCTCCACTGCGATCTTCAAGACGCTGATCAGCCTGAAGACCCGCAACGCCATCATCATCTCCCCGCACCCGGCAGCCGCCAAGTGCACCATCGCCGCCGCCAAGCTCGTGCTTGACGCCGCCGTCAAGGCCGGCGCCCCCGAGGGCATCATCGGCTGGGTCGATGTCCCCTCCATCGAGCTGACCAACATGGTCATGCGCGACGTCGACATCATCCTCGCCACCGGTGGCCCGGGCATGGTCAAGGCCGCTTACTCCTCGGGCAAGCCCGCCCTGGGCGTTGGCGCCGGTAACACCCCGGTCGTCATCGACGACACCGCCGACGTGCTGCTCGCCGTCAACTCCATCATCCACTCCAAGACCTTCGACAACGGCATGATCTGCGCTTCCGAGCAGTCCGTGACCGTCATCGACACCATCTATGACCAGGTCAAGGCCGAGTTCCAGAAGCGCGGCTGCTACTTCGTCAAGCAGGGTGCCGAGATGGAGGCCCTGCGTGCCGCCATGTTCAAGAACGGCGCCCTCGATCACCGCATCCCCGGCATGGCTGCCGCCAAGATCGCCGAGCTCGCCGGCATCGAGGTTCCCGCCAAGACCAAGATCCTGATCGCCGAGGTCACCTCCACCGACCCCGCCAAGGAGGAGTTCTCCCACGAGAAGCTCTCCCCGGTCCTGGCCATGTACCACGCCAAGGACTTCCAGGAGGCCGTCGACAAGGCCGAGCACCTGGTGCTCGCCGGTGGCCCGGGCCACACCGCCTCTCTGTACGTGCACCCCGCCCAGGCCGAGAAGATCAGCCTGTTCGAGCACGTCATGAAGGCCTGCCGTATCGTCATCAACACCCCGTCCTCGCACGGCGGCATCGGTGACCTGTACAACTTTGGCATGAAGCCGTCTCTGACCCTGGGCTGCGGCTCCTGGGGCGGCAACTCCGTCTCCGAGAACGTTGGGGTGAAGCACTTGATCAACGTTAAGACTGTGGCCGAGCGCCGTGAGAACATGCTGTGGTTCCGCGCTCCCGAGAAGGTCTACTTCAAGAAGGGTTCCACGCCCGTCGCCCTCGACGAGCTGGGCAACGTCATGGGCAAGAAGCGCGCCTTCATCGTCACCGACCAGTTCCTCTTCAAGAATGGCAACACCCGCGCCATCGAGGCCAAGCTCGACGAGATGGGCATCGCCCACGACTGCTTCTACGACGTCGAGCCCGATCCGTCGCTGCAGTGCGCACGTCGTGGCGCCAAGCAGATGGCTCTCTTTGAGCCGGACGTCATCATCGCCGTCGGCGGTGGCTCCGCTATGGACGCCGGCAAGATCATGTGGATGATGTACGAGCACCCCGAGTGCAAGTTTGAGGACATGGCCATGGACTTCATGGACATCCGCAAGCGTATCTTCACCTTCCCCGAGATGGGCAAGAAGGCCTACTTCGTCGCCGTCCCGACCTCTTCGGGTACCGGCTCCGAGTGCACGCCGTTCGCCATCATCACCGACAAGGAGACCGGCATCAAGTGGCCGCTCGCCGACTACGCGCTACTCCCCAACATGGCTATCGTCGACGCCGACAACTGCATGACCGCCCCGCGCGGCCTGACCGCTGCCTCTGGCATCGACGTCATGACCCACGCCATCGAGTCCTACGTCTCCATCATGGCTTCCGACTACACCAAGGGTCTCTCCGAGCGCGCTGCTAAGCTCGTCTTTGAGAACCTGCCCTCCAGCTTCACGAACGGAGCCAAGGACCCGCACGCCCGCGAGGAGATGCACAACGCCTCCTGCATGGCCGGTATGGCCTTCGCCAACGCCTTCCTGGGCCTCAACCACTCCATGGCCCACAAGCTCGGCGCTTTCCATCACCTGCCCCACGGCATCGCCAACGCCGTCATCCTGACCCGCGTTATGCGCTACAACGCCGCCGAGGCTCCCGTCAAGATGGGTACCTTCTCTCAGTATACTTACCCCAACGCGCTGCACAACTACGCCGAGATGGCCAAGTACTGCGGCATCGAGGGCAAGGACGACAAGGAGGTCTTCGAGAACTTCATCACGAAGCTCGAGGAGCTCAAGGACTTCATCGGCGTCAAGAAGACCATCGCCGACTACGGTGTTGACGAGCAGTACTTCCTCGACACCCTCGACGAGATGACCGAGCAGGCATTCAACGACCAGTGCACCGGCGCTAACCCGCGCTACCCGCTCATGAGCGAGATCAAGGAGCTCTACCTGGACGCCTACTACGGCCGCGAGCCTCAGGACTACGCCGTCTGCTAGTTTTAGCACGGTTTTTAACGGCGGGGGTGCACGGGTGTTTCACACACCCCCGCCGTCGCTTCTATCGCATCGTTGAAAGGATGCAACCATGCTGCTACCCGATTCCAAGACCGAGCTCGTCCGCCGTGGCAACAAGGTCGTTTACGACCTGGGCGACAAGATTGTCAAGGTCTTTAACGAGACCAAGCCTGTCTCCGACGTGTTCAACGAGGCTTTGAATCTTGCCCGCATCAATGAGTGCGGCATCCGCAGCCCCAAGGCTCTCGAGGTTTCCCAGCTCGAGAACGCCAACGGCTGGGCGCTCGTGACCGAGAAGGTTCCGGGCACCACCCTTGCCGAGAAGATGACTGCCGAGCCCCAGCGCTTTGGTGAGTATCTCGAGATGTTCGTCGACCTCCAAATCGAGATCCACGGCTACACCTCCCCGCTGCTCAACCGTCAGCGCGACAAGTTCGCCCGCATGATCGACAGCCTTGATCAGCTCAATGCCACCACGCGCTACAACCTTCAGGAGCGTCTGGACGGCATGACCAAGGAGTTCAAGGTCTGCCACGGCGACTTCAACCCCTCCAACGTCATCGTCGGCGACGACGGCCAGCTCTATGTGTGCGACTGGGCACACGCCACCCAGGGCTCCCCTGCCGCCGACGTTGCCACCACCTACCTGCTCTTCGCCCTCAACAGCAAGGATCAGGCCGAGGCCTACCTGGAGCTCTACTGCGACCGCGCCGACATGCCCATGCAGGTCGTGCGTCAGTGGACGAGCATCGTCGCCGCTTCCGAGCTCGCTCGTAAGCGCAACGTGAACGATGAGTTCCTGAAGAACTGGATCGACGTCGTCGATTATCAGTAATATCTGAGCGATTTATTTCGCATCGGAGGCACAAGAAAACCCCGCAGCTCATATGGGCTGTGGGGTTTTCCTTTACCCATCGAGTTTATTCACGCAACAAAATAGACTGCTCCGCATCTCTTCCTAAGAGAGATACGGAGCAGTCCCGCAATTACATCTAATAGCAGAAACGTCGATTAACGGCGGGCCGCCTTAACAAGCTCGGCAACCTTGGCGACGACCTCGTCAATCGCCACGTCCTCGCGCTCGCCCGTGGCACGGTCCTTGAGCTCAACGGTGCCATTCTTAAGGCCACGCTTGCCAAGCACCACCTGATACGGGAATCCCATAAGGTCGTTATCGGCAAACTTAAAGCCGGGACGCTCGTCACGGTCGTCGACGACGACCTCGATACCCTCGGCGCACAAGCCCTCGACGATTTGGTCGCAGACGGTTGCGCACTCCTCCTTCTTGGGATCGAGCGGAATCACAGCGACCTCGTACGGGGCAACGGAAACCGGCCAGACGATACCGTGCTCGTCGTTGTGCTGCTCCACGACGGCAGCAAGCGAGCGGGACACGCCCACACCGTAGCAACCCATGATAAGCGGCTTCTCCTTGCCGTCCTCGTCCATAAAGGTGGCGCCCATGGCCTCGGAATACTTGGTACCCAGCTGGAAGACCTGCGAGACCTCGATGCCGCGAGCAGCAGAGAGCGGCTTACCGCAGTGCGGGCAGGGATCGCCGGCAACGACGGTGACCAGATCTGCCCACTCATCGACGGTAAAGTCGCGCTCGGGGCAGGCACCGGTAAAGTGATAATCGACCTCGTTGGCACCGCAGGCCCACTGCTTGGACTCGCGCAGGCTCTCGTCGCACACCAGACGGATGCCCTCGGGCAAGTTAACCGGTCCGATAAA
Source organism: uncultured bacterium (assembly GCA_905215385.1). Lineage (GTDB taxonomy): Bacteria > Actinomycetota > Coriobacteriia > Coriobacteriales > Coriobacteriaceae > Collinsella. The sequence goes on along the minus strand of CAJMPY010000001.1, from coordinate 86,361 downwards.
GCCCTTGTGCAGACCGTAGGTCTGAAGCTCCTCGTCCGTCATCATGCGATAACCCTTGCCAAAGACATGCTCGGCCTTGCAGTCGTTGAGCTCATGATCGCCCGGGACGATGGCCACGACGGGCTTGCCCTCGGCATCGATGAGCGCCAGGGACTTGCGCGTGCCGTTCTCGGGGAACCCAAAGAACTTAGCAACGGCCTCAATGGTGCCCATGCCCGGAGTCTCGACCTTGGTAAGCGTACCGTCACCGGGACCCTCAGTCACGACGACCTTGGTGCTTGCAGCCTCATCATCGGCGGCAAAACCGCAGTCATCGCAATAGACGAGAGAAGCCTCGCCGGCGTCGGCCAGCGCCATGAACTCGACGGAGGTGTCGCCACCGATCTCGCCGGAGTCGGCAACGACGGGCAAGGCCTTGATGTAGCAGCGCTCGCAAATGTTAGCGTAGGCCTGCTTCATCTTGTCATACTCCTCCTGCAAGCTCTCCTGCGTGGCGGAGAAGCTGTAGGCATCCTTCATGATGAACTCGCGACCGCGCATCAGGCCAAAACGGGGACGGAACTCGTCGCGGAACTTATCCTGGATGTGATAGAGGTTCACTGGCAGCTGCTTATAGGAGCGCAGCTCGTTGCGCACCAGGGCCGTGACGGTCTCCTCGTGCGTGGGGCCCAGCACGAACTCGCGACCATGACGGTCGTCAAAGCGCACAAGCTCCTTGCCATAGGCATCGATACGGCCGGACTCACGCCACAACTCGGCGTCGACCATAATGGGCATCATAAGCTCCTGGGCGCCGGCGGCGTCCATCTCGTCGCGCACGATGTTCTCAATCTTGCGAATCGAGCGCCATGCGAGCGGCAGGTAGGAATACAGACCGGCGGCCTCCTTGCGGATCATGCCGGCACGGAGCAGCAGGCGGTGGCTGGCGAGCTCAGCGTCCGCCGGATCCTCTTTAAGCGTCGGCGCATAGAGCTTAGACATATACATTGCTCGGGTCATTTATTTCTCCTCAATAAGCTTGTCGACCTCTGCCATAAGCGCGTCGACAATTTGGTCCTCAGCTACTTTACCAATGATCTGGCCATGCGAAAAGAGCAAGGCCTGACCACGTCCGCAAGCAACGCCCAGGTCGGCATCAGAAGCCTCGCCGGGGCCATTAACGGCACATCCCATGACGGCAATCGAAAGCGGCGCGGAATAGTTCTTAAGCCGCTCGGTGACCTCCTCGGCGATGGGAATGAGGTTAACCTGGCAGCGGGCGCACGTGGGGCACGAGACAATCTCGGGACCACGGCGACGCAGGCCCAGCGACTGTAGAATTCCCCAGGCGACCGGCGGCTCCTCAACCGGATCGGCCGTGAGCGACACACGCATGGTGTCGCCGATGCCTTCGGAAAGCAAGATACCCAAGCCTACAGAGCTCTTGATGGTGCCCTGAAGCTTGGTCCCCGCCTCCGTCACGCCCAGGTGAAGCGGAACGTGGGGAATCTCACGTGACAGGGCTCGATAGGTATCGAGCGTCGTTTGCACGCTATGGGCCTTGGCCGAAAGCACAATGTTCGTAAAGCCGCGATCCTCAAAGTGCTTGACGAAGCGCTCGCTCGACATCACGAGCTTTTCGGGCTGCGTGAGGTCGTCGCGCTCGGCAATATCTTGCTCAAGCGAGCCCGCGTTCACGCCAATGCGAATCGCACAGCCCGCGGCACCCGCAGCATCGATCACCGCGTCAACCTTGGCCCAATCGCCGATATTGCCGGGATTGATGCGCAGCTTGGCGGCACCGGCCTCAACGGCACCAATGGCGAGCTTATGGTTAAAGTGGATATCGGCGACAATGGGCACCGGAGACTCGGCACAGATGGTGCGGAAGCCCTCAAGCGCGGCCTCGGAGGGCACGCTCACGCGCACGATATCGCAGCCAGCCTGCGCCAACGCGCACACTTGCGCAAGCGTTGCCTGGGCATCAGCGGTATCGGTGCAGGTCATAGATTGGACCACCACCGGCGCGCCGCCACCGATCTGCACGCCGCCCACATGCACGGGGCGCGTCAGCTCGCGAGGCAAAGGATGGGATAAAGACAATCCAAACACTCCCCTACAAAATAAATCGAAGGATGTCGGAACGAAGCATATAGACAAACAGCAGCGCAAAGAGCGCGATGCCCACATAGCTCACAATCGTCTGGACCTTGAGCGGAAGCTCGCGGCCCGCAATCTTCTGAATGATCTCGATGACTAGCTTGCCGCCATCGAGTGGCGGGATGGGCAGCAGGTTCATAAAGCCAAGCGAGAATGAAATGAGGGCGGCAAACGAAAGGAACGTGGCAGGGCCGGCAGCAGCAGCCTGTGAGGACATAACGCTAATACCCACGATCGAAGAGGACTGATCGAGAATCTCCATCGTATGCTGCGGCTGGAGCAGGCGCATCACGCCCTCCGCTGTCTGCACAACATAGGAGAACGACAGGCGAGCCGACGTGATGGGGTCTAAACGGACCACCTGCGTAGAGGCATACACACCTAGGCGATCGTCCTCTTTGAGCGCAACCGTGGTCGAATGCTGCTTGCCGTCACGCTCGTACTCAATGGCGATATCGTCCTTACCGGCAGCCTTGCCGATGGCATCGTAGACATCCATCCAAGTGGAACATGAGACACCGTCAACCGAAAGGATCGCGTCACCGCCCTCGATACCCGCCTTGGCGGCAATAGACCCCTCGTCAACCTGACCGATCACGTTGGTATCCATCGGCACGGTGACACCCGCAATGGAATAGATGCTCATAAGGAGCAAAAAACCCGTCAAGATATTGACGATAATGCCCGCGAGCAGCATAAAGGCGCGCTTGAGAAAGCCTTGGCCAAGATAGGTGTGCGAGCGCTCTTGCGCAAGGAACTCGGCCTCGCCGCACGGCAGCTCCCACACATCGCCCTCGGCAGTCGCATGTTCGCGATCGAAACGGCGACCATCAAAGGTGGTATAGCCTGCCTTGTCTCGCGGCAACGTCTGATATTTGGTGGGATAGTAGCTCGGCGAGGGCTTCTCCCCTTCCTCATACCAGGGCGCGATGGAGCCCCAGCCCAGCAAAAGGGCGCATGCCTCGAGCACATCCTCCTCGGAAAGCTCGAGCTCGACAGAAAGGTCGGCCACGGTCACGCGACCATGACGATAGATAGCCGCGAGCACGCGGTCGGCGCACGAAACATCGGTCGGATCCATACCGCAGATGGCAGCGTAGCCACCCAGCAGCATCGGGGTCACGCCAAACTTGGTTCCAATGCGACGCGACGTGTAATGGATGTCAAAGCGGCACGGCAGACCCAAAAAGAACTCGGTCACACGGACGCCGCAGGCACGCGCCGCCAAAAAGTGGCCGCCCTCGTGCAAAAACACGAGGACGGAAAGCATCAGCAGGCCCCAAAAGACCGATGAGAGAACGCTCAGAACAGTATCCATAAAACGAAAAAGCAATCCTTATGGGTTAGGAACGGGTTGCGGCGAGCACCTGCGCAGCCTTTTCACGCGCCCACGCATCGATGTCGCGAAGCTGCTCAAACGAATCGACCACCTGCATATCGTGGGCGTCCATGCAGGATTCCACAATGCGATCGATATCGGTAAAGCTGCAGCCATCGTGCAGGAAGGCATCGACGGCGACCTCGTTGGCGGCATTGAGCACGCACGGCATGGTGCCACCCGTCTTGCCGGCACGCTCGGCCAGTGCCAGACAGCGGAAGGTATCCATGTCGGCAGCATCAAACGTGAGCTGCCCCAGCTCGCGGAAATCGATACGAGGCGCCGGAGTATCCCAACGCTCGGGATACGAGAACGCGAACTGGATGGGAATACGCATGTCGGATGCACCGAGATGCGCCATCACGGAGCCGTCGGCGAACTCGACCATAGAGTGAATCTTGGACTGACGCTGCACGACCACGTTAATGAAATCGAGGTCGCAGTTAAACAGATGCATGGCCTCAATGCGCTCCAGGCCCTTGTTCATGAGGGTGGCGGAGTCAATGGTGATCTTGGCACCCATGGCCCACGTGGGATGCGCGAGGGCATCGGCACGCGTCACGCGATCGAGCTCGTCGCGCGTGCGGCCAAAGAACGGACCGCCCGAGCAGGTGAGCCAAATGCAGTGGGCCTCGCGCGGGTTCTCCCCCAGATAGCACTGGTAGATGGCGGAATGCTCAGAGTCGACCGGAATAAGCTGGCCCGGTTGCGCCAACGGCATAAGCAAGTCGCCACCGACGACGAGGGACTCCTTGTTGGCAAGGGCAAGGCGCTTATTCGAGGTCAAGGCCGCATGGCTCGCCTCGAGACCGGCGGCGCCCACAATAGCGACGAGCACGCAGTCGACATCGTCGCGACGCGCGAGCTCGCAAATCGCCTGCGCGCCAACGCCGAGCTGTGTGCCCTCGGGCAACTCCTGCAGCACGGCGTCATCGCCATGATCGACATCGGCCACGGCAACCGCCGGAACCGAGAACTCGCGGGCAGCGGCAACGAGCTCGGAGGTACTGGAGTTAACGGACAGCGCCGTCACCTGCAGGCGATCGGCATGCTGGCGGCACACATCGAGCGCCTGGGTGCCGATAGAGCCCGTACAACCCAGGATGGCAACGCGAAGGCGTCCATCGGGGCCATACGTCGTCTGGAAGGACATTACAGCACGCCTCCGATCATCAGCAACAGCTGCGCGGTGATGCAGCCGAAGATAAGCGAATCGCTACGATCGAGCATTCCGCCGTGGCCCGGGATAAGGTTGCCGGAATCTTTGACGCCCACACCGCGCTTGATGCGCGACTCGATAAGGTCGCCGATAACGCCCAGAATGGACACGACCACGCCGCACAGCAGCGCATAGGGCAGGCTGAGCTTGTAGAAGTGCGTCGCCCACAGGATAAGCCAAATCAAAACCGAGCCCAAGATGCCGCCGGCAAACCCCTCCCAGCTCTTTTTGGGAGAGATCTTGGGAACCATCTTGTGCTTGCCGATACGGCTGCCCACGATGTAGGCAAACGAATCGGAGACCCAAAGGGACGCGCAAACGCCCACTGAAAGCAGGGCGCCGGCAAAACCGGGCACGGCATCGCGCAGCAGCACGATAGCCGACAGCATAAAGCCAGTGTAGATGGGACCCATGAGCGTCACGGCCACATCAGAGATGCGGGTACGCGGCGACCAGACATACCAAATGCCCACAGCGAGCATCAAGGCAAAAAGCAGGGCATTCAGCAACATCGAATCGCCCAACGCCGACAGCGGAAAGAGTACGGCGGCAGCGATACCCATGCGCTCGTTAGCCATCTTGCCATCGAGCCTTGTCATACGGAAAAACTCATAGCAGCACAGACCGCTCATGACAGAAACAAAGATGGCCGTGGGCACGATACCCAAAACCAGGCACAGGATAAAGACAACGGCGTAGACGATACCGGCGGCGGCACGGGTAATAAAGCCCGCCAGCCACGAACCGGTGCCGCTCTTCGCTGCAGGCGCTCCCGCAGTGGCAGCTTTGCGCACAGGCGTCTTGGGAGCAGATGCCTTGGGACGATCGGACACGATTAAGCCTCCTCGGTCTTGCTCAGTCCACCAAACCTACGGTCACGGCCCTGATAGGCCAAAATGGCGTCGACAAGGCCCCAACGATCAAAGTCGGGCCAATAGGTATCGGTGACGTAGAATTCGGAATAAGCCACCTGCCACAACAGATAGTTCGAAAGGCGCAGCTCACCTGAGGTGCGAATCACAAGCTCAGGATCGGGAAGGCCGGCGGTATAGAGGTGGGAAGCCACCATGTCGTCATCAATTGCGGCAGGATCGATCTTACCGGCGGCAGTGTCGAGTGCGATTTGACGGACAGCGCGGGTAATCTCGGCACGCGCGCCGTAGTTGACGGCAAGCGCCAGCGTCATACCGGTGTGATCGGCGCACTCGGCAAGACCGCGTTCAAAAACGTCGCGGGTCTTCTTGGGCAGCGCGGAAATGTCACCCAAAAAGACAACGCGCACATTTTCGCGCTTCAGAAGCGGCAGCTCGTCGATAAACGTCTTGGCAAACAGATGCATCAAGACGTTTACCTCATGCTGCGGACGGTTCCAGTTTTCGGTAGAAAACGCATAGGCAGAAAGCACGTCGACGCCCAGGCGCACGCAGGCGGTAATGATCTCGCGAAGGGAGACGATACCCGCCTTGTGGCCCTCAGTGCGCGCAAGACCGCGCGACGTGGCCCAACGACCGTTGCCGTCCATGATGCACGAGATATGGTGCGGAATGTTATTGAGGTCAAGGTCGGAAAAACCGACGCCCGCAGGGGCGTCGGCAAAGTACTCGACCAGTTTATGCTCGTCGTATTGCACCTTAGATCTCCATGACCTCGGCTTCTTTTTCCTTCAGAAGCTCCTCGACCTTGGCGACATACTCATCGGTGTGTTTCTGGACCTTGGCCTGCTCGCGACGGACATCGTCCTCGGTGAGCTCCTCATCGCGCTCGAGCTTGTTGTTAAAGTCGCGACGGATGTTACGGATAGACACCTTGGCCTGCTCGGCGTACTCGCGGCACTCCTTGACGAGCTCGCGACGGCGCTCCTCAGTGGGAGCCGGGAACGGAAGACGAACGACGGTGCCATCGGAGTTGGGGGTAATACCCAGATCGGAAGCGCCGATGGCCTTGACGATAGCATTGATGAGCGCCTTGTCCCACGGCTCGATGAGCAGCATGTGGGCCTCGGGGGTCTTGACGGCGGCAACCTGCGTGACCGGCGTGGGAACACCGTAATAATCGACGGTGATGTCGGACAGAATGTTGGCATTGGCGCGGCCGGTACGAACCTTGGAGAAGTTATGCTTGAGGGACTCGAGCGACTTGTCCATATGGGCGGTGATGTTCTCTGCCATGCTTAATCCTCCTGATAGACGAGCGTGCCGACGGGCTCACCCGCGAGCGCGCGCTTGACGGTGTCCTCGCCATCGATGTTGAGGACCAAAATAGGCATACGGTTATCCTGGCACAGAGCCGTAGCTGTGGAATCCATAACCTGCAGGCCGCGAACGAGAACCTCGTGATAGGTAATCTTGTCAAAACGGACGGCATCGGCGCACTTGACGGGATCCTTGTCGTAGATGCCGTCAACCTTGGTGGCTTTAATCAGAATCTCGGCGCCGATCTCGCACGCACGAAGAGCCGCGGCGGTGTCGGTCGTAAAGTACGGATTACCCGAACCGGCGGCAAAAATAACGACGTTGCCCTTGGAAAGGTGGTTGATAGCGCGACGGCGAATATAGGGCTCGCAGATCTCGTTCATCTGGATAGCGCTCATCACGCGGCAGGGAACATCGTTATGCTCGAAGGCATCCTGCAGGGCGAGCGCGTTCATAACGGTTGCCAGCATGCCCATGTAGTCGGCCTGAGCACGCTCCATGCCACCGGCAGCGCCTGCCATGCCGCGGAAAATATTGCCGCCGCCGACAACGACGCCGACCTCATGGCCAACGGCGAGCAGCTCCTTGACCTGCTTGGCAAGATGGTCGGTAACCTTGGGGTCGATGCCATATTGGCCGTCGCCCATCAGTGCTTCGCCGGAAAGCTTAAGAAGCACGCGTTTATATCGGATGTCGGACAAAGCGATCCTCCTTTAATTAGACTCTCAATATGATATCAAAGGCTCTGATAAGAGCCATGAAAAAGCAGGCTGTGAGTAAAACCCACAGCCTGCTCATTACCAGCTACAAGAGCTTATTTACTCGCCACGGACCAGACGGTCAAAGGCAACGACGGTAATGGTGTCGCCGAGCTCCTTGGAGACCTGCTCAGCGTACTTCTTGATGGTGAGGGAGCTGTCCTTGATGAACTCCTGCTCGGTGAGCACGGACTGCTTGTAGAACTTCTCCAGACGGCCAACAGCCATCTTCTCCTGGATAGCCTCGGGCTTGCCGGACTCGGCAGCCTGGGCCATGTAGATCTGCTTCTCGTGCTCGACGGTCTCGGCCGGAACCTGATCGCGAGTAGCGCAGATCGGTGCGACGGCGGCAACCTGAAGGGCAACGTCGTGAGCGAAGGTCTTGAAGGACTCAGCCTGAGCGGTCTCGGCCTTCTCGAAAGCAAACTCGACGAGGACGCCGATCTTACCACCCATGTGGATGTAAGAAGCGAGCGCGCCGTTCTCGGCCTTGCGGGCAGCGAAGCGGGAGATCTTCATGTTCTCGCCCATGATGTGAATCATCTCGGTGAGCTCGGAGGAAACGGTCTCCTCGCCCATCGGCTTCTCGAGCAGAGCATCGACATCGGCCGGCTCGGTGGTGGCGACAACCTCGGCGACCTTGGAAGCAAAGCCGGTGAACTTGGCGTTGGAGCCAACGAAGTCGGTCTCGCAGGAGAGCTCAAGCAGAGCGCCGGTCTTGCCATCCTCGGAGACGAACGCGGCTACAGCGCCCTCGTTGGTCTCGCGGCCAGCCTTCTTAGCAGCCTTGGCGAGGCCGTTCTTGCGCAGAACGTCGACAGCGGCGTCCATGTCGCCGTCAGCCTCGACGAGAGCCTTCTTGCACTCCATCATCGGGGAGTCGGTCATCTCGCGGAGCTGCTTGACCATAGCGGCGGTAATCTGGGCCATTGTGGTTCCTTTCAAAGAGATGAAAAAGAATTAACTAAGACTGATTTACTCGGCCTTGGGCTCAGCGGCCATCTCGGCCTCGGAGACCTGCTCCTTGCCGGAGCCAGCGAGGCAGGCGTCAGCCATGAGCTCGCACATAAGGGTGACAGCAGAGATAGCGTCATCGTTGCAGGGGATGCCGTACTCGACCTCGTCGGGATCGGAGTTGGTGTCGATCAGAGCGACGACGGGGATGTTCAGGCGCTGAGCCTCCTTGATGGCGTTCTCCTCGCGCTTAGTGTCGATGACGAAGAGAGCCTGGGGCAGACCCTTCATGTCGCGGGCGCCACCGAGGTTGGTCTGGAGCTTGGTGAGCTCCTTGCCGAGCACAGCCTGCTCCTTCTTGGGGAGCACTGCCATGCGGCCGTCCTCGACCATGGCCTCAAGCTCCTCCATGCGGTTGATGCGGGAGCGGATGGTGACGAAGTTGGTCAGCATGCCGCCGAGCCAACGCTGGTTGATGTAAGGCATGTTGGCGCGCTCAGCGGCGTTCTTGACGGCCTCCTGAGCCTGCTTCTTGGTGCCGACGAACAGCACGTTGCCGCCCTTGGCGACGTTCTTGACGAAAGTGTAGGCCTGGTCGGCGTCGAGGATGGTCTGCTTGAGGTCGAGGATGTAGATGCCGTTGCGCTCACCGAAGATGAACGGCTTCATCTTGGGGTTCCAGCGACGGGTCTGGTGACCGAAGTGGCAGCCGGCCTCGAGCAGGGTGCGGATATTAATCTTGGTAGCCATGTTAAACCTCCTGTGGTTTGCCTCCGCGCGGGGTCATCCTCCAAAACCAACCCGGACATGTGCTACCAAAGCCCGGGCACCACGGTATGAAGTAGCCGCGCGTGCGTGATAAAAACCTGTTGCCGTGAAGCAACCCGATGAATGATAGCAGGAATGCATCTTCCTGCCAACCCGCAATCAAAACCACACACCTGAGCGCGGCGCGGGACGTCCCAGCCACTATTCGCCGCGGGGATGGGCTTGAGCCACAGCCCGCTTAAGCCGATCGGGTGTGAGATGCGTGTAGATCTGCGTCGTGGACAGGCTCGCATGACCTAGCAGCTCTTGAACCGAGCGCAGGTCCGCGCCGCCCTCGAGCAAGTCGGTCGCAAAGGTATGGCGCATCGCATGCGGGGCGATGTCGGCCGGAATGCCGGCGAGCGTCGCCAGCATATGAAACCGCCGCCTGAGCATGGCGGCACTCATGCGATTACCGCGCGCCGATATAAGCAGCGGATGCGGCCCGGTAGCGGGGTCACGACGCTTTGCCTGAGCGAGCAACTCCGGCCTCCCCTCCTCAATATAGAGACGCGTCGCCTCGAGCGCACGACGATACAGAGGGACGATACGTTCTTTGCTCCCCTTGCCCCACAGGCGCAGCGTGCGTTCGGACCACGCAATGGACTCCACATTGAGTGCTGCGAGCTCAGAGATACGGGCGCCTGAGGCATAGAGCAGCTCGAGCATCGCCGCATCGCGCAGTCCCGCGGGTGTTGAGGTATCAGGCGTCTTGAGCAGCGCCTCGACCTGCTTGGTCGTAAGGACGCCCGGCAGGTCACGCGGCAGCTTGGGCGATGCGATCGCCGAGACTGCATCGCCCTCCACGACCCCCTCGGCAGCCATCCATCGATAGAGCGATCGGATAGCCGACAGATGCGCCGCAAGCGTTCGGGGAGCCACCTGCTCACGCGAAAGCTCGGCAAGATAGCGACGAATGGTGCGCACGTCGGCAGCGAAAGCATCAATATCCTCGCGCTCGCACCAGGCAGCAAAGCGCTCCAGCCTCGAGCCATAGGCCGTCACCGTATTGGGAGAAAGCCCCTCGACACGTGCGATATAGGCGATAAACGAGTCGACGGTGTCGTACAGGTCAAAGGCTATGACCGGTCGCCTCCAAACAGATCGGGGCGAGTGGCCAGATAGGCATCAAGGGCCTCGAGCGCACGGTCCGCATAGGCCTGGTAGCGGTCGCGCTTGCTGCGGCGCTTACCATCCTCGAGTGGCGGCACCAGGCCAAAGTTGACATGCATGGGCTGGTAGCCCACGGTGGCAGGATCGGTCGCATAGCCCACGAGCGCGCCCAGGGCGCCCACGCGGGGCAACTCGACGCCCGCGGCGCCGATAGCCTCGGCATAGGTGTTGAGCGCCGCGAGCAGACCGGTCGCCACGGCTTCCATGTACCCCTCGGTGCCGGTGATCTGACCGGCCAGGCGCACGCCGGTACCAGGCACGGCAAAGGTGCCATCGAGCACGTGCGGGGCGTCGACAAAGGTATTGCGGTGCATGACACCGTAGCGGAAGAACTCAGCGTTCTCCAGACCCGGCACCATATGGAAGACGCGCTTCTGCTCGCCAAAGGTCAGGTTGGTCTGGAAGCCCACCAGGTTATAGGCGGTCTTCTCCTTGTTCTCGGCACGCAGCTGAATCGCCGCCCAAGGGCGACGTCCGGTACGCGGGTCGGTGAGGCCGACGGGCTTCATGGCGCCAAAGCGAATGGCGTCCTTGCCGGTGCGCGCAACTTCCTCGGCAGGTTGGCAGGCCTGAAACAGATCGCCGCCCTCAAAGTCTTTGAGCACCACGCGGTCGGCCGTGGTAAGTGCCTCGATAAAGGCCTCGTACTCCTCCTTGTTGAGCGGAGCGTTGAGATAGTCGCCGCTCCCCTGCTCCTCGTAGCGCGACTGCGAAAACAGCACGTCCATATCGAGCGTGGAGGCATCGACGATCGGCGCCGCGGCATCGAAGAACGCAAGGGCGTCGCCACCGACGAGCTTCATGACCTCTTCGCTCAGCGCCGGTGAACACAGCGGGCCCGCGGCAATGACCACGTGGCCCTCGGGAATCTGCGTGACCTCGCCGTGCACGACCTCGATATTGGGACGGGCGGCAACCTCGGCCTCGACAAGCTCGGAAAACTTGACGCGGTCGACCGCCAAGGCGCCACCGGCGGGAACAGCCGCGCGATGGGCGCAATCGAGCAGGACTGAACCCATGCGCTCAAGCTCGGCCTTTAACAAGCCCGCCGCAGAGTCCGGACGGGTCGATTTAAACGAATTGGAACAGACGAGCTCTGCCAGGTGATCGGTATGGTGGGCCGGGGAGCTCACCTGGGGGCGCATCTCGCGCAGCTTTACGGCAAACCCGCGGTCTGCCAGCTGAATCGCGCACTCCGAACCCGCCAGACCGCCACCGATAACCGTCACCTGATCGAACTGCATCTGCAAACACCTTTCTAATTGACACGTTTTCCATTGTGACCGAAGGGCGTCTGGGCGTGAAGGGCAAACTTGGAGGGCGCATACCTTCCATCCATCATGCGCTCGATAAGGCCCTCGAGTTCAAGCGAACCCAAGAGTTTGAGTACGCCGACAGCATCGAGCGAGACGAGCGCCGCGATGTCGTCGACCTTGAGCGGAGAGGCGATGAGCGCATGCATCACGGTCTGCTGTGTTTGATCCAGGTCGGCAATGCCGGGAGCATCGGGGCGCGAGTAGCGCAGAGTGCCGTAGATGCGTGAGATAGCCATCTCGATAGATTCCTCGTCGATGATGCAGCAGGCACCGTTCGCAATGAGGTAATTCGTGCCACGCGACTCGGGCGATAGGATCGACCCCGGCACAGCGAGAAGTTCTCGCCCCAAATCCATAGCAGCCTCGGCTGTAGAAAACGTCCCGGAAGGCATACCCGCCTCGGATACAAAGAGGGCTTGCGACAGGGCCGCGATCACGCGATTGCGGCGCGGAAAGGCAAACTTGCGCGGACCCATGCCCCACGGGGAGATCGACACGACCGCGCCACCCGTATCGAGCGTGCGCGTAATAAGCCCCGCGCTCGAGCGCGGATAGACCACGTCGGCGCCCGTCCCCAGCACCACGACGTGTTTGCCGCCAGCGTTGACCGCAGCCCAACCCGAGGCCTGGTCACAACCGACCGCGCCGCCCGAAACTACCGTCACTCCCGCCTCGACCGCCACCTTTGCCGCAAGCTCTGCCACGGCAAGACCATACGGCGAGGCCTTGCGCGCGCCGATGATGGAGAGCGCGGGCGTCGAAAGCACCTCGGGGTTGCCGCGCACATAGAGCGTCTGGGGTACATCAGAAAGCTCCAAAACGGTCTCGGGATACAACGCATCACCTGGATGCAGCTCGTAGGTCCCCTCGGCCATCATTGGTCCCTCCTTCCCTGGTACATCGCTGCCTCGAGCACGTGGTCCTGCGTCACTTGCTCGCTCTCGGCGACGTCGGCGATTGTACGCGCGATACGCACCAGTCGCACGATGCCGCGACCCGTGAGATGTGTGCGCTTCGACAGGCCGAGCACACACTTCTCTGCCGCATCATCGAGCTCAAAGGTCGAAACGACGCCGTCAATGGACCGTGTCTCGTCATCCTCGGCCTCGGCATCCGCATCGTCCATACGGGATTCGCGCCAAGCGCGAAAAGCGCGACCGCGCACAACGTAGTCACGTAACTCGGCAGACGACATACCCTCCGCACCCTCGATAATCACTTGGGGGTCGGGACGGGTCACATCGATCATCATGTCGATACGGTCGGCCAAAGGACCGCACAGTTTAGACCGATAGCGCTCGACCATCGCCGCCGAGCAGCGACACGGCACCTCGCGATCGCCCAAAAAGCCGCAGGGGCAAGGGTTACTCGCAGCCAGCAGCTGAAAGCGCGACGGGAAGGTAAAGGCCCCGTCGACGCGCACGATCCTCACATAGCCGCGTTCGATGGGCTGACGCAGCGTCTGCAGCACACCCGTGGGAAACTCGGCAAGCTCGTCCAAAAAGAGCACGCCGCCATGAGCAAGGCTGATCTCACCCGGGTGCACCGGGCGCCCGCCGCCGATAAGGCCTGCGGTCGAAATACTGTGGTGGGGACTGCGGAAGGGCCGGTGCCCCGCCAACAAGCCATCGATGTTCTCACCCAAGACCGAATGGATGCACAGCGCCTCCTGTTGATCCTCAACGGAAAGCTCGGGCAGGATGCCGGTCATACGACGCGCGAGCATCGTCTTGCCCGATCCCGGGGACCCGATCATAAGCAAACCGAGCTCACCCGCTGCCGCCAGTGCCATGCCGCGCTTGGCGACCTCCTGCCCCAGTACGTCGGCATAGTCGAGTTCGGGCTCAAAGATCGCCTCGAGCACTTCAGAATCCAAGTAGTGCCGCGCGGCATCGCCCATGCCATGGGCAAGCTGAGACAAATGATCGATAAATCCGCAATCCACGCCCGCGAGTGGCACATGCTGGTCGGACCTGCCGGCGATGAAAGACAGCCCCATGTCGCGAGCCAGCAGCTGAAACGCCACCTCGCCCTTGACAGGAAGCACCGTACCGTCCAAGCCAAGCTCGCCGGCGATAAGGCAGCGATCGAGGTTGTCGCGGGGAATCTGACCATCGGCCGCCAATACCGCGATGGCGATGGGCAAATCAAAGCCGCTACCGGTCTTGCGAATATCGCCGGGCGCCAGATTGACCGTAATGCCCGAGCGTGGGATCTCGAACCCGGCGGAGCGCATCGCGCAGCGAATACGACCGCGTGACTCCATCACCTCCATACTCGGGATGCCGAGCATCTGGATGCCCGGAACGCCACCGGCAAGCGAGACCTCGACCGTGACGTGAATCGCCTCGACGCCGCGGATGCAGGCCGCGTGAACGGCAAACGTCTCGAACGCCATCACGACACCTGCCAATCGAACGCGTTGTACTGATGCTCGATCTCGGCGATATGCCCGCCGCGAATGGTGACGCCCACGGCGTCGAAGCGAATCGCCTTGAGCGGATAATGCTCCATGAGATAGCAACTTGCGATGCGGCGGTAGCGGCGTTGCTTTTGGGCGTCCACGGCCTCCTCGGGAAAGACCCGCGTGGTGCAATCCAGGGCGACGCGTCTCGTCTTGACCTCGGCCATCACCACGACATCGTCGAGCTCATCGAGCAGCACCAGATCGGCCTCGCCCTCGGTGCAACGATAACCCTGCTCCAGCAAGGAGTAGCCGCGCTCGTTAAAGTAGTCGATGGTGATCAGCTCGCCCAGCATACCCAGCTCGCGGGGACTGAGCCCCTTGATAAACTCGGGCGTCATCGCCCCGCAGTCGAGCTCGCCGTTTTCCCAACGCTCCTTGAGCTGCTGCGTCTTGCTCTTTTTGCTTGCGGCACTCATGGGGTCTCCTTTCCCGCACGCTGCATTGCCCCGATGATGAGGGCACCTTTCATGCGGGTAAGTACCGGAAGCAAACCAAAAGCTGACCAAATGCCGTCAAAAAACGGGCCGTACGCAGCAATGCTGTTGCATACGGCCCGCTACCAGCAGGTTTATAAAACCCCAGAGGTCCCTTTCTCCACAATTGACCTAGAAAAGGCGCTCAGTCTGCAGAAAGTTTCCGCAAAAGCTCACGCGGTGCAGCGGACAAAGTCCATGTTTGCGAATGGCCTCGATGTGCTCGGGGCTCGCATAGCCCTTCGACTCGGCCAGATGGTACTCGGGATACTCGGCGTCGTACTCGACCATCATCTCGTCACGCGTGACCTTCGCCATGATGGACGCCGCGGCGATGCAGGCGATTTTGGCATCGCCCTTCACCACATCGCGCTCGTTGGGAACGGCGCCCAAGGGGTTGCCATCCATGAGGACACAGTCGGGTTCAAGTCCCGTATCGGCCACGGCGCCTGCGACGGCGGCACGAATGGCACGCGCCATGCCCATCTCATCGATATCCTTCGGCGCGATATGGCAAAAGCCGATGGCAGTCGCCACCTCGGCTATCTTCACCGAGAGCAACTCGCGGCGCGCGGGCGTGAGCTTTTTGGAATCGTTGATACCCCAGACGCGCGGCTCCATAGGAAGACAGACGGCGCATACCGTCAAAGGGCCGGCCACCGATCCGCGACCTACCTCGTCGACACCAACGACCACCCCATCGCCGCCAAGCTCATGCATAAGCTCGTACATGTCATTGACGCGCTCGCGCTCGGCAAGTTCCTTGGCATGGCGCTTAAGAGCACGCTCGCAAGCCTTGATCACCTGCTGGCGCGGGTCCTCGCGATAATGCTCCACGAGGGCGGGAATCTCCTCGAACGTGGCGCTCGCCAGCTCGCCGGCAACTTGCGATGCCGAAACCGAGCTCGTCATGTTGGCCATACCAGACCCTCCTTGCATGCAAATCAGATAAAAAGAAGGGCCACCCGAAGGTGACCCTCGTGTCCAAACGAGTGGACAGACGCTGCGATCTTCTTAGCGCTTCTCGGGGATGCGAGCAGCCTTGCCCACCTTGTCGCGGAGGTAGTACAGCTTGGCGCGACGGACGCGACCATGGCGAACGACCTCGAGCTTGGCGATCTTGGGGCTGTGAAGCGGGAAGGTACGCTCAACACCGACACCGAAGGACATCTTGCGGACGGTGAAGGTCTCGCGGGCACCGGCGCCGGCCATGCGGATGACGTCACCCTGGAAGACCTGGATGCGCTCGCGGTCGCCTTCCTTAATGCGGTAGTGAACCTTGACGTTGTCGGCGACGCGAACCTGAGGAATGTCCTCGCGGATCTGCTGACGCTCGATTGCGCGGATGTAATCCATGTGCAATTCCTTACTCTTCTAGAGGTGCCGTACCACCTTGGCCGGCACGTAGTTGAACAAACGTATTCGAGTATACACGCGCGGGTTTCTGCTGCAAGAACAATTTTTTACGCAGACAAAAAGACAAAACCCGCACATGATAACCGCCCGCCTCACGAATGAGACGGGCGGTATGAAGGGGCGCTACGCTAGGCGTCGATACGCAGGGGGCTAGGCGTTGCGCTTGGCCTCGAGCTTGGCCTGAGCGGCAGCCAGGCGCGCGAGGGGCACGCGATAGGGCGAGCAGGACACGTAGTCCACGTCGGCCACGTTAAACAGGCCCTTGATGGACTTGGGGTCGCCGCCGTGCTCGCCGCACACGCCAAAGTGCATGTCGGGATTGGTGGCGCGGCCCTTCTCGACGGCCAGGCGCACGAGCTCCAGCACCGCCGCGTCGATGGTCTCGAAGGGGTTGTCTTTCAGGATCTTTTTATGCATGTACAGCGGAATGAACTTGGCCTCGGCGTCATCGCGCGAGAAGCCAAAGGTCGTCTGGGTGAGGTCGTTGGTGCCAAAGCAGAAGAAGTCGGCATGATGGGCGATCTCGTCAGCGACCATGCAGGCACGCGGCAGCTCGAGCATCGTGCCCACGGGAATATTGAGCCCGACGCCCTCTTTGGCGGAAACCTCGGCGATTACGCGCTCAATGACCTCGCGGGTCTGGACATGCTCGGCCGTGATGGAAACGAGCGGAACCATGATCTCGGGGCGCGGGTCGACACCCTCCTTGATAAGGCGGGCAGCGGCCGTGGCGACGGCGCGAACCTGCATGAGCGGCAGATCGCCAAAGACGACGGACAGGCGCACGCCGCGCAAGCCCAGCATAGGGTTGGACTCGACCATGCCGTCGATGCGACGCAGGCGGGCGCGCAGGGCAGTGAGCTCCTCCTCGGGAGCGCCGGCGGCCTCCTTCTTGGTGATGGCGACCTCGAGCTCGCGAGGATTATCCAGGAACTCATGAAGCGGCGGATCGAGCAGGCGGACGACCACATCGCGACCGGACATGGTCTTGAACATCGCCAGGAAGTCCTCGGTCTGAACCTTGAGCAAGTCGGCCAGGGCCTGCTGCTTCACGGCCTCATCGTCAGACAGGATAAAGCTCTGGATGATGTTCTTGCGATTGCCCAGGAACATGTGCTCGGTGCGGCATAGACCGATGGCCTCGGCGCCAAACTCGAGCGCGAGCTCGGCATCCTCGGGGTTGTCGGCGTTGACGCGCACGTGGTTGGCGTGACCGTCGGTCTCGTCCAAACGGATCTCATCGGCCCAAGACAGGATGGTGTCCAGGTCGCCGGTGAGCTCTGCAGAGACCAGGTCAACCGCGCCGTCGACGACGATACCCTGGGTGCCGTCGATGGAGATGACATCGCCCTCGCGCAGCACGCGTTCGCTGCCCTCGATGCGCACGACCTTCTCTGCCGCGTCAATGTGGAAGCGCTCAACGCCGCAAACGCAGGGCGTACCCATGCCGCGGGCGATAACGGCGGCATGGCTCGTCTTGCCACCGTGGCTGGTCAGGATGCCCTCGGCGGCGACCATGCCCTTCAGGTCGTCGGGGTTGGTCTCCCAGCGGACCAGAATGACCTTGTGGCCCTCGTTGGCGCGCGCGACGGCGTCATCACTCGAGAACACGACCTCGCCCACGGCGGCACCGGGGCTGGCGTTAAGACCGGTAGCGAGCGCCTCGTACTTCTTGGAGGCGTCGAACTGCGGGTGCAGGAGCTGGTCGAGCTGTGCAGGGTCGATGCGGCTCACGGCCTCCTCGCGGGTGATGAGGCCCTCCTCGACCATCTCGATGGCGATGCGCAGGGCGGCGGTGGCGGTGCGCTTGCCCACGCGGGTCTGGAGCATCCAGAGCTTACCCTGCTCGATGGTGAACTCGATATCGCACATATCGCGATAGTGGTCCTCAAGCGTCAGGAAGACACGCTCAAGCTCCTCACCTGCGGACTCGAGGCCTGGGGTGGTCTTGAGGTCGGCGATGGGCTCGGTGTTGCGGATGCCGGCGACGACGTCCTCGCCCTGGGCGTTGACCAGAAAGTCACCGTAGAACTCCTTAGTGCCGTCGGCCGGGTTGCGCGTAAAGGCGACGCCGGTCGCAGAGGTCTCCCCCTTGTTGCCAAAGGCCATGGCTTGGACGTTGACGGCAGTACCGAGCTCGTCGGAGATGCCGTGCTGTTTGCGGTAGATGCAGGCGCGCTCGTTCATCCAGCTGCCAAAGACGGCCTGGATGGCAAGGCGCAGCTGAAGCTCCGGGTCGTGCGGGAAGACGGGCTTGCCGTCAGCGACCTCGAGCTCGGGATACAGGGCAGCCTCGACGTTCTCGGAGAAGATGCCCTTGAAGGTCTCGACGAGTTCCTGCAGGTCCTCGGCCGAAAGCTCGGAATCGACGCGAACGCCGGCGACCAGGCGGGCCTGGGTCAGGGCATTCTCGAACAAGTCGGCATCGACACCCATGACGACGTTGGAGAACATCTGGATAAAGCGGCGGTAGCTATCCCAGGCAAAGCGCGGGTTTTGCGTCTGGGCGATAAGGCCCTGGACGGAATCGTCGTTGAGGCCCAGGTTGAGAACCGTGTCCATCATGCCGGGCATGGAGAACGGAGCGCCCGAGCGGACCGACACGAGCAGCGGATCGGAGGCATCGCCGAGCTTCTTGCCGCAGCGGGCCTCGAGGTCGACCTCGGCGGCAACGATCTCGTCGAGCGCGCCCTCCGGCCACACGTTGCCGGCGCCGGAGTACTCAACGCAAGTCTGGCAGGTAATGGTAAAGCCACCGGGAACCGGCAGGCCGATACGGCTCATCTCGGCAAGGTTAGCGCCCTTGCCACCAAGCACGAAGTTCATGGACTTGTCGCCCTCGGTGACACAGGTGCCCTGGGCGTCGGTTCCAAAACGGTAAACCCTCTTGCAATCGCTCACGATACTTCCCCTTCCATGCGCTTACGCGCACGACCGTGGTAACGAATCGACCCGCCGGATGCAGGCCGTGAGGGAACTATACGGCGGGTTTTGGGCAGGCTTGAGCAGAGGGTGCGCGGTTTGGTAAACGTGCTAAAACCGGCGGTAAACGGTAGGTAAAGTTGGTTACCTTATGAAGATACCACTACAAGAAGAATGCAGGTCAGATGCGATATTTTTGCTAAATCGCTTTATCAATTCAGGCTATTTAGCCACTCCGATGATTTTTCTGGGACGGGGATTAAAAAAATCATTGAGTACCTAATGATTTTTTTAATCCCCGTCCCAGAAAAATCATCACAGAAAGGACTACTGCTGTTGAGCGCGGCGGGCGGCACGGCGGGCTCTTGCCTCTTGAATCTCTTCGAGGTGAGCAATGATCTCGGCAGCGCTTTCCTCGATGGCTTTGCCGTCGGTACGCACTACAAAGCAGCCCAGGCGTTTCATGAGCGCGCGGGCTTCCGCAAGCTCACTACGCACGCTCTCGGGCTCGGCATAGGAGCCTGCGACGGCGCGGGCGTAGTCGTCGCCCAAGCGGCTATCGCGAATCTCGGAAATCACATCGACGGTCGAAATCAAGCCGAACAGGCGCATCGGGTCAACCTCGTAAATCGACTTGGGCGGCTCCATGCCATGCGCCAGTGGGACATTGGCGACCTTGTAGCCCTGATAGGCTAAATACATCGACAACGGCGTCTTGGATGTACGCGACACACCCAGCAGCACGATATCGGCACCCGACAGATCGTCGCAACCACGACCGTCATCGTGCTCAACGAAATACTCCATGGCCTCGATACGATGGAAATAGCGGTCATCGGTCTTGTGAATCACGCCCGCAACGCACTTGGGCGGCACACCGATGAGCGACGACAGCACGGCAAGCGTCGGGCCGATCAGGTCGACCGAACGGATATGCAGCATACCCAGGTAATCGAGCACGCGGGCGCGAAGCGCCGGATCGACAATGGTATGGAACACGGCGACATCGCGATGGTCGGCATCGACGCGCGGCCCCACAAATGACTTGACCTGCTCCACCGAGGTCACCTTGGGCAGGCGCAAGAGACGAAAAGCCCCTTCATCAAATTGCCCGGACGCCGCAAGCACCACCTCACAAGCGGTATCGCCGAGCGAATCGGAGATAACGATAACGGTGGGACGAGCGGTGACCGGGCAATCCATGCGGGGCTCCTTTTGCGCTTATGCGCAGGCTGGCTTACTTTTTGCGGGCAAGCTCACCGATGTTGGCGATGCCGGAGAAAACGGCCTCGAAGCGGTTGAGCAGCTTAAGGCGATTATCGCGAAGCTGCTCGTCCTTGTCCATGACCATGACCTCATCGAAGAAACGGTCGATGGGCGCGCGCAGGGCGGCGAGGGCGGCAAATGCGGCCGGGTAGTCCTCGGCAGCAAGGGCGGCATCGACGGCGGTCTGAGCAGCCTCGGAGGCGTCGGCGAGCGCAAGCTCGACCTCGCCCATCAGGCTGCGGTCATACTCCGCACCCAGCTCGGGCTTGGAGATATGCGCGGCGCGGGCATAGGCGGTCGCCAGGTTGTCGAACGTCTCAGCGTCGTTCTTGCGGGCCTCGTCGAGGGCGGCGCAGCGGGCGAAGAAGACGGACGGGGCGATGATGTGCACCGCGGAGACGGCGGCGACGGTATCGGCCGGAATCTTTTCGTCGCGGGCCATGCTCACCAGGCGGCCATGGAAGAAGTCACGAACCTGCTGGGCGACCTCGGCGGCGTCGAACTCAATGCCCTGCTCACTGTAGAGTTCGAGGGCAAAGTCGATGAGCGACGTGGGGTCGATCGGCAGACGGTCGCGCAGGATGTTGATAATGCCGATAGCGGCACGACGCAGCGCGTAGGGGTCGGAGGAGCCGGTCGGGGGCTCGCCGATGGCAAAGATACCGGCGATGGTATCGAGCTTGTCGGCGCAGGCCACGATGCAGCCAGCGGTGCCCTCGGGCAGCTCGTCGCCGGCAAAGCGGGGACGATAATGATCGCGAATGGCGTGGGCGACCTCGTCGTTCTCCCCCATCGCGGTGGCGTAGTAACCGCCCATCACGCCCTGCTGGCTCGTGAACTCGACGACGGCGTTGGACACCAGGTCGGCCTTGCACAGATGCGCGGCGCGAGCGGCATCGGCAGCCAGATGGGCGCCCAGGTGAGCCTCGCGGGCGATAGCGAGCGCGAGCTGCTCGATGCGCTCGGACTTGGCGAGCACGCTACCGAGCTTCTCCTGGAAGGCGACCTTGGCCAGGCGCTCGCGGAACTCGTCGAGGGAGATCTTCAGGTCCTCCTCGTAGAAGAACTTAGCGTCGTCCAGACGGGCGCGCACGACGCGCTCGTTGCCGTCGATCACGCGCTCGGCGTTCTCGGGCTTGCTGTTCGAAACAACCACGAACTCACGCGTGAGCTTGCCCTCGCCGTCATAGATCGGGAAGTAGCGCTGGTTGGTGAGCATGGACTCGCAGATAATCTCGTGCGGGACCTTGAGGAACTCCTCGTCGAAGGTACCGACGAGCACCGTCGGCCACTCGCAGAGGTTGATGACCTCTTCGAAGACCTTCTTGGGCGTATCGACATGGCAGCCGGGACGGGCAGCCTCGACCTCGGCGATACCGGCGAGGATGGCCTCGCGACGACGCTCGGCAGAAAGCACGCCGGCATCCTCGAGCACCTGCTCATAGACAGCGGGGCTGGCGACAACGTGATCACCAGGGCCAAGCACGCGATGACCGCGCGTGGTGTTGCCGCTCGTCACGTCGGCAAACGACACGGGCACAACATCCTCGCCCAAAAGACAGCAGATCCAGCGGACCGGACGAACAAAGGTCGCGTGCTCGTGACCCCAGCGCTGGGAGCGGTAGTTGGGCCACTGCAGGCCGGTGATGGTCTTCTCGCACAGAGCGGTCAGAATCGGCGTAGCCGGTGCGGAGGGAATGTTCTTCTCAGCAAAGACATACTCGCGACCGTCGGTGTCCTCGCGACGGACCAGATCCTCGGCAGCCACACCGCACTTGCGAGCGAAGCCCTGGGCGGCCTTGGTGGCGTTACCGTCAGCGTCGAAGGCAATGTTGGCCGCGGGGCCACGCTTGACCTCGTGAACCTCATCGGTCGCGGTGGCGACGTCGGCAACGAGCGCAGCCAGGCGACGCGGGCTCGAGATCACACGGACCTCGCCATGAGCCAGACCGGCCTCGTCGAGACCCTTGGCGATCATGGTGCCAAGCTGCTTGACGGCATTGTTCAGCGGTGCAGAGGGCATTTCCTCCGTACCGATCTCAAACAGGAAATCCTTAGCGTCTGCCATGGCTTACGCCACCTCGCCTTCCTGGTCGGCATTCTCGTTGACTCCGGCGACCTCGGCCATGTAGGCCTCGCAGCACGCCTTGGCGACGGCGCGGACGCGCAGGATGTAGTTGGCACGCTCGACCGCGGACAGGGCGCCGCGGGCATCGAGCAGGTTGAAGGCGTGGCTGCACTTCATGACACAGTCGTACGCCGGCAACGGCAGCTTGCGCTCCAGGCAGGAATGGCACTCGGCCTCGTAGTCGTCAAACTTCTGACGCATCATCTCGACGTTGGCGACCTCAAAGTTATAGGCACTGAACTCGCGCTCGTTCTCGAGGAACACGTCGCCGTAGGTCATGGGCGTGCCGTCGGGCAGATAGCTCCACACCAGATCGTAGACCGAGTTGACGCCCTGAGCGTACATGGCGATACGCTCCAGGCCATAGGTGATCTCGACGGGCACGGGGTCGACCTCGATACCGCCCACCTGCTGGAAGTACGTGAACTGCGTGACCTCCATGCCGTTGAGCCAGACCTCCCAGCCAAGGCCCCAGGCGCCCAGCGTCGGGCTCTCCCAGTCGTCCTCGACAAAACGGACGTCATGGTCGTTGGGGTCCAGGCCAATGGCAGCAAGAGACCCCAGGTAAAGCTCCTGAGCATTAACCGGAGAGGGCTTAATGAGCACCTGGAACTGATAGTAGTGCTGCATGCGGTTAGGGTTCTCGCCGTAGCGGCCGTCGGCGGGACGGCGGCAGGGCTGCGCATAGCAGGTGCGCCATTCGGCGGGACCGAGCGAGCGCAGCGTGGTCGCGGTATGGAAGGTACCGGCACCGACCTCGGAGTCATAGGGCTGCATAATGACGCAGCCCTGCTCGCCCCAGTACTGCTGGAGGCGCAGGATGATGTCTTGGAAGGAAAGCGATGAAGCGTTCATGCCTCTAATATCCCCTCGTCGAAACGATTACACGGTTAGGTACTGTACTATAGCGGTTTTTAGTCGATAGCGCCGATGCGGTTGAGCGGCCAGTAGCGCACAAGCGCCACAGCGATCAAATCAGAGCGATCGACGGGACCAAAGTAGCGCGAGTCGGCAGAGTTTTCGCGGTTGTCGCCCATCACCCACACGCACCCGTCGGGAACGGCGTAGGGATAACTCACCTGGGCGCCAGGCGCTTGGACCGAAAGCGGCCAGCTCATGCCCGTCGTATAGTCCTCATCGAGCGCTTGGCCGTCAACGACCACCTTGCCGTCCTGCAGGTCGACCGTCTGGCCGGCCGTGGCAATAACGCGCTTGACAAGAACATCGTGCTCGGAGGTGCCATCGGGGTTGTGAAACACCACGATATCGCCCTGCTTGACGGGCTGGCCGAGCTCAAGGCTCACCTTTTGCGCCAAGATCTGGTCGCCAATCTCGATCGTGGACTCCATGGAGCCGGTGGGCACCACAAA
Organism: uncultured bacterium; assembly: GCA_905215385.1. Lineage (GTDB taxonomy): Bacteria > Actinomycetota > Coriobacteriia > Coriobacteriales > Coriobacteriaceae > Collinsella. The sequence continues at coordinate 62,383 of CAJMPY010000001.1, read as the reverse complement.
GGGCTCGACCACAAAGGTGCGAATCAGGAAGGTGGCCACGAGCGCGATTGCGATGACCGCGATCCACTCAAAGGCGCCCCTCAACGCGGAATGCTGCGATGGAACCATTCTCACTCCTCGCTCTGCGAATACGAAGCGTCCAGAATCTCCTGCGCGTATGCGCGCTCCTGGGGCGTAAGCCGCGCCGTCTCGATCAGATCGGGACGCCAACGACAAGTGCGCTCGATGGCATTCTTGCGGCGCCAGGCATCGACCTTAGCGTGATCGCCGCTCACGAGCACCGGAGGCACGCCCTGGCCATTGAACTCAGCGGGGCGGGTGTACTGCGCATACTCGAGCAGGCCTCCGTCCTCGGCGGTCGAGAACGACTCGTCGACGTTGCTCATCTCGTCGCCCAGGGCGCCGGGAATCAGGCGTACGACGGCATCGGCAACGACCATAGCGGGAAGCTCGCCGCCCGTGAGCACGTAATCGCCGATCGACAGGCGCTCGTCGGCATACGCATAGGCACGCTCGTCGACACCTTCGTAACGGCTGCACACAAACAGCAGGCGCTCGCTTTTGAGCAGGCGCTCGGCCACATGCTGCGTAAAAGGCTCGCCGCACGGGGTGAAGAACACCACCGTCGGCTTGGGGCCCTCCGCGCTAATGGCCTCGATGGCCTCGGCGATAGGCTCGACCTTCATGAGCATGCCCTGCCCGCCGCCGTACGGCTCGTCATCGACGGTACGATGGCGGTCGTGCGTCCAGTCGCGCAGGTTATACGCCTTAAAATCAAAAAGGCCGGCCTTGCGGGCGCGGCCCAAAATCGATGTGGACATGACGGGCTCAAACATCTCGGGAAAGACCGAAAGGGTCTCGATCAGCATGTTGTCCTCCCTACTTGTCCATATCGATCAAACCGTCCATAACATGGACGGAAATTGTCCCCTGATCGGGAAGATCGAGCACAACCTGCTCGATCACGGGAATCAGCACCTCGCCGTACCGATCGCCCTCGACAACCCAAACATCGTTGGCGGGCGTCGACATGATCTCGACAATCGTGCCGAGCGAACCGAAGCGCTCGTCGACCACCTCGCGACCCATCAGGTCGGTATAGGCAGCGTCGAGCGAATCGAGCTCAAAGTCGTCACGATTTGCCAACACGTAGCATCCCGTGATGCCCTCGGCGGCCGTCAGGTCGTCAATGCCCTCAAACGAGACCAGATCGCCATCGCCCGTATCGGTGACGGACACGACCGTGCAAAAGCGGTCGCGCTTGAGCGCCGGCGGCGTCAGGGCGACGCGCATGCCCGGCTCTAATACAGAAGGAAGCCCCCGCAGCGGCTGCGCGAGGACCTCCCCCTTCCTTCCGTGCGGCTTGACCACACGGGCGATGTTTTTGTACTGGGACCTCAAGGTCCTAGCCCAGAACCTCTACCTCGACAGCAGTGTCGAGGCGAGCGGCCAGTGCACGGGCGAGCGTGCGAATGGCCTTGATGGTACGGCCACGACGGCCGATGACCTTAGCGACGTCATCCTCGGCGACCGAAACCTCAATCGTGGAGGCGTCGTCACCATCGATGACCTCAAGGCTCACGGAATCCGGGTCGTCGACGATCTGAACAACGAGATATTCGACGAGATCGGCGATGCGATCTGAGAGCATTGCCTCACCCTCGAGCTGTGCAGCGTCAACCTCAGGCACGATTTACTCCTCGGCGCCCTCAGCGGCCTCAGCGGCAGCCTTAGCGGCCTCGGCCTCTTTGGCGAGCTGCTTCTTGGACTTCTTGACGACGGTCTCGGTCTTCTCGCCCTCGTTGGCGGCCTTGACCAGAGCGGCGACGGCGTCGGTGAGCTGAGCGCCCTTGGACTGCCAGTCGGCGATCTTCTCGAGGTCGAGGTTGATGGTCTTGGGGGCGGTCATCGGGTTGTAGCGGCCAACCTCCTCGATGATACGACCGTCACGCGGGGCGCGGGAATCGGCGACGACGACACGGTAGTACGGACGCTTCTTAGCGCCGTGACGAGCAAGGCGAATCTTGACTGCCAAAGGAAACTCCTCCAACCAAGCAGCTTTAGGCTGCAACTACAAACAAACAGTTGAACATAATACGCCATCGACGCGGGCAGGTGAAGTCCGTGAGACCAACTTCTTCGGTGTAGTCGAGGGCAAATCCATATCTTAGACAAGAATTCGGGATTTGCAAGCACATACACGCACCCCACATGAGCTGCGCGGTATACTCATGACATGGAAAGACGCGAACATACATACGGTTATGAGGATGCCATGGGCGTCACGCCGCCTTCTTGGACGGGGCCGGCGGTGGGCCTCATGGACCTCGATGCGTTTTTTGCGAGCGTGGAGATGCTCGACCACCCCGAGTGGCGCGGCAAGCCGCTCATCGTGGGCGGTGACGCCGATTCTCGCGGCGTTGTGTCCACTTGCTCATACGAGGCACGTCGCTTTGGCGTGCACTCCGCCATGCCCTCGGCCGAGGCGCAGCGCCTCTGTCCGCAGGCCATTTGGACGCATGGGCATTTCGATCGCTACCACGAGGTCAGCGCTCAGGTCATGGAGATTCTCGCCGACGAGACCCCGCGCGTCGAGCGCGTATCCATCGACGAGGCCTTTATCGATATCACACCGGGTCGCTTTGCGCCCGAAGACCCGTTGCAGGTTGCACGGCGCATAAGCGACCGCGTGGCAGCGCTGGGAGTGACCTGCTCTATTGGCGTGGGCTGCAACAAGACGGTCGCAAAGATCGCAAGCGAGCGGGACAAGCCGTTTGGGCTGACCATCGTGCGCCCCGGAACCGAGCAGCGCTTTTTGGCCGCACTGCCGGTATCTGCCATGAGCGGCATCGGGCGCTCGGCCGAGGAGCGACTGCGCCGCATGCGCATCTACACGCTCGGCGAGCTGTCACGTGCACCGGAATCCACCTTGGCCTCTATTTTTGGTGTCAACGGCGAACGCATGCGCCAGCGTGCGCTGGGACTCGAGGTTTCCGAAGTCACGAGTCTGGACGAGGAACGCGAGGTTAAATCGGTGAGCAATGAGCGCACCTTTGCGAAAGATTTGACTGAGCGTGGGGATATTGAGGCGGCGATTGCGCTGTTGGGAGAGTCGGTTGGACGCCGCCTGCGCCGTCAGGGACTGACGGGCGGCACGGTAACGCTCAAGCTTAAGTATTCGTATGGCAGCGGACGCACGGCGCAGCGGCGGCTTCCCCACCCCACCGACGATGAGAACATCTTTGTGGCGGTTGCGCTCGAACTGCTCGACAACATCTGGCAGGAAGGCATGCATGTGCGTCTGGCGGGTATCGGGATGAGCGACTTTGACCATCAGGGCGGCATCCAGACCGACCTGTTCTGCGAAGTCGACGACCGCGGAGCCCAATCAAGCGACCGTCGCGACCTCTCAGTCGCGATCGATGCCGTCCGAGACAAGTTCGGCGACACCGCCCTATCCTTCGGCCGCCAATCCCGCTTCTCCTCCCAATGATTATTCTAGGACGGGGATTTTTTAATCATTTGGAGCGTCATTTCGCTCTTTGAATGATATTGGTCCCGATTCCCGTCAGGCGCGCAATCTGGTCAATCGTAAACCCCCGATGCCTCAACACTGCCAGAAGACGATTACGCTCTGATTTCGGCAAAGATTTAAGTTGATAAGGCTCATGCGGATCCAAAAGAGCCTGGGCAACTTCTAGCGCATCCATATCGGAAATATGCTTACCTTCGGGCATAAAATAGGAATTAGGTTTGCCGTCGGTGCTCGCAAGATAAAACGCCTCCGTACCCCCAAACAGATCGAGGACACCGTCACAATCGCAAATCTCGGGATGAGAGAAATACTCGTGGAAGCTGCTCCAACGATAAAGAGGAGCAGAAGAAATTCCAGCCTTTGCAGGGTTGTCATGGATATATCGAACGCAACGGAGCAGCTGCTCATCGTCAGAAATGATCACGCTCTTAAATCGTTCCTGGAACACCGGTCCGCGGCGACCGGTTTTTTGATTAAAGTGTTTCGCATATGCCGTATCAATCGCATGCATGGAAACGCTCATCTGATTATCGGGGTCATCAAACAGCAGGTGAACATGATTGTCCATGAGGCACCAGGCCAGCAAACGAATGTGAGCGGACCTAAATCGCCTATTTAATAGATTGAGAAAATAAAGGCGGTCGTCATCGTCCTCAAAGATCAGCTGGGCGGCACAACCCTTGAGCATGACGTGATAATGGCCGAGTTCGGATAACACACGGGCAACGCGAGTCATCGAAGCCCTCCCTTCCGAGTCTGCAATAGCTACAGCATACAAAAGGAGGAAAAAGAAAAAACCGAACCGCCCAACAAAGATGAGCGGTTCGGTGAACGGTAGGAATGATTTTTTATCCCCGTCCCAGAAAAATCATTTAGAGGAGGTTGAGGGGGAGCTGGGGGGCGTCGCCCCAGAGCTTTTCTAGGCGGTAGAAGTCGCGGGCTTCGGGAGTGAAGACGTGGACGACAACCGAACCGTAGTCCATGAGCATCCAGGTCTTCTGCTCGCGGCCCTCGATGGAGAACGGATGCTCGCCGCAAGCCTCGGCGACCTTCTCCTCGATCTCGTCGACGATTGAATCGACCTGGCGGTTGTTGGTACCGGTGGCAAGCACAAAGTAGTCGCACACGTCGGAAAGCTCGGTCAGGTCGAGCACCTGCACGTCCTCGCCTTTCTTGTCGTAGGCGGCCTGCGCGGCGGCGCGGGCGACATCCTCGGCGGCGACACCGCTCGCGGACAGCGAGGCGGAGGTGCGGTCGGACGTGGCAACGAAACTCTTGTGCTCCACACCTTCAAGAATCTGCTCGTCAGTCATGGTCTCGTCGGCCATGGAATACCTCTTTCTAGACACACCCGAGCTAGCGCAGCTGGGCGTAATGGTTGTAAATCGTAATAGCCGTGGGATAAAGATAGCGCCCGGACTGGATCACATAGACCAGACCCTGCGCAAAACAGGAGAAGAACAACTCATCGAGCGAGGACTTCCCCACCATCTTGCGCAGCGCATGGGCATAGTCGCCGTGACGGTTAGGCTCGATGGCATCTGCCACAAAGACCACCATATCGAGCGGCGTCATGTCGCAGGCACCCACGGTGTGACGGTCGACAGCCTGGAAAACAGCCGGCGACAGCTCGGGGAAAAGCTGCGGAAGCTCATAGGCGGCAACAGGGCCATGCAAAAGCGGCATCGCGGCGGAAGGAGAGCCGGCAACCTTGATGCCATAGTGAAGCGCGCGGGCCACGAGCTCGTCATCGGAAAGCACCTTGTCCCAGTCGTGAATTAAGCCGGCGGCAGCGGCATCAAAGCGATCAACGCCGTAGACCTCGGCCAGATGAAGTGCGGTCTCGGCAACACCCAGCGAATGCACATAGCGCTTGCGCTTATCTTTCATGCGAACATCGAGCAGCTCTTGAATGCGCTTGAGCAGCGCGCGCTCATCGCCCTCAAACTGATCCTCTACCGACAACGTAGCCCCCATCACTCAAAATCTTCTTGACCCAGATCGACATACAAACTGCGCTTGCGAATGTAGCCGAGCACAGACTCGCTCGTAAGATAACGCACGCTCATGCCGCGGGCAACTCGCTTACGAATGTTCGTCGAGCTGATCGCCAGCGCCGGAATCTGAATATAGCGCACATCGAACGGCAGCCCCGACTCTTTGATTCGGGCACGAGCCGTATCGATATCAAAACCCGGTCGCGTCGCCGCAATAAAGGTAGCAAGCTCAGCGATTCGCTCGGCATCATGCCAGGTCACAATATCGATAATCGCATCGGCACCCGTAATAAAGTAGAGCTTTACCTGAGGCGGGTAAAAGTTGCGAAGGGCATGAAGCGTATCGGCCGTATAGGTCACGCCCGGACGATCGATCTCGAAGCGGCTCGCCAAAAAAGCCGGATTCGCAGCGGTGGCGAGGACCGTCATGGCATAACGGTCCTCGGCAGGCGTCACCGGCTTGTCAAGCTTAAAAGCAGGAGAGCCCGCCGGCATAAAGAGCACAGCGTCCAAGTCGAGCGACTCGCGCGCCTGCTCGGCGGTAACCAAGTGCCCGTAATGAATCGGGTCGAAGGTGCCACCCATAATGCCAAGCCGAAACTCCTGCCCATCCTTGATAGGAAGCTCAGGCAGACCAATTCCACCGCGCAGCGACATGACTTACTCGCCCTCCGGGGTCTCGACATCGTCCGCGACTTCTGCCGCATCGACAACCTCGACGCCCTCGTCCGCAGCATCGGCTACGTCAAAGACCTCAACGGCAACGTCCTTGCCTTCGTCCTCAAGCTCCTCCTCGTACTCCGAGAAGTCCTCGGCGCCCTCAAAGTCAAAGGCGCGCTGGCAAATGCGGACCTCGTCGCCCGCACGGCAGCCTGCCTTCTCGAGCGCGTCGTCAACACCCATGCGCGCAAACTTATGCTGCAGGTAGATGACGGCTTCCTCGTTTTCCCAGTCGGTCTGGATGACCATGCGCTCGATGGCGCGACCGACCACGCGGAAGGCATGGGGCTCTTCCTGAACAATACGGAAACGCTTCTCGCGCTGCAGGCGGCGACGCTCCCACTCATCGTCACGCAGATCGACCGGCTCATCGGAGACAGCCAACTCGGCGCGCAGCTTAGCCACCTGCTCGCCCACGGCAAGCATCAGCGTGTTGAGACCGGCGCCCGTCACGGCAGACACGGCAAAGAACATATGGCCGTCGTCGAGTGCCGCACGCTTGAGGTCGGCAATCTTGTCGGCCGTGCCCGGCGCATCGCACTTGTTGGCGACGACGATCTGCGGACGCTCCGAAAGCTCGGCGCCATACTGCTCGAGCTCACGGTTGATGATACGGTAATCCTCAACCGGGTCGCGATCCTCAAACCCGCCCGTCATGTCAACGACATGCATGATGAGCGCCGTGCGCTCAATGTGGCGCAGGAACTGATGGCCCAGGCCCTTGCCCTCGCTTGCGCCCTCGATCAAACCAGGAACGTCGGCAACGACGTAAGAATACTCACCGGCACGCACCATGCCGAGGTTCGGCACGAGCGTTGTAAACGGATAGTCGGCGATCTTGGGACGGGCGGCACTCATGCGCGCGATAAGCGAGGACTTGCCCACCGAGGGGAAGCCCACGAGTGCGGCATCGGCCATAAGCTTCATCTCAAGCTCAATCCAGTGCTCCTCGGCCGGTTCGCCCAGCTGAGCGAACGCGGGCGCGCGGCGCACCGACGTCACAAAGTGCGTGTTGCCCAGGCCACCGGCACCGCCGGGCGCCACGACAACGCGCTCGCCATCGTGCACCAGGTCAGCAATCTCGAACATCGGGGTCTGCGTCTCGGGGTCGAGCTCGCGCACCACGGTGCCCATGGGAACCTTCAGGATCAGGTCCTCGCCGCTCTTGCCGTTACGACGGGCACCCTGCCCGTGCGTGCCGCGTTCGGCGCGGAAGTGATGCTTAAAGCGGTAATCGATCAACGAAGACAGCTGAGCATCGGCCTGGATGACGACATTGCCGCCACGACCGCCGTCGCCGCCATCGGGGCCGCCCTTGGGGACAAATGCCTCGCGCCTAAACGACATGCATCCGGCTCCGCCGTCGCCGCCGCACACGTTAATGCGGCTGATATCGGTGAACTGTGACAACAGAATCGCCTCCTACAAAAAGAGGGAGACCCTTGAATCCTAAAACTCAAGTGCCTCCCACATATGTGCTCTATGAAGGGTGAATTACGCGTTCGCGAGCGGGCGTACGCTGACCCTGTGCTTGATACCCTTGTGGAACTCAACGGTACCGTCGACCAGCGCGAACAGCGTGTCGTCCTTGCCACGGCCAACGTTCTCACCCGGGTGGATGTGCGTGCCGTGCTGACGGACGAGAATCGTGCCCGTGGTTACCGTCTGGCCGGCATAGCGCTTCGTGCCAAGGCGCTGACCGCGGGAGTCACGGCCATTACGGGAGGAACCGAGTCCTTTTTTGTGTGCCATTGTGTATACCTACTCTTTCGTTACGAGTGTAATCTACTCGGCGACGGGAGCCTCGGCGACAGCCTCAGCCTCTGCCTTGACAGCCTTCTTGGCGCGGGAGGTAGCCTGAACCTTCACGATCTTCAGCTTGGTGAGCTGCTGACGGTGACCCTTCAGACGACGATAGCGCTTGCGCTTGTGGAACTTGAAGACCAGCTGCTTCTCGCCCTTGAACTGCTCAACGATCTGAGCGGTAACCTTGGCCTTGGCCAGCTTGTCGGGATCGGTGACGATCTTCTTACCATCGTTGAGGAAGATGACCGGCAGGGTGACCTTGTCGCCCTCATTGCCCTCGATCTTCTCGACGGTGATGACATCGTCGGTGGCGACCTTGTACTGCTTGCCGCCCGTGTTAACGATTGCGTACATGTTTACTTGCCCTTCATGCATCAGTTAGTGCAACAGCCGAATATAGTAGCAGGCGATAATACCCCCGTCAACGAGTATGTGGAGCAAATCCACAAGTTCGCACAGGTATGGGGCTGACGAGTCGGCCCTCGTCGTCCTCGCATGCTTGATTCTGACGCTCGACATCGTAGGAGCAGATGGTCACGAGGTCTTGCATACCGGTGGAAACAATAGGTGCATCGACGCCCGGGGTCAAGCCCTGCAACAAAACATCAGCAGCTGAAAGCAAAATCTCCGGACGCATAGAGCCCTCGTTGTCGGCATGGGTGTCGAGCATGAGCACCAGATGGTCCGGACGCCCCCCCGCCGTGAGCTCATAGCCCACGAGCGTGTGATCCAAATCCAAGCGCTTGCTCTTTTTGCCGCGCGCGTAGTCGATGCCATGGTCCGCGCGCAGCGTGTCGATCGCACGACGCACCTCGTCGGCGCTTACGGGCGCCTCAGGATCCAAGTGCAGGTCGATGCGATACGACAGACGCGTGAGCTGCGCCGTCAACGCCGGCGTGCGCACGTCGATGTACGCCGCCTCGATGGGCGCCAGATCGGCCGGAGACGCCGCAGCCAGGCGCCCAAACGCCTCGTCGAGCGCCACGAACTCGGTCATAAACAGGTCATACCACTCGCAGGTCGACGACGTACCCACCGGTAGCGCCGAAGAGAAGCCCACGCGCATGTGCGGAGAGAAGCCCTGCGTGACGGCATAGGGAAGCCCCGCACGGCGCACGATGCGCTCAATGGTATGGATTACTTCGAGATGGCCCAGGTACTTAAGGCGATCGCGCTTGCCATAGCGAACACGAAGTCTAAAGAGCGTGGGGTTGTCGGTCAGGCGCTCACTCATGCGCGATCACCCATCAATACATTCTTGGCGTGGAGCGTGGGGCAGATTCCGCAGCCGGTGCACGACGTGCGGGTGCAGTCGGGAGTCGTGACACCCTCGAGCGAGCGACGGTACTCGCGCTCGAGGAAGCCGCGCGTGCAGCCGGGGCTCACATGCTCCCACGGCAGACGCCAGTCCAACTCGTAGGGCAGGTGCACGAGCTCATTGAGGTCGATGCCGTTTTTGGCAGCAGCCTCCTTCCAGTTATCGAGCGAGAAATGCTCCACCCAGGCGTCAAAACGCGAGCCGGCACGCCAGGCATCGATGATGACGGGCGTCATGTCACGACCGGCGCGGGACAGCGCGGCCTCGATGAGCGAGGTCTCGGCATCGTGGTAATGCACGCGGACGGCACGGTTGCGAACGCTCGTGATAAGCAGCTTCTGGCGACGCTTGACGTCGTCGTAATCGAGCTGCGGGCACCACTGGAACGGCGTGGCAGCCTTGGGGATAAAGACCGAAACCGAGATCGACACCGAGATCGAGCCGCGACGAGCCTTGGGCACCACGGAACGACCGAGCTCCAGCACGTGATCGGCCAGATTGGCGATGGCCACGATGTCCTCGTCGCGCTCGCCGGGAAGGCCCATCATAAAGTAGAGCTTCATGCGGTTCCAGCCGGCCTCGAAGGCCGCCTTGGCCGCACGGTCCAGGTCCTCCTCGGTCACGTTCTTGTTAATGATGTCGCGCATGCGCTGGCTGCCGGCCTCGGGCGCGAACGTCAGGCCGCCCTTCTTTTCGCCGGCGACCGACTCGGCCATATCCACGCCAAACGAATCCAGGCGCTGCGACGGAATAGACACGCGAATACCCGTATCTTCCAGGCGACGGTTGAGCCTGTCAAGCACGTCACGAATGCAGGAGTGGTCGGTCGTGGAGAGCGAGGTCAGCGACACCTCGTCATAGCCGGTCTTTTCCAGACCCTGAATCACCGACGAGACGATTTGGTCGGCCGAACGCTCACGCACCGGGCGATACGTCATGCCGGCCTGGCAAAAACGACAGCCGCGAGCGCAGCCGCGCAGAATCTCGATAGACAGGCGGTCGTGAACCAGCTGCGCATAGGGCACGCACGACTGCGACAGCGGATTCGTGGCGCCGAAATCCTCGACGACGCGTTTGTAGACCACGGTCGGCGCATCCTTGCCCTCGCGCGGCACGGTGTAGCCGTGCGGCGAGCAGGGCTCGTCGTGACGAACCTCATAGAGCGACGGCACGTAGTTGCCGGCAATGGATGCAAGCTGCTCAACAATCTGCGCGCGCGGGACTCCTTCGTCGCGCAGGCGGCGATGCAGCTGGCAGGTCTCGAGCAGCGATTCCTCGCCCTCGCCGATGAGGATGGCATCGAAGAAGGCCGCGTACGGCTCGGGGTTGTACACCGAGGGGCCGCCGGCGATGATGATGGGGTCGTCTTCACCTCGGTCGGCCGCTAACAGCGGAATGCCAGCGAGATCGAGTGCCTCAAGGAAGTTCGTCACCGCCATCTCGTGCGGCACATGCAGGCCGACGATATCAAACGAAGCGACCGGCGCTGCACCCTCGAGCGAGAGCAGCGGAATGCCCGCCTCGCGCATGGCGTCACCCATATCGGGCCACGGCACATAGCCACGCTCGCAGGAGATGCCCTCGGCCTGGTTAAGGATGTTGTAGAGGATGGCGATGCCCTGGTTGGGCAAACCAACCTCGTACACATCCGGGTAGATCAGGCAGCAACGGTAGTCGGCATCGGCCTTGGAAAGCGTGCCCCACTCGTGATCGATATAGCGGCTCGGCTTTTCGACCTTGGCGAGCAGCGGCTCAATTAAATGAAAGCAGTCTTGATACGGAACGCGCAACAGAAAACCCCTAAGCAGCGAGATCGGATGCGTCTTGGTAGGACGCCATAGGACGGGTAGCGCCCGCGACCGTGGTCACCAGATCGCGAACGCGGGAGAACGTGGCAGTGACCACCTCGTTGGCACGGCTGTAGTCGACATCGCGCTCGTAGAGCGCAACAAGCGCACGGCCCATGCCATAGGTGCCCGCGGCAGCAGTGAGCGCCTTAACGGCAAACCCAATATGCGGCGTCTGCTTGACGAGCGCGCGGGTGACCGCGCGGATCACAAGACCGCCGGCAAGCACGCCCGCGACCTCGTAGCCGCGCTCAGGCTTAATGCCGCGTCCAAAGACGGCAGCGAGCTCAAAGAGCATGCCCACCTGCGCCAGCGCCATAACGGGATAATCGGCGCCCGGCAAAAACACCAGCGCACCGGTCGCCATATTGGTGAGCGCGCACGAGGTGATGATACGATTAGCTGCCGCGATGCGCATAAAGGCAAAGTTCGCCGCAAAAGCCGTTTCCTTGTCGGTGCGATCGAGAATCCAGCGGGCAAGCGTCTCGAGCAGATACGTCTTATCGGTTGCCGCCACCACGCCGAGCATGGGCGTGGACTCCTCGATAAACGGCACCTCCACAGCAGACTCGGCAAGCACGCACACGGGCGCGCCGGCGATCACGAGCTCCTGCACGGCACTCTCCAGGCGGTCGGAACCACACGAGAGCACCAGTACCACATCGGTATCGGTCTTTGGAGCAATTCGCTCCTCCCCCAGACGCTCGACGCGCACAATGCCCGAGGTCGTCTGCGGCACAAAGGCGTCACGCACCGTCTCAGCAAGAAAGCGCGAGGCGGACGAATCCAGATAGACCGAGACGCGCACCGGCGTATCGGAATCCTTCTTAACGGACGCGCCCATCTTAAAAGCGCGGGTCAGCTTATCTACGGGAATTTTCATAGCAAACCCCTCCAGCGGTTACGCGGCGCCCGAACGATGCCGCCATATGGATTGTACGATACCCACCGTCAGCAGCTGAATCATCATCGAAGACGAACCGAAGCTAATAAACGGTAGCGGAATACCGGTAATCGGCATCATGCCGATGCACATGCCGATGTTTTCGAAGGTCTGGAACGCCCACATGCCAACGATGCCCACACACGAAAGACGCAAGAACAGCGACTCACACTTAAAGGCGACGCGAATCGTCGAAAAGATCAGCAGCACGTAGAGGCACAGGAGCAAAAAGGAACCGCAAAAGCCAAAGGTCTCGGATAGGAAGGCGAAGACAAAGTCGGTGTGGAACTCAGGCAGAAAGCCGCCGGCCGACTGCGTCGCATGGCCCAAACCCTTACCAAAGAAGCCGCCCGAGCCAACGGCGATAAGCGACTGCTGCAGGTTGTAGGCATCGTCCGAATCGGCATTATCGGGGTCGATAAAGACCGTCAGGCGGTTCATCTGATACTGCTTGATGAGCACATCGTGGCCGAGCAACGAATCAAAGACCGAATCGAGCGCCAGGACGAGGGCCACCAGGCCCACAAGCAGGGCCAGGGTCGACAGCACCCATTCGCGGCGTGCACCGCTCATGCAGATGACGATGGCGCCCGAGACCAGCACGACCAGGCCCGAGCCCAGGTCGCCCATGGCGACGACGGCCAAAAACGGAATGGACAGCATGCCGCAGAGCTTGACGTAGTCGCGAACGGTATCGATGCGGCCGTTATACTGCGAGCCAAGCGTGGCGATAAAGAAGATGGTGATGAGCTTGGCAAGCTCAACCGGCTGGAATGTCAAGCCGATACCGGGAATCTTGATCCAGCCCGTCATGCCCAGACCGCCCGTATAGGACAGGCCCGGAATCTTGGGCGAGAAGATCACAATAAGGTCAATGACGAGCAGCGCCGTCGAGAAGTTAGAGATGCCGCGCAGATCGGTACGCCAGACGAGCACCGCAAGCACCGCGCCAATGCCAATGCCCAGCAGGTGGCGCGAGAATGAGGCGTCGGCCTTAAACTGTGACGCCGACCAAATAATGATGGCGCCATAGGCAACGAGCGCGACGGTAGCCAGCAGCACACCGATATGCACCTTTTGGCGAAACGTACCGCGCGAGGCCGAAAGTTGCTTGTTGACGCGGTCCAGGCTGCTGCGAGAGCCGGTCTTGGTTGAACGGAACAGATCCGCCGGAGAAAAATCCATCGCAACCTCCTATCGAACCGAAGAATCGCCCGAGGCCGAAGAGGTATCGGGCTCGTCATAAATCACGCCGAGCACGTCGCGCACGACATGCATCGCGGTATCTGAGCCACCGCCGCCCTGCTCCAGGACAGTAGCGATGACATACTTGGGATCATCGGCCGGTGCATAGGCGCAGAACCACGCGTATTCGTCCTCGCCGCTTTTCTCGCCCGTGCCCGACTTGCCGTATACCTGCGGCGTCAGGGTGCCAAAGTGAGCCGCCAGGGACGTCGATGCCGTGTAAATCACGTCGTGCATGCCGTTGCGAACAAGAGTCAAATCCGAATCGCTGTTGATCTTGGCCTCCAGGCGCTTCTTCTTGCCCTTGCCGTTGTACTTATAGGCATCGCCGTCGCCATCGCGCGACACGGCAGACAAAAACACGTGAGGCACGTACTGTTTGCCGCCGTTGGCAAGGCCCATGTAGGCGCACGCCATCTGCAGGGGCGTCACCAGGATGTCGCCCTGGCCGATGGCAATGTTGGTCATATCGCCGGCATTCCACTTGCGGTCCTCGGCAGAGGCGTCGGTGAAGTACGACTCCTTCCACTCGGCATCGGGAATACGGCCCGCGCCCTCACTCGGCAGATCGATACCGCAGGTCTTGCCTAGGCCCCAGCGACGAAAGACCTCCTGCAGGCCCTCGGAATGTTGCTCGTCATAAAAGAACGCCTTGCCCATGTCGTAGAAGACGGGGTCGCACGAGTTGGCGATACCCGACTGCAGCGTCATGGTGCCGTGGCCAGACGTCAGCCAGCAGCGCTTGCCCCAAGCCTTGCCCAAGCCCGTCCAATAGCCCGTGCAGTTGGTTGTCTGCGTTGAAGTGTAGGTTCCAAACTCAAGACCAGCCAGTGCCGAGAGCGGCTTGATGGTCGAGGCCGACATGTACTGTCCGCTAATGGCGCGGTTGAGCAGCGGGTGCGAACCCTTGTCGTCATTGAGCTCGGTCCACACGTCATTTGAGACGCCGCCGATAAAGACGGACGGATCGAACTTGGGCTCGCTCGCCATACCCAGGATCTCGCCATTGTTGGGATCGAGACACACCACAGCGCCGTTGCCGGCATTGCTGTAGCCAGTGGTCTTGGCAAGCTCGATGGCGCTCGCCAGCGCCGTCTCACAGGCCTGTTGGATCTTAAGGTCGAGCGTGAGCTTAATGTCGGAGCCGGCCTTGGCGGGCACGGCGCCGGCCTGACCGGTCACATTGCCCGAGGCATCGACCTTGACGGTCTGCTCGCCACGAATACCCTGCAGCAGGTTTTCGTAGTAGCTCTCAACACCCGCCTGGCCCACGATATCGCCCGACTGGTACGTAATCCGGCCAGCAGAAGCATCATCATCGCCAGAGGTTTTCTTATTCTGGGCCTCGAGCTGCTCGGAGGTAATGGTGCCGGTATAGCCCAAAATGTGACAGGCCGTCTCGCCGTACGGGTACTGACGCTCGGTACGCTCGGCAATCTTGACGCCCGGAAACTCGCCGGCGTGCTCCTGAATATAGGCAACCGTAGAGCGACGGACGTCCGTCGCGATGGTATGCAGGCTCTGGGCGCCCTCGGAATTGTCCTGAATATTGCGCAGAACCGCCACGTAGGGCATACCGAGCACGTTGGCAAGATGGCGAACCAGAACCTCATCCTCGGCAAGGTCGCGGTAGGCCACGACAGCAAGTGAGGGACGGTTCTGGACAAGCGCCACGCCATTGCGGTCGAGGATGCGGCCGCGCACAGCGGGTGTGGTAACGGTGCGCGTCTGATTGCTATTAGCCTGCTTTTCGTAATAGTCCGACGAGACCATCTGCATACCCCACAGCTTGACGGCAAGCGCCGCGAACATCGCGCCTACACCCGTGGTGAGGATGGAGAAGCGGCCCTTAAAGGCGGTCGCCGCGGTATTGCCCTCGCCCTCGGTGGCGCGCGGGGCCGTTCCATGCTGCGTATCGTAGGTAAAACGGGAATCGCCGCGACGCATGATGACCAGCGCGACCACGATGGCCACAACCAGCACGATACCGGCGATAATAACCGTCATCTGGGAAGACATCTACAGGCCTCCCCTATTTGAGCTTACGGGTCTTGGGCTTAAAGCGCATGCCCGTCTGGCGTCCGCCACGTGCCGAGAATCCATAACCGGACTGCGGCACGACGCCGGACATCAAAAACGGAATGGCAACCAGACCCGTCAGGATCGAAGACGGCAGCGCATGGCCGAAGATCGCCACGACAAAGCTCGTCTCCAAACCCATAAACAGCAAGATGATGCTGTAGATCACATTAATAACGAGCGCGAAGGCACCCACAGTGATGCCGCGCGCACTCGGGGTACCGCCCGTCTGACCGGCGGCGCTATGCACCAGGGCAAAAGAACCCACGGTCAGCAGGAGCGACATAACGCCCACCGGCACGGCAGCGGAAAGGTCATAGAACAAGCCGCTGCAAAAACCGCATACGACGGCACGGGTCGGGTCGCCCGAGAACACGCTTAGGCACACCAGGATAATCATAAAGTTGACGCGACCGCCCGCAATGGAGATCTGCGGTGCCAGGCCTGCCTGCAGCAGCACGCACACGATGGCGGCGATTACAAACGTGCGGGAGCTCATCCCCTGCTCGTGTAGATCCATGGACATGCCCCCTATTCGCTCGAGCCGGAATCGGTCGTCTCGGACGTGTCGGAACCGTCATCCGGGCTCTCGTCCTTCGTCTTGGTCGCAGCATCGCGCGACGTTCCCTGCGGCGTGCTGTTGGCCGTGTTCACATCCTCATCCGAGGCCGACTGTTCGTCGGTCAGCGAGGTAATGACCAGCACTTCCTCGTTATTCTCGGCCGTCGTCTGGGCGCGCACCACAATGGTGTAGTACACGTCGTTAGCCGATTTCTCAACCGACGAGACGGTGCCGAGCGGTAGACCCTTGGGGAACACACCGCCAATACCCGAGGTCACGATGATGTCGCCAACCTTAACGTCGGAATCGACGCTCACATACTCAAGACGCAGCGTACCGTCAGCCTGACCCTGCAGCATGCCCTGGGCGCGCGTGTCCTGCACCATGGCGGACACGCCCGAGCTCTCATCGCCAATCAGACGCACGGTGGACGTCTTGGCCGAGACCTCGATAATCTGGCCTATGACACCGGCAGAACTCGTCACAGGCATGTTGATGGTAAGCCCGTCGGCAGAACCCTTGTCGATGGTGACGGTCGAGGTCCAGGCATCGCCCGAAGCGCCGACGATACGAGCTGCGGTTGATTTGAGGTTGTAGGTCGACTGGAGGCCGACCAGCCCCTCCAGACGCTCGGCGGTCTTTTGAGCCTCGGAGAGCTCGGCAACCTTAGAGGTCAGTTCCTCGTTTTGCTTCTTAAGCTCGTCAAGCGTGTCCTGCGACGCCGTAAGGTTAGAGAACACATTGCCGATCGCATTGAAGGGAGCCGCCACAGCCGAGCCCACAAAGCGCACCGGCGAGGTAATCGTCGTCACGCCCGAGCGCACGGCATGAATCGGCCCGGCCTCGCCCTCACGGATATAAAACGTGAGCAGCAACACCGAAATCAGGCTGAAAACAATCAACGGGCGCATACCCGTTGATTGTCGCTTGGTATTCAGATTTGTAGAGAAACCCGAAGATCGTGCCAAATGGAATCCACCTTTTGGAAATTAAGCATTGGTCTGGACGAAGCCGCCATCAAACGCATTGGCCTCGAGCACGCGGGCACAGCCGTTAACAACGTTATCGAGCGCCGTGGGGCTGACGTTGACCGAAACGCCGGTCTCATCGCGCAGGCGCACGTCGAGACCGCGCAGCAGCGCGCCGCCTCCAGTCAGCAAAATGCCATAGTACATAAGGTCCGAGGCAAGATCGGGAGGCGTAGCGTCGAGCGCGTCCTTGACGGCCTTGGCCATCTCGTCGAGCGGCTTGTTGAGTGCGCGACGAATCTCCTCGCTCTCGATGCGCACGGTCTTGGGCAGACCGGTGATCACGTCGCGGCCGTTGACCTCGACGTCGAGCTCGTCCTTGAGCGGCACGGCGGAGCCGACCTTAATCTTGATGTCCTCTGCCGTACGCTCGCCGATGGCAAGGTTGTAGGCATCGCGAACGTGCGTGAGGATAGCCTGGTCGAACTCATCGCCGGCAATACGGATGGACTGCGAGACGACGATACCGCCCATAGCGATAACGGCAACCTCGGTGGTACCGCCACCGATGTCGATGACCATGGAGCCGGTGGGCTCCTCGACGGGCAGGTCGGCGCCGATAGCGGCAGCCATGGGCTCTTCGATCAGATAGGCCTGGCGGGCACCGGCCTGGATCGTGGCCTCAAAGACAGCGCGCTTCTCGACCGACGTGACGCCGGAGGGAACGCAGACGACAACACGCGGACGCGGAGTCCACGGATAGCGCTTCTCGGACGCCTTGTCGATAAAGTAGCGAAGCATGGCCTCGGTAACATCGAAGTCGGCGATGACGCCGTCCTTCAGGGGACGAACGGCCACGATGTTGCCGGGCGTACGGCCGAGCATGCGCTTTGCCTCGATACCGACCGCCAGGATGCGCTCGTCGTTCTTGTCGATGGCGACTACAGAGGGCTCGCGAATGACGATACCCTTGCCGCGCACGGAGACAAGCGTATTTGCGGTGCCGAGGTCGATGGCAAGATCGCCCGCATAGCTACCGAAGAACATATCCATCAAAGAAAACAACGCAACTCCTGATGTGTTGGATGATTGCTGGAAAACTACTAGCTCATCATACTAGCGCAAGCCCGACACCTCACTTGCGGTGAAGCGCCGGGCAAAGCTAAATCCCATAAGGTCACTACTGGTTGTCAGCAGCCGAGAAATCCATATCGAGCGAAGAAACGGCCCAGCCGATATGGTTATCGGAGCGCACGAATTTGACGGTGTACTCCTGCTCGCCGCCCTTGGACAGCGATGCCTTCACCTTGGCGGTCGTCTCGGTCATGGACTGATCCATGCCCTCGACGGACACGGTGGCACCCTGCGGAATCGAGGAGATGATCATCGACTTAGCGTCCTCGGACAGGCTCGAGGCCAGGCAAGACTCGGCCTTTGCGGTGTCACCGTCGCCGGCAGCCTGGAACAGATCGGCAACGACAGACTCCTGAGACGGGAAGCCAAAGCCGCGCGTGTAGGCAAAGCCCAGACCGCCCGCGGCGATCAAAATGAGCAGAAGCAGCACGATGAAGACTTTGAGGCCCGTGTGGCGATGGCGACGACGGACCTTGGCCTGCTTGCGATCCTGACGGTCCTGCTGGACCATCTCGGACTCGGACAGCGTAAAGAAGCCGGTGTCCGAGGGATCAGGCATAAACTGACCGGTCGCGCCCGTAGGATCGAGCGGATCGACGGCAGGAGCGTCCATCGCGGGCGCCGGAGCCGTGGCCATAGCCGTCTGGGCAGACAGCGCGGCAAGCGAATCCTGCACGCGGGCAAGCTCATCGGCCTGCTCTGAGGTGAGCTGGTAGATGCCATCGGCAGTAGCGGCATTAAAGGCGTCGAGTGCGTCGGAGGGACGGCCGGCGGCAGAAAGCGCCTGACCCATGCCGGCGTTGAGCGCACGCGTGTCGTCGCGGGGGCCGGCGAAGTCGATAGCCGTGCGGTAGGTCTCCACGGCATCCGCCGGACGGCCGAGCTTAATGAAGCAACGACCGAGCTCGCCGAGTGCGGCGGCAGGAGCCGGATTGGCGCCGTCGATGGCAGCCTGACGGAAGGCGGTTCCCGCGTTGGCATAGTCGCCCGACTGGAACAGCGCATTGCCCAGGCCCAGATAGGCCTTGAACGGCGTGGCATAGGAAGCATCCTGCGTAGCGGCAGAGAAAGCCTGAGCGGCCGTCGTGTAGTCGCCCACGGCGGCGAGCGCCTTGCCGCGGTTGGTGAGCAGCGCGCCGCGCTTGCCGTAGGTACCGTCGTTGAGGGCGGCGGCATAGGCCTCGGCGGCCTCGGCATACATGCCCAGGTGCATCAAGGCGTTGCCACGAAGGTGATCGGCCTCGCCTATAATCTCATCGGGAGTCTTTGCCGCCCCAAGCATCTGGGCTGCAGCGGAAAAATCACCCGCGCGGTAAGCGGCGCGGCCCTGTTGGATCAGCTGGCTATTCAAGGAAGTCCCCTTTACTCGTGAACGATCTCGACATGAAAGATCTCGTCGCCGGCACGCAGCTGCGAAATCACATCGAGACCCTCGACCGTGGTACCAAAGACGGTGTAACCGGAATCGAGATTATGCTGGGCACCCAGGCAGAAGTAGAACTGCGAACCCGCGGAATCGGGGTCCATGGAGCGTGCCATGGCAAGGGCGCCATCGACATGGCTGTTGCGCGGATTGGTGGCAAACTCGCCCTTGATGCAGTAGCCGGGGCCACCGGTACCGGGCATGCCGTCGGGGCCCTCAAGACCGGCAGCGACGTCGGCGCCGGACATGTCGCGGGTATTGGGGTCCCCGCCCTGGATAACAAAACCGGGCACATAGCGATGGAACTTAAGGCCATCATAGAAGCCCATCGTGGAAAGCTCGCAGAAGTTCGCGACATGAATGGGAGCGCCCTCGCCGTCAAACTTGACCTTGATGGTACCCTTCGACGTCTCGATTACGGCACACTCGTCGCCGACAAGTTGATACTCGGGCGTGTAGAGCTCTTTCTTAAAACCAAACATGTGGTTCCTTCCTCGTGCGTTTAAAGCATATTTGTACGAATTGTAGCAATAAGCACGGGCTTACATCAATTGCGCACGTAGGTTATGCCGACTATGGCGAACTAATTTTAGGAACGCTGCTGCGGCTTCCAGGAAACCACATTGGCATCGTACTGGTTCAGCGCGCTGTTGCCGCCCTGCGCGATGGGCGCCAGGATCTCGCTTTGGTGGGAACTCATCGACTCGCCATCGGGAATGGCCAGCGAGATATCCCAGCTCTGGCAGATCACGTCGACGCGCTCATACATCCACTCAGCAAGCTGCTTTAAGTGGGCGATGTCATCCGCATAGACCGTATCGTCCTGTACTTTCAGGTTGTTGAGCTCATCTTGCGTCTTTTTGATCTGGTCGCGCAGGGCGTAGGCACTCTGCGACAGCTCCTGACGGGTGGACAGCGGCGTTCGGAGATAACCGTTGTTAAAGGAATCGATGACCTCGCCGATCTGGTCCTCGTCAGCGTAGGACACGATGGTCTGATACAGACCGTCGAGCCTGGTATAGAGCTGATCATCGGTGAGCACGGTTTCTTCCTGAACCACCTCGGCAGAATCGCCCTGCTTGGTATCGTCCTCAGTCGCCTCGCCCTTTTGACGCGTGGGGAAGGTGGTTTGTGCAGCTTGGCCAAACTGGTCGTAGAAGCCAGGCATAACACCCATGGGATCGGTCGTCACGAACCAATAGGCACCACCGCACACGACGGCAAGGACCGCGATGATAATGAGCGGCTTGGGAATATGACGCTTATGCTTGTGATAGGCGTCCTCGTCGGGGTGCACCTTGCGCTTGGGTTTTTGAGCATCGTCATGCAGGGAAACGGGCGTGGGAATATCGACCTTGGGGATACCGAAATCCTTATCGAAAGCTGGCAGCACGCAGGTCTCATTGGGGTCGGCGGCGTCCGAAAGCACCGCAGCGGCAGAGGCCGGCGCATGCGGCACCTCGGTATCGATCTGCTCTTGCGTTAGGCGCGGAAAGCCCGCCGTGCGGCCCGCTGCCAGGTCGGACGCGGCCGCGTCCTCGGAGAGGATACCCGGAGCGGGGCGTCCGCATTTGGGGCACGTACGATCATGCGGAGAAAGACGGGCACCGCAGCCCTCACAGAACACGAACTCGGTGTGCTCGGGACCATCGCCCGGACCCACATAGGCGTTGCAGTAGGGGCAGAACGAGGCGCCGTCCTCGATAGTCTTAAGGCAATGCGGGCAGATCACGGCATCCTCTTTTCGAAGCAATTCAAATAATCGAGGTTAGAGCATAACATCGCCACGGCCCCACAGGAGCAAGGCACCAATTCAACATCGCCAGGGCGCGTAGTTACTTCTTCTTTTTGCTCGGCATCGAGACTTTGATGCCTTGGGCGGACTTGGTTACGCGGGAGCGCTTGGCGCCCGTGGGCTTCTTTTTCTTGGGCTGGGCCTGGGCCACGCCCTCGAGTGCGCGGGCCTCGGCCTCACGAACGGTGCGAGCTTCGCGGCGCTGCGCCATGTCGGCGGCGACGCGCTTGGCAAAACGCTCCGCCGTCGAACCCGTCGAGCTCACCTTGCCGCCACCGCGACCCAGGCGGACGCGAACACCGCGGCCAAAACCAGTTGCGGCATGACGACGACGCGGCTTGAGAGAATCCATCATCGTGGCGAGCTTAAAGAACACCGAGCAGGTAAAGGCCACGATGACAGCCAAGATAACCATCTGGCCCATCGACAGGTTGGCAATAGACAGCAGCTTCGGGAATCCGATAACGCCCACCAGGATGCCGGCGACCACAAACACAAAGAGCACCACACGTAAGGGCGTGAGAGGCTGCGAGATGCGCCAGATCAGGCTGACGCTCGCCGCGCACGACGTAAGCAGGCACATCGTAGACAGCGTAAGCTGGCTAAAGCCGAACACGCGCGCCACAAAGATATCGAGCGCCGCGGCCAAAATGACCGCAATCGATGCCGGCAGTGCCCGCTTGAGCACGTTCGTCAGGAACGACCCCTTCACGCGAGCATTGTTGGGCTCCAGGCCCAACACAAAGCCCGGCGCGCCGATGCAGAAGAAGTTGATGAGCGTCATCTGAATCGGCTCGAAAGGGTACGGCGGCAGCGCGATGCACAGCGCCGCCAGGCCCATCGAGAACAGCGTCTTAGTCAGGAAAAGCGAAGCCGAACGCTGCAGGTTGTTGATGGAGCGACGGCCCTCGGCCACCACGGCGGGCATCGAGGCAAAGTCGTTGTCGACGAGCACGATCTCGGCCACGTTACGCGCGGCATCGGAGCCGGCCGCCATGGCGACGGAGCAGTCGGCCTCCTTGAGCGCCAGCACGTCGTTGACGCCGTCGCCTGTCATGGCCACGGTGTGCTCGCGGCGCTTGAGCGCCTGCACGAGCTCGCGCTTCTGCTGCGGGGTCACACGACCAAAGACATGGTAGCGGTCCACTGCGGCATCGAGCTTGGCCGGCGTATCGAGCGTCGTGGCGTCCACATAAGCGTCCGCCCCCGGCACGCCCACCACGCGCGCGATCGACGACACCGTACGCGGGTCGTCGCCACTGATCACGTTGAGCGTCACGCCCTGCTCGTTAAAGTAGCCGATGGTCTCGGCCGCCGAGGTACGAATCTCGTCGCGGATGGTCACAAAGCCCACGGGCTCGGCCTCGCCCACCATATCGCCATCGGGCGTAAAGCCGTCCACGCGCGCCACCACGAGCACGCGGCAGGTATCGGCAAGCTCGGCGACACGGTTCTCGACCTGGGCAAACGCACGATCAGAGAGCACAAACTGCGCCGCACCCATCACATAGGAGCCCTGTGCAAACGACGCGCCGCTCCACTTTTTGGAAGACGAGAACTGAATGACCGACAGCGGCTCGGACACCTCGACCGGACGGTCGGCGTAATAGTTGAGCAGCGCCTGACAGGTCTCGTTGGCATCGGCCGAGGTCGCACGTGCGACGTTAGCCAGAGCAAAATCGAGCACCGTGGTATCGACGGGAACGGCGGCGTCGCCCTCCCCCGCACCCATACCCTCGACCGGCAGCGGATAGGTACCCTCGACCTCCATACGACCCGACGTGATGGTGCCCGTCTTGTCCAGGCACAGCACGTCGACGCGCGCGAGCGTCTCGATGCAGTAGAGCTGCTGCGCCAGCACCTTGCGGCGGGCCAGGCGCACCGTGGCGATGGCGAGCACCGACGAGGTCAGCAGCACCAGGCCTTGCGGGATCATGCCCAGCAGGGCGCCCACCGTGGACAGCAGCGCCGACGAAGGCACATGACCAGCCAACAGCTCGGAGAAGCACCACGAAAGCGCGCTATCGCCCGGGGTTCCCGCGGCATCCCACAGCTCGCTCACACTCGAGGCAAACAACGCCAAACCGAGCGGAATCATGATGATGCTCGCAAAGCGCACGATGGCGTTAAGCGCGTTCATGATCTCGGAATTGACCTTTTTGACGTACTTGGCCTCGTTATTAATTTTGGCAACGTAGTTGTCGGCGCCGACATGGATCACGCGGGCGCGCAGCAGGCCCGAGTCGATAAAGCTGCCGCTCATGAGCTCGGAACCGGGCTGTTTCTTAATTAGGTCGCTCTCGCCCGTCAGCAAGCTCTCGTTCACGAGCGCCTCGCCCGAAACCACCACGGCGTCAGCGGGAATCTGATCGCCGCGCCCCAGGCGGATGATGTCGTCGAGTACGATCTGGTCCAAGTCGAGCTCCACCTCGGCACCGTCGCGCACCGCGATGGCCTTCTTGGAGGTCAGCAGTGTGAGCTTATCGACCATCTTCTTGGAACGCATGGACTGAATGACGCCAATAGCGGTATTGAGGAACACCACGAACAGGAACGTCAGATTCTTAAACGAACCGGTCAAAATGACCAGGAACGCCAAGATCACGTTGATCAAATTGAACAGCGTGCAGAGGTTCTCGATGATGAGCTCTTTGACCGACTTGGTCTTGAGCTCCATGTTGCGGTTGATTTTACCGGCGGCGATGCGCTCCTCGACCTCGGCGGTCGAGAGTCCGCGCTCGATATCCGTTGCTGCCATACCACGTCCCATCACGTCGCGTCGGTATAAGAAAAACCGCCCGGACCATGCGAGGTTCGGACGGTCTTACGTTCGATGGTGCCCCATGTTGGATTCGAACCAACGGCCTTCTGCTCCGGAGGCAGACGCTCTAATCCCCTGAGCTAATAGGGCCAACGTTTGGCATTATACCCAAGTGCACCACGGGCTATCAAAATAAAAGAAAAAGCTTTGCAATTCCGGGGAAGACGCGGCGCAACGGCTCACTTTAGAAGGCAAAAGCGAATCAGATAGTATAAACTCTCATGCACCATATATACACGGCTCGCGATGCGGGCCGTTTTTGCAAGGGTTATCCATCGAGGTGAGAGGCACACCATGATTGCAATTTTAAAAGAGAGCGCCAGCGACGAGGCCGTCAGCCATATCGTCAGCTGGATTGAGAAAAAGGGCCTGAAGACCGACGTCTCGCGCGGCGAGAACGAGACGATCATCGGCCTGGTGGGCGATACGACCAAGATCGACCCATTCCTGCTCGAGTCCATGGACGTCGTCGAGCGCGTGCAGCGCGTCTCCGAGCCGTTCAAGCGCGCCAACCGCAAGTTCCACCCCGAGGACTCCGTCATCGACTGCGGCCACGGCGTCAAGATCGGCGGCGACCAGTTCCAGGTCATCGCCGGCCCGTGCTCCGTCGAGGGCGAGAACCTCATCCGCATCGCCCGCCGCGTGAAGGCAGCCGGCGCCACGATGCTGCGCGGCGGCGCCTACAAGCCCCGCACTTCCCCGTACGCCTACCAGGGCATGGGCCCCGCCGGTCTGGACCTGCTGTGCGAGGCATCCGCCGAGCTCGACATGCCGATCGTCACCGAGATCATGGACCCGCGCGACGTGCAGGTCTTCCTCGACAAGAAGATTGACGTCATGCAGATTGGCGCTCGCAACGCCCAGAATTTCCCCCTGCTCAAGGAGGTCGGCAAGACGCAGACCCCGGTTCTGCTCAAGCGCGGCATGTCCGGCACCGTCGACGAGCTGCTCATGGCTGCCGAGTACATCATGAGCGAGGGCAACGACAACGTCATCCTGTGTGAGCGCGGTATCCGCACCTTCGAGACCCGCACCCGCAACACCTTCGACCTCAACGCCGTGCCGGTGCTCCACCACCTGTCGCACCTGCCCGTCGTTGCCGACCCCAGCCACGCCACCGGCTACACCCGCTACGTTGAGCCTATGGCGCTCGCGGCGACCGCCTGCGGCGCCAACGGTCTGGAGATCGAGGTCCACGACGACCCGAGCCATGCTTGGTCCGACGGCGCTCAGGCCCTCACCCCCGACCAGTTCGACGACACCATGCGCCGCATCCGCGCCATCCGCGAGGTCGTCTGCCAAGAGACCGTTCAGGAGTAGCCCATGGGCACGGTGAGAAACGCACGCGTTAACCAGGGTGGCCCCAAGTGCGCCGGCATCGTGGGCCTGGGCCTCATCGGCGGCAGTTTTGCCCGCGGCTATGCGCAGGCGGGCGTCCGTGTGCTGGCCTGGGACCCCGATGACGACGTCATGACGGCCGCCAGCATGGGCACCGTTGCCGGCGAGCTCAACGACGAGACGCTCGGCGAGTGCGACATCATCGTCCTGGCATGCTACCCCGAGGCCTGCATCGAGTGGCTCGAGGCGCACGCCCAGGCACTCGCCGACGCCACTGACACCGAGGCCATCATGGGCCCCGTGGTGATCGACACCGTAGGCGTCAAGGGCATCGTGTGCGAGCGCGCCTTTGAGCTTGCCCGCGAGCACGGTTTTTACTTTGTGGGCGCGCACCCCATGGCGGGCACACAGTTCTCGGGCTACGCGCATTCCCGCGCCGACCTGTTCCAGGACGCACCGCTCGTGCTTGTACCGCCCGCAGTGGACGACGCACTCAAGCTGGAGCTTTTGGGCCAGGTGCGCGAGATGGTACGTCCCCTGGGCTTTGGCAAGTTCAGCGTAACGAGCGCCGCCGAGCACGACCGCGTCATCGCCTTTACGAGCCAGCTCGCGCACGTCGTCTCCAACGCCTATGTTAAGAGCCCGACCGCTCAGGTCCACCACGGCTTTTCGGCCGGCAGCTACCGCGACCTCACCCGCGTGGCACACCTCAATCCTCAGATGTGGTCCGAGCTCATGATCGACGACGCCGATGCGCTCGCCTTCGAGATCGACCATCTGATCGAATCGCTTGGCGCCTACAGCCACGCCCTTAAGGACCGCGACCAGCGCTATCTGGAGAATCTCCTTGCCGAGGGCGACCGCATTAAGCGCGCGCTCGACGACGAGGCCTCCCACTAGACCACCCATCACGCCAGGTCGAAAGGACCGAAGCTTATGGCGATTACTATCGATATCGACACCGCACGCCCCTACCAGGTGCATGTGGGCACGTTTTTGCTGGAGCAGGCGGGGCCGCTCGTGCGCGCCACCGCCGGCGGCACCCGCGCCGTCATCGTGACAGACACCAACGTGGGCCCGCTCTACCAGATGCCCGTTAAGCAGAGCCTGGAGGCGTCAGGCTACGAGGTGAGCATCTGCACCTTCGAGGCCGGCGAGGCCCATAAGCGCGCCGAGACCTACGTTGCCATTTTGGAGTTTGTGGCCGAGCACGAGCTTTCGCGCTCCGACGTGATCGTGGCACTCGGCGGCGGCGTCGTGGGCGACGTGGCGGGCTTTGTGGCCGCCACCTACATGCGCGGCTGCAAGTTTGTGCAGATCCCCACGAGCCTGCTCGCCATGGTGGATTCGTCGGTGGGAGGCAAGACCGCCATAGACCTGGCTGCCGGCAAGAACTTGGCCGGCGCCTTTTGGCAGCCGAGCGTGGTCATTGCCGACGTGGGGTGCCTGGCCACCCTCACGCCCGAGCAGTTCGCTGACGGCTGCGGCGAGGTCGTCAAGCACGCCGTGATTGCCGATCCGGAGCTTTTCGCCGAGCTGGAGAAGACCCCGCTCACGCTGGAGCTGCTCAACCACGATGTGGCCCGCGTAGCACTCATCATCGCCCGCAACATCGACATCAAGCGCGCCGTGGTCGTCGCCGACGAGCGCGAGACTAACCAGCGTAAGCTCCTCAACTTTGGACACAGCGCCGGACACGCCGTCGAAGCCTGCGAGCACTTTGAGCTCGGACACGGCAACTGCGTGTCGATCGGCATGGGTATCATCACGCGCGCCGCGGCCCTGCACGGCGTCTGCGATGCTGCGCTGCCCGGTCGTATTGAGGAGCTCTGCGCCCGCCATGGCCTCAAGACCCGCTGCGGCCTAGATGCCGATGCCGTCTTTGCCGAAGCGCTCCACGACAAGAAGCGCGCGGGCGACACCATCGACCTGGTGATTCCGCACGGCATTGGCCGCTGCAGCATCGACCGCACGCCACTTTCCACTTTCCACGAACTCATTGCCGAGGGCCTCGGCCAGAAGGGAGACGCATCCGCATGCTAGCCCGCATCACCCCGTCCCCGCTCAAGGGCACCGTTCCCGCCATCGCGTCCAAGTCGATGGCACATCGCCTCATCATCTGCGCCGCACTTGCCAACGGCGAGACGCACGTCACCTGCAACACCACCTGCGCCGACATCGAGGCTACGGTGCGTTGCCTTACGGCCCTGGGTGCTCGCATCGAGACCGTCGAGGACGGCTTCCAGGTCCACCCCACCATGAAAAGTGTTGAGTTTGGCCTGCTCAAGGCCCTTGCCGGCGGCACGCTTGACTGCGGTGAAAGTGGCTCCACGCTCCGCTTTATGTTGCCCGTCGCCTGCGCTCTGGGGGCAGAGGCCACCTTTGTGGGTCAGGGTCGTCTGGGCGCCCGCCCGCTCTCCCCACTCTCGGACGAGATCATCGCCGCCGGCTGCGACCTACAGGGCCTGGGCGGTTTTCCGCTCAAGACGAGTGGACGCATGCGCCCGGGCACCTTTGTACTACCGGGCAACGTGAGCTCGCAGTATATCTCGGGCCTGCTGCTGGCAGCCCCGCTGCTGGCCCAGCCCTCCTGCGTGCAGGTAACCGGCCTCATCGAGAGCCGCCCCTACATCAACCTGACGATCCAGGCCATGAAGGCCTTTGGCGTCGAGGTCAACGTCGAGCGTATTCCGGCCAAGGATGGCCAGCCCGAGGTCACGAACTTCCGCGTGAGCAGCGGCTCGTACCGTACGCCCGGCAGCGTAGCCGTCGAGGGTGACTGGTCCAACGCTGCCTTTTGGCTGTGTGCCGGCGCCATCGGCACCGACCCCATCACCGTCGAAGGTGTATCCCTGAGCTCCGCGCAGGGCGACCGCAACGTGCTTGCCGCGCTTTCGCGCTTTGGCGCCCGCATCGTGCGCTCCACCAACGCCGCCACCGTGCAGTCCGACAAGCTCGCCGGCTTTGAGATGAGTGCCCACGACATTCCGGACCTGGTGCCCGTCATCTCGGCCGTGGCCTCACTGGCACAGGGCCGCACCTTTATCCGCGATTGCGCCCGTCTGCGCATCAAGGAATCCGACCGCCTGGTCACCACCACCCGCGAGCTCACCGCGCTGGGCGCGCAGGTGCGCATTGCCGGCGATGACCTCATCATCAAGGGTGTCGATGCCTTCACCGGCGGCGAGGTCGATTCGCACAACGACCACCGCATCGCCATGATGGCCGCTATCGCCGCGAGCCGCGCCGCCGGCGAGGTCGTGATCCACGGCGCCGAGGCCGTCAACAAGTCCTATCCCGATTTCTTCGACCACTACCGCCTGCTGGGCGGCAAGGTCACACTCGAGGAGGAATAGCATGTCCTCGACCTTTGGCAACGTCTTGCACGTAAGCATCTTCGGCCAGTCGCACTCCCCCGCCATCGGCTGCTCGCTCGATGGCGTCCCCGCCGGCATCGCCGTTGACCAAGAAGCGCTGCAGGCCTTTTTGAACCGTCGCGCCCCCGGTCGCGACGAGACCGCGACCAAGCGCCGCGAGGCCGACGCCGCCCAAATCATCGCCGGCGTGGTCGATGGGCACACCACCGGCGCGCCCATTGCCGCGATTATCGAGAACACCAACACGCGCTCCAAGGATTACTCCGAGCTGCGCCGCAAGCCCCGTCCGGGACATGCGGACTTCCCTGCGCGCATGAAGTATCACAACATGCACGATGTCGCCGGCGGCGGGCACTTTTCCGGCCGCCTAACAGCACCCTTATGCATCGCGGGCGGCATCGCGCTGCAGGCACTCGAGGCCCGCGGCATTAAAGTGATGGCGCATGTGGCGCAGATCGGCGGCATCTCCGATCTGCCGATGGACGACATAGTCTATCGCGAGGCCGACCGCAAGGCGATCCTTACGAACGATCTGCCGTGCATTGACGCCGCCGCAGCCGGCCGCATGCGCGAGGAAATCCTAGCCGCGCGTGACGAACTAGACAGCATCGGCGGCATCGTGGAGTGCGGCATTTACGGGCTTCCCGCAGGCATCGGCGACCCCATGTTCGACGGCATCGAGAACCGCATCGCGCAGATCGCGTTTGGCATTCCCGCCGTAAAGGGCGTGGAGTTTGGCATGGGCTTTGCCGTGGCCGCCATGCGCGGCAGCGAGAACAATGATCCGTATCGCATCGATGCCGAGACCGGCGAGATCGAGGTCGAGTCCAACAACGCCGGCGGCATCCTGGGCGGTATTTCGACCGGCGCGCCCGTCATGTGGCGCATGGCCGTAAAGCCGACGCCCTCCATTGGCCGTGAGCAGCAGACGGTGGACATGGACGCTATGGAAAATGCCGAGCTCTCGGTCCACGGCCGCCACGATCCCTGCATCGTCCCCCGAGCTGTCCCCGTAGCCGAGGCAGCCGCCGCCCTTGCCATCTGGGACGCCCTCCTCGAAGACGCCGCTCAGCGCTAACTACCCACCCCTCAACATCCCCCGACACGTGAAAGGGGTCTCCATGGACCTTGCTGACATCCGCCAGGCCATCGATGGCATCGACACCACGCTCCTCAACAGCTTTGTCGAGCGCATGGACATTGCCACCGAGGTCGCCAAGTCAAAAATCGAGATGGGCAAGGCCGTCTTCGACCCCGCCCGTGAGCGCTCCAAGCTCAACAACCTTGCCAGCCGCGCGCCCGAGCGCTACGAGGCGCAGACCATCACCCTGTTCCGTCTCCTCATGAGCATGAGCAAGGCCGAGCAGCAGCGCTATATCAACGAGCTCAAGGGCATCACGGTCTCGCAAAGGGCACACGCCACGGCCGAGGCCTTCGATACGCCCTTCCCCCAGACGGCCACCGTTGCCTGCCAGGGTGTTGAGGGCGCTTACAGTCAAATCGCCGCGTGCAAACTCTTCGATGTGCCCGACATCGCGTTTTTCGAGACCTTCGAGGGCGTTATGCGCGCCGTGCGCGACGGCTTCTGCGAGTTTGGCGTGCTGCCCATCGAGAACTCCACAGCCGGATCGGTCAACGCCGTCTACGACCTGCTCGCACAGTTCGACTTCCATATCGTGCGCTCGCTGCGCCTCAAGATCGATCACAACCTGCTCGTCAAGCCCGGCACCAAGCTCGCGGACATACGCGAGGTCTACAGCCACGGCCAAGCCATTGCCCAGTGTGCCGGCTTTATCGAGTCCCACGACCTGCACGCCACCAAGTACCCAAACACGGCCATGTCGGCCGAGATGGTCGCCAACTCCGAGCGCACCGACGTCGCCGCCATCGCCTCGCGCAGCTGTGCCACGCTGTATGGCCTGGAGGTGCTGGAGCCCAACATTCAGGACTCGGACAACAACTACACGCGCTTTGTCGTCATCAGCCGCGAGCCGCGCGTCTACCCCGGCGCCAACCGTACCTCGCTCATGATCACCACGGCCAACGAGCCGGGTGCGCTCTATCGCGTACTCGAGCGCTTCTACGCGCTCAATATCAACCTCATCAAGCTCGAGAGCCGCCCCATTCCTGGCCGCGACTTTGAGTTTATGTTCTACTTCGACCTGGACTGCCCCTTTGGCAGCAAGGCCCTCGACGACCTGCTTGATTCCATCGACGACGTGTGCGAGAGCTTCACCTACTTTGGCAGTTACACGGAGGTGCTCTAGATGACCGATATCGCTGCAACCCGTCCCTACGGCGTGCTGGGCCGTGTGCTGGGCCACAGCTACACACCGGCCATCTACAAGGAGCTCGCGGGGCTCGAGTACGTGCGGTTTGAGCGCGAGCCCGAGGACCTCGCGGCCTTTATGACCGGCGACGAGTGGGAGGGCACCAACGTGACCATCCCCTACAAGCGCGCCGTCATGGAGTACCTGGACGAGCTGAGCCCGCTCGCCGAGCGCATGGGAAACGTCAATACCATCACGCGCCTGCCCGACGGCCGTCTGCGCGGCGACAACACCGACTACTTCGGTTTCCAGTGTCTGGTCGAGGAGCTGGGCGTTGAGGTTGCCGGCAAAAAAGCCCTCGTGCTCGGTGCCACCGGTGGCGCGGGCACTACGGCCAGCATGGTGCTCGGCGATCTGTGCGCCATCGTCGTACCCGTGGGCCGCACGAGCGAGGTCAATTACGACAACATCGCGCAGCAATCCGATGCCGCGCTGCTCGTCAACTGCACGCCCGCCGGCATGTTCCCCCACTGTCCCGACGCTCCCTGCACGCTCGAAGGCCTCGATGCGCTCGAGGGCGTCATCGACATTGTCTACAACCCCGCCCGCACGGGTCTGATGCTCGAGGCCGAGCGTCGCGGCATCCCCTGCATCGGCGGTTTGCTCATGCTTGTGGCCCAGGCGGCGCAAGCCGTCGAGCGTTATATCGGCCAGGCCACCCCGCGCGAGCGCATCCTGGACGTGACGGAGCGCCTGTCTCACCGCGAGCAGAACATCGCACTGATCGGCATGCCGGGCTCGGGTAAGACCCGTGTGGGCGAACAGATTGCCCTGCTCACGGGACGCGAGCACATCGACCTGGACCGCGCGCTTGAGGAGCGCCTGGGCATGCCCTGCGCCGACTTTATCGTCGAGCACGGTGAGCCCGCCTTCCGCGAGCAGGAGACGGCGGCGCTGTCAGACATCTCCAAACGAAGCGGTCTGGTGCTCTCCACCGGCGGCGGTGTGGTCACGCGCGACGAGAACTATCCGCTGCTGCACCAGAACAGCCAGATCGTGATGCTCAACCGCAAGCTCGACGAGCTCGCCCACAAGGGACGCCCCATCACCGCCCGCGACGGCATCGATAAGCTGGCCAAGCAGCGCATGCCACGCTACCGCGCCTGGGCCGACTACATCATCGACTCACGCGACTGCGCCGCCAAAACCGCGGCCGCCATCGTCGAGACCCTCTAACCTGCCAAAAAGGGACAGGTTTATTTTGGCAGGTTTTATCTGGGCAAACGCCGAAGATCGCAAGACCAGCCACGCCAACCAACTGCAAAGGAAGCAACCATGAAGGCACTCGTCATCAACGGCCCCAACCTCAACATGCTCGGCATTCGCGAGCCGGGCATCTATGGCAGCGACAACTACGACCGCTTAGTGCAGATCTGCCAGGAAGCGGGTGCTGCACAGGGCTTCGACGAGGTCGAGGTCTTCCAGTCTAACCACGAGGGCAGCATCGTCGACAAGATCCAGGAGGCCTACGGCAAGGTCGACGGCATCGTCATCAACCCGGCGGCCTACACGCACACGAGCGTCGCGATCCTCGATGCCCTCAAGGCCGTCGCCATCCCTGCCGTCGAGGTCCACATCAGCGCCGTCGAGACCCGCGAGGACTTCCGCCAGGTAAGCTACGCCCGCCTGGCCTGCTTCGCCACCATCACCGGCGAGGGCCTGCAGGGGTATGCCCACGCACTGGAGCTGCTGAGGAAACATCTCGAAAAGTAGCCTCGCGAGCAAATCCATCAACGCCGATTCGCACGCTAATATAGCCAGTGCCGCCAGCAGCAACCTCGCTACTGGCGGCACTTTATTACTGGCATATAATCGTTGCAGTCACACAACGTCTGGAGACGCGCATGTTAAGCATCCATCTGGGAGATTATCCCGGTTCCATCTACGATACCGAAACCTATTTTAGGAACTCATACTTGGACTCATGGTTCGAAGACCCTATGGCCGCACAAATTATTAAAAGCGTGGACGGATCAGAGCTCATCGGCCCCCACAACATCGTAAGCAAGCAGCTGGGCTCAATCACCCCACTCGAACTGTCCGGCGGCGTCAAGACGCTGCTGCTAGTACGCAATCTCCCAAACATGGTGTTCAACGCATCTACCTGCGGAGACAACTGTGCCCGCTGGCTACTCAAGATCGGCAAAGAGCAGGATGTGCTGGTGACCCTTTACCACATCATGAAGTTCCCCTGGAAGAATTTTGAAATCCGCATTGAAAACGATGACCGCATCGTCAGAAACATGCAGGAGTTTGTTGGCGCCACGAATGACTTTTTGGATGTTGATGAGTAATGAAGGGAACGCATACCGTTGTCGTAGAGCGTGCAAAGGTCAAATACACACTCACCTTTAAACGCAACATTTCCTTCATTCGCGGCAATAGCGGCACGGGCAAAACGACGCTCATCTCGATGATTCGCGACTACAACGACCGAGGACCGGAAAGCGGCGTTACACTCAGCTGCGACGTGCCCTGCGAAACGCTTTCCGGCAGACGCTGGGAGCGCGAGCTGTCGATCATCGAAGATTCGATCGTCTTTCTAGATGAGGGCAACGAGTTTATTTACTCAAAGGACTTCGCCAAAGCCGTAAACGGCTCGTCCAACTATTATGTTTTGATATCTCGTCGTGATGCCAACGAGCTCCCCTACAGCGTTGATGAGATTCTGAAGCTAGTCAACACCACAAGCAAAACAATCAATGGCCGCAAGAGCGACAAGCGTTTTTACTCGGCAACCAAACCGCTTTATACCCACACGGCAAACATGCTGTATCAGGACCTTAACGTAGGGTTCGACAATCCCGATGCCGTGATTGTCGAGGATAGCAAGTCTGGCTATCAATTCTACAGCGCCCTTTGCAACCGACTGGGAATCCCCTGCTATACCGCTACCGGCGTAGCAAACCTAAAACGAACAATTCACGACTGCCCCGAGCAAAACATTCTTGCCATAGGAGACGGCGCAGCGTTTGGCCCCTACATCGAAAAGGTGCTGGGACAGCGCGTTTACAAGAACGTTCGCTTGTTCCTCCCGGAATCATTTGAGTGGACACTTCTGCAATCTGGCCTCATCCCCAACAACGATATCCCAAAGATTCTCGAGGACCCCTCGAACTACATCGAGAGCCGCGACTACCTGAGCTGGGAGCGGTTCTTCACCGACGTATTGATCAAGTACTCTGCAGACACTCGCTACGTCTACAGAAAGGCACGGCTCAACGAGCAGTACCTAAAGCCACAGGCGATGGATGCAGTTGCAAGCATCTTGCCCGAGTGCCTGAGGGCGGAATAGCGAGTCCTTAACATCATTTGGAAACCAGGCAACGCCCACGCTTTGGAGCTGCCGAGGGAACGACTGCTACACTAACCCTTGGGGCGACACATTAGGTATGTTTGTCCCTAAACTAAAGGAACTGTCCGATTTAACATACAAAGGAGCACATCCATGTCCCAGTACGATTACCTCGTCGTCGGTGCCGGCCTCTCGGGCGCCGTCTTCGCCAATGCCGCCAAGCGCGCCGGCAAGTCGGTCCTGGTCATCGATCGCCGCGATCACATTGCCGGCAATATCTACACCGAGGACGTCGAGGGCATCCAGGTCCACCGCTACGGCGCGCATATCTTCCACACCTCCATGAAGGATGTCTGGGACTACGTCAACCGCTTCGCCGAGTTCAACAACTACGTCAACTCGCCGGTAGCCAACTTCCACGGCAACATGTACAACATGCCCTTCAACATGAACACCTTCGCCAAGATGTGGCCGGGCGTCGTCACGCCGGCCGACGCCAAGGCCAAGATCGCCGAGCAGGTGGCCGCCGAGAACATCGGCGAGCCGCAGAACCTCGAGGAGCAGGCGCTGTCGCTCGTCGGCCGCGACATCTTCGAGACGCTCGTGAAGGGCTACACCGAGAAGCAGTGGGGCCGCGACTGCCGCGACCTGCCCGCGAGCATCATCAAGCGCCTCCCCTGCCGCTTCACCTACGACAACAACTACTTCAACGACCGCTACCAGGGCATCCCCGTGGGCGGCTACACCAAGATGGTCGCCAACATGCTCGAGGGCATCGAGGTGC
Organism: uncultured bacterium; assembly: GCA_905215385.1. GTDB lineage: Bacteria > Actinomycetota > Coriobacteriia > Coriobacteriales > Coriobacteriaceae > Collinsella. Next base: position 27,066 of record CAJMPY010000001.1, on the reverse strand, counting down.
GCTGCGGCGTGGAGTACAAGGAGCTGGCCGCCGCCGAGCCCGATATCGCCGCCAGGACGATCTACTGCGGCCCCATCGACGCGTTCTACGACTTCAAGCTGGGCACGCTCGAGTACCGCAGCCTGCGCTTCGAGACCGAGACGCTCGACGAGGCCGACCACCAGGGCGTGGCCGTGGTCAACTACACCGAGCGCGAGGTCCCCTACACGCGCGTCATCGAACACAAGCACTTCGAGTTCGGCACGCAGGAGAAGACCGTCATCACGCGCGAGTACCCGGCGGACTGGAAGCCCGGCGACGAGCCCTACTACCCCATCAACGACGCCAGGAACGAGGCCCTCTACAGGCAGTACGAGGAGCTGGCGGCACAGGAGGGCGATGTGGTCTTCGCCGGTCGCCTGGGCGGCTACAAGTACTACGACATGGACAAGGCCATCGCCGCCGCCTTCCAGCTCGTCCGCAACGAGCTGGGCGTGGAGCCGACTGAGGCGTAGGAGCGAGGACACTCAGACAACCACCCCGAACAAACAGGAGGCCCGCGCAGTTCATTCGCTACTGCGCGGGCCTCCTTCTTAATCGACTAGTCAATTCTTTCTGTACGCCTCAAGTATCGATCAAACTGAGGAACGGTAAAATCAACCTCTCCCCTTGCAGCAGAGTAAATCATGCCCTTGCTAATTAATTGAGCTCGCAGGGGTCCAATAGATGAAACGTCTCTCCCCATATAATGAGCCACATTCGCAAGCGTACAAGGAAGCTCGCCGCATCGCACCATGGCAATCAGAAACTCTTTTTGCCTTGGAGTGCATCGATCATATCGAACACTAAAGAAACCTTCGTCAAGACGCGCATCCGTTATAGAGGTGCAGTTGAGCACGGTTTCCAGAGAAACGAACTTACAATCAGATGAAGTCCAAATGGTCGAACAAAGCTCCTGGATGAAATACGGGTATCCCTCCGTATAGTCAATAATGGTACTGACCGCCTCGTCGGAATAGTGCACGTCAAGCTTTAACGCTGGCCTGACAATAGCCTCAACCGCCTTATCACGAGGAAGCGAGTCGACTTTTACAAAGCTAAACTGCCTCTCGGAATAAGTCTTAGCTTCGCCCAACATCTTTAGAAGCTTGGGCAAACCGGCGCAGCCAAACATAACAGGAAGGCCAAGCTGAGTCGCTCGATGAAGCGCGCATGCAAGGGCTTCAAGTTCTTCTTTGCTGGCATACTGCAACTCGTCAATTCCAATTAATATCGAAGATCCTGCAGCTTGAGCATATTTTCCCAGAACGACGAGCACATCGGTAAAATCACCAGATAGATTATGAGACGAGGCGAGAGCCTCCCCCAGAGCCTCTTCATTAAAGCCCAAAGACAGTGAGCCATCGCCCGCATCAACAGATAACGTTAACGATGTAAACAAGTTCTTAATCTGCTCTAATTTACTCTTAACGAGTTCAATTCTATTGAGCGAAGCCGATAGTGTACAGCAAGCCGAAGCCAAAGGAGCAATCAAACCCTTCTTCTCTTCGACCTCTATATGACGAACAAGAATACCTTCTTCCTCGGCTATTGATTCGATTGAGTTAAGCAACACCGTTTTGCCGACGCCCCTAAGACCGTACAAGACAAGAGAGCGGCTCTGATAGTTTGCTGCAAGAGCCTTGAGCTGAAGAGAAGCTGATTCAAGAATATCATCGCGTCCGGCAAGGTATTTAGGCATCGCGCCGGCACCGGGGGTATATGGATTGCGATAGTCAATCATAATCAGCTCCTAGAAAATGAACGAGCGCCCACCTGGCACCAAATAGCAACAATAGAATTGCACAATGCTCGACAGCATGCCACACATCATACCAAGATACTGATAAAGCGATATAGAGGACAAAGAGCCATGGTGGACCGCAATCAAATTACTTTACAGCCAGAACAAATTCAGCCCTTACCCACAACTCGCGTTATCGGCTCAACAAAAAGACTGCGGCCGCAGCACACGTGCCCGTAGCAGTTATGAGTCAAAATCCCCCGTAGCTGGCTAGCCGGATCAGATGAAACGTGAGGCTTACAGCAATCCTTTCATGCCGCTCCGCATGTAGTCCAACCATGATAGGACATAAACCTATGCTTTAAAATGATCCTTGATGTCGTCGATCGTCTTTTGTATCTCATAGGCGGAAAGCCCAAGCGCATACTCAAAAGGAACGGACTGCGCATTCTCATGCGATGCCTGATTTAGCATTACCTTCTTTCCCATGAGGTACGATCTCGTCACACCCGCTGGTCCATTCCATTTGGTCTTACCGTTTTTAGGAAATATATAATCGATTTTCTTGGATATTGTATTTCCTCTGGTTGTTTGGAAGTAGGCCGAATCGCCCTTCATATTAATATAGAACTGCTTTTCGACCCAAACCCTAAGTGCAATAAGAACAAGTTCCTTATCGAGGCAAGTTTCAACGAAATCGTCTTTTTCAATAAGGGAGCATGCATCAGTATGGTCGATAAGGTCAGCCAGCCCGTCGTTGCTTAATTGACTATTGTTATAGGCGATATTTCCACTGGGTCCGTCGTAATGAAATATAGAGTGAAGATTACCCTCGCCCTGCTCACGGCTTGAGACTGCTTCGATATATGCTCTCTTCGATGACAGAGGAATTGTACTGCAGCTGACGATCTCATCAGCCTTCCCTTTGGCCGAACTCATAATGGCGACCTGGCAAAGATAGCGATGAACAACGTCTTCATTCAATTTAATGGGATTGAGCCTAAGCCCATCCTCCCACCTATCAAGCGAATAATAGTTAAAAAGCACCGGGCACTGAGACTGTGCGATGTTAATGCAATTGGTATTGTGAGTTAGAATGACGACGGATTTTCGAAAGCCGTCAGAATTGGTCTCGCGAACCATGCGAATTAAGTCGAACAGAATTGTGTATTGATTTGCTAAATCAAAACTTGTGATTGGATCATCAAGCACCAGTACATCAGAATCACTCGCCCAGAACTCATTGATGCTCACAAGAGCTACCATTAAGTCGACCTCGCCGGTGCTAAAGCTATCAAGTTGTCGTGGCAGTTTTACAACCAGCTCTTCAGTGCTGTCATCAAAAACAATACTGCCCTGCTCAATTCCAAACTTAACTTTGAGTAAATTGGTTATTTCAGTTTCCCGTTTACGGATATTCTCATAGAAGCGTTTCTTCGTTTCTATGAGATTTGAGATTTCTCCATCTATTATTGAGAGCTTTTCCTTAGCAGCTTTTAGCTGCTCAGCGGCTTGCATTCGCCCGCCGCAGATAGCAAAACAGAAAACTGCCTTTTCGTCCACACCTTTGATTGCCGCCGCATCGCGAAGTGTTCGCAAGCCCTCTTGAATCTCTTCCGCATTTTTATTGGGATGGGCTTTTGAATAATCGGATAGGAGCTCGCTTTCCTTATTTGTCAACGCAGTCATTCTCGACTTTATGAGCTTCGCAATGGGTTCGGTGTTTTCTGAGCCACAAATAGGACAAACGGTAGCATCCTCCTCAATCCAATTTAAAAGTTGATTCGAAATATCATCCAGCATACGGGTTTTTAGCGATTCGATATCTTCTTTAATTGATTCAGCCGTAGACAACCCACGCCAATGGCTCACGAAGAACTTCGCATCATCTTCCGGGATAGCATCGCACAATTGCTTAGCTGAATCAGCAGAGAAGTCTTTCAAATTCTCCGCATGCTCCTTTTTGCAGTTGGGATACGAAGGAAAGGTCTCCTTAATCTGACGTGCAGCCGTCAGGCCAACATCCTTGAGATTTCTTTGCATATCACAATCGTCGAGAAGATGTTTCCTACGCTCCTGAAGCTCATCCAGCTGCTGAACATGAGCACCTATCCGCAGGGTATCCTTTGCACTCTTAACAAATTCACCCCTGTTATTATTGAACTCCGTGAAGGATGCCGAGTCAAGCTGCCCCTGTTGAAGAGCATTGTAGAGCGATGTTTTTCCCACTCCATTGGGTGCCCAAATAATCTGGGACTTTCCAAAGTCAATTGTCACCCTAGACAAATCAAGATGATTGACCCGAAAATCTTTACCCGTAAGTATTTTAGACATATCAATCCTTCCCTCGACATTTAGCTGACAGCGATACAAAACTCACCGTTAGGGACTCCTATACCCTACGATAGTGCGAATCTAGGCCGCCATTTCTACCGCGTCAAGACCGTCAACGACAATCAATCTTATCTATAATTCTCCACTAGACTATTCCGAGAGACCCCCATCGTCGCCGGCATGATACGACGGCAGCTTAGGTAGCCACTATACGCGCCACAGACGCATGGCCCCTATCACGAATTAACATAGAGTTCGACGGCATAGCGCTCGACTTTCGCAAAGCTCCTAAGCTTAGGTATCCGAACAAGCGAGAGTAAAGCCAACTCGCTGCTCAACGCAAACAACAAACGTAGCGGCACAACACCCGCGCGATCTACCCGCATGATGAGGCCCAATCCAGCATCCCCTCAATCACGGCTCACTCCTATTCCAAGGCGCCTCGCGCGGCCCTAGAGACCAGCCCCCATCACCATCCTTTCCTTTACCCGGACATACCGTAATCCAATAATCCAAAGCAGATTCGTCCGGCCCTCAGGTTATCGGATCCCCACATTCATCCGTGCATGCAAGGATGAATGTGGGAAACGTTCGAATGAAGTTGATAATCGAGGCAGATACCATAGCCCTACTGAATAAAGCCACCCTCATCTGCTGTAATAGCAAAATGAATAAATTTTCAGCACAACTCAATCATCTGCGCTTGGTCCATAATCCTTCCCAAATAAAATCAAAAGGAGCATATCCATGTCCCAGTACGATTACCTCGTCGTCGGTGCCGGCCTCTCGGGCGCCGTCTTCGCCAATGCCGCCAAGCGCGCCGGCAAGTCGGTCCTGGTCATCGATCGCCGCGATCACATTGCCGGCAATATCTACACCGAGGACGTCGAGGGCATCCAGGTCCACCGCTACGGCGCGCATATCTTCCACACCTCCATGAAGGATGTCTGGGACTACGTCAACCGCTTCGCCGAGTTCAACAACTACGTCAACTCGCCGGTAGCCAACTTCCACGGCAACATGTACAACATGCCCTTCAACATGAACACCTTCGCCAAGATGTGGCCGGGCGTCGTCACGCCGGCCGACGCCAAGGCCAAGATCGCCGAGCAGGTGGCCGCCGAGAACATCGGCGAGCCGCAGAACCTCGAGGAGCAGGCGCTGTCGCTCGTCGGCCGCGACATCTTCGAGACGCTCGTGAAGGGCTACACCGAGAAGCAGTGGGGCCGCGACTGCCGCGACCTGCCCGCGAGCATCATCAAGCGCCTCCCCTGCCGCTTCACCTACGACAACAACTACTTCAACGACCGCTACCAGGGCATCCCCGTGGGCGGCTACACCAAGATGGTCGCCAACATGCTCGAGGGCATCGAGGTGCGCTGCGGCGTGGAGTACAAGGAGCTGGCCGCCGCCGAGCCCGATATCGCCGCCAGGACGATCTACTGCGGCCCCATCGACGCGTTCTACGACTTCAAGCTGGGCACGCTCGAGTACCGCAGCCTGCGCTTCGAGACCGAGACGCTCGACGAGGCCGACCACCAGGGCGTGGCCGTGGTCAACTACACCGAGCGCGAGGTCCCCTACACGCGCGTCATCGAACACAAGCACTTCGAGTTCGGCACGCAGGAGAAGACCGTCATCACGCGCGAGTACCCGGCGGACTGGAAGCCCGGCGACGAGCCCTACTACCCCATCAACGACGCCAGGAACGAGGCCCTCTACAGGCAGTACGAGGAGCTGGCGGCACAGGAGGGCGATGTGGTCTTCGCCGGTCGCCTGGGCGGCTACAAGTACTACGACATGGACAAGGCCATCGCCGCCGCCTTCCAGCTCGTCCGCAACGAGCTGGGCGTGGAGCCCACGGAGGCATAAGAGACGAGCGATTCACAGCCCCTACTAAATGAATCAATAGACCGGCGAAGTGGTTACGCTTCCGCCGGTCTATTTCCAAGGGTAAAATGTACAATCGCCTCAAATTGATAAAATATAAATGATGTTTAAAGCAATCATTCCAGTCATTCATTCTTAACCAACTAGAATTTGCAAAAGAATGGATTTGATTGCTTGTAATGCTAAATAAATAGAAAGAAGTATTGAATGCTCAACAAAATCAAACAACTTCTACCAGCATCATCTAGGTCGCTTCACGCCATGCATGACGATATAAACAGGCTGCATGAAGAGCTAGAACGAATTTATCATCGCATTGAAGTCGCAGACAACGGCATCAACATGAACATCAACTACAAGTTCGACAATATGACAATTCCAATGATCGAATCTCTTGCACTCAATCTCAATGCTCATGACAAACATATGAAAATGTTTGCATGGGAAGAGTTCAGAAATCCGGGGGAAAACATTCAGGAAGCAAAAGAGCGGTTCTTTAGAGAGTTGCCCAAGGCAACTGGAGGCTTGAGGCTTTTACAGCTTGGGTGTGGAAAGCTATTGGGGGAATTTGATGTCCTCTGCAAAGAAAACGACATTAAGTATTGGATTAACTTCGGAACACTAATCGGTGCAATAAGGCACCAAGGGTTTATTCCTTGGGACGATGATACGGATCTCGGCATAATGCGTGATGATTTAGAAAAACTGAGTGAAGTCGTTCAACAAGATAATCGATATAAGATTTCAATTGTTTACGACCGTTTCGTCCATTGTCGCCAAGTCAGATTTCTCTACAACGAAGAAAACATACCCTGCTTCCTCGATTTGTTCATTTACGACTGGGCACCATCAACGGAAAACAAATACGCCGAGGAGCAGCGAATACTTCGCGCGCAAATGGTGGAGGATATGGACTCCGACAACGAATTGTCATTTTGGGAAGACGATCCTTATTACTCGGGCGAAAATAATAACCTAATCCAAAAGCATTACGATCGTTGCCTAGAGAAGTCTAGAGCAGCGGGCCTCATATGTGAAAAGCAGTACGCAAAGGCCGTCATGTGGGCTATCGATAACTTGGATGACGGAAAGCAAAAGCAATGGGTCTATCCCATCGCAGATCTCTTCCCCACTAGGACGGTACCATTTGAAGGTGCAGAGCTCGAGGAGCCAAATAACCCTGACCTGTTCCTATGGAGTCGTTATGGAGACATCTACGAGCTTCCGAATGACATAAACAGCCATTTCCAGCATGTCAATCATAACGAACTGGAAAATGGCTCATCAAATCTCGCCATGAAACACTTGCTTGAATGACTCGAATATGCCCTGCGCGTTTGTCACGCTACGCGCGGGGCATAATTTATTGGGCAAGCCTGTCCTTTACTTCCGTCGTCGAGATTCCGGGAGTTCGATTCAAGTAGACAACATCACAGATGTCTCTTAAGGATTCAAAACGAGGATCGCCAGCCCAGTCTCCTCCCATGCATACAATATCAGCGTGATACATTTTGATATCATTCGGTTTTTGGTCCCAATTATTTTCAGGGATAACTAAGTCGACATAACGCAAGGCTTCAAGCATCTCGCGCCGCACATCATAGGAGTAGAAGCTGTTTTTTCCTTTAAGGGCATTAAATTCGTCTGTTGAAAGGCCGACGATTAAATAATCACCAAGCTTAGATGCTTGCTGAAGAAGGCGAATGTGCCCGTAATGAAGCAAGTCAAACGTTCCATACGTTAGCACTCGTTTTAAGGAGTGACAATCCTCAACACTTGTCAAACCATTCTCAAGCAGTTCATGGTTGGCGTCAATCCGAACAGACGAAAGTGTACGCATTAGCTTCTCCATAAAAGAAGAGCCGTCATTTTGACGGCCCGATAAATACTGGTGCTCCATGGCGGATTCGAACCGTCGACCTTGGGATTAGAAGTCCCCTGCTCTATCCGACTGAGCTAATGGAGCATAAAGCCATGCAAACACACCAGTAGCGTGTCTACACAGCGGAATTAATTATAACCTACTTAAACTGGTCGTGGTACGCCTTACACACCTCATCGACGGGACCATCCATACGAAGGTCGCCCTTCTCAATCCAAACAGCACGCTGGCAAATACGCTCGACCTGCTCCATGGAGTGAGAAACGAACAACACCGTCACGTCACCGCTCTCAATAAAATGCTGAATACGACGCTCGCATTTTTGCTGAAAGAACACGTCGCCAACAGAAAGCGTCTCATCAACAATAAGGATATCGGGCTCGGTAATAGTAGCGATAGCAAAGGCAATACGCGCAACCATGCCCGAAGAAAAGTTCTTGAGCGGCATGTCGACAAAGTCTTTAAGCTCAGCGAAATCGATAATATCGTCAAAGCTCGCATCGATAAATTCCTTGGTATAACCGAGCAGCGCACCGTTAAGGTAGATGTTCTCGCGCGCTGTAAGCTCGGGATCAAAGCCGGCGCCCAGCTCGATAAGAGGGGCGATGTTGCCGTGAACCTTAACCTCGCCCTCACTGGGCTCCAGAACGCCGGCAATGATCTTAAGCATCGTAGACTTGCCGGAACCGTTGGTACCAACCAGACCGACAACCTCGCCACGATGAACATTAAAGGAGATGTGCTTAAGCGCGCGGAACTCTTCAAAGAAGAGCTCGTGCTTTGCAAGCTTAATAAAGTATTCCTTGAGGTTCGTCAAAGACTCAGACGCCATATTGAAGATCATAGTGACGTCTTTAACCTCAACAGCAAGAGGCTGCTTGCTGTAATCAACCGTAGTCGCAGACATAACAGCGCTCCTTAAATATAGAGAATAAACTTGTGCTCGGTCTTATGGAACACGGCGTAACCAACAACTAAAGCAAAAACGGCCCAGAACACGCAAAATCCTAGCGTTAACATGGAAGGCGTCGTGTTAAACAAGAATATATCGCGCATGAACTGCAGGTAGTTGTACATGGGATTCACAACAACCAACACCTGAATCCAATGGGCCATCTGGCTAATGTAATCGGTGGTCCAGAAGATAGGCGTCAGGTACATCCACGCGGTGATAACGACGGTCCACAGGTGCATAACATCACGGAAGAATACGGCAAGCGCCGAGAGCATCATGCCCAAGCCCATGCAAAAGCACATAAGCAAAAACAGGCAAACCGGCAGCAAGATTAAATGCCAGGTAGGAAGAACATGGAACCACAGCATAACCAGCGCGACGGCAACCAGAGAGAAGGCAAAGTTAACGAGCGAGAATAGCACCTTCTGAACCGGGAACACCCAGCGGTGCACCTTAACCTTTTTAAGCAAGGACGACGCCGCGATGATAGACATGAGCGCCTGGTTCGTCGACTCGGACATAACCGAGAATGTAATGTTGCCGACGATCAGGTACAGCGGGTACATCTCGGGCGTAATTGATCCATTACGACTCTGCCCGAAAATGGTCGAGAAAACAATGGACATGACGACCATCATAAGAAGTGGATTGAGCACCGACCACGCAACGCCCAAAACGCTGCGACGATACTTAATCTTAAAATCCTTAGTGACAAGCTGCCTCAGGATGTATTTGTCTTTTTCGAAATCATTTTTAGCGTGAGAGGCCGGCTTAGCCACCGCTTTCTGACTATCTACGCTGTCAGTCACGGACCATCTCCTTGTCTCGTAATTCATAACAGTGGAAAGTATAGCCTTCAAAGACGGCAACTAACCCAGCGATGCAAATCTGGAAAAGTACCCCATATCAAATACAGGCATCTGACGGCAGGTATACTAACAACCCGTAATAAGTTATGGGGGCATTCATCTTGGACTATACAAACACAGCGGTTATCATTCCCTGCTATAACGAGGCCGTCACCATCGGTAAAGTCATAGACGATTTCCACCGCGAACTCCCCGGAGCCACGGTCTACGTCTACGACAACAACTCGACCGACGGCACGTCCCGAATCGCGCGCGAGCATGGCGCCACCGTGCGCCTCGAGCCGCGCCAGGGCAAGGGCAACGTCTGCCGCCAGATGTTCCGCGACATCGACGCTGCCTGCTACCTCATGGTCGACGGCGACGACACCTACCCCGCCGAATCGGCCCGCGCGCTCTGCGACCCTATCATCGCGGGCGAGGCGGACATGACCGTGGGCGATCGCCTGTCCAACGGCACCTACGCCGAGGAGAACAAGCGCGCCTTCCACGGATTCGGCAACGACCTGGTCCGCTCCATGATCAAGTGGATCTACGGCTACAGCTTTGAGGACGTCATGACGGGCTACCGCGCCATGAGCCAGCCGTTCGTCAAGACGTTCCCCGTTCTGAGCGAGGGCTTCCAGATCGAGACCGAGCTCTCCATCCACGCCGTCGACCACCGCTGGCGCATCAAGGACATCCCGGTAGAGTACAGGGACCGCCCCGCGGGATCGGAGTCTAAGCTCGACACGGTCGGCGACGGCATCAAGGTCATCGCCATGATCGGCACGCTCTTCAAGGACTACCGCCCGCTCAAGTTCTTCAGCCTCATCGCGCTGCTCTTCGCCGCCATAGGGCTCGCGCTCGGCATTCCGATTATTATTGAGTACCTCCGCACCGGATTGGTGCCCCGCTTCCCAACCGCCATGCTCGCAGCATCGTTCATGTTCCTGTGCGGCCTCAGCCTGGCTACGGGCCTCATCCTCGACTCGGTCGCCAAGGTCGAGAAGAAACAGTGGGAGCTGCAGGTATACAAAACATGTAATTCAAAAGGTGAGTAGACTTCAATGAACACGAAAAAGCGCCTTACAAACTGGGATCTTCTAAGAGCCCTCTCGATGTTTCTAGTTGTTGTTGTTCACATTGCACCGCAACTGGGCAGTTTTCGAAACATCAACGCTAGCGCAATAGCAAGTACGGCCGCAATTATCTGTGACCCGATTTTCTTCTGTCTGTCGGGCTATTTCGCGTTGAAGCCTCTAAAGAAAAGCTACAAGGAGTACCTCTTCGGCAAGGCTCTATCGCTGCTTCTGCCCATCTTTGTCTATGCTGCGCTTTTATACACCTACAAAGCGGCGACTGGCTCACTTCAGGATACCAACTACATCCGATATACCAGCAGCCTTGTTCAAGGTGGCTGGTGGTTTGTCCCAGCACTCATTCCATGCATTTTGGTAGCACCGGTACTGTCCAAAATGTTTGACGCTCTTGATGACCGCACCTGCAAAATTGTCCTGTTCGTAACTTTGGGAATCTATGCATGGGGTGGACTTTCTTCTGCTGCAAACTCCTTACTCACCAACTCCCTGCATGTCACCCTTGCTGCCGCGGTTAGTATGCTTCAGAACATAATCCCTCGATCGCTGATCGGAGGAACGTATTTCACATTCTTTTGCATGGGGTATTTCGTCAAGCGCATTAGCCCGTTATTGAATAAGCACGAAGCTCGGCTTATTAAAACAGCAGGCATCTTATTCTTTATCGTCGATATTATGAGCGCATATTTTGGACTTGAACGATCTGACCCAAGTTTCAACTGGATGATTGTGACCGTGGCTATATTCGTTGCATTTGATGAAATCAAACTACAATCACAATCGCTTTCGAAAACTATTGAATGGGCCGCAAAAAGGTCATATTCGATCTATCTCCTACAATACGCAACGATAGAATTCGCAACTAATGTTATCTATGCTGGAGCATTAAACGGTGGGTATGCGGCACTCGCATGGCCTCTTAGGCTAGCGACTTGGATTTTAGCAACAGCCGTGGCCTACGGATTGGCATTAGCGGTAGCGTCGGTCGTGGACCCACTCATCATTGAGCCAATCCAGAAAAAGCTTCGATCCTGCGCGACTTTTATTTCAAACAATTGATATTTAAAGGTTCCATGATGATTGCACCATCATGGAACCTTTAATAGCTTTATTAACTATAGAAGTAGGCAAAGGAACGCAGTTAGTGCTTTCCGCGGAGCGCACGATAGACATAGCTTAAGCCACCAGCATTCCAATATGTCTTGAGTGTCTCCAGTTTGCCCGAGCTATGCTCGCAGGCACGATGTGCAGCGTAGTAAGAGGGATCGTTGGCAATCCAATCAATCTCGTCAATCTCCCACGGTTCAAAGTATAGAAAGCCCTCGCCGGCGGGATCACAATAAATGGATCGATCAAAATAACGTCGATCAATATAACCCGATTCGATTTCCTGACGCATTTCAGTTGAAAAACGCTCAAGGAACTCAGGCTTAAGCTCATCGCCAAGACGATCATAATTCCAGCGGTAATTGAGGAACTTTGTGTGTGCTCGTACGGGCCCAAGCGCCGCCTTTAAATCGGGACGCTTCTCATCAATAAACCGAGAGATCTCATCATGCTCGTCGCAAACGCAATAAACCTTACCCGGAGAGTTAACAGAAGACTTTTCATTATCTTGGCGATAGTGTAGAAACGCACGTCCTGAATAGGCAACGCGATGCGCGCACGAAAAAACTTTGAAGGTAAAACCTAAATCCTGATAAGAAGCGCCAGGGGTGGGATTAAAACGAATTTCATTTTCATCAAGGAATGACTTGAGATACAACGCGGACCAAATAGAAGCTTTAGCCCAAAAAATATCAGGATAATCCAACGGACGATGTGCACCCAAGGCAATCATCTCAGGAGTAGCAAGCTTGAATAGGAGATCCGTACGATACCCACGGGAAACGTCGGGCTTGGACCAATAAAGCCAGAAATTACATTTAAAGACCTCTAGCTGACGAGATTCGGCTTCGGTCAACATATATTTAAGGGCATCAGCATCAAGAAAATCATCGGACTCGAGGATGGAGATGTACTTGCCCTTTGCAATCTCCAAACCGCGATTCATAGAGTCACCGTAGCCAGAATTTGGCTTATCGATAACAACGAAACGGGGGTCTTCAGAAGCGAATTTATTAATGATGTCTAGCGAAGAATCTGTAGAGCCGTCATTAATGCAAATGATTTCAATATCCTTGAGAGTCTGATTCTGCAGCGAACCAAGACACTCATCGAGATATTTCTCGACGTTACAAATGGGAACCAACACCGAAATTAAGGGAGTAAGAGAACTCAAAATTGGCCTTTCATGATTGACAAACAAAGAAGCGAGAGGTTGATAAATTTCAATTGGCTAGTATACGCGAAACATAAAGAATCTACTCAATCTCATATAATCGCATGCTGCCTTCAGACAATACTGTCTTAAATCCGGGCGTTTCATCATCAATGGTCTCTATACCTTCCCATTGATCGGGAAAATACGACCAGAAATGATGTGGATTATCTTGCTCATTTAAATCCAGAATCAAAACGTACTTAAGACCAAGTTTATCGCAGGCGCTACGAACATCACAGTTGTAACTGATTTCGGAAAGATGGTTCCTAATGAGCTGGCTCTCTTTAGTTTCAGCATCAGAAGAAGGAAGGCTGAACCTGCGATAGTACACATTCATTCCTGTAAGCGAAGACAAAAATGCACTACCGTCGTTTGGCTCATTAATCACACCAGCGGAAGTAGGTAATATAGACAGTGCCTTACGGGAAAAGACTAGCTCTTCATTCGTAAGAACATGAGAATTGTCAATGCGGTTTTCTTGACTTACGGTATTTGCATAGTTACCAAAACTTGTATTGCAGGTAAGCAGTCCTTTTAGCTCGAAACTGGGAAGATAGATTATAGCAACATACACACACAAAATAGATAGAGTATAACGCTTGGCAACCTCAGTCGACCAATGTTTAACAATAAACGGGACAAGTTTCTGATATATACATTTGATACCAAAACAAGCTATAACGGTTGCCATAATGGCAAGATTTGCACCAAGTCTGTGCGGATCTGTGTACCAAAAACCACCGAACAGGTGTTTTAGGAAACCCTCAGTAGAGACCGAAAGAAAATACCCAAGACACACCAGACCGTAGGAAAATACCAGCCACCTGTTTACCCTGGAATTCCAAAGCTTTGTTAGACCAACGGCAACAAGCAATGCCACGCCAATTTGAATCGTATGGTCCGTGGTCGAAAGGAAAGCTATATCTATAGCCGCCTGGAACAGCGACTCGGTTTTTGGCCAGTTAAACGAAACGGTAGACTGAAGCGCAGGCAAACGAAAGCAGACAAACCAAAGAAAAAAGACAACGACGGCAGCTCCACTTGCAATATATAGGGCAACGCGATCGCCAACTTTATCCTTAGCTATAAAGTAAATTCGACTTACCAGATAGGGTGCAAGAGCAATTGCCATGAAAAAAATGCCTGAGGGTTGTGCAAGCCCAATTGCAATCCCCGCTAAAACAATGGCGCCAATTTTGCCCATGAGTCCAAAAAGGCCCTCATAATCAAAGCATGAGACAAATAGACCCATGCAAGAGGGAGCGAGCGCATAGGCGTACAGCATTGGGTATAACGGTCCAAACGAAACGAAATCCCAAACAGAAGAACTGACTGCCAAAACGAGCACTGACGCTACAAGCGTTAAACGACGAGATTTGAAAATGCAAGAAATGAAATACGTCATCCCCAGCGGGAACACAACGGCAACTAGAGCGGTGTTGACGGCATTAATGCCGACGGCGACATTTGCGCCCACGGCAGAACAGCACATAGCGACAAGGCCATGCCAAGCCGAAGGATAGAACCCCTCTGTTCCCAAGTAAGGAGACACTACAGACCCAAGAGAGACGGTGTATTCAGTGAAGCCAAATGACGAGTAATTTCCAGTGGCAATAAATGTAGCAATCTTATTTAGATGATGCCCATTGTCAAATGCTTGGAAAATCGAGTTGGCAGTATCGAGGTTCTTGGTAAAAAAGACGATAACCAAAAGAACGCTTACTGCAAGCGTGGAAAAAACAATAGCGACATCTGCTGTTTCAATGCTTTGCCTTTGATCGGACTGACGCCTAGCTGCAATCACACTAACAAAGCTGAGCAAAAATGCCACGCACAGCGCAGGTCCAAAAAGCGAAACGGTCGTACAGGGTATGCCACACAGCCCGTACGCAATAGGAAGCACACCGTAGCATGCAGCGCCCAGAAGAGGAGAAATCGCCATAAGAGTTATTGGATTCAGCCTAAGGGGCAGAAGCGCGATCAAACCCGGTAAATACAAAAAAGCAAGGCAGACGCTGAAGCACGCTGTATATTCAAACCACATTGGCAGTTAACCTTTCAAGCTTTTGAACATAAAAGCGCCGTTTGGTTGCGCTAAATCAATTAATTATTTCACATTGTCATCAATGTTCAAGACAAGGCGAGGCAACCACAACAGTTATTTGAAGCACGACGTAATATGTCAAAAGATGACATTACCGCTACGAATAATCACAATTGACCGTCATTGGATGATTTAAGGTCGTTGCTGTTCCAATTCAAAGCAGCAGCCTGCACCAGCGAATTCAATCGCTCTTCCTGCTTAGCTAGTCTCAATGAGATAGTGAAATCGCGAACCACCAGAACAGCTATCACATATAGGAAAACAAAGTTCGAGGCAGACATAAACCCTAAAAGACCGGCAATGTGTACAGCTATCTCAGGAAATATGCCAAGCAAAACAAAGCTTGTGCTGAACATAATCCAAAATAAGGAGTCTAAGACCTGCATTTGTGCCTTTTTTAGTTTCCTAATAACGAAATAGAAAACGATGACGGCAAATACAATAAGTAAAACACGCAGTGTAAATGACATAATAATCACCTAAACCATTGAACTATCAGCAACGTAGCGAAAACCCTAAGCATATACTGCATCGACTTAACTGGGTTTAAATAGCTCTCGCCACCCTGACGTTCACGCATTGTTACCTGGACTTCGGAGACCGAATAGCCCTGCTTTAAAAACAAAGCAATCGATTCTGGCTCGGGATTAAGAGTATTGTCGTAGTAATATCGATCGAGCACGGAACGACCAAACAACCTGAAACCCGAGGTGGGATCGCTGATACGTCGACCGGTCAGCATCTTTATCAAGACGGTAATCATACGTGAGCCCACCATGCGCATCGACTTATCTTTGCGCACAGTCAGAAACCTAGAACCGATAACGATATCGGAACCAGTATTTTCCGCCTTCTCAACAAGAGCAGCCAAATACTCCGGACGATGTTGTCCGTCGGCATCAAATTGGATCATATAGTCATATCCATGGTCGAGGGCATATCGAGCCGCAGTCTGAAATCCAACAGTCAAGCCGCAGTTAATAGGCATATCTATAATATTGCAGCCGATTTTCTTGCAGATAGAAAGCGTGCGATCATGAGATCCGTCATTAATAACTACAAAATCGAACTTAGGCGCGACCTGTCTAAGCTCAATTATAGTGTTTTCTATGCACTCTTCCTCATTATATGCCGGAATGGCAACAATGGTTCTTGGACTATAGGACACGCAAATCCATTCTCGATGTCTTAATTGAACATGTATATTTTAGTGCAAGAAATCATCACCGATACACATATCCGCGAATTTACATCCTGCATAAGGACTTCGTAAATCAACCAACCAAAGACATGCGTCTGAGTTATATTTAGACTCCATTTTAAGACTTAGATACAACGATTGATTCGAAATCAAATTAATTGCTAGGAGTAATTAATGGAGGCAGAAAAAAACCAGCCACTTTCATTGAAAGAAAACATGCTCTGGAATTCTATCGGGTCTTTTTTCTATCTTGTATGCACATGGTTGACCACGGTACTCGTTGTTAGGCTGTCGACAAGCTATTCTGATTCAGGTTCTCTAGCGGTAGCTATGGCAGTTGGAAACATCACTTCCACTATTGTTTTTTTCAAAACTCGTCCTGTGCAAGTTGGCTGCAAGGAAACGGAGTATTCTGCGGCTGATTTTGTTGGATTTAAAGTTATATGCAGTGCTGCGGGTCTGCTTGTCAGCCTAATTTACACATTGTTCACTGTAGATATTGCAAATTACCCTACAACAATAATGTATATTATATTTAAAATAATTGAAACTTTTATTGATGTGTATCAGGGCATTTTTCAACGAAATGATCGCCTTGATATTGCGGGAAAATCCCAAATGGCACGTGGAGTATTAATCGTCGCATCATTCAGCATAGGTTTATCTGTATTTCATACACTACTTAACAGCATCATCCTAATGACGTTAACCACACTTTTCGTTGTTATCTTTTATGATAGAAGAATAGCAAATAGATTCACCCAAGCTCATGCCGTCTACAATGTCTGCCAAATTAAACGAATTGCTCGAACCTGTTTCCCTGGATTTATTTCTTGCCTTCTTATTTCGCTAGTAGTAAGTCAAACGCGGCAGTCCTATGCCTTAAGATACGGCAATGAACTTCTTGGCGTATACGCAGCAGTAGCAACTCCCACCGTTGTTATTCAAGCAATTGCAAACTACTTGTATGCACCTTTATATAAACCAATTTCTGATGCATTGCGGGTGCACGATAAAGACTGGATTTCACAATTACTAAATAAAATAATTGCAATTATTCTCCTTCTATTGATAGCAGGCTGTCTTGCTTCCGCTTTTCTCGGGTCGTTTGCCTTGTCGCTTTTATACTCACCCAGCATTTCAATTCATTCAAATCTTTTATATGGAGCGTTAGCCGTTGCCACAACAAACGCCTGCCTATATTTTTTGGTTGACGTACTTATATTGATGAAAGACACCATAGGTACAATAGCCGCAAGTTTTACTCCGGTTTGTTGCAGCGTATTGGCCACTGGATTATTACTAAATCAGGACTCAAATAGCATCAGTATCATTATTTCCATTTCATATGCAATCGGAATAATGATTAGTATAGTTTCGATCAAAACGCGATTATCGCAATGGCCATCAAAATGAAAGGCAACAGTATGAATGTTGAAAAGATTGATGTTGCAATTCAATCGTATAAAAAACCAGAGAGTTTAATTTACACCCTGCTAACTTTAAAAAAGTATTGCGGCCAACATATAGACACGATCTATATTCAAGATGATTGTTCAGGACTTGAAACGATTAAAAAGTATCAAGATCCCGCATTCCTCGAAGCAATGAATCCAATCAATATTAAGCTGCATATAAATTCCAACAACTGTGGCATTCATTATTTTTCAGCAGATTCACTCAACAAGTTTCACAATCGAATTATGTATGTTCTTTATCGCCTTAGGGGGGTAAATCCCAATATAGTCAAACGTGAGGACATGCGGTATCAATATGCGTTGGACAATACCGACAAAGAGTACGTACTATTGATTCACGATGATGTTCAATTTACCGGAGATATTGTTGCAAAGTATCTTAATTCCATAACTAACAACACAGCTATCATTGGTGATCTTGGACAGTGCTGGAGGTGCCCCCTCAGCAATAGGTGTTGCCCTGCCGAGATTGCCAATCACAAGCTTCCCAGTAACTCGAGATGGCCGATAACGTACTGCGCTGACACGCTCAAAGATATCCATCGCTTCAAATATGAAAAAAGATCCTGCAGAATCAACGAATGGTGCTGCCTTCTAAATGTGAAGATTGCTAAAGAACTTGCAGAAGACTCTATCTATTTCGGCGCATACGAAGACCTAGGAGATATTGGAGCGTATTGGTTTGATGAAATTGTTCATCGAGGATATGATTTTGATGATCCTCTCGCTCCGAATTCACCGTTGACAGGACAGACCGAGCTGCGTTCGGAAAAATCAATGTACTATATCCATTGCTGGCAGGGCTTTACTGGCCATTCGGTCTGGCAAGACCAAGGAGACGGCAAGAACACATATCCCATCGATATGATCAATGAAAGGCTCAAGGATGAATATGGGTTAACTCTTGGCAAGCATTAACTAGGTGTTGACTTCCAATCTCAGCCGAATACATTGAACAGATGGGCCGTTCCCGCGGATAGCCGAACGTCTTCCCCCGCAGCCACTTTCGGGCCGCTGGGGAAGACGTTTTTCAAGTCAAAGGAATGGTAGTGATATGTTTCGATGGGTTCAGGTTCGGAGACGTTTCATACCGTAGGAGCCCAGCAGCGCTCCGCGGTGCCGTCGGCGAGGCCTTACAGGGCATCGCGGAGCGCTGTCCCTTCGCCGAGTATCGTCCCGAAGAAGCGCGCTTGGCGGCGAGAAGCCAATCGCGGCACAGGGCTCGGAGCACACGTGCGGCATCGGAAGTGCAAGGTCGACCGGGAAGAATCAGTCGAAACTGAGCCTGGCAGCCTTGGGAAGCAGGTTCCCGAGCTTGACATAGCTTAGCTCGCAAGCGCCCAACTGGTCGCTGTGCCTTGGTCACAATAGAGCAGCCTCATCTTCAAGGCCTCGCACTTTTTTAAAAATACCCAACGTAAACATGAAGGATGCAGCCAAACAATCTTGGATGTCGCACGAAAAGCCAGACTGCTAAACGATTCTTTATAGCGTCCCCCGTTGGGTGTTGGCAAGAAGCGAACGATTCATGGCGCCATCCGACAACTTCTGAATCTAACCAGATTACATAGTGATCATAGTTGATTCTTGCTTTCTGAACACCGTCACTCTTGCCCGTGTAGAACAGAAACCAAACAATAAGTCTAATGATATAGTGAATTAAAATTGGCCTTTGAAAGAGCCCTCTGGCCTTAAGCATGAGTATGATTTTATTAAGAGTTTCTTCAAAGAGCAGAGAATCAGAGCTGCGGTGTTTTGTATTAGAAACACTGCTCTCATTAAAAAACCAGTTGTAACCGCAGTAGCTAATAATCTGAATATTATTTGTTAGCTCGATAGCAGGAATTGAAAAATATAAATCTTCGCCAATATTAGTGTCTAAAAAACAAAGATGATTTTTTCGAACATAATCTGTTCGGTATATCTTTGCCCAGGCGGCCTCAACAACATATGGTCCCCATTCAGTATCGGGTTTAGGCGAAGTTGAAAATAAAATGTCACCATTATTATTGGGGCGCTTATATCCGCTGCAAACAACATCTGCCCCGGAGTTTAAGGCAGCTGTAAGGAGCGTGTCGATGTAGTCGACATCAAGCCAATCGTCATTATCAGCAAATACCAAGTATTCACCAGTTGCAAGAGCGATAGCTCGATTGCGCGCGGCTGCAACCCCTTCATTAGATCTGTGCTCGACAATGATTTTATCGGGATACCGACTACGATATTCGTCGAGAATCAAAGGAGAGCTATCGCTGGAGCCGTCATCAATACATACAATCTCCCATTCGCTATAAGTTTGCGCAATTATGCTATCCAAACAACGAGAGATGTATGCCTGAGAGTTGTAGACAGGAATCAAGACAGAGACTTTTTTCGCGTTAAACTCAGAGCTCATTGCTTTTTGTTCCCCTTGCATAAATCATTTCAATTACCTTGGCAACAGAATCTGGCCAGAATCGCTTTAGCATTTCAAGGTCTTCGACATCACGTGACTTATCAGCAATAAGCTCAGATGTAGCAGAGCCAAGATGAATACGATGATGCATTAAGATCCTATCGGCGTCGTATAAAAACGATCCCTCGAGATTCGACAGCCTCTCCCAAGTTGCCCAGTCAAGATTCGACTTCATACCAATAACAAATGGAGGATTAGGGCAATTGTCAACATTATATGTTACCGCAGGACAACAAATTGCAGAACCGAATCGAAGCACCGCCCGCTTCGCCGTTCGGCTAGCTGAATTATTTAGATTTTTTAGTGGTGATAACAGTATTCGTTTGATAAATAGCAGCGAGTTCTTATCGACAATATTGCCTTCCCGGATCTCTCCGTAATCACAAAAATAAATCAGCGATCGCTGGTCACTTAAAAGGGACGAAACCGCAGATGAGGCATAATCGGGTGAATATACATCATCCTGATGGGCAATTGTGACGAAAGGCGTATTTGCACAGGAATAAGCAAAAGACCAGTCTTGACCAATTCCCGACTCGCCTTCATTTACAAACACCCGCACCCCATAAAGAGAAGCGAGATCATCCAACCACTCACTTGGGGTTGAAGTTGCAATAAAAATATCGCTGCGTTCATTGTTTTGCGCCTTGAGAGAATCAAGGCATTCTTTTAAATATGGGCTCTGGCCATACGCGCATACTGCGAAAGTGTGGCGTGCAGACATCACCGCATCAGCTCCTCAAGGTACTCCACCAGCTCTTCCTCCCAGTCGGGCATGTGGAAGCCGGTAGACTCGAGCTTGGAAAGGTCGAGCGCGGAGTGCACCGGGCGCGGTGCGATGGGGCCCTCGGCGCTGGCGTAGTAGTCGGCGGTGCCGACGGGCGCGACCCTGTCCCCGTTGCCGTTGGCGGCCTCGAAAACGGCTCGGGCGATGTCGGCCCAGCTCCTCACGGCGCCCGAGCCGGTGCAGCCGTAGGTGCCGTAGGGGGCCTTGCTCTCCAGCACGTGGAAGATGGCGGCGGCCATGTCGCGCGTGAAGGTCAGGCGGCCCAGCTGGTCGTCCACGACGGTGACCTGCTCCAGCTTGTCCTCCGGGTCGGCGACGCGGTCGGACAGCCCCTTCATGGTCTTGACGAAGTTGTGGCCCTCGCCGATGACCCAAGAGCTGCGCATGATGTAGTGGCGCGGGCACCCGGCAACGGCGATGTCGCCGGCGGCCTTGGTCTGGCCATAGACGGACAGCGGGCTGAAGGGCTCGTCCTCGGTGTGGACCTCGGCGGTGCCGTCGAAGACGTAGTCGGAGGACACGTGCACGAGGGTGACGCCGTGCTCGGCGCAGGTGCGGGCGAGCAGCGCCGGCCCGGTCGCGTTGGCCTTCCAGGCTATGGCGCGGCCCTCGGGGGTCTCGGCCTTATCGACAGCCGTGTATGCGCCGCAGTTGATCACAGTGCCGTAGAGCGACCAGTCGTACTGCGAATAGGCCTCCGGGTCGGACATGTCGAAGGTGTCGATATCGCAGAAGTCGAAGTCCTTGGCGGCCTCGAGCTCCTCGGCGAGTCTGCGGACCGCATGGCCCAGCTGGCCGTTGCAGCCGGTGACGAGCGTGCGCTTGGGCGCCATGGGGACGACGTCCTTGAGCATCGGGTGGTTGAGGTCCGCCTCGGATACGGTGGCCTGGTCCAGCGGGATCGGCCACTCGATGGCGAGCTCGGGGTCGGCGAGGTTCACGAAGGTGTAGGTCTTCTTCAATTCAAGGGACCAGTGGGCGTCCACCAGGTAGGTGTAGGCGGTGCCGTCCTCGAGCGCCTGGAAGGAGTTGCCCACGCCGCGCGGGACGTAGATGGCCTTGCTCGGGTCGAGTACGGTCGTGTAGACCTTCCCGTAGGTGGAACTGCCCTCGCGCAGGTCCACCCAGGCGCCGAATACGCTGCCGCGGGCCACGGAGATGAACTTGTCCCAGGGCTCCGCGTGGATGCCGCGGGTGACGCCCCTCTTCTCGTTGTAGGAGATGTTGTTCTGGACGACCCTGAGGTCGGGGATGCCCAGGGCGGTCATCTTGGCGCGCTGCCAGTTCTCCTTGAACCAGCCGCGCGAGTCGCCGTGGACGGCGAGGTCGACGACCTTCAGGCCCCCGATGCCGGTCTCGGCGACGGAGAGGTCTTTCTCGAATGCGATGTCTGCCATGTCTCTCCCCTCCTACTGGCCCTGTGCCTTGTACCTGGCCTCGGTGGCCTCCTTGGCCGGGCGCCACCAGGACTCGTTGGCGACGTACCAGTCGATCGTCTGCTTCAGGCCCTCGGCGAAGTCGGTGTGGGCCGGCCTCCAGCCGAGCTCGCGCTGGAGCTTCGTGCTGTCGATGGCGTAGCGGCGGTCGTGGCCGGGGCGGTCGGCGACCCAGTCGAAGTCCTCGGGGTCCTTTCCCATCGCCTCGAGGATCATACGGAGCACGGTAATGTTGTTCTTCTCGCCATTAGCCCCGATGAGGTAGGTCTCCCCCATGCGGCCCTTCGTGAGGATGTCCCAGACGGCCGAGGAATGGTCCTCGGTGTGGATCCAGTCGCGGACGTTCTCGCCCTTGCCGTAGAGCTTGGGGCGCACGCCGTCGACGATGTTGGTGATCTGCCTGGGGATGAACTTCTCCACGTGCTGGTAGGGGCCGTAGTTGTTGGAGCAGTTGGAGATCGTGGTGCGCAGGCCGTAGGTGCGGGTCCAGGCGCGCACGAGCATGTCGGAGCTGGCCTTGGTGCTCGAGTACGGCGAGGACGGGCGATACGGCGTCTCCTCGGTGAACTTGGCGGGGTCGTCGAGCGCCAGGTCGCCGTAGACCTCGTCGGTGGAGACGTGGTGGTAGCGGATGCCGTATTTGCGGACGGCCTCCAGCAGGCGGAAGGTGCCCTCCACGTTGGTGCGCAGGAACGGCTCCGGATCGGCGATGGAGTTGTCGTTGTGGCTCTCTGCGGCGTAGTGCACGATCGCGTCGTGGCCGGGGACGAGCCTGTCGAGCAGCTCGGCGTCGCAGATGTCGCCCACGACGAGCTCGACCCTATCCTCGGGCAGGCCCGCGATGTTCTCGGGGTTGCCGGCGTAGGTCAGCTTGTCCAGGACGGTCACGTGCACGCCGGGGTGGCTGTTCACGACATAGTGGACGAAGTTGCTGCCGATGAAGCCGCAGCCGCCCGTGACGATGATGTTCCTGGGTTCAAAAATCTCAGACATTATTCTCCTTATTTAAGCAGCTTGCTGTTCAAGACGTGCTACAAGCTGCTCTTCGGAATGGACAAACTCAAACGGTTCGTACTCGCCATATGCGGAAGGACGACTGATGGTAACGAGCTGAAGGTCAGAGGTGCCAAAACGACCCTGCACCCTTCGCATCATCTCGACAAGCTCCTTGCCGGGCTTAACGGCCATCACCAGCGAACCTTGCTTAGAAAACCACTTAGCAACTAGATAGCGCATCAGCCAACTCCCTTCTAAACTCGGCTTCATCATGAATCAAACCGGCCTCGTAACGCATTCGCAAGAAGGCACCAATCGACGAATCAGCGGTCTTCTTATACAAATACTTGTGAAGCCAGTTATTTAACTGCCTATCAAAGAAGGTATTGTACTGAAGCTCTACCGGATAACAGCGAGCTTCACGCACATAATAGAGATGAACGCCACGATAACCGTCGTCTATGGCTTTTCCAGCAGACAGATTAACGACTTTAAAAACAGACCCGCTTAACGCAAGAACGGAATCATAAGAATCAACAATGGATCGAAAGCCGAGCAGGTCATTAAAGACTTTACGCACTTGATGATCGGGCCAATAACGGTCCAACTTAAGCTTGATAGACTGAAGAGATTTAATTCGACTGTCTATAGGCAAGTCAACCAATGCCGTTTGGCCTTGATACCACTCATTAGCTTTAAAGAGCTCAGCAAGCAGAAGGTCCCGATCAAAATAATGCAGGTTCTTCTTAAGCGATATCCCCAGCTCGCTTTTATAAGAAAGGGATGAGAGCAGCTCGACGGAGAGGCCATCGCGCTCCAGAATGTCGATCATCTCTCATCCCCTCTCACCGGGCAATTAGTACTCGCGCGGGCTGTTGACGATCTCGCCGGCGGCGACCTTCTTCAGGTGCTGGCCGTAGACCGACTTGCCGTAGGCCTTGGCCGCCTCCTCCAGCTCGGCGGTCGTGATCCAGCCGTTCTCCCAGGCGATCTCCTCGGGCACGGACACCGGCAGGTCCTGGGAGTGCTCCACGGCGCGGACGAACTCCGCGGCCTCGTGCAGGCTCTCCATGGTGCCGGTGTCGAGCCACGCGTAGCCGCGGCCGAGGGTGACGACGGACAGCGTCCCCTCCTCCAGGTACATCCGGTTGAGGTCGGTGATCTCCAGCTCGCCGCGGGCCGAGGGCTCGACCCTGTGCGCCTTGGCGGCCACGTCGCCCGGGTAGAAGTAAAGGCCGGTGACGGCGTAGGAGCTCTTGGGCTCGTCGGGCTTCTCCTCGATGGAGACGGCCCTCCCCTCGCCGTCGAACTCCACGACGCCGAAGCGCTCGGGGTCGTCCACGTGGTAGCCGAAGACCGTGGCGCGGCCCGACTCGGCGTTCTGGACGGCGCGCGTCAGGTGGCGGGACAGGCCGTTGCCGTAGAAGATGTTGTCGCCCAGCACCAGCGCGCACGGCTCGCCGGCGATGAACTCCTCGCCGATGGTGAAGGCCTGCGCCAGGCCGTCCGGCGAGGGCTGCTCGGCGTAGGAGAGGTTCACTCCGTAGCGCGAGCCGTCCCCGAGCAGGCGCTCGAAGTTGGGGAGGTCGGTGGGCGTGGAGATGACCAGGATGTCCCGGATGCCCGCCAGCATGAGAGTGGACAGCGGGTAGTAGATCATGGGCTTGTCGTAGACCGGCAGCAGCTGCTTGGAGGTCACGAGCGTGAGCGGGTACAGGCGCGTGCCGGACCCGCCGGCGAGGATGATGCCTTTCATTTTTTACCGTCCTGTCCTTAAACCATCATTAGACCAAACCGCATTATAAAAGAGTCTCATTTATACACAGGGGATACATAAGAAAATGGAAGAGCTCAGTCTTTGCGCCTTTTTCATTCGACTCCCCATCACTCGACCATCTTTAGCATCATTATTTACCGTTTCGGCAATTGCTTAAATACCGAAAACGTGAATGACACTAAAATAGAAACGAACGGACCGTTGCAAAACGACCCGTTCGTTTAAATCAGAGCATCTACTAGAACCTGTGTGAAGACACGACTTTCGATCTGCCATGCAAGCGACACGCTGTCATACCAGCCCCATTTTGGCTTGTATGAGGTCGAATAATAATCCAACCAGTACGCCATATCGAGTGTCCTAATCTGACCGACGTTATCCATTACCTGATTATTGCCGATATAAAGACAAGCGTGACCGTAAATGCTGCCCATGCGTATATGCGTATGCGAAGGAACGGCAATGACCATTCCGACTTTCAGCAGAGAATAATCGGTGTATTTACAATAATCCCAGTAGTAATCGCAGGCATCTGTATGGACGTTCCTAAATCCGGCACGCTCATAAATATCTGCAATCCACTCAGAGCACAAACCAGGACCAGGAGACGGTACCTGTCGAGCAAGCTCTACAATCTTCTTCTACATTGGATTTGCAAGTGCAAAAGGTTGCCCAAGCAAACACGGCTTAATGGTACTTCCGGGTGCATTGGCACCTTTTCTTGTAAGGCGCACTAGGACGGCCTGAACATGCACCCCATAGCCGGTACCGCCGGCAACAGCACCATCTTTAGCCCAACCAAGCCAACCGACGTTATCGACATGGACCCTGTACCAAACATCAAAATAAGATGCCAAGTCACCAGAAAGACAGATTTTTATAGCCTCAACCGAATTGGACTTAGCGGTAGACGAAAGCTGTCCTCCGTTTGATTTGCCAGAAGTCCAGCCTACATTTGAAAAAAGCAGTTGATAATTAATCCCACCGGCAACAGATGAAGTAGTTTTAGCCGAAAACCCGGTGATGGGAATTCCCTGACCAGTTGTACCGGACACCACTCCGGCAGAAACAGAATTCTGCCAAGCACCTTTCACCTGAGAGGAATACGTTACCGTAGGTATTTCAAGATGTGAATATCCCGACGTATCAGGACGGGAAGCGCCCTTCTTAATGAGCCTAATCTGAATAGCCTCGAGGGAACACGACATACCGGTGGTGCCGGCCTCCCCGCCGTCCTTGGCCCATGCCATCCAGCCGATGTTGGAGGCGTGGACGCGGTAGTAGACGTCGTAGTCCTTCGCGAGGGAGCCCGTGAGCCTCAGGCGCACCGCCTCGACGGCGCGGCCCTGGCCGGTGGTGCCGCCCTCGGACGCAGAGGGGGTGTCCCAGCCCTGCCAGCCGATGCCCGAGACGTGGGCGTCGATCTGGACGGAAGAGCCGTCCGAGTAGTCGGAGCTGTCGAGCGAGAGCTTGAGGTCCTCGAGCGCGAGGCCGCGGCCGGTGGTGCCGGCGGTCGCCCCGTCCGCCACGGCGCCCTGCCAGCCGACGTTGGAGACGTGGGCGCGGTAGGTAAGGGACATGGGCTTCTTCTTGAAGGCGTAGTCGACGTTGGCGCCGCCGGACGAGGGGGCGGCGTCGCCCTTCCTGACGAGCCTGACTTGGACGGCCTCGACGCTCCTGCCGTAGCCGGTGGTGCCGGCCTCCCCGCCGTCCTTGGCCCATGCCATCCAGCCGATGTTGG